>DASTFN010000053.1:0-5284 GCA_035719905.1 Allosphingosinicella sp.
TCCTTTCCTCCCCGTCGCCAGATGGGGAGGGGGACCGCCAATTTTGGCGGTGGAGGGGTAGATGGCTCGGCCTCTGCCTCTCGGTCGCTCGAAACACGAAAGGCCCCGCAGCGATGCGGGGCCTTTTTGTTGGTTCGCACAAAGCCCACGAAGGCACGAAGGGCCGTGCCGGGCCGGGGCCTTCCGCCTTCGGGCGAGATGAGAGGTGCGAATCGAAGTCCGGTCCTGAAAAGTGACCGCGAGGGATCCGGCGGGCGGGCTGGCGTCCAATCCGCTTTTGAATGGAGCACCCTGGTGGTAGAAGGGCCAATGCCGACTCCGGACTTTCTCAAGCGCAAGCTTCGCCGCCCCGCCGGTCGCCGGTCCGGCTTCGACGCGCTCCTCAAATCGCCCTTCCTGCGCCGGACGAGACGCCGCCGGGGTCTCGATCCCGACGAGGGCGGAGTGCCGGTCGAGCCCGACCGGCCGAGCACCTTGTCCGGCGGCGCGGCGGCGGCGCTCGACTTCGAGGGGGATTGAAGGGGCGGCCGGGAGTCGCGCCGCGAGCGCGAAGGCGGCGACCGTCCGGAGCGCAACGACGGCCCCGAGCCCGAGTTCGCCCCGGCGTTCCTGACCCGCGACGACGACTGATCCTTTCCTCCCCGTCGCCAGATGGGGAGGGGGACCGCCAATTTTGGCGGTGGAGGGGTAGATGGCTCGGCCTCTGCCTCTCGGTCGCTCGAAACACGAAAGGCCCCGCAGCGATGCGGGGCCTTTTTTGGTTCGCACAAAGCCCACGAAGGCACGAAGGGGCCGTGCGGCACCATAGCTGTGCTTTGCGTCTTCGCGGCTTTGCGTGAGACATGCCGATTGGAGGGCAAGGCCGGTCACCAAAAGTGACCACGAAGATTGGGGTCCAGCCCTGTTCGGCGCGGGCCCGCATCGGCGCCCGTGAGTCGCGTGACTCGACAGCGGCAGGCCCGACGGGCAGCATATGCGAGTCACGAAAAGGAGCCGCAAGCATGCCGCAATTCGTCATCGAGCGTGAGATGCCGGGGGTCGGGGGCCTGGGCGCCGACGACCTCAAGAATGCGTCGCAGGGGTCGTGCGCCGTGCTGCGCGACCTTGGGCCTGAGATCCAGTGGGTGCACAGCTACGTCACGGACGACAAGATCTACTGCATCTACCGCGCGCCGAGCGAGGCGCTTATCCGACAGCATGCGGAAACGGCCGGCTTCCCGGCCAACAGCATTTCGCAGGTGCGCGCGACGATCGACCCGACGACTGCGGAGTAAAGGGCGCTGAGGGGCTTCAGTGCCAGCTACGTGACTGGCACGTACCTGGCCAGTTCGATCATGGAAGCGATCTGGGATGCGCGGCGGGAACGGAAGACTGCTCGTGGAGCTAGAGCGCGCCGGCGTCAGGTTGAATCGTCACCCCGGACTTGATCCGGGGCCCACCTTCTTCAAGCCACGGCGCTGAAAGGGAAAGGTGGATGCCGGATCAAGTCCGGCATGACGGGGAGGGTGCAACCTAATCCCTCGGCGCTCTAGCACGACCAAGCCGTAGCGTCCCCGATGCCGGCGGCTATAGGGAGTTATCTGGGGGGGTGCCGTCATCGGCCTCCGGTGCCAGGCACGTAGCTGGCACGTGCCTGGCACCGAATTCGCGGGGACGCAAAGGTATGTGTCCCCTGTGCGTGATGTGTCCCCCGTGCGTGCGTCCCCCTGTGCGTGGAGAGGTGGGGGCGGGGGGCAATATTTACGCCGAGGATGTTGCTTTGGGGTCATACGGCGGTAACCCTGGCGGAAGCGGCCGAGGGTCGCGGGGACACGAAACTATGGGCCGAGTGCATCCGCAGGCTGCGGGTTCGTTGGGGAGCGGAGATGGGCGTTTATCTGGTCACCTGGAAATTGAAACCGGACAGGCCGGATCATGCCGAGGCGCTGGCCGGGTTCATCGCGCGTCTCGAGGAATATCAGTACGTTCATGACGAGGAATTCGAGTCGGTATATTTCGTGTCGACTCCCTTGTCGGCGGGGCAGATCAATGCCGATCTCCACACTGGGCTTGCCAACGATGACAAGATCATCGTCGCCCAGGTCATGGAGGGTTCCTACTGCGGCTGGCTTCCGCAACCCATGTGGGACTGGATCGAGGAGCGTCTCTGACGCTGGCTCCACCCCAGGTCACGCGTCGATGTGGAGGGGCTTGCCCCTCGCCGCCGGGTCCCAGCCCTGGGCGAGGGCGGTGCGGACGGCCCGGTCCAGCTCGGCCCGGCCTATCTGGGGGCGGTGGCGGTAGCCGCGGGCGCGCAGGGCCGGGCGGTCGGGCGGCGGGAATAGGACGAGCGCCTCGCGGCCGCCGGAATCGGGCCGGCAGAGGCCGATGAGCATGCCCTGGAAGCCGTCCGCGGTGCACCATTGCGGTTCGCGCCGCAGGTCCCAGCGATAGAAATGGCCGTCGACCTCGATCATGCCGCTCAGATTGCGGGTGTGGAGCATCGGCAAAGGCTAAAGGAGGAACGGGCTGCTTGCCACCCGGCCCCGGACTTTGCGGCCTGGCGTGAAACGGCTATTTTCCACCCTTGCCGTCCTCGAAGGAGAGCCTGTGTCCGGCTGGTTGAGGAAGCTTCAGAAGCAATCGCCGCCGCCCGAAGCGCATTGGGAGGTGGTGATGGAGGACGGCTCGATCCGGGTGACGGACCCGGCGGGCGACAGCCGGGCGGTGGGCAAGTCCGAGCTTTCGCGGGTGGCGGTCGAGACGAACGACAGCGGGCCCTGGGGCGCGGACGTCTGGTGGCTGCTGTCCGGCGCCGGCGGGGTGCTGGCCTGCGCCTTTCCGCTCGGCGCCACCGGCGAGAAAGCGGCGGTGGACTATCTCACCGCGCTGGAGGGCTTCGACCATGAGGAAATGGTGAAGGCGATGAGCTCGACCGACAACCGGCTGTTCGCCTTGTGGTCGCGCGTCCAGTGACAGTCACGTGACTGTCACCGGACGGTCCCCCCTTCTCCGTCAGAAGCTGAACCGAGCCTCCACGCCGAAGGTGCGCGGGGCGTTGAAATTGCCATAGTCGCCCATCACGTTCGAGCGGCTGCCGGTGAACGGGTTGGGGAGGCTGTTGGTCGGATCGCGGCGGTAGACATGGGCCTCGTTCAGGAGGTTCCGCGACCAGAGGGCGAAGGTGATGAGGGCGCCCGTCCCGACTTCGACGTCGGCCAGAGCGAGGCTGGCGTTGACGATGAACGAGCCATCGTTCTTCGTCGCGAATTCGGCGAAGCTCTGGGTCGCCTGATTGTAGGTGGCGTCGAGGTGGAAGCGCAGCCGGCTTTCGCCGATTCCGGCCGCGACGTCATAGTCGATCGCGCCGTTCACGACGTTGCGGGGGGTGAAGGGGATGAACACCGGCACCAGCGGCGTGCCGGGGCGGAACGGATCGGGCGCGTCGGGCACCCTGGTGTAGGTGTAGGCGTAGGAGGCGGACAAAGTGAGGTTGTCGGCGACGAGCGCGATGGCGTCGAGCTCGATCCCCCTTATCTTCGTCGTGCCCGGCGCATTCACCGTCTCGAGCGTGTTGCGGGTGGCGCCGTTGGACAGGAAGTTCAAAACGCTGAAATCGACCTGGGTGCCTTTGCGGTCCATGATGTAGCCGGCGAGGTTGAGCCTCAGGCGGCGGTCGAAGAATTCCGTCTTGGCGCCGATCTCGTAGCTCTTGACGTCCTCCGGCCCGAACTCGCGATAGGTGAGCGAGCGCGAGCTGGCGCCGCCGGAGCGGTAGCCGGTCGCATATTTGGCGTAGAGGTGGATGTCGTCGGCGGCGTCCCAGGCGAGGATCGCCAGCGGGTTGAAGCGGCTGGTCCGCTGGTCGAAGGCGAAGGCGGTGGCGGCGTTGTTCACCTTGTAGAGGGTGCCGCTCTTGTCGTCTCTTGTGTAGCGGCCGCCAAGCGTGACGTGGAACCGGTCGGCCGAGGGCGGGGTCCAGGTGAGCTGGCCGTAAGCGGCCATGCTCTTCGACCGGGCGCGGCTGCCGCGGTCGATGCTCCGGCAGCCGGGTTGCCAGCCGAAGCCGCTCGAGCCGGTGCAGGGATCGACGATGGTGTAAGCGGTGCCGTCGGCGTTCCAGCGGTTGGTGCTCGGGGTCGCCGCTTCCTCATAGGCCTTCTCGCGGAAATAATAGAGGCCGAAGACGTAATCGAGCTGGTCGGCGATGCGCCCGACCGCCTGGAGCTCCTGGCTGAATTGGTTCTGCTCGAGATAGGACAGAGAGTAGCGGCTGAAGAGGCCGTTGGCGGCGAAGATCGGCGGGCGGTGGGCGCCGCCGGCATTGTCCCATTGATCGACGCTCACCTCCCGGTAGCCGGTGATCGAGCGAAGCTCGACCCCGGGCGCGACGTTCCATTTCAGGGTCAGGGCGGCGCCCAGGGTCTTGTCCACGCTCGGCTGCTGGATCACCCCGACGTCCGCGACCTTCATCCTGTCCTTGCCCTCGACCACCACCAGCGGAGGCAGCGGCCGGACCGAGCCGGACGGCAGCGCGCCGGTCAGCGGCCCCACCGGATAGAGGTTGGGATTGTAGTTCAGAAGCTGCGAATAGAAGGGGGTGTTCTGGTCCTCGCCCCAGTCCGCGGACAGATCGGCGGTGAAATTGCCGCTCGGACGGAAGCGGATCTTCCCCTGGACGCCCTTGCGGTCGTAAAATCCCCAGCCGGTCTGGCCGGCGAGCGGGTTGCGGGTGATCGCGTCCTGATGGTCGAGGGCGGCGTCGATCTTGAAGCTGAACGGGCCGACGGCCGGCAGATCGAGGTGGCCGCTCGCATTGTAGCTCCCGTAATTGCCGGCCCCGGCGGCGACCCGGAGCCCGAACTCGCCGGTCGGCGCCTTGGTGATGATGCTGAGGGCGCCGCCCTCGGTGTTGCGGCCGAACAAGGTCCCCTGGGGGCCCTTCAGAACCTCGATCCGCTCGACGTCGAGGAGCGCGGCGCCGAGGCCCTGCTGGCGCCCCAGATAGATGCCGTCGACATAGACTCCGACGCCCTGCTCGCGCGCCGGCTGGTTGGCGTCCAGAGGCACGATGCCGCGGATGCCGATCGTCAGCGCCGACTGACGCGCCTCGAACGTGGCGACCCTCAGGCCCGGGATCGAGCCGTCGGCGAGATCGGTGAGGCTCTGGACGTGGCGGTCGGCGAGCGCCTCGTCGCTGAGCACCGAGATGGCGATCGGAGTCTCCTGGAGGTTGGTCACGCGCTTGGTCGCCGTGACGACGATATCGCCGAGGCCGTCGGCCGAACCCGCTTCGGCCGCGGCC
>DASTFN010000054.1:0-226574 GCA_035719905.1 Allosphingosinicella sp.
TCGACTACCCACCCCCGACCCCTCCCTTTCAGGGAGGGGAGGAGTCCATCGAAGAGACTGCGCAATTCCTGCTTCAAGATCTTGCCGTTGGCGTTCCTCGGCAGCGGGCGGGGCAGGAAGGCGATCCTCACCGGGGTCTTGAAGACGGCCAGGCGTTCGCGGACCCAGGCTTTGAGCTCCTCCTCGGTCGCGGCCGCTCCGGGGGCGAGGTGGACGACGGCCGCCGGCTCCTCGCCCAGCGTTCGGTGGGGAAGGCCGATCAGGGCGGCGTCGGTGACGGCGGGATGGTCGAACAGGACGTTCTCGACCTCTATGGAATAGATGTTCTCGCCGCCGCGGATGACCATGTCCTTGGCCCGGTCGACGATGTAGAGGAAGCCTTCCTCGTCGAGACGGGCGAGGTCGCCGGTGCGCACCCAGCCGTCGATAAAGGTGGCGGCGCTGGCCTCGGAATTGTTCCAATAGCCTTTGACGATCTGCGGCCCGCGCGCCCACAATTCGCCGACCTCGCCGACGGGCAGCTCTTGCCCGCCGTCGGGCGACATGATCCTCAGGTCCGAGATCGGCACCGGCGGGCCGGCGCTGTCCGGGCGGTGGAGGTAATCCTCGCCGACATGGCTGGTGACGGTGGCGGTGGTCTCGGTCATCCCCCAGCCGTTGCCGGGCAGGGCTCCGAACTCCTCCCTGATCTTCCTCACCAGCTCGGGCGCGGCCGGGGCGCCGCCATAGCTGATCGTCTCGAGGCTGGAGAGGTCGAAGCGGGAGCGTAGGGGATGCTCGAGCAATTGCCAGGCGATGGTCGGGACTCCCCCGGTCATCTGCACCCGCTCGCGCTCGATCAGCGCCATCGCTTCCAGGGGATCCCATTTGCGCATGAAGACGAGGGTGTGGCCGGCGACCATCGTCCCCATCAGCATCGCGCTCAAGGCCGTGCAGTGGAAGAGGGGGATGACCATCAGGGCGGTCCGCGGCTGCGGCTCGGGCGGGGGCTCGCCGCGGCGAAGCGCCGCCCGGGCATTGGCATAGCCGACCGAGAGGATGTTGGTGGTGAAGTTGCGGTGGGTGTGGAGCGCGCCCTTGGGCCGGCCGGTGGTTCCGCTCGTATAGAGGATGCTGGCCTCGTCGTCGGGCTCGATCGCGACGTCGGGAAGCTCCAGCTCGGCAAGGCTTCCCCAGTCGCCGGGCGCGCCGATCAGATCCTCGAGCCGAACGGCTCCGGCCGGGGCGATCGCGGCGCGGCTGACGATGATATGCTCGAGCGCCGGCAAAGCGGCGCGGTGGGGCTCGATCCGCTGCCAGCGCTCCCAATCGGCGATGAGCAGCCTCGCGCCCGAATCGGCGAGGCCATATTCGAGCTCCGGCCCGGTCCACCAGGCGTTGAGCGGCACCGCCAGCGCTCCGAGCGCGGTGGCCGCGAAATAGGCGACCGGCCATTCCGGAAGGTTCACCATCGCGATCGCGACCCGGTCGCCCTTGCCGATGCCGAGCCGGCCGAGCTCGGCGGCGAGGGCCGCGATGGCGCGATATTGCGCCTCATAGTCGATCCGCTCCGTCTCGAAGATTGTGGCAATGCGCTCGCCGTGGGTCCGCGACACGCCGACCAGATAGGGAAGGCTGGGCGGAGCGTTCTTCCAGATCCGGGTCGGGATGCCGCGGATGACGGCTTCGTCCAGCTCGAGCCGGGAGCCCGGCGCGGTGAGCAGGGCGTCGGCCTCCTCGAGGCTCATCCGCGGCCAGTCAGGATCCAGCTCGAAGCCTTCGATCACCCGCCTCTCCTTCCACTGGACCATTGCCGTTGATTCGTCCTTTGCTCAAGCGCTAGGCCGCAACCAACCCCCTCTCCCGTCCTTACGGGAGAGGAGGGGCCCATCGCGCAGCGATGGGAGGTGAGGGTCTGTACCGCTGAGTCGGCAAGACCCTCACCCCCCAAGCCTTCGGCTTGGGTCCCCCCTCTCCCGCGAAAAGCGGGAGAGGAATACGTGTGGCGAGAGGAGCGGCGATGGAGCGGGTGGACGCGGCGCAGGCGGGGTTCGATCCGGAGCGGCTCGAGCGGATCGACGCCTTCCTCGACGAGCATTATCTCGCGCCCGGGCTTCTCGCCGGGGCCCAGCTTCTGATCGCCCGCGACGGCAAGGCCGTCCACTTCTCGACCGCCGGCAAGGCTCGGGCGAGCGGCGAGCCGATGGCCGAGGACGCCCTCTTCCGGATCGCCTCGATGACCAAGCCGATCACCTCGATCGCCTTCATGATGCTGGTCGAGGAGGGGCGGGTGACCCTCGACCAGGCGGTCGAGACGATCATCCCCGAATGGAAGGGAATAAGCGTCTACGATGGCGGCGGAGCGGGCGTTCCGTTCCTCACCAGGCCGCCCGAGCGGCCGATGATGATGATCGACCTCCTGCGCCACACCTCCGGCCTCACTTACGCCTTCCAGCACCGGACCAATGTCGACGCCGCCTATCGCGAGAAGAAGATCGAGGGCTGGCACGGGGCGCTCGACCTCGACGGCTTCGTCGCTGCTCTGGCCGATGTCCCGCTCGAATTCTCGCCGGGGACGGCGTGGACTTATTCGGTCTCGACCGACGTGCTCGGGCTCGTCGTCGAGCGCGTGTCGGGGATGAAGCTCGACCGGTTCTTCGAGGAGCGGATCTTCGCGCCGCTCGGGATGACCGACACCGCCTTCCATGTGCCCGCCGACAAGGCGCACCGGCTCGGCGACGCCTGGGCGTTCCGGGAGGGGAAGGGGGCGGTGCTTTACGACCAGGGCGAGAAGAGCGCCTGGAGCCGGCCGCCGAGGCTGCTCGCCGGCGGCGCCGGCCTGGTCTCGAGCGTGGCCGATTATCATCGCTTCTGCTCGATGCTGATCGGCGGCGGCGCGCTCGACGGCGCCCGGCTGATCGGCCGCAAGACCCTCGAGCTGATGACCGCGAACCACCTTCCGGGCGGCGCCGACCTCACCGAGATGAGCCGCTCCCTGTTCAGCGAGGCGATCAACGCCGGCCAGGGCTTCGGCCTCGGCTTCGGGGTCAATCTCGATCCCGCGAAGACGATGCTTCCGGGCTCGAAGGGGGAATATTATTGGGGCGGCATGTTCTCGACCGCCTTCTTCGTCGATCCGGTCGAGCGGCTGCACATGATCTTCATGACCCAGCTCATGCCCTCGTCAACCTACCCGGTCCGCCGCCAGCTGAAGACCCTGATCTACGCGGCGCTGAAGTAGCCCCCCTCCCTTTCAGGGAGGGGAAGGAGAGGGCATAAAGCGTCTATGGATTCGCCCATCCCTACCCGTCCGCGCCCGTTCCTGCCCGGGGAGGCGGTGCCCTGGTTTCGCGCCAAGGCGATCGGGGGAAGCGACAATTACGTCTTCGACACGGCCGCCGGGCGCTATTTGTTGCTCCTCTTCCTCGGCCGCGCCGGGGCCGACGGGGCCGCCGAGGCCCTGGCCTGCGTCGAGCGGCACCGCGCCCTGTTCGACGACCAAAGCGCCTGCTTCTTCGGGGTGACCGACGATCCCGAGGACGAAGCGGCCGGGCGGGTCGCCCAGCGGCTTCCCGGAATCCGCTTCTTTCTCGATCCGAGCGGCGGGCTCGAGCGCCTGTTCGGGGCGGCGCCGGCGCAGGAGGGCGAGCCGGACCGGCGCCACTGGCTGCTGGTCGACCCGATGATGCGGGCCGTGGCCGCCTTTCCGCTCGAGGCGGGCGAAGCGGCGATTGCGGCGCTTCGCAAGGCGGCCGCCCAGATGCCGCTGCCCGACTGGGCGCCGGTGCTGATGGCGCCCAACGTCTTCGAGCCGGCCTTGTGCGAGCGGCTGATCGAGCATCACCGCGAGACCGGCGGCGAGCCGTCCGGCTTCATGCGCGAGGTGGGCGGCAAGACCACGCTGGTGACCGATCCCCACCACAAGATGCGGCGCGACCGGGAGATAGCGGACGAGGCGCTGTGCGCGATCCTGCGCGCCCGGATCCTCACCAGGCTGGTGCCGATGGTGAAGCGCTGCTTCCAGTTCGAGACGACCCGGATGGAGCGCTATATCGTCGGCGCCTATCGGGCGGGCGCCGGCCATTTCCGGCCGCACCGGGACAATACGACCAAGGGCACCGCCCACCGCCGCTTCGCCGTGACGATCAACCTCAACGCCGGCGATTATGAGGGCGGCGACCTCCGCTTCCCCGAATATGGCCAGCGCACCTACCGGGCTCCGACCGGGGGCGCGGTCGTCTTCTCCTGCTCGCTGCTCCACGAGGCGACCCCGGTGACCCGCGGCACCCGCTACGCCTTCCTGCCCTTCCTCTACGACGATAGCGCGGCCCGGCTTCGCGAGGAGAACAATCCCCATCTCGCCGACGGCGTGGGGGCGTATAAGGCGGGGTAGGGGGACTAAGCCTAAGGCGTCCTTCGATACGCCGGTTCGCCAAGCTCACCGGCTACTCAGGATGAGCGGGTTTTCTGATCGCTCATCCTGAGTAGGGACTGAGCTTGGCGAAGGCCCGTATCGAAGGACGTTATCCCTCGCTGCTCTGGTTATGCTCGCCGCCGGGATCGGTGATACCCTCCAGCGCGACCGCGGCGGCTTCGCTTTGCTCCGAGCGGCTGATGTCGCCGAGCGAGACGATCCCGACCAGGGTCTCATCCTCGCGGCTGAGCACCGGCATCCGCCGGACCTGGGCGTCGCTCATCTTCATCGCCACTTCCTCGATCTCGTCATCGTCGAAGCAGAAGAGCACATTTTCCGACATGATGTCGCGGACCGGCGTGTCGGGCCCGCGCCCCTCGGCGACCGCGCGCACCGCGATATCGCGGTCGGTGACCATTCCGACCACTCTGTCGCCCTGGCTGACCGGCATGACTCCGGCGTCGGCGCGGAGCATGAACTGCGCCGCTTCCCGGATCGGCTGGTCGGGGGTGACGATCTCGATATCCTGGGTCATGCACTCGGCGATCTTCATGGCGGCTCTCCTGCAGGGGTCGAGCCTAGAACCCGCCGGGCCCTGCCGCCGTTCCGGTCGCGTGCCGCGTCCCGGTCACGCTTCGGCTATTCCTTCGCCCTGGGCACGATGTCGATCTCGAACAATTTCGCCCAATTCTTGCCGGTGACGAACAGGCGGTCGCCTTTCGCGTCATAGGCGATTCCGTTGAGGACGGCGTCCGGATCGCCATTGGCATTCTCGAGCGCGAGCTGGGACAGATCGATCCAGCCCTTCACCGCGCCGCTCTTCGGGTCGATCCGGGCGATCCGGCGGCCCATCCAGATGTTGGCGAAGACCTCGCCCTTCACATATTCGAGCTCGTTCAATCGCTCGACCGGCTGGCCCTTGAAGGTGACGGCGACCCGCTTCTTCTCCTGCATCGTCGCGGGGTCGAGGAAGCGAAGCTGATCGGTGCCGTCGCTGAGGATGATGTGCTTGCCGTCCTGGGTCAGGCCCCAGCCCTCGCCGGTGTAGCGGAACTGGCCCTTGGCCTTGAAATCGGCCCGGTTCCAGCGGAAGCCGATGCCGTCGGTCCAGGTCAGGCTCAGCAGATCGGGGCCCCAGTTGACGAGCCCCTCGCCGAAATATTGCGGAGCGATCGAGACCGAGCGGAGGATTTGGCCGTCCTCCAGCCGGACCTCGCGCACCGTCGACTGGCGGTTGAGGCCGGTGCTCTCGTAGAGCTTGCCGTCGAGGTAGATCAGGCCCTGGGTGAAGGCGGCCGGATCGTGCGGATATTCCTTCACGATCCGATAGCCGTCGACCGGGGGCTCGGCCGTGGCGGACGCGCCGCACGCGCCGAGGGCGAAGAGGACAAGCGGGAGCGGATGTTTCATCATGGCGTGTTCATGGTGAGGAGGTCGTAGGAGGCGACCACCTCGTCCTTCTGGTTGAAGACATAGACGGCCCAGCGCACCTCGCCCATCTCCTCGTTGCGGACGCTCTTCGATTTGACGGTCAGCTCCACCCGCATCGAATCGCCCGGGTAAAGCGGGGTCTGGAAGCGCAGGCCCTCGAGACCGTAATTGGCGAGCACCGGGCCCGGATCGGGATCGACGAACAGGCCCGCGGCGAAGCTCAGGATGAGGTAGCCGTGCGCCACCCGCCCGTCGAAGATCGGGTTCGCCTTGGCCGCTTCCTCATCCATATGGGCGTAGAAATTGTCGCCGGTGAAGGCGGCGAAATGCTCGATATCGTCGAGGCTGACGGTTCGGCTCGCCGTCTTCAGGGTGTAGCCGACCTCCAGCTCCGAAATGCGCTTGCGGAACGGGTGGCGGTCGCCCTCGGGCTTGGGCGCGCCCGGAAGCCATTGCTTGACCACGCTGGAAAGCACCGTCGGCGAGCCCTGAAGCGCGGTGCGCTGCATGTAATGGGTGACTCCGCGGATCCCGCCCATCTCCTCGCCGCCGCCGGCCCGTCCGGGGCCGCCGTGGACGAGGACCGGGAGGGGGGAGCCGTGGCCGGTCGATTCCTTCGCGCTGGTGCGGTCCAGGATCACCATCCGCCCGTGATAGGCGCCGGCGCCGAGCACGAACTCCTCGGCCGCCGCCGGGTCGAAGGTGAACAGCGACAGAGCGAGGCTGCCCATGCCGCGATTGGCGAGCGCGACCGCGTCGGCGAGGTCGCGATAGGGCATGATCGTCGACACCGGACCGAACGCCTCGACATCGTGGACCGCGGCGGAGCCCCAGGGATCGTCGGAGCGGAGCAGGATGGGCGAGATGAAGGCGCCGTTGCCCTCGACCGGCGAGCGATCCGGATCGCCCGAGACGATCCGGGCCGATTTCGCCAGCTCCGCCACCGCCTCCCGGACCGAGCGCAGCTGCGAGCGGCTGGCGAGCGCGCCCATGGTGACGCCTTCGTCGCGGGGGTTGCCGATCCGGGCCTTGCCGAGCCGCTCGATCAGGGCGGCCTGGACCGCGTCGAGATGCTCGGCGGGCGCCATGGCGCGGCGGATGGCGGTGCATTTCTGCCCCGCCTTGACCGTCATCTCGCGCGCCACTTCCTTGATGAACAGGTCGAACTCGGGAGTGCCCGGGGCGGCGTCGGGGCCGAGGATCGAGGCGTTGAGGCTGTCGCGCTCGGCGATGAAGCGGACGCTCTCGCGGGCGATGACCTTATGGGTCTGGAGCTTCATCGCGGTCTGCGCCGAGCCGGTGAAGCTGACCACGTCCTGAAGGGTGAGATGGTCGAACAGGTCGCCGACCCCGCCCATGACCAGCTGCAGGGCGCCGGGCGGAAGCACTTCGGCCTCGATCATGATCCGGAACGCGGCCTCGGCGAGATAGCCGGTGGAGGAGGCCGGCTTGACGATGGCCGGGACCCCGGCGAGCAGGGTCGGGCCGAGCTTCTCGAGCATCCCCCAGACCGGGAAGTTGAAGGCGTTGATATGGACGGCGACGCCCTGCAGCGAGGTGTAGACGTGCTGGCCGACGAAGCTTCCGCCCTTCGACAGCGGCTCCGTCGCGCCGTCGATCAGGATTCGGGCGTTGGGAAGCTCGCGCCGGCCCTTCGAGGAGAAGGAGAAGAGCGTTCCGGCGCCGCCCTCGATGTCGATCCAGCCGTCGGTGCGGGTCGCGCCGGTCTCGTAGCTGAGCTCGTACAATTCCTCCTTGCGCGCCATGATCGCGTTGGCGAGCGCCTTCAGCCGATGCGCCCGCTCGTGGAAGGTGAGTTGCCTCAGCGCCGGTCCGCCGACCGTTCGGGCATGGTCCAGCATGGCCGCGAAATCGAGCCCGCCGCTGCCGGTCTCGGCGACGACCTCGCCGGTGACCGCGCTCTCGACCGGGGCGAGGCCGCCTTCGGCGCCGTACCAGCGGTCCTGGGCGTAGTTGAGCATCTTGAGCGTCTTCATGCGCACTCCGGTGTGCCGCGCGGGCCGGGGATATTCCCCTCCGTTCGGCCCCGGACTTGATCCGGGGTTGTCGAAGCCCGTTACTTCTCTTTGGGGGTTGAGAACAAGGAGAGGCCTTCGACAAGCTCAGGCCGACCGGATCCGCTCGTTCAGATGCGGCGAACCGGGCAAACGCCGGCGGGGACCTGACCAGCCCCCGCCGGCGCGAAATCCTAGAGCGGCTCGGGGCCGTTGGGGCCGCAGATATAGGCCTCTTCCGATTCCGAATAAGCGCTCTGCGAACCGATCAGGCTGTAGGTCAGGTTGCCGTTGATGCACCGGGGCCGAAGAAACCCGACCTGCGTCGTGTGCGACGCGTCGCTGAAATAATAAGTATTGTAGGCGATCGATCCGCCCTGCGCGCCGGCCGGAAGCGCTCCGACCGTAAGGGTGAGAGCGACCGCCGAAAGCAAACCTATCCGCTTGAGCATGACAAGCTCCTGTAATGTTATTGACCACGGTTCGACCCGAACTCTGCGAAGAGAGCATGAGTCGCCCAAGCTTAGCAGGCTCGTTTCGGATCGCGGCTTCGTAGAATTACCAAATTCGACGCGATGCGGATGTAAATGTTCGGGTACATTCGCCCGCCGACATCATCCGGCCGCCTCGCCGCCGGCTTCGACGCAATAAGAGGCAATCTGCTTCGTGAAATGGGGGCTGTGGCTTCCCTCGAGAGTATATTGCACGCCGCTGTAAGTGCAGAGGCCGCGCACGATGCCGACCTGGATCGAGTAAGTCGCATCGCTGAAATAGATCGTCGTATAGACCGGCGTCCCACTCTGCGCCCCGGCCTGGCCAGCGCCCACCGTCAAGGCTGCGGCGCCCAGCGACAATGTCGCCATAAGCTTGCGCATATCCCGCCCTCCCAAGGAATATTGAACCACAGGCGACTCCGCCGTTCCACGAGAAGGGCTTGAGTCGGCCAGGAATTTAACAGGTCCGTCGTGAAGCGCGGCTTCGTAAAACTACGCATTGCAACGCGTTGCGGATGTATCGTCCGTCCGGCGACGGAGGGCGCCCTCACTTTCCCGTGAAGTTCGGCTTCCTCTTCTCCATGAAGGCCGCCACGCCTTCGCGATAATCGTCGCCGAAGCCCAATTCGCGCATCGCGTCGCGCTGGAGGTCGAGCTCCTCGTCGAGGCTGTGGCTCCAGCTTTCGCGGATCATCTTCTTGATCCGGGCCAGCCCCCTGGTCGGCGCCTCGGCGAAGCGGGCGGCCAGCGCATCGACCTCCGAATCGAGCGCCTCGTCCTCGACCGCCTTCCAGATCAGGCCCCATTCGGCCGCTTTCTCCGCCGGCAGCGGCTCGGCGGTGAGGGCGAGGCCGAGCGCCCGCGCCTGGCCGACCAGCCGAGGCAGCGCCCAGGTGCCGCCGCTGTCGGGGATGAGGCCGATCGAGGCGAAGGACTGGATGAATTTGGCCGATCTGGCGGCGATGACGATGTCGCAGGCCAGAGCGATGTTCGCGCCCGCGCCGGCCGCGACTCCGTTGACCCGGGCGATGACCGGGAAGGGGAGGCCGGTGAGGGTCCGGATCAGCGGGTTGTAGCGCCGCTCGACCGACTCGCCGAGGTCGACCGCCTGGCCCGGCGCCACCGCCCGGTCGCCCAGGTCCTGGCCGGCGCAGAAGCCGCGGCCGGCGCCGGTCAGGATCAGCACCCGGGCGCCTTCGAGCCGGGCGAGGGCGTCGGCAACCTCTTCGTGCATCTCGACGGTGAAGCTGTTCAGCCGGTCCGGCCGGTTGAGCGTGAGCCGGGCGATCCCGCCCGCGTTGGCGAAGTCGATGGTGCGGTAGGTCATGCGAAGGCTTTAGACGGGCCACGGCGAGGGTGGAAGTAGGGCGCCATAGCGGAGGCAATCCTCTCCCGCTCTTCGCGGGAGAGGAGGGGCCCGCCGCGAAGCGGTGGGAGGTGAGGGTCTGTACCGCTGAGTCAGCAAGACCCTCACCTCCCAAGCCTTCGGCTTGGGCCCCTCCTCTCCCGTGAAAAACGGGAGAGGGGTTATTGGCGCGGGGAATCGTGTTCATGTTGCGACAAGGTGGGTTTGTTATAAAGTCACAAAGCGCCTATGTCCGCCGGACAGGGAGATTTTCGGTTTTGCCAATCCTGGGTTCGATCTCGACGCCATGACCCGATTCCTGACTTTGATGATGATCGTCGTGCTGGTGCTGGCCCACGGCTCCTCCGTGGCGGCCGCCATCTGCCGTCATCAGGACGGAGTCGAGCATGCCGCGGCGCTGCAGAGCGAGGATGCGGGGATCTCGGCGGTCGCCAAAGGCGAGGAAACCGCGGGCAAGGCGGCCTCCAAAAAGGGCGCGCCGGCGGACTCCGGGTCGATTGCCTGGGCTTCCGACATGCTTCCGGCGCCCGGCCTTCCGGTCCCGTTCCAGGCGAACGAAGCGGCCGAGCGGAGTCCGGCCGACGTGCCGATACTCGTCGGCGCTTCGCTCCGCCCCTTGCTGGAGCCTCCCTCGGCCTGAGCGCGACGTGCCGCCCGGCACGTCCGGCCGCATCCTTGCTGCGGCCCAACCCCGCTCAGCCGCGCGTCTGCGAGGACGCGCGAATCGAATGCCGAGAGAATTGGAACATAGTCACATGCGTCGCTCAGCCCTGCTTGCCGGCGCCGTCACGGCCCTGCTTCCCGCCGCTGCTCTGGCCCAGGATGCGCCCGCCCAAACGCCTCCCGACGAGACTCCCGCCGTCCCGGCGCCGGCCCAGTCCGACGATCCCCATGCGGACCATACCCAGGACATCATCATCACCGGCTTCGCGCGCAGTCGCGAGGATGTGCTCTCGGGCACTTCGGTGGTCTCCGGCGCCGAGCTCGCCCGCGAGCTTCGTCCGACGATCGGCGAGACCCTGGCCCGCCAGCCGGGCGTCTCGGCGACGTCGTTCGGGCCCAACGCCTCGCGGCCGGTGCTTCGCGGCTTCCAGGGCGAAAGGGTGCGGGTGCTGACCGACGGCATCGGCAGCCTCGACGCGTCCAACACCAGCGTCGACCATGCCGTCGCCATCAACCCGCTGACGGCCGAGCGGATCGAAGTGCTCCGCGGGCCCTCCGCCTTGCTGTTCGGCTCGGCGGCGATCGGCGGAGTGGTCAACGTCATCGACGCCCGCATCCCTCGCCGAGTTCCGGACGAGGGGGTGCATGTCGCCGCCATCCTCGGCTACGGCTCGGCCTCGGACGAAAGGTCGGCCAATGCGACGATCGACCTTCCCATCGCCGCAAAATGGGTGTTCCACGCCGACGGCAATTACAGCAGATCGAACGACCTCAGGATCGGCGGTTTCGTCCTCTCCCGCGAGCTTCGGGCGCAGGCGGCGGCAAGCGGCGACCCCGCAGTCCGGGCGCTGGCGGACCTCAGCGACCGGCTTCCCAATACGGCGGCGGAGACGTCGGACGTGGCGTTGGGCCTGGCCTATGTCGACGGCGAGACCAATTTCGGGATCTCGGTCAATCGCTACGACAGCCTCTACGGTGTCCCGGTCCGATTCTCGCTCGACCCGGGGGTGGAGGCCGAGGCGCCGCGGATCGACATCCGCCAGAACCGCGCCGACGCCCGCGCCGAGATCGACACCGGGTCGGGCTTCGTCGATTCCGTCCGCTTCCGGGCCGGCTATTCCGACTATCGCCACGACGAGCTGGAGGAGACGGGCGATATCGGCACCACCTTCCTCACCAAGGGCATGGAAGGCCGGCTGGAGGTGGTCCAGTCGAAGCGCGGCGGCTGGGGCGGCGGCTTCGGGATGCAATATTTCCGAAGGCACCTCGACGTGATCGGCGAGGAGAAGTTCCTGCCCGAGAACCGAACCTCCCAACTCGGCCTGTTCGCGCTCCAGACCTACGAGAAGGGGCCGCTTCGCGCCGAGGCCGGGGCCCGCTACGAGCGCCAGACGGTGAGCGCCGAGGCCGATTCCGATCTCGGCAACCCCGCGATGAAGCGCCGCTTCGGCGCCGTCTCGGGCTCGCTCGGCGCCAGCTACGAGATCGCCAAGGGCGTTCGCCTCGGCCTCAACGGATCGCACAGCCAGCGCGCGCCCTCGGCCGAGGAATTGTTCGCCAACGGGCCCCATGCCGGCACCCAATCCTTCGAGATCGGCGACCCGGACCTGGGCAAGGAGAGGAGCTGGGGCCTCGAGGCGACGTTCAGCGCCGAGGGCGACGGCTACAGCCTGTCCGCCTCCGTGTTCCGGAGCTGGTTCGACGATTACATCTTCGAGCGGCGGACCGGCGTCTTCGTCGATGGGCTGCCGGTTTTCCGGATCGGCCAGGCGGATGCGCGCTACAGCGGCGTCGAGGTCGAGGGATCGGTTCGGCTGGCGCAAAGCGGGGGAATCACCTTCAACGCCGATGCGGTCGCCGATTATGTGCGCGCGACGATCGCCGGGGCGGGGCCGGCGCCGCGGATCCCGCCGCTGAGGCTGATGGGCGGGCTCGAGGCGCAGGCTGACCGGGTCCAGGGCCGGATCGAGGTTGAGTGGACGGCCGCGCAGGACCGTCTCGCCGAGCTCGAGACCCGGACCCGGGGCTTCACGATGGTCAACGCCTCGGTCCAGTTCAAGCCGCTGAAGAACAACCGGAACACCAGCATCACCCTGTCGATGAACAACCTCTTCGACGTCGACGCCCGCCGCCACGCCAGCTTTTTGAAGGATGTCGCCCCGCTCGCCGGTCGGGACATAAGGCTGACGGCGCGGCTGAACTTCTGACGCCGTCATTGCGAGGAGCGAAGCGACGCGGCAATCCAAACTGCGGCGTTCATCATGGACGCCGTACTGGATTGCTTCGCTTCGCTCGCAATGACGGAAGTGGAGGGAGTCTGTCGCAAGGAGAGAACGCCTTGCCGAAACGCCCCGTATTTAAGCTGGCGGAAAGCCTCTCACCCGTATGATGATTCCATTCAGGGGTAAGGGTTTAGGAGGGGCCAGTGACGGTATCGCGCCGCCAGATCATCGACGAATCGAGCCGCCTGGCGCGGGGTGCCGCGTTTGCCGGCATCGCCGCCATCGGCCTCGCCACGGCGGCGCTCGCCCAGCCGGGCAGCCACGCGCCCGCGCCGTCCTCCTTTCCGGCCGTCGTCCGGGGCTATCCGAGCCCCGCCCCGGCGGCGACGGCGCAGGAAGCGACCGCGCGCCGGATCCTCGAGGGCCAAGTGCGCGCGCTCGGCCAGGCGTTCAGCGGCGACATCGGGATCGCGGTGCGCGACGTCCAGAGCGGCTGGACGACCAGCTACGACGGCGACACCTTCTTCCCGCAGCAGAGCGTCAGCAAATTCTGGGTGGCGCTGACCGCGCTCGACAAGGCCGACCGCGGCGAGCTCAGCCTCAATGCGCCGGTCACCGTCCGCCGCGACGACATGACCCTGTTCCACCAGCCGATCGCCGCCCAGCTCGGCACGAGCGGCTACAACACCAATCTCGACACGCTCATCTACCGGGCGATCACCCAGAGCGACAATACCTGCAACGACTTCGTGCTGTGGAAGTCGGGCGGGCCGGGCGCTGTCCGCGATTTCCTCCGCTCGCGGGGGATCGAGGGGATCAGGTTCGGGCCGGGCGAGCGGCTGTTGCAGAGCCAGATCGCCGGCATCGAATGGCAGCAGAGCTATGCCTATAACGGCGGTTTCTACAAAGCCCGCAACGCGGTGCCGGCCTCGGCCCGGCGGGCGGCGTTCGAGCGCTACATCGCCAACCCGATGGACGGGGCGACCCCGGACGGGATCGTCGACGCGCTCAGCCGGCTGAAGCGGGGCGAGCTGCTGTCGGCGGGCTCGACCCAGAAACTGCTCGCGATCATGGGCAATACCAAGACCGGCGCGCAGCGGCTGAAGGGCGGCCTCTCGGCCGGCTGGAAGCTCTCCCACAAGACCGGCACCGGCCAGGTTCTGGGCGGCGAGCAGGCCGGCTATAACGACATCGGCATCCTCACCGGGCCGGACGGGCGCTCCTACGCGGTGGCGGTGATGATCCGCCGAACCTCGGCCCCGCTCGGCGAGCGGATGGCGGCGATGCAGAATATCGTGCGCGCGGTGATCAGCTTCGACCAGAATCTGTCGAGCTACGGAATGGCCCGCTACGGGGTCGCGGAGCAGGGCAGCCGGTAGAGAGGGGGCCGCGCATCCCGTCGCCCCAGCGCAGGCTGGGGCCACAGGGGTGAAAAGCGCCGAGTTCTTCACCCGCCGGGATCCCAGCCTTCGCTGGGATGACGACGCTAGGCGTCGTAATCCACCTCGAGGCCTTCGCCCTTGGGCACCGACTGGCAGGTCAGCACATAGCCCGCCGCCACTTCCTCGTCGGTGAGGCCGTAGCGGGCCGCCATCTCCACGGCTCCGGACACCACCCGCGCCCGGCAGGTGGCGCAGACCCCGGCCTTGCAGGCGAAGGGGGCGGGGAGGCCGGCGAGGCGGGCGCTGTCGAGGATGTTGCCGGCCTCGGCGCTGAACGGCACCCGGCGTTTGCGGCCGTCGAGGGTGACCAGGATGCTCGCGCCCTGCGCCTCCTTCGACAGAGCGTCGAGCTGGGCCTGCAGGGCTTCGGGCGGCCGGTCGGCGGTGAAGCGCTCGAGGTGGATCTTCTCGGCGGGAACGTCGCGCTCGAGCAGGGCGCTCTCCGCCGCATCCATCATCGGCCCGGGGCCGCAGATGAAGAAGGCGGCGACGTCGGCCGGCTCGATCAGATGCTCGAGCACCTCGCCGCATTTGCCGCGGTCGAGCATGCCGTTGAAAAGGTCGATATCCTCGGCCTCCTCGGCGAGGAAATGGTGGATCTCGAGCCGGTCCATGAACCGGTTCTTGAGCCGGGCCAGCTCGTCGAGGAAGATCACCGACTGGCTGTCGCGATTGCCGTAGAAGAGGGTGAAGCGGCTGCCCGGCTCCTCGATCAGGGCGGTCCTGAGCAGCGACATGACCGGCGTGATCCCGGAGCCTCCGGCGAAGGCGGCATAATGGTTGGCCGCGGTGGACATGAAATCCCAGGTGAAGCTGCCGTGCGGCTCCATCACCTCGATCGTGTCGCCGGGCTTCAGACTGTCGTTCGCCCAATTGGAGAAGAGGCCGCCGGCGATCCGCTTCACCGTCACCTTGAGCTGGCCGTCCGCGGGGGCGACGCAGAGCGAATAGTTGCGGCGGACCTCTTCGCCGCCGATCTCGGCCTTGAGGGTCAGATGCTGGCCCGGCTTGAACCGGAACTTTTCGCCGAGCTGCGGCGGCACCTCGAACCGGATCGACCTGGCCTCGGCGGTCTCGTCGACGATCTCGGCGATGGCGAGGCGGTGGAAATTGACGCTCACCGGCCGCCGCTCCCCCCGTCACCCCGGACCTGATCCGGGGTCCATCTTCTCCTTGGCCAAGGCCGTAAAGATGGATGCCGGATCAAGTCCGGCATGACGATGTTGGGCTTCAATGGCATTTGAACAGGTCGAACGGCTCGGCGCAGGACCGGCAGCGCCACAGCGCCTTGCAGGGCGTCGATCCGAAGCGGCTGATCTCCTCGGTGTCGGCGGAGCCGCATTGCGGGCAGTGGACCGCCGAGCGTGTGGGCGGGGCGATGCCGTAGGCGTGGAGCTTGGTCCTGCCCTCGGGCGTGATCCAGTCGGTGGTCCAGGCCGGGGAGAGGGCGGTCTCGATGGCGATGTGCCGGTAGCCGGCGGAGTCGAGGGCGTCGCGGATGTCGCGTTCGATCACCTGGGTGGCCGGACAGCCGGTATAGGTCGGGGTGATCACCACCCGGTCGGGCTCGACCGAGCGGACGATGCCGAGCTCGACCACCGATATGACCGGGATTTCCGGGTCGGAAACTTCGTTCAGGACCGCCCAGATCGGGCCGGTCTCGTCGAGGCGGGCGGCGGCTACCATGTCGCGTCCGGATAGGTGCGGGGGAGATATTGCATCGCGGCGAGCAGATGGCCGAGATGCTCCGAATGGTGGCCGCGGCGGCCGCCGAGGATGGGGCGCTGGTCGGGCGGCGGCTGGAGGGTCGCTTCGGCGAGCACCGCGGCGACCTGGGCGTCATAATCGGCGCGCAAGGCGGCGAGATCGGCGCCGATGCCGCGCCCGGCCATGAAGGCGGCGAGATCGTCCATCTCGAACAGCTCGGGCACGAAGCGCCAGTTCCAGGCGAGGCCGTCCTCGATCCGGCGCCGGCTCTCGTCGGTTCCGTCGCCGAGGCGGATCACCCATTCGCCCGCCAGCTCCTGATGGTAGGTGACCTCCTTAACCGCTTTCTCCGCAACTCCGGCGACGAGCTCGTCTTTCGAGCCGAGAAGCTCGCGGAACAGCAATTTCTGCCAGGTCGAGAAAAGGAATTGCCGAGCCATCGTCCGGCCGAAATCGCCATTGGGCTGCTCGACCAGCCAGCAATTGCGATAGTCGAGCACGTCGCGGCGGAAGGCGAGAGCATCGCCGTCGCGGCCCTTGCCTTCGACCTCGCCGGCCCGGCCCAGGAAGTGGGTGGCCTGGCCGATCAGGTCGAGGGCGATGTTGGCGAGGCTGAGATCGACCTCCACCGACGGCGCATGGCCGCACCATTCGCCGAGCCGCTGGCCGAGGATCAGGCTGTCGTCGCCGAGACGCAGCAGATATTCGAACAGCGCCGGGCCTTCCTCGAGCGCGGGCGAGTCGAAGGCGCCTTCGCCGGTGGCGTTGGAGGGGAGGTCGATGGGGGGAAGGGAGGCCATCTAAATCCTCCCCTGCATTTGCAGGGGAGGGGGACCATGCGAAGCATGGTGGAGGGGCCTGCCAGCGCTGGAGAACCCCTCCACCGCGCTTCGCGCGGTCCCCCTCCCCGAGAAATCTCGGGGAGGAATTGCGATGATCCCCCTCATATGTGGGTGATGCCTTCGGGGATGTCGTAGAAGGTCGGGTGCCGGTAGACCTTGTCCGCCGCCGGATCGAACATGGCCGCGTCCTGGCCGGGGTCCGACGCGACGATCGACGCCGAGGGGACGACCCAGAGGCTGATCCCCTCCATCCGCCTCGTATAGGTGTCGCGGGCATGGCGGAGCGCGATCTCCGCGTCCGGCGCGTGGACGGAGCCGACGTGGCGGTGGGCCATTCCGCCCTTCGAGCGGACGAAGACTTCCCAGAGCGGCCAATCGTTCATGCCGCGTCGTCCCAGCGAAGGCTGGGACCCCGGGGGGTGAAAGGCTCGGCGCCCGTTCTCGCTGGGGCCCCAGCCTGCGCTGGGGCGACGGGATTGCTCATGCCGCCTCCTGCTTCCGGCTGCGCTTCTCGGCATAGGCCGCCGCCGCCTCGCGGACCCAGGCGCCGTCCTCCCAGGCTTGCCGCCGGGCCGTCATCCGCTCCTTCGCGACCGGACCCTCGCCGCGGACGACGGCGTAGAATTCCTCCCAGTCGACCTCGCCGAAATCGTAACGGCCGGCCGCCTCGTTCCATTTCAGGTCCGGATCGGGGACCTTAAGGCCGATCGCGTCGGCCTGGGGAACGGTGATGTCGACGAACTTCTGCCTGAGCTCGTCATTGGTGTCGCGCTTGATCCGCCAGCGCATCGACTGGGCGGTGTTGGGGCTGTCGGCGTCGGGCGGGCCGAACATCATCAGCGACGGCCACCACCAGCGGTTCAAGGCGTCCTGCGCCATGCGCTTCTGGTCGGCGGTGCCGGCCGCCATCACCATCATGATCTCATAGCCCTGGCGCTGGTGGAAGCTCTCCTCCTTGCAGACCCGGACCATGGCCCGGGCATAGGGGCCGTAGGAGGTACGCTGGAGCGGCACCTGGTTCATGATCGCGGCGCCGTCGACCAGCCAGCCGATCGCTCCGATGTCCGCCCAGGTCAGCGTCGGATAGTTGAAGATGGTGCTGTACTTGGCCTTGCCGGAGTGGAGCGCCTCGATCATCTCGCGGCGGCTGGTGCCCAGGGTCTCGGCGGCCGAATAGAGATAGAGGCCGTGGCCCGCCTCGTCCTGGACCTTGGCGAGCAGGATCGCCTTGCGCCGGAGCGACGGCGCCCGGGTGATCCAATTCCCTTCGGGGAGCATTCCGACGATCTCGCTATGGGCGTGCTGCGAGATCTGGCGGGTGAGGGTTCGGCGATAGGCCTCCGGCATCCAGTCCTTGGGCTCGATGAACTCGTCGGCGGCGACCCGCGCCTCGAAGGCGGCGAGCTTCTCCGCATCCTCGGTGGAGGCGACGTTCCTGGTCTTGCCGAGCTCGGTCGTATACATGCTTCTCTCCCGGCGCGGGCCCTAGCAGGATGCGCCTTTTGCGGCAATGAACGCGCGAGCGACGCCTCCTTTCCTCCCCTCCCTGGAAGGGAGGGGTCAGGGGTGGGTGCGAGCGCAGCGAGCCCTGCGGCGGTGGAGGCTCCTTCAGCGGCATCGAGCCGCTTCAGTCGCGACCCACCCCTGGCCCCTCCCTTGCAGGGAGGGGATCACTCAAACCCGCTCGATCACCAGGGCGATGCCCTGGCCGACTCCGATGCACATGGCGCAGAGCGCGTAGCGGCCGCCGCGGCGGTGGAGCTCCTCGGTGGCCGTCATCGCCAGCCTTGCGCCGGACATTCCGAGCGGGTGGCCGAGCGCGATGGCGCCGCCGTTCGGATTGACGCGCTCAGCGTCGTCGGGGAGTCCGAGCTCGCGCAGGACCGGCAGCGCCTGGGCGGCGAAGGCCTCGTTGATCTCGATCACGTCCATGTCGCCGATGCCCAGCCCGAGCCGATTCAGCAATTTCTGCGAGGCGGGGGCAGGGCCGATGCCCATGATCCGCGGCGGCACGCCCGCCACGGCGCCGCCGACGATCCGGGCGCGGGGGGTGAGGCCGTTGCGCCTGGCCGCTTCCTCCGATGCGACCACCATCGCTGCCGCGCCGTCATTGACGCCCGAGGCGTTGCCGGCGGTGACGGTGCCGTCGCCGCGGACGATCGGCTTCAGCTTGGCGAGCGCCTCGACGCTGGTCTTGCGGGGGTGCTCGTCGCGGTCGACGATGAGGGGATCGCCCTTGCGCTGCGGGAGGCTGACCGGGACGATCTCGGCCGCGAGCCGGCCATTCTCCTGCGCCGCGGCCGCCTTGTCCTGGCTTCGGACGGCGAATCTATCCTGATCCTCGCGACTCACCTGCCATTCCCGGGCCACGTTCTCGGCCGTCGACGGCATCGTGTCGTCGCCATAGACGTCGCGCATCTTCGGATTGACGAAGCGCCAGCCGATCGTGGTGTCGTACATCTCGGCATTGCGGTCGAAGGCGCTCTGCGCCTTGGCCATGACGAAGGGCGCCCGGCTCATGCTCTCCGAGCCGCCGGCCAGGACCATGTCCGCCTCGCTGCCGCGAATGACCCGGGCGGCCATGGCGACGGCGTCCATGCCCGAGCCGCAGAGACGGTTGAGGGTCACTCCGCCCGATTTGTCGGGAAGGCCGGCGAGCAAGGCGGCCATCCGGGCGAGGTTGCGATTGTCCTCGCCGGCCTGGTTGGCGCAGCCGAGGATGACGTCGTCGAGTTCGTCCCAGTCGACTCCCGGATTGCGCTCGACAAGGGCCCGGATCGGGATTGCGGCGAGATCGTCGGCGCGGACGTGGGCGAGGCTTCCGCCGTAGCGGCCGATCGGGGTGCGCACCGCGTCGCAGATGAAGGCTTCGGTCATTTCTCGATTCTCCGGGCGTCGGTCCTATTGGTCAGGAAGAGCGATACGTCAGGATCCTTGGCGCTTTCGCCGGGATGACCTCGCTCAGGACGTCTGCACCTTGTTGAAGTTCGGCGCGGCGGGCAAGCGCTTCATGCCTGGCGCGTGACGCTCGTCACAGCATGCCATTGTCGGATGGGTAACAGAGCGGATGGCCGCCCGCGAAGCGCAAGCATGGGCAATGCTTCGCGATGGCGCTCGTTCCAAGGGGTGACGCCATGAATAAATGCGTGTTTGCCACTACTCTCGGAATTCTTCTTCTGGTCTCCTCCTGCGGTGCGGTTGAGTCGATGGACCAGAACAACGCCTCTGCCGTGGAAGAGGAGTTCATGGGCGCCGAGATGATCGCAGCCGGGGGCGAGCCGGGCGAGCAAATCTGGTGCGCCGTGCTGGAACAGCAGGCGCCTCGCAAGGATTGCGAGATAGTCTCGCAAATTGCTCAGGTTAGCGACGGCTCCGCCGCCTTCAACGTCCCGGATCCCATGAAGCGCGGAGAGCATGTGCCGGTCCAGCTTTTCGTCGACCGCCGTCTGCCGACGATGATCGACGCAATGGACAATATGATGGACGACGCGAACGGCAACGAGGTCGATCCAGGCGGCAACGCAGCCAACGGCAACGAAATGGGCGCAGACGATGCCGTCGGCAACGACCTTGGTGAGGTGGCGGAAAATGTTAGTGCGACCGATGGAATCGAGCCTTCGGTCGGCGCCAGCCACAACCCCACGCCCAAACAGCAGGCCGACAAATTGCCGGGTACCACCGACAAGTTTGCGCTCAAGGTCGGACGGCGCATGCGCGCCGGCCTCACCGGCCAGGGCTTTGCCATCATCCGCCGGAGTCCGATCGTGGAGGAAATCCCTCGGGGCGGCCAGGGGACATGGACCTGGGACGTGGTGGCGCTGCAGGGCGGGCCGAAATCGCTGACCGTCACCACGGTGGTCGAGGCAACGGTCAACGGTCACACATATTTGCTGCAGACGACGAAGCACGTCCGCACGGTGACCGTCGGCGTTTCCTTCCCGGACCGGGTTCTGGACTGGCTGCGCGGTCTCCCCGGCTGGCTTCAGGCCATCAGCGCCGCGCTGCTGGGCCTTGCTGGCGTGGCCGGCGCATGGTGGCTGGTAAAGAAAAATTGGCGGAGCGGTCCGGGCAGCGGCGAGGCCGGCTGATCGCCCGGCCTGGGCCGGGGCTCGCGACTACAGATAGGGAATGAGTCCGCGCCACGCCGTCAGCTTGGCCTCGAACGTCAAGGTGTACGCCGGACTGCTCGAGGGCAGCGGGATCAGAGTCAGATGCGGCCGCGAAGCGAGCTGCGGCAAACCCAGCGTCGCCGACCTGGCACCGTTGAAGCCGACCGCGCGAAGCTTCGGCAAGGTTTCGACAAGCCCAATGAGATCGTTGGCCCGGTGGCCGCGAATGGCCCCGTCAAGGCTTCCGCGCCGAGTCGCCGAGCCGACCGTGTCCCACAGGCCGATACCGGCTTGGAGCAAAGCGTCGAGCCGGTCCTGATAGGGAAGCGCGACGAGATCGGCGCCGATCACCGCCCCGATCAGCCGCCAGAAATGGTTGCGCGGGTTGGCGTAATATTGGCTTCGGGCGAGCGATTCCTCGCCCGGCAGGCTGCCGAGCACGAGCACCCGGGTGCGGGCGTCGGCGACCGGCGGGAAGGAGCGCTTGACCTCGTCCATGGCGCGCTTTTCCGCGATAGGCTGCGGAGCCGCAAGCTTCGCCGGAGAACGCCCTAGCCGGCGATGAAGAAGCCCCAGTCGATCCAGCGCTGCCGGTCGCCTGACGAGTGCCAGGATTCCCGCACCCGCTCCGGGGTCGTCGCCAGGTGCGTCGCTGCCGCCTCCAGTCCGCCCTCGACCCCGCCGCCCGCGGCCATGGCGTGGAGGAACAGATATTGGGGCTCGCCGAGCCTGATGGTGCGGGTCACATAGTCGGTTCGCACCAGGGCCGCGAAGCTCCGACCGGCGGGGGGCAGGGTCGCGTCCTGGTTCTGGCGCACGGCGTGATAATAAGCGGCGACCGGGAAATCGTAGGCGCCAAGGTCGAAGCAGGGCTGAAGGCGCAGGCGATCGTCCGGAGTCTCGGCATCTGCGAAGGGCCTGCCCTCGTGCCCCGGCGCGTCGAACAGTGCGAACACCTGGCGCTCGAAGCGGGCAAGGTCGATCATGAAGTCGATCCAGCGCTCGCGCTCCGCCGGCGGCAGGTCGCGGTCCGGCCGGTTGTCGGCGAGCCAGGCCGGGAAGCGCCGGCCGAGATCGTAGAGCGTGTGGCTCTCGGGGGGCTTGTCGCTTATGTAATCGGCGACGAAATCGTCGAACAGCGGCTCGCCGAGCGCATGGCACAAAGCGGGGAATTGCTCGCGCATGCAGCTGGCGATCCGGAGGAAATAGCCGCGCTGGTAGATGGCGAGGCCGTCGGCGGCGGTGAGACGCGGCGATGCTCGGAGCAGGGCATCGCGCACATCCCCGTCCACCCGCCGCGGCAAGACGAGCGCCTCGTGCATCCATTGCTGCGCCGACCGGAGCGCGCTCATGCTTCCTCCAGCACCGCGCTGTCCATCACCCGCGGCACCAGGAAATCGACCGGGTTGGAGAGCCCGTCCGAGCCGCCCGGTTCGGGTCGGCCGGCGGGGTTCGGATCGGCTCGGCCGCCCATATAGGCTTTCGCCTTGAGCAGCTCCGAGTGGCAGTCGGCGAAACCCGGGATGTCGCCGTCCCATTCGAGCAGGGTGGAGGCGCCGCCGGTCAAGGCCCAGGCCAGGCGGAACAATTCCCACACCTCAGGCCGAACCGGCCGGTCGTGGGTGTCGACGATGTGGGTCCCCGCATGCTGGTGGCCGGCGAGATGCATCTGGACCACGCTCTCGCAAGGGAAGGCCTCGATATAGGCGGCGGGGTCGGTGCCCGCGTTGAAGCAACTGACGTAGACGTTGTTGACGTCGAGCAGCAGCCCGCAGCCGGTCTCGCCGGCGAGGCGGCGGAGGAACAGGGGCTCCTCCATCGTCGACTGGGCGAAGCGCACGTAGCTGCTCGGATTCTCGAGGATCAAAGGCCGCTCGAGGACATCCTGCACCTGCCGCACCCGCGCCGCGACATGGGCCAGGCTCTCCTCGGTAAGCGGCATCGGCAGCAGATCGTGCGAGTTCAGGCCCATCACGCCCGTCCAGCACAGATGGTCGCTGATCCAGGCCGGCCGGACCTCGTCGGCGAGCCGCTTCAGCCGGCCGAGATAGTCGAAATCGAGCGGGTCGGAGCTTCCGATCGACAGGGAAACTCCGTGAAGCACGATTGGATAATGTTCGGCGACCTCGCGGATCACGGCCCGCGGGCGGCCGCCTGAATCCATGAAATTCTCCGAGATCGCCTCGAACCAGTCGACCTCTGGCTGGCCGTTGAGGATCTCCCCGAAATGGACGCTGCGCAGGCCGAGGCCGAGGCCGAGCTTGGGGAGGTCCGCGATCATCCGCAGTCCCTAGCTGCAGCCGCCGGCGCCGCTCATCCCGCTCGATCCGCACGCGGTCATGTTGCCCCGATCGACATTGTCGTCGGAGATCCAGAGATAGGTCGGTCCGGTCTCGGCGAACAAGGCGGGCGCCGGGCCGAGCGTCTCGGGGAGCGGCTGATCGGACTCGAGCTCGCCGCTCGCCCGCCGGGCGAGCAGCTCGGCGCGCATCGTGGGCCATTTCTCCTCGAACACCGCGCGCGCTCGGAGCCAGACGCTTTTGCGCTGGTTGGGCCCGTTGGTGCTGAACCGCTCGGCGTTGATCGGAGTCGCGCACGATCCCTGCGAGCGGCATTCGTTGTCGCCCGGCCGGTTCAATTCCTCGTCGGTGCCGTAGAGCCCGCATCCGCCCTGGTCCCGGCACGAATTCTGGACGTGGCAGGTGTGGTCGGTCGCGGTCGAGCAATAGCCCTGGCCGGCGCATGCGTTCGGCGCCTGGGTCGAGGGGCCCGCTACTCCGAACCGGTCGGAGGCCCGGCAGCTGTTGAGGCCCATGCAGGCATGCGCGGGCATTCCGCGCGGGCCGGTGGCGACGCTCTTCGGGAAGGCCGGCGCGTCGGCATAGGGATAGGGGGTCGGAACGGGATCGCCCGGGGCGGGAGCGCCGGCCGTCTTGGGGATTGCGCGTAAAGGCATCGTGGCTCCTCTTCGGCGAAAGTCTGAATTCTACCCGGCGTTGCGCCAATAGGGGCCGACGTCGGGAAGGTGCATGGGCGCCGAGCCGTCGGTCTTGGTGAGGGCCACGCCGATATAATAGACGACATTGCCCATCGAATTGGCGAGATCGGTATTGGGATTGGCCTCGGCGATGGCATTGGCGGCGTCGATGGCGGCATCGCCGAACCGGGTCAGGCCGGCGAACGAATCGGCCTGCCGCCCAAGGTCGACATTCTCGAAGGTCGGCGCCATCACCTTGCCCTGATAGGGCCCGGAGGGGATCGGGACGGCGCGGATCGTCCGGATATATTTGTCCATCACCCAGATCATCGAGCGGTGCAGGCCTTCGTTGAAGAACAATTTCTGCCGGTCGGGCGGGACCCGATAGAGAGTCTCGGTCATGATCAGCATGTACTGGAACAAGGCGCTGTTGAACTCGGCGATCGCCCGGTAGCCGTCGGGATAGTCGGCGTTCACCGGATTGTCCGGGAAGTCGCAGAGCAGGCCCGCGGCGATCAGCTCGTCCTGGGTGATCGCGGGCTCGATCGGCGCCGGCGGCGGCGGCTCGGGCGGAAGCTTCTCGCTGCACCCGGCATAGTCGGCGAACTGCGCCTGGAGCTTCAGGAACTTCACATAATGCGAATCCTCGTCCTTCGACGGATCGTCGTCGGGGCTCGGGCCGATGTCGGGCACGGGGCAGCCCTCGCCCTGGTCGCAGATCGTGTCGATCGCCTCGGCGGCGTCCTGAAGCGTGCGGACGCAGAGCAGCTCGGACTGGCCGGCATGGCTGTCCTCGTCGTCCGGGAACATCGCGACTTCGGCGGCGCCGGGACAGGAATCGGCCCAGCCCGGCTTGGGCGCCGGGGGCGCGGGCTTCCACGGATCGAAGCCCTGCGCCGGATAGACCGTGTCCACATTGTTCGGCGAATAATTGTAGGGCTGGATCCCGTGCTCATAGGCGCCGATCTGGAAGTCGGCGTCGGTCACGAACTTCGTGCGCAGAAGGCAGCGTATGTACGAATAGAATTGGCCGATCGTCTGCCAGTCCCGGTCCTGCGGAAGCGCATCCCATTGCTCCGGATATTCGATCTGGAGGAAATGCCAGAGCTGCTCGAAGCTAAGCTTCTCGAGCGGGATCAGAACCGCGGTCGAACCGTCGGGCCCCGGCGGGCCGACGGGGTTATGGTAGGGCAGGGGAGTCGGATACTGGCCCGGCGCCTTGCCGTAGAGCTGCGGCGCGACGCCCATCGCGAACAGGATATTCGACGACAGCGACATATGGAGCATCTCCTCCACCGCCACGCTCATCATCACCCCGCCCGCCTTGTTGGCGTAGAGCTGGGCATCGTCGATCGTCTCCCCGCTCTCGCTGTTCCGGACCAGCGAATAATAAGTGAAGAGATAGATGGGGATGGTCGCGAGCTCGATCTCGATGGCGGTCTGGAGGTTGGCCTTGAGCTCGGCCAGCACCTCGTCGCGGTTGCTGGTCAAGTCCAGCCAGGCGACGAAGACCTCCTCCGCCGGACTCAGCGGAGTGATCGGATCGGGCTGCCCCACGGCGGTCGCCATCATTCATTTCTCCCCACACGCAATCGGTCGCGTCCGCATCGAGGATACGGTTTCGAGCAGCCAGGTTGAGACGCCCCACGGATCGAAAGCGCGATTACGCCCCACTTGAGTCGCTTTCTTGCCGAACCGAATGTGCGCCGACGCACCGACCGGCGCAATCCGAATTTTCGATATTGTCGCTCCGCCGCGCAGCGCCGGCGCAAGCCGCAACTCAGCATTTTGTGACCGGCGTCCGGCCCGCTAGGACGGCAGGCATGTCCTTGCCAATGCCCCGGCTGCTCGCCGCCGCCGCCATCCTCGCGGTGGCCGTGGGCGGAGCCCTGGTGGCCGGCGGTCCCGTCTGGGCGGCTTTGATCGGTCTTATCGGCGGTTCGGCCGCGACCCTCGTCGCCGGGCGTGCCGATTTCCTGCCGCCGCCCGCCCCCGCCGCCGACGAGCCTGGCAACGATCGCGATCCCTGGGCCGGCCGGCTCCTCGGAGCGATCCGCGAGCCCATGCTGCTGATCGATTCGGGCCGGATCGCCGTCGCCAACGAAGCGGCGAAGCAGCTGCTCGGCGAGTGGATCGAAGGCCAGGACGTCCGCCTCGCTTTGCGCGATCCGGCGACGATCGCGCGCCTCTCGAACCCCGAGCCGCCCGCGAGTGAGGTCGAGCAGATCGAGGTGGCCGGCCTCGGCCAGGCCGAGCGCCGCTGGCTGATGACGATCAATGCGCTCGGCGACGGCTCGCGCCTCGTCCACCTGCACGACCGAAGCGAGGCCATCGCCGCCGAGCGGATGCGGGTCGATTTCGTGGCCAATGCCAGCCACGAGCTTCGAACGCCCTTGGCGACCCTGCTCGGCTTCATCGAAACCCTCCAGGACGATTCCGCCGGCGCGGAGAAGGAGATCCGGTCGCGTTTCCTCGGGCTGATGCACGGCGAGGGGAAAAGGATGCAGCAGCTGATCGAGGATTTGATGTCGCTGTCACGAATCGAATCGGAGCGGTTCAGCGCGCCGCGCGATCCGGTCGATCTGGTTCAGGTCGTCGAGGAGGTGCGCTCTGGCTGCGCCCAGCTCCTCGCCGAACGGTCGAACGCTTTGGTCATCGACAATTCGGCCAAATCGGCCGTCGTCCCCGGGGACCGGGGGCAATTGCTCCAGCTCCTCCGCAACCTCGTCGTCAATGCGGTTCGCTACGGGCGGCCGGAATCGCCGGTCACCGTCCGGCTGGAGGAGGGCGGGAGGGGGACGGTTCGGATCGACGTGACCGATCTCGGCGAAGGCATATCGGTCGAGCATCTTCCCCGCCTCACCGAGCGCTTCTACCGGGTCGACCCGGGCCGGAGCCGGGCCGTCGGCGGCACCGGCCTCGGCCTCGCCATCGTCAAGCATATCGTCGGCCGGCATCGCGGGCGGCTCGATATACGGAGCAAGGTAGGGGAGGGGACGACGGTCAGCGTGTGGCTTCCGCGCGAAGAGGAGCCATTGTCATGAAACTGTCATCCAATCGTCACAGGACCTACTCGGAACGGGCCTAAAGCGGCCGCCGGGCCCTGCTTTCGAGGGACCGTTGGAGGCAGGAATGAAGCATAAACATTATGCGGCGGCGCTCGCCGTCGTCCTGCTGGCCGGATGCGGCCAGCAATCGGCGGGAACGCAGGGGCAGCAGATCCAGATCGTCGGCTCCTCGACCGTCTATCCGTTCACCACCGCCGTCGCCGAGCAGTTCCAGCGCACCCATCCCGGGATGAACGCGATCGTCGAATCGACCGGGACGGGCGCGGGGATGAAGCTGTTCTGCGGCGGGGTGGGCGACCAGTTTCCCGACATGACCAACGCCTCGCGGCGGATCAAGGCGTCGGAATTTCAGGATTGCGCGAAGAACGGCGTCAAGCAGGTGATCGAGGTGCCGGTCGGGATCGACGGGCTTGCCCTGATCGAGGCGAAGAGCGGGGTCGGAATGAGCCTGACCGCCCGCGACGTCTATGCCGCTCTGGCCGCCAATCCGTTCGGCAAGCCCAACACCGCCAAGACCTGGAAGGACGTCAACCCGGCGCTGCCCGCGGTCGCCATCCAGGTCTACGGCCCGCCGCCGACCTCGGGCACACGCGACAGCCTCGCCGAGCTCATCCTCGAGAAAGGCTGCGAAAGCGACCCGGCGATGAAGGCGCTCAAGGAGAGCGACAAGGACCGGCACAAGGACCTGTGCACCAAGGTGCGCGAGGACGGCGCCTATGTCGAAGCCGGCGAGAACGACAATCTGCTCGTCCAGAAGGTCGCCGCCAATGCCGGCGCCATCGGAGTGCTCGGCTATTCCTTCCTCGAGGAGAATGCCGACAAGGTGAAGGGCATTCCGCTCGGCGGCGTGGCGCCGACCGCCCAGACCATCTCGAGCCTGACCTATCCCGGCGCCCGCCAGCTCTACCTCTACGTCAAGGGCGAGCATCTGAACGTCATCCCGGGGATGCGCGAGTTCCTCGCCGAATTCTCGCGCGCCTGGGCCGCCGGCGGCTATCTCGAGCGCCGCGGGCTCATCCCCTCGCCGGCCGACGTCCAGGCGAAAGGCGCCGAGGCGGCGACCAGGCTGACGCCGATGTCGGCCGACGGGCTGAAGTGAGGGATGCGGCAAGTTCTCCCCCCCCTGCAAGGGAGGGGCCGGGGGTGGGTCCGCCGAAGGCGGCCGAAACTCCGACGCTGCAAAAGTCTCGCTACGCTCGCCTACCCACCCCTCACCCCTCCCTTCCAGGGAGGGGAATAACGCTATGACCCCCCTCGCCATCCTGATCGCGATCCTCGGCCTCGCCCTGCTCGGCTGGCTGACCGGCCGCGCCCGGGCTCTGGCGTTCGCCGGCAAGGGCGAGTCGCGTCCGCATTCGCTTCCGGCCTTCCACGGCTGGTACGTCGCCTTGTGGGCGGCCGTCCCGGCCCTGCTGTTCCTGCTCCTGTGGCTGCCGCTCTCCGATCACCTGGTGACGGAAGCGGTGCTCGCCCACCCGGCCGCGGTCAATCTGCCGCCGTTCGAGATGCAGCGCATCGCCATCTTCCAGGAAGCCCGGCAATTGGCCGAGGGGCTTCGCCAGGCGAGCTTCTATCCCGAGGCGCGCGAGCTCGCCCCGGTCTATGCGTCCGCGCTGGAGCGCTACCGGACGATCGGAACGATCACTGCCCTTCTGCTCGCCTTCGCCGGCGGCGCCTATGCCTACAGCCGGGTTGCTCCGGGCTTCAGGGCTCGCACCCGGGTCGAGCGGCTGGTCATGGCGGTCCTGCTCATCGCCTCGATGATCGCGGTGCTGACGACGCTCGGCATCGTTCTTTCCCTCCTGTTCGAATCGCTGCGCTTCTTCGCTCTGGTCTCGCCGATCGATTTCCTGCTCGGCCTCGACTGGAGCCCGCAGACCGCCATGCGCGCCGACCAGGCCGGGTCGTCGGGCGCGTTCGGGGCGGTCCCGCTCTTCTGGGGGACGATCTTCATCGGGGCGATCATCGCCATGGCGGTGGCGATCCCTTTGGGGCTGATGAGCGCCATCTACCTCACCCAATATGCAAGGCCGGCCGTGCGCCGCTGGATGAAGCCGACGCTCGAGATGCTCGCCGGCGTCCCGACCGTCGTCTACGGCTATTTCGCGGCGCTGACCGTCGCTCCGGCCATCCGCGATCTCGGCCAGTCGCTCGGCATCCCGGCCTCTTCGGAAAGCGCTCTCGCGGCCGGCCTGGTGATGGGCATCATGATCATCCCGTTCGTGTCGTCGATGGCGGACGATTCGCTGACCGCGGTGCCGCAATCGATGCGCGACGGTTCGCTCGCGATGGGCGCCACCACGTCGGAGACGATCCGCAAGGTGCTCGTCCCCGCCGCCTTGCCCGGGATCGTCGGCGGGGTCCTGCTCGCGGTCAGCCGGGCGATTGGCGAGACGATGATCGTCGTCATGGCCGCCGGCCTCGCCGCCAACCTCACCGCCAACCCCTTCGCCAGCGTCACCACGGTGACGACCCAGATCGTGCAATTGCTCACCGGCGACCAGGAGTTCGACAGCGCCAAGACCCTCGCCGCCTTCGCGCTCGGGCTGGTGCTGTTCATCATCACCCTGCTGCTCAACATCGTCGCCCTGCGCGTCGTGAAGAAATATCGGGAAGCCTATGAGTAAAGCGACCGACCGGACGCCGACCGACTGGGGCGGGCCGGCGATGGACCGGCGCCTCAGGCGCCGATACGCCGCCGAGCGCCGCTTCCGGCTGATCGGGCTGGGCGCCATCCTGCTCTCCGCGGGCTTCCTCGTCCTGCTCCTGGCGACGATGGTGGCGAACGGCGCCCGCGGCTTCACCCGCACCGAAGTGCGGCTCGACATCGACTTCGCGAAGAGCGCGCTCTTCCTCGATCCGGCGACGCTCGGCTCGGCCAACGGCAGGGCCGCGCTGGCCGGGGCCGACATCCAGGGCGTCGTCCAGAAGGCGGCCGAGGCGCAATATGGGGCTGAGGGCGCCCGATTGCTCTCCGACACGGCCTGGCTGAAGGTGGTGGGTGCGATCGACGGCGACCCGTCATTGCTCACCCGGACCGCGACGATCTGGCTGCCGGCGTCCAGCCCGATCGATATCGCCGGCAAAGGGAAAGGCGACCCGGAGGCCGAGCGGATCCACCGGCGGCTCGCCGCCCGGGAAGCGGTCCGGACGCGCTTCAACAGCGACTTCCTGTCCTCCGGCGACGCCACCGATCCGGCCGCGGTCGGGATCTGGGGCGCCTTCGCGGGCTCGCTCCTGACCATGCTGGTGACCCTGGCGCTCGCCTTCCCGGTGGGGGTGCTGTCGGCCGTCTATCTCGAGGAATATGCGCCGAGGAACCGGTGGACCGATCTCATCGAGGTGTCGATCAACAACCTCGCCGCCGTGCCCTCGATCATCTTCGGGCTGCTCGGCCTCGCCGTCTTCCTCAACACGATGCACCTGCCGCGCTCCGCGCCCCTGGTCGGCGGCCTGACCCTCGCCTTGATGACCATGCCGGTGATCGTCATCGCCGGCCGCAACGCGATCAAATCGGTGCCGCCCTCGATCCGCGACGCCGCCCTCGGCATCGGGGCGAGCCGGATCCAGGTGGCCTATCATCACGTGCTTCCGCTCGCCCTTCCCGGGATCCTGACCGGCACGATCATCGGCATGGCCCGGGCGCTCGGCGAGACCGCGCCGCTGCTGATGATCGGGATGCGCGCCTTCATCACTTCCCCGCCGGGCGGAATCGCCGAGCCGGCGACCGTGCTTCCGGTCCAGATCTTCCTGTGGTCGGACGAGGTCAGCCGAGGCTTCGTCGAGAAGACTTCGGCCGCGATCATCGTCCTCCTGGTCTTCCTTCTGGCGATGAACGGCGTGGCTATCTATCTGCGGAACAAGTTCGAGAGGCGCTGGTGACCTTGATGATCGACCAAATTCAAAGCGCCGGCGCCATCGCCGCCCGGCCCGATCCGGCGCAGATTCCGGCCCCGAAGATGCGGGCGATCGGAGTCAGCGTCTGGTATGGCGACAAGCGCGCCATCGACGACGTCTCGATCGACGTCGGCCGGGAGCATGTCACCGCCTTCATCGGCCCGTCGGGCTGCGGCAAATCGACCTTCCTGCGCACCTTGAACCGGATGAACGACACCATCCCGAGCGCTCGGGTCACCGGCCGGATCGAGCTCGACGGCGACGATATCTATGCGAGCGGGATGGACGTCGTGCAGCTTCGCGCCCGGGTCGGGATGGTGTTCCAGAAGCCGAACCCCTTCCCCAAGTCGATCTACGAGAATGTCGCCTACGGCCCGCGCATTCACGGCCTCGGCGCGGGGCGGCACGAGCTCGACGGGATCGTCGAGCGCTCGCTCAGGCGGGCGGGCCTGTGGGAGGAGGTCAAGGACCGCCTCACCGAGAGCGGGACGGCGCTGTCGGGCGGCCAGCAGCAGCGTTTGTGCATCGCCCGGGCCATCGCGGTCGATCCGGAGGTGATCCTGATGGACGAGCCCTGCTCCGCGCTCGACCCGATCGCCACCGCCAAGATCGAGGAGCTGATCCACGAATTGCGGGGGCGCTACGCGATCGTCATCGTCACCCACAACATGCAACAGGCCGCGCGCGTGTCGCAGCGGACCGCCTTCTTCCACCTCGGCGAGCTCATCGAATATGGCGAGACCTCGCAGATCTTCACCAATCCGCGGATCGAGAGAACCAAGGATTACATCACCGGCCGCTACGGCTGAGGGGAATTGACATGGCAAGCACGGGCCACACGCTCACGGCCTTCGACGACGACCTCAACGAGCTTCGCGCCGGAATCGCGGAGATGGGGGGGCTGGCCGAGGCCGCGATCGCGGCGGCGATGCGCGCCCTCCTCGAACGCGACGGCGAGGCCGGGCGGCAGGTCGTCCTGGCCGACCGGAGGATCGATGCGCTCGAGGCCGAGGTCGAGCGGCTCGCGGTGCAGATCATCGCGCTTCGGGCGCCGATGGCGGACGATCTGCGCGAGGTCGTCGCCGCGCTCAAGATCGGCGGAGTCGTCGAACGGATCGGCGACTATGCCAAGAATATCGCCAAGCGGGTCCCCGCCATCGAGGAAAGCCCGAACCTCAAGCCGCTCTCGCTGCTTCCGGAGATGGCGAGGATCGTCGCCGAGATGGTCCGCAACGTCCTCGACGCCTTCGTCGCCCGCGATCCGGCCAAGGCGGCGGAGGTGTGCGAGCGCGACCGCGCCGTCGACGATTTCTACAACAGTATCTTCCGGACCCTGCTCACCTTCATGATGGAATCCCCGAGCAACATCACTCCGGCGACCCATTTGCTGTTCGTGGCGAAGAATCTCGAGCGGATCGGCGATCATGCCACCAACATCGCCGAGATGGTCTATTTCGCGGCGACCGGAAACCACCTCGGCGACCGCGAGAAGGGCGCCGATCCGACGGGCGGGGCCGATTGATGGGCAAGGGCCGAATCCTCTTCGTCGAGGACGATCCGGCGCTCGCCGAGCTGGTGCGCTTCCACCTGTCGCGCGAAGGCTATCAGGTGCGCCAGACCGGCGACGGCGACGAGGCCCTGCTGCTGGCGCAGGAATCGCCGCCCGACCTCGTCCTGCTCGACTGGATGATCGAGGGCACGTCCGGGATCGAGGTCTGCCGCCGCCTTCGCCGCCTTGGCGAGACCAAGCAGGTCCCGATCATCATGCTCACCGCCCGCGGCGAGGAGACCGACCGGATCCGCGGGTTCGAGACCGGCGCCGACGATTATGTCACCAAGCCCTTCTCGCCGCGCGAGCTGCTCGCCCGGATCGCCGCCGTGCTTCGAAGGGCGCGACCGGCCCTTGCCGGCGCGACCCTCGCTTATGCCGATCTCGAGATGGACGTCGCCACCCACCGCGTCCGCCGCGACGGCCGGGCGATCCATCTGACCCCGTCCGAATTCCGCCTTCTCCAGCATCTCCTGGAGAGCCCGCGCCGGGTCTTCACCCGGGAGGGTCTTCTGGACAGCGTCTGGGGCACCAACTCGGACGTCGAGCTCCGCACCGTCGACGTCCAGATCCGGCGCATCCGCAAGGCCCTGAACGAGGGCGGCAGGCGCGACCTCATCCGGACCGTCCGCTCCGCCGGCTACGCGCTCGACTCGGACGAAGCGGAAGCCCGCGCCTGACACATAGGGCTTCCGCCCGGCCCGCACCGATCCTAGGCCGTCGGGATGATCCTGAGCGCGACTCGTCGGGAAATCCTGGCCGGCCTCGGCGCGCTCGCCCTGGCGCCGGCGGGCCCGGCGAGAGCCCCGCTTTCGCTTCGCGATATCCTCGACGGCGTTGCGGCCGCAGGGGCGCCGGAGGCGATGCTGGCGCGCCTTCGCCGAGTGCGCCCGGGCAAATTGCACTCGGCGGACGCCGCCATCCTGCGCATGGTGACCCGGGGCGTGGAGCGAGAAGCGGCGCTTCGCCGGGCTTTCCCGTTCGGCAAGGCGGATGGAAGCTCGCCTTATGTGCTCAGCCAGCGGCACGGCGCCTATCTTCAGCTCGAGGCGGCCGATCCTGCGCGGCGGCTGGACGAGGAGACGGAGCGGCTGCGCGCCGAAGCCGCCCGCGGCCTCTCGCCTCCCGACTTCATCCTCGATTCGGTGCTGCAAGCGGAGCGGGCTCTGCGAAGCAATGCGTCCTTGGAAGTGCGCGCTGCGCTGGACCGCCAGATCGCCGAACTCGGCCGCCTGCAAGCCGGCGCCGCGCCGGGCGTGTTGGGGCTGCCTGGTGGGGAGGATTATTACCGGCTGAGGCTCCGCTGCGCTTCGGGCCTGGACGACAGCCCGGGCCGGATCGAGCGGCAAGTGGCGGGGGAGACGGCGGCCCTGCTGCGCCGCGCCGACCAGCTGCTGAAGGCCATGGGGCTGAACGAGGGGAGCGTCGGCGAACGGCTGCGAGCCCTGAAGCGCCGCCCCGGCCATGGCTTCGCCAATGACGAAGCCGGCCGCAGCCGCGCAGTGGCGAGCATGAACGCGGCGCTGGCCCGGCTTCGGCCGAGGCTCGGCGATTGGTTCAATCCGCCCTTCGCAACCGGCAGCTCGATACGCAGGATGTCGGCCGCCGACGAGCGTGCCGGGAAGCGCGGCTATCGCGATCCGGCGAGCGCGGCTTACTATCCCGATCTCGCCGCCGTCCAGGAGCGGCCCGACTGGACGCTGACGACGGTCGCTTTCCACGAGACGATTCCAGGCCACCTGCTTCAGCTCGGGCGGCAGGCGCTGGCCGACCCGCATCCACTGCAGCTCAGATATGCGCCCGGCTATTCGGAAGGCTGGGCGATCTACGCCGAGACCCTCGCCGACGACATCGGCCTGCTGTCGCCGGTCGAGCAGATCGGCTTCATCCAGTCCCTCCTGTTCCGGCTCGCCCGGGTGACCTGCGACATCGGCCTCCACCTGCGCCGCTGGGACCGGGCGCGGGCGGTGCGCTATCTCGAGGAAAGTGTCGGGTTCGAGCTGTTCTTCCCGTTCGCGGCCGAGGTCGATCGATATGCGGCGGAGCCGGCGTCGTTCGCCGGAGATGCGATGGTGGCGCTGACGCTCCGGCGGCTGGGCCGTGAGGCTTCGGCCGCAAACCGTCTGCGGCGGTTCCACGACGCCATTCTGAACCACGGCCCCCTCTCGGCCGAGGCGATAGAGCGGACGGCGTCGTCATTGCGAGGAGCGTAGCGACGAAGCAATCCAGCCGGGCGAATGCGCCGCACTGGATTGCTTCGCCACGCTCGCAATGGCGTGCCTGCTAGCGCCGGGCGGTCCCCAGCGCCTCGATCAGCCGCGCCATGTTGGCCATGTAGGTGGCGGTCGAGATCCCCATGACCGGAGTGTCGGTCGTGTAGGGCGAGGTGTCGCTCGGGTCCCCGACATGGGTGGTGCGATAGTCGCCGGGCACCGGCCGGGCGGGGCCGTCGCCGCGATACGGGTTGCTGGTCGCGCGCAGCGGAGTCGGCCACCAGCCCTGGGCGTTCAAGGCGCGGATCAGCTCGCTCGGGGCCGCCGTGACGGCGCCCGCATTGAGGTCCGATCCGACCATTCCGCCGCTGACGAAATAACGGGGCAGGGGCTCCGGATCCGGCGCGAGCAGAGGCGAATCCTTCACAAGCTCGGCGGGCGACGTCTTCGCCAGCGCCTCATATTCGCGGCGAAGCCTGACGACGTCGACGTTCCGGAAGGCGGAATAATGGCCGAGCGTCGCTTCCGGGCTGTAATCCCAATAATATTCGCCGTTGACGACGTTCGAGCCGCGGCGGTGGACGTAGATCGCCCGGTTGCTTCCGATCTCGACGAAGGTCGGGAAATTGCGGCCCTGGCGCGGCTCGGGCAGCCGGATCGAGTCGAGCCAGGCCAAGGCTTCGGGGATCCGGGCGAGGAAGCGGCGGTCGCCCGTCATCCGGTAGAAGCTCATCAGCTGCTCGACGTTCGAGCCGGTGGTCCCGGTGTGGAGCGCGTTCGGCTCATAGGTCCGGGCCGCGGCGGGCTTCAGGTCCAGCGTATATTGAAGCGCCCAGCCGGCCTGCGGCGAGCCCTGCTGGGTGAGCAGGTAGATGCCCATGCCCCGATGGATGGCGTCGAGAGCGCGAGTGTCGCCGAGATGCTGGTAGACCATGGTCAGGAACTTGACGTTCTCGGCGGCGACGTCGTCGTTGAACGTGATGTAGCTTTGATATTCCGGATAATTCGGGTCGTAGGGCCAGCGCTGCGGCCAGCCGCCGCTCGGATATTGGCTCTTCAGAACGAAATCGACCGCTCGCTCGAGCGCCGGCCGGTATTTCGCGTCCCTCTTCTCGAGATAGAGGCGGAGGAGGAACTGGGCGCTTTCCGACGTCCCCATGTCGTCGAAGGTGGCGTTGTCGGCATAATGCTGGAATTCCTCCATCCGCCACGCATTCCTGCCGACCGTCTCGTACCAGCGCTTCGTCGAGGATGGCCCGGCGAAATCGATGAAGTAATTCCAGCCGCCGCTGCGGTGCTGCCCCCAGATCAGCGCGCCGCCGACCTTCTCCGCCGCCTGGTAATAATATTCGTCGCCGGTCGCGTGATAGGCGTCGAGGAAGAGGTGGCCCATCGTCGCCGTGCCGGGCGGCTGCACCCAGATCATGCTCGGCTTGGCCTCGATCTCGCCCCAGCGCCGAGACATGTCGGGAAGGTAGGACCAGACGTAGCCGCCCTTGGTCGACGCCTTCTCGACCATGAAGGTCGTCGCGCGCTTCATCGTCCGCTCGATCTCGCTCCGGCTCTGGGCGAAAGCCGGGGCGGCGAGGCCGATCAGGAGGAGCAAAGCGGCGGCCAGTCTTTTCACTCGAAATATCCCTTCTTTCGCGCCCAGGCGAAGAACGTTTCCTGCCAGCCCTCCACCGTCTTTCCCTTCGCCAGACGAAGGCCGAAGCCGTGGCCGCCGTCGGCGAACAAATGGGTCTCGACCGGCACCTTCTTCGCCAGCAGGGCGGCACGGAGCAGCAGCGTGTTCTCGACCACCACGGATTCATCGTCCTCGGCGTGGAGGAGGAAGGTGGGCGGCGCATCCGCCGGCACGTTGAGGTGCGGCGAATGGGCGCGCTCGAGTTCGGCGGAGGCGTTCTCGCCGACCAGATTCCTTCGGGAGCCGGCATGGGCGGTCGGCAAGGTCATCGACACGACGGGGTAGATCGGCGCCGCGAGATCGGGGCGGGCGGAGAGCCGGTCGGCGGCGTCGACAGGGGCATAGACCTTCGTGTCGAAGCGAGTGAGCAGGTCGGCGCACAAATGGCCGCCGGCCGAGAAGCCCATCGCGCAGACGCGCTTCGCATCGATTCCGTAGCGGGCGGCGCGGTGGCGGATGAGGCGCATCGCCCGCTGGGCGTCGGCCAGCGGCGTGTCCGGACCCGACGCCCAGCCTTCGTGCGGGAGGCGGTAGAAGAGGACGAAGGCGGTGACTCCGCGTGCGGCGAGAAGCCGCGCCATCTCATAGCCTTCCTTGTCGATCACCACCCAATTGTAGCCGCCGCCTGGCGTGATCAGGATTGCGGCGCGGTTGGGACGGTCGGGGCGGAACACCGCCATTCGCGGCCGGCCGATCCCGAAGACGTAGCGATCGTTGTAAGCGGGATCCTTGCTGCGCTCCCTGACCGTCTCGACCGGCAGCTTCGCCGGGGCGCCCTGAGCGCCGCCGGGCCAGAGATCGATCGTCTCCTTGGGCTCGGGCGACGTCAGATGGGGCGAATCCGGAGTGGAGGGCGCTCGGGTCTGCGCCGCCGCGCGTCCGGCGAGACCGAGCGCGAGGCCGCCGAGCAGCGCGGTGCGGCGGTCGATCCTCACGGGAGGGCCCTGAACGTGAAGTTGGCGAAACGCGCCTCGCCCTCGCCGGCGGAATAGAGGCCGGGCCGAAGCATCAGGAAGCCGCCGCGGACATTGTGGTGATAGCCCGAAACCTCCATGCCGCGGTCGAAGCGATGCCAGGTGAGGCCGCCGTCGCCGCTCGTGTCGTAGGTGACGATGTGGCGCGCGTTGGTCACCCTTATCCGCATCCGCCGGCCGTGCGGATTGGCCGGGCGGCCGCGCTCGATGCCATATTGGTGGGTGACGAAGCGGGTCTCGTCGAAGCCCAATCCGCAATAGAGGCGCTCGTCGTAGAAGAGGATCAGGCCGGCCGTGCCGCCCGGATCGATCTCCACGTCCGCCTCGAACCTATAGGCCTGGTCGCCGGCGATGAGGAGCAAGGGCGAGGAATCGGAAGGCGCCTTGCCGCGCGCCTTCAGCACCAGCCTGTTGCCCTCCACCCGCGCCCGTGAGCGTTCGTCGGGAGCGGGCTTGAAGAAATTCCATTTGCGGCCGAGCGCGAGGGCCGAGAAGTCGTCCGACAAAGCCAGGCCGTGGGGGACCGCCCGGCCGCCCTTCGGCTTGGCGAGCGGCGTCGACAGGTCGCCGCCGGTCATCCGGAACCAGCCGTCCTCCGTCCACTCGATGCGGTCGAGAAGGGTCTGGCGGCCGAGCGTCCAATAGCCGTTCTCATAGCCGTGATAGACGGTCCACCAGTCGCCGGCCGGGCCCTCGACCAGGGTGGCATGGCCGCGCGACCACCAGCGCTCGCCCGGACCGGTCGTACGCACCAGCGGGTTGTGCGGGCAATTCTCCCACGGCCCGTGGATCGAGCGCGAGCGGGCGGCGATCACCATATGGCCGGTGGGCGGCCCGGCGGTGCCGCCGACCGCCGTGATCAGGTAGAAATACCCGCCGTGGCGGGTGATCTTCGGGCCTTCGGGCGAGAATCCTTCGACCACCCAGTCGGACGGATAGCGCCACGGATCGTAGACATGCTCGGGCTCGCCGATCCGCTTCAGCCCGTCGTCGGAGAGCCGGACCCGGTCGCCGCCGGACAGGAAGAGCCAGCGCGAGCCGTCCTCGCCGACGGCATGGCCCGGGTCGATATGGTTGGGCAGCTTCAAATCGATCGGGTCGCTCCACGGCCCTTCGACCCGGTCCGCCCAGATGACGTAGCTGGTGTTGGGCGACGCCTTGACCGGCACGTAGAGGAAATAGCGTCCCTTGTGCCGGACCAGCTCCGGCGCCCAGACCGAGCCGATGTTGCGGGTGAGGGCGGCGGTGACCGGCCGCCAGTTCACCAGGTCCCGGCTGTGCCAGATGACGAGGCCCGGGTAGGAATCGAAGGTCGAGAAAGTCATGTAATAATCCGCGCCATCCTTGAGGATGGTCGGATCGGGATGGTCGCCGGCGACGATCGGGTTGAGGAAATTGCCGTCGCCGAGATCCGCCTTGCGCTGCCCTTCCAAGCCCAGGCCCCAGCGCGTCGACGAGGCGCCGGCGCGCTGGGCGAAAAGCGGCGGTGGAAGGAGGACCGCCGCTCCGCTGGCCAGGGCCCCCGTGAGCGCGGTTCGGCGGTCAACCTTCATGGAAGCGTCGGTTACATCTTCACCCGGGCGCCGAACAGGATCGTGCGGCCGAAATGGTTAAACTCGTAATTGCGGTTGGCATCGATGTCGGTCCAGCGGTCGCGATAGGTGTCGAGGAGGTTGACGCCCTCGAGCGACAGCTCGATCTTCTCGCTGATCTTGTAGCGGACCGACGCGTCGAGGTTCCAGGTCGAGTTGTAGCCCTCGAAGACGTTGCCGGTGCCGCTGTTGGCGTCGGCGAAACGGCTCCGGTAGCTCCCCGAGACGCGGGCGCTGAACACCTCGTCCTCATAATAGAGCGTGGCGTTGAACGCCTTCTTCGACAGGCCGAACAGCGTACCTCGCCGCGTCGCCGCGACATTGGGGCCGAAGGCGCAATTGGCGTTGATGCAAGTCGCGACGGTCGGGCCGGCGACGCTGTAGGTCGCGCTCGAATCGATCAGCGTCCCGTTCACGATCCCGCCGAAGCGGGACAGGAAGCCCGGAAGGAAGGTGAAGGGCGCCTGCAGCGACACTTCGACGCCCTTGAGGCTGGCGCCGCTGCCGTTGCCGATCGAGTTGATCGTCCACAGCTGCCCTTCCGGATTGACGAAGGCCGGCGAGCTCGGCGGGATCACCGAGGTCGGCAGTCCGGTCGAGGCGAAGGTGCCCGAGCGCGTCTCCGCCACCGGGAAGCTCGCCACGTCCTTCTTGAAGAAGGCGACCGAGAAGATCGACTGCGGCCGGAAATACCATTCGAAGGCGAGGTCGTAGGCGGTCGCCCGGAACGGATCGAGGAACGGGTTGCCGTAAGTGACCCGGTAGTTGAAGCCGTCGACCGAGCCGCCCGGAGTCAGATTGCCCAAGGTCGGGCGGGTGATGACGTCGGCCGCGGCCATCCGGATGATGAAATTCTCCGCCGGGAACAAAGCGATGTTCACCGCCGGCAGCCAGTCGTCGTAGCTGCGCTCGACGGTGGCGCGGACTCCGCTGCTGAGGCCGGTCGAGGTCTGGCTGGTGCGGACGTAGCGGATTCCGGCATTGGCCGCGTAGCGCAGGCCGAGCAGGGTGCCCTCGACGTCGACCTGGAGGTAGCCGCCCTTGACCGTTTCGACGACTCCGCGCGTGTTGCCGGCGTCGATGGCGGGGGTGCGGTCGTAAAGGCCGGTGAAGGCGGTGCCGGTCTCGAGATTGGGGATCAGCCAGCTGGTCGTCGTCCCGGCCGGCTGGCCGGCCTTGCCGAGATTGAACAGCTCGCCGAGGGCGGCGGTGACCGGGAAGCCGTAGACCGCGGCCGGCCCGAAAGCCGAGGTCGGCGAGCAGGTGATCGTGTGGAGCACATTGTCGAGCCCGCCATTGCCGCAGACGATGGTGTCGCGGGTGAAGCCCTCGGTGTCGAAGCTGAAGCGGCGATAGACTCCGCCGAGCTTGACCCTGAAGCCCTCGGCCACGTCATATTCGGTGCGCAGCTGGGCGGTCCGGAACTTGTTCACCGTGTCGGACGGCCGGTCGCGGATCTCGGCGAGCTGGAAGACGGCCGGATCGGTGACGCTGGTGCCGAAAGTCAGCACCGGGTGGCGCGAGTCGGTATAATCGTAATGATAACCCTGGGCGTCGCGGTCGTCGAAGACGAGGGTGGTCTCGACCGGGATGCTGGCGTCGGACTGCGAGAAGCCGCCGAGCAGGGTGAAGCGGAACTTGTCGGTGACGTCCTGGTCCCAGGTCGCTCCGAGCTGGTAGAATTCGGTCTTGGAGCGGCGCAGATAATGCTCGGTGCGGACCCAGGCATCGTTGAACGTGCCGCTGACCAGATTGTTGGTGGCCGGATCGATCTGGAAATTGACGACGTCGATCGAGCGCTCGTTCGAGCGGAACAGGACCTCCGCCCATTTCTCCTCGCGGACCTCCTTGAAGGTCGAATAGAGGCCGTCGAGCGAGATCTTGGTCGAATCGTTGGGCGCCCACTGAACGCTTCCGGTCACGCCCAGACGCTCGCGGTCGTGGCCGACCTCGCCGTAGCGCGGGATGCGCGGGTGGAAGGCCAGGGCGACCGAATCGCAAGCGGTGCTCGGGCGGTAGACTCCGCCGCTGTTCGAAGCGCGGACGGCGCTGACCGCGGTGGTGTAGAAGCAGGGCGTTCCGGCGACCGAGTCGAACCGGGCCTGAGCCCAGCGCACCGTATTGTTGCCGAGCTCGAGCGTGTCGGTCTTCTGGTAGGCGGCGGAGACGGCCACTCCGAACGTGCCGTCGGCCGACTTCCAGGAGAGCAGCCCGGCAGCGCGCGGCCCGACATTCTTGCTGAGGTCGTTATACGAACCCTGCAGCGAGCCGACGAGGGTGAAGCCGCGGCGGCCGCCGAGCGGATTGCCGGTGTTGAGGTCGACCACCGCGCCCAGGGAGCCCTCATCGAGCGAGGCTTCGGCGGTTTTGTGGACGACGATCGAGTTGAACAGCTCGGAGGCGAAGACGTTGAAATCGAAGGCGCGGTCGCGATTGGCGCTGGCGCCGTCGGTCGAGGTGGCGACCGTCTCGAGGCCGTTGACCCGGACCCGGGTGAACTGGGCGCCGAGGCCGCGCACCGTGATCGCCCGCCCTTCGCCGCCGTCGCGCTGGATCGAGATTCCGGGGATGCGCTGCAGCGACTCGGCGAGATTCTGGTCGGGGAACTTGGCGATGTCCTCGGCGACGATGGCGTCGACCGCGGCGACCGAGTTGCGCTTGACGTTGAGCGCGGACTGGAGCGAGCGGCGGAAGCCGGTGACGACGATGTCCTCGGTGGTGGTCTCCTCGGCGGCGACGGTCTGGCCGCCGGTGTCGGGCTCGGGAACGGCGGCTTCGGCCTCCTCGGCCTCCTCGGTCGCCGGCGGCTCAGCATCCTGGGCATAAGCGGGGGCGGCGAGGGCAAGCACGGAAGCGGCGCCCAATATGTGCCGCAGGGCCTGAGCCCGTCCGAAAAGCCGATCCGAAACCATGACGATGAACCTCCCTGTTCGCCGGGCCAGCGCCCGCCCCATATATGACACCGGTGTCTAAAGCCGGCGCGAAGGTGGCGGCCTGAGCCGCGATTCGGGAGGCTGGGAGCGCGCGGACGCGTCTTTGTCCTCTCTCCGGACCGCCCCGCTATGGCTGCGGGGTCACCCCTTCCGGCACTTAAGTAACCGGTGTCATTCGTCTGCCTCGACAGCGGGTTCCTGTCAAGTTCCTTACGTGCCGGGCTGGATGTAGGGCACTCGCGCGAAAAGCTCGCGCTCCCACCGCCGCGGATCGGCGACGGCGGCGCTCGTCTTATCCCAGACCATGGTCGTGCGTTCCGGCAACCGGTAGGCCGGCCAGGCCGGGACGCCCGCTCCATTGGGATCGCCCTTGCGCGCGAATAAGGTGAAGGCGCTCATCATCTTTTCGCTCAGCGCCCGGGCCTCGGCGCCCGTGCCGGTATAGGAGCCCTCGGCGTCGAGCGTCCCGAAAGCCAAAGCGATGTCCATCGTGTGCGGCGCGCCCCGGCGAGGCTGGGTCGGCGACTGGAAGTCGACCTGGTAGACCCAGGTGGGCGCTCCGGCGCTCGCCCGGGCGTCCGCCTCGATCACCTGTCCGGGCCAGCTCCGCCCCGCCGTGGTCGCGGCGTAGAAGACCCGCTCGGGAGTCCAGTCGGGGAAGCGGGCCCGATATTGCGAGACGACCCATTCCGGGTGGATGTCGACGCGCAGCTCGGGCGCCATGCGCTCGGCGATATTGTCCCAGTCGAGCGTCCGGACCTTCTCGCTGTCGGGATCGACGAAGGCGCGGGTCTCGTCCCGCGTGTTGCCCAGCATCATCGGGATCGCGTTCGACTGCGGGTTCGAATCGGGCCAGAAAGGGTGGCGGGTCAGCCACTTCATGTCGAGCACCGGCCCCATATAGACCCCGCCGCCGAGGATCGGATCGGTCGCGGCGAGGCCCTCCACCAGCCGCTCGGCGGGCAGGGCGAGCAATTCGGCCGCCGAGCTCATTTTGAGCGCCTCGAGATAGGCCCTGGCCCGGGCGGTGGCGTTGAGCGGGCCCGAGGCGGTGACCTGCTGGCCGCTCATCGTGATCGCCCGGTGGAACAGGCCCTTCGCCGCCGGCATGCCCATCAGGGTGGCGATCTTGGCGCCGCCGCCCGATTGGCCGAAGACGAGGATCCGGCCCGGGTCGCCGCCGAACGCGGCGATGTTCCGCCGGATCCACCCGAGGGCGAGGATGAGGTCGAGCTGTCCGGCATTGCCGCTGTCCGGGAAGCGCGGGTCGAGTCGGGCGAGGTAGAGATAGCCGAAGGCGTTGAGGCGGTGGTTGACGGTGACGGTGACGCAATCGCCATTATTCGCCAGGAATCGCCCGTCATTGACAGGATCCGCGACGGAACCGGTCGAGTAAGCGCCGCCGTGGAAATAGACCATCACCGGCCGCTTGCCGCCCGGCTTGGCCTCGGGAGTCCAGACGTTGAGGAACAGGCAATCCTCGCCGGCCGGCCGGTACCGGTCGCCCCGTTGCGGCGCGGAGGGCCCGAAGCCTGTCGCCGCGACCGGCTCGCGGCTGCGGCTTGGCGGCTTCGGCGCCTGGAAGCGCTCCGCCACGCCGTAGCGCAGGCCGCGGAAGACCGAGAGTCCGCCCTCGCGCGTGCCCCGAACGGGACCGAGCGAGGTCTCCACCGCGGGGTCGCCCTGGGCGAAAGCGGGCGCCGCCGCCAGAGCGCCGGTGCCCGCGAGGAACAGGCGCCGGCTGATCATCGCCTGACGTCGAGGCCGCCGGCCATGAACGCCTCGATGTCGCTTACCCCGAACAGGCTGAAATCGCCGGGCAGCGAATGCTTGAGGCAGGTCAAAGCGAGGCCCGAGCGGACCGTCCAGTCGAGGTCCCGGCCGGTGCGCACGCCGTGCAGGATCCCGGCGGCGAAGCTATCGCCGGCGCCGATCCGGTCGACGATCCCGGCGACGACCACTTCCTCGGTCTGGGCGGCGCCGTCGGGCGTGTCGATCCGGGCCGCGATCCGGTGGCGGTCGGCATCGTCGACGTGGCGCGCCGTCGACGCGATCATCTCCAGGTTCGGGAAGGCGCCGAAAGCGGCCTCGGCCGCCTCGCGCCGGCGGTCCGGACCCTCGCCGCCGAACTTTTCACCGAGCAGAAGCGAGATGTCGCGATGGTTGCCGAACAGGATCCGCGCTTTCGAGACCAGCCGGGTGAGGATCGCCTTCGGATCGCTGTCCCACGCTTCCCACAGCTGCGCCCGGTAATTGCCGTCGAACGAGATCGGGATTCCGAGCCGGCCGGCCGCCTCGGCGGCGGCGACCGCCGCTTCGGCCGAGCGGGGCCCGAGCGCCGGAGTGATCCCGGACATGTGCAGCAGGCCGACCCCGGCCAGCAGTCCGTCCCAGTCGAAATCGCCGGCCGCGGCCCGGGCGAAGCTGCTGTCCTGCCGGTCGTAGAAGATCTCCGAGGCGCGCAGCCCCGCGCCCTGGGTGAGGAAATAGAGGCCCATCCGGCCCGGCGTCCGGGCGATCCCGGAGACGTCGACTCCGTGGCGGCGGACCTCGCGAAGCGCGGCCTCGCCGAGCGCGTTGGCCGGAAGGCAGGTCACCATCTTCACCTTGTGGCCGAGATTGGCCAAAGCGACCCCGACATTGGCCTCGGCGCCGGCGACGTAGACGTCGAGCCTGGGCTTCTGAAGCATGAGCTCGCGCCCCGGCGCGGTCATGCGCAGCAGGATCTCCCCGAAGCAGGCGATCGGTCCGGTCATCCCATTCTCTCCGTGCTTCGAGACGGCCTTTCGACTTCGCTCAATGCCTCCTCAGCAGGAGCGGACCTTTGCACATACCGCTCATCCTGAGGAGTGGCTGAGCTTGTCGAAGCCACGTCTCGAAGGATCATCGCGCCAGCCAGCCGCCGTCGACGGCGAGGATGTGGCCGTTGACGTAATCGGAGGCGGAGGAGGCCAGGAAGACGGCCGCGCCGCCGAGATCGGACGGGTCGCCCCAGCGCGCGGCGGGGATGCGCTCGAGGATCTGGCGGTTGCGGGTCTCGTCGGCCTGGAGGGCGGCGGTGTTGCTGGTCGCGATATAGCCCGGGGCGATCGCGTTGACGTTGATCCCTTTGGGCGCCCATTCGCAGGCGAGCAGCCTGGTAAGCCCCGCCACGCCCGATTTGGAGGCGGTGTAGCTCGGCACCCTTATGCCGCCCTGGAAGCTCAGCATCGAGGCGATGTTGACGATCTTGCCGCGCCCCTGCGCGATCATGTGGCGCCCCGCCGACTGGCTCAGGAAGAAGACCGACTTGAGGTTGGTGTCCATCACGGCGTCCCAATCCTCCTCGCTGAAATCGACCGCGTCGGCGCGGCGGATGATCCCGGCATTGTTGATGAGGATGTCGAGCCCGCCGAGCTCGGCGAGGCTTTGCTCGACGACGTCCCGGACGGGCGCGATGGTCGAGAGATCGGCGGCGATCAGAGCGGCGCGCCGGCCGGCGGCGCGGACCAGCTCCGCCGTCTCGTCGGCGCTGGAACGGCCGACCAGAGCGACGTTGGCGCCGGCCCGGGCCAGAGCGACGGCGATGCCCTGGCCGATGCCCGTATTGGCGCCGGTGACGATGGCGACCCGGCCGGTGAGGTCGAAGGGGTTGGTCATGGTCATCTCGTCATTCCCGCGAAAGCGGGAATCCCGCTTTGGTCGCACGGTTGGAAGAAAGGAAGAAGCGGGATCCCCGCTTTCGCGGGGATGACGGAAAAGCGAGTCATTGCAGCTGGCAGATGTCGAGGACGTTCATGTCGGTATAATCCTGGTTCTCGCCGGCCATCGCCCAGATGAAGGCGTAGGCGCGGGTGCCCGAGCCCATGTGGATCGACCAGGGCGGGCTGATCACCGCCTCGTCGTTGGCGATGACGATGTGCCGCATCGCCTCGCCCTCGCCCATATAATGGAAGACGCGGTCGCTCTCGCCGTCCAGCTCGAAATAGAAATAGATCTCGCTGCGCCGCTCGTGGATGTGCGGCGGCATCGTGTTCCACACCGATCCGGGCTTGAGCACGGTCAGGCCCATGACCAGCTGGGCGCTGTCGCACACGCCGGGGATGACGAGCTGGTAGATGGTCCGCTCGTTCGATTCCTCGAGGCTTCCGCGCTCCAGCGCATTGGCCTGGGCGATCTCCAGCTTGCGGGTCCGGAATTCTTTGTGGGCCGGGCAGGAGGCGAGGTAGAATTTGGCCCCGGCGCCGGCGAAGCTCACGTCCTTCGCGCCCATGGTGACGTAGAGGCAGTCCTTGTTGCCGAGCTCGAACGCCTCGCCGTCGACGGTGACGGTGCCGGCGGTGCGGCCGACGTTGACGATGGCGAGCTCGCGCCGCTCGAGGAAGGGGTGGCCGGCCGCGGAAGGCGGCTCGGCCTGCGCCGGAAGCGCCACCGGCGCCGCACCGACCAGCACCCCCCCGATCACGAAGCGGTCGGCGTGGGTATAGTTCAGGACGCATTCGCCTTCCCGGAACAGATCCTGGATCAGATAGCGGTCGCGCAGCTCCTCGTTGGAGACGCATTCCATCATGTCGGGATGGGTGGCGTAATAGGTGCGTTCGAACATGGCGGCTCCGTTCAGTAAAAGATCGTCATCCCGGACTTGATCCGGGATCCATGAACACAGATGTCGGCGAGTATTCTCTGGCCCCCGTGTTCATGGGTCCCGGCTTTCGCCGGGATGACGGCGTTATCGATGCTCACGCCGCCATCACCCGCGGCGCGTCGAGCCGGTAGGCGCGCTTGACGAGGCCGTAGGCGAGCTCGTGGGCGAGCTCCGCCGCCTCCCAGTCCTGGAGCCGTCCCTCCGCCACCAGCCGCGCCAGGAAGGCGCAGTCGACCCGGCGGGCGACGTCGTGGCGGGCGGGGATGGAGAGGAAGGCGCGGGTGTCGTCGTTGAACCCCACACTGTTGTAGAAGCCCGCCGTCTCCGTGGTCATCTCGCGGAAGCGGCGCATGCCCTCGGGGGAATCGTGGAACCACCAGGCCGGGCCCAGCTTGAGGCAGGGATAATGGCCCGCCAGCGGGGCGAGCTCGCGGGCATAGGCGCTCTCGTCCAGGGTGAAGAGGATGATCGTCAGGCCCGGCTCGTTGCCGAAGCGGTCGAGCAGCGGCTTCAGGCCCTGCACATAATCGGTGCGGGTCGGGATGTCGGCGCCCTTGTCGCGGCCATAGTCGCGATGGAGGCGGCGATTGTGGTTGCGGAAAGACCCCGGGTGGATCTGCATCACCATCCCGTCCTCGAGGCTCATCGCCGCCATCTCGGTCAGCATCTGCGCGCGGAACAGCTCGGCGTCCTCGCGCGACCAGCGGCCGCCGACGATCCGGCCGAACAGGACTTCCTTGTCCGACTGGATGAGATCGGCCGTCCGGGCGGTGGGATGGCCATGATCGGTGGCGGTGGCGCCGGCGGCCCGGAAATCGGCCCGGCGCTTGCGGTGCGCGGCGAGATAGCCGGCCCAATCGCGCACGTCCTCGCCGGTCAGCTCGGCGAAGGCGTCGAGGGCGGCGGCGAAATCCTCATGCTCGGGATCGACGACGGCGTCGGGCCGGTAGGTGGTGACGACCCGGCCGGGCCAGCCCGACTGGCGGATCGCGGCGTGGTGGACGAGGTCCTCGTGCGCGCCTTCGGTGGTGGCCAGGAGCTCGATGTCGAACCGCTCGAACAGAGCGCGGGGGCGGAAGGCGGGGGTGGCGAGGCTCTCGGTCAGCCGGTCGAAATAACGATCGGCGGTGGCCGCCTCGAGAGCGACGTCGAGGCCGAACAGCTCGGCGAAGACCTGATCCAGCCACAGGCGCGAGGGAGTCCCGCGGAAGAGGTAATAATAGCTCGCGAACAGCTTCCAGGCCTCGCGCGGATCGGCGGGGGAGGGTCCGGCCCGGCCGGGCACGCCCAAAGCTTCGAGCGGGACGCCCTGGCTGTGGAGCATCCGGTAGAGATAATGGTCGGGGGCGAGGAGCAGCGAAGTCGGGTCCGTCCACGGCGCGTCGCTTGCGAACCAGGCCGGATCGGTATGGCCGTGCGGGCTGACGATCGGAAGCGATGCGACCTCGCCGTAAAGGGCTCGGGCGATCGAGCGGCCGCTCGGATCGGCCGGGAACAGCCTGTCAGGATCGAGCTTCAGGGGCCGTGGCATTCGCTCTCCTAACGCTTGGCCGGACGCCGGTCTCCGCCGGCTGCGCAATTCACGCGGTAACCGGTGTCATGGCGGATTGCAACCTCTGTCCTCCCTGCCGCGAAGCGGCGGGGAGGGGGACCACACGAAGTGTGGTGGAGGGGTAATTGGTGCGGAGGAAAGCGGATCACGCCGGAACCTCAGGTGTCCTGTGGCAGCTACCCCTCCACCAGGCTCCGCCTGGTCCCCCTCCCCGAGCAAGCTCGGGGAGGATTATTTCGGTCCCGCCACCGACGCCCTTTTCACCAGCCTCGACAGGAACAGCGACGGCTCCGAGACCTCGCCGCCGCCGCTCTGGCCGGCCAGCAGCTTCAGCGCCGCCGCTCGCGCCATCGAGACGATCGGCCAGCGCACCGTGGTCAGCGGCGGCCAGATGTGGCCGGCGATCGGAGTGTCGTCGAAGCCGATCACGGAGAGATCCTCGGGCACGTTGATGTCGCGCTCGCGCGCGGCATGGACGACTCCGGCCGCCATCTCGTCGTTGCTGGCGAAGATCGCGGTCGGGCGCGGCGACAGGTCGAGCAGCTTCTCGGCGGCGGCGATGCCCGATTCGAACGTGTAATTGCCTTCGGCGATGAGGCTCCGCGGAAGCTTCAGGCTCGCCGCGGAGAGCGCGTCCTCGAAGCCGAGGCGGCGTTCCGCGGCGGAGCGGAAGCCGTTCGGGCCGGCGACGAGGCCGATCAGCCTGTGGCCCTGGGTGATCAGATACTGGACCGCCTCGACGACCGCCTCGCGGTCGTTGGAGACGACCATGTGATCGGGATCGTCGAGCTCGGCCGAGCCCATGCGCACGTAGCGGCAGCCGACCTCGTCGCAGAGCCGGGCGATCGAATCGTTCTCCGACAAAGGCGGCAGGATGACGACTCCGTAGGGCCGCTGGCGCTCGAGGAAGTGGCGCGCGTCGTCGAGCAGGGTGGAGGAGCCGCGGTCGACCGGGCGGACGACCATCGCATAGTCGGTGCCCTGAAGCGCCTCCAATATGCCCTGCTGGACGTTGAGCACCATCTGGGCGTTGGGATTGTCGTGGATGAGGCCGATCAGGAAGTTGGTCCGAAGCGCCAGCGCCCGGGCCTGCGGGTTGGGCACGTAGCCGAGGTCGCGGATCACGCCGAGCACCCGCTCGCGGGTCTCGTCGTTGAGCAAAGGGGAGCGGTTGATCACCCGGCTCACGGTCTTCTTGGAGACCCCCGACAGCCGGGCGACGTCGTTGATCGTCGGCTTGCCCATGCGGCGATTGCCCCGCCCCGGCTCCTTTGCCCCTTCGCCCGCCACGTCACTCTCCCTGGCCATCGCTATAGGCGCGGCCCGCGCCGGAAGCCAAGGCGCACGGCCTGCACCATTCTCCGTCATCCCGGACTTGATCCGGGATCCATGAACACCGCCACCGATCAACGTGAAACCGCCGTGTTCATGGATTCCGGCTTTCGCCGGAATGACGAAGTCCTTGTCCGACACCGCCGTTACGGCTATTTGACACCGGTTACCCGATGACGCAAGCCGATCTCCTCGAGGCCGCCACGGCACGCCGGGCGCTGCTCCATCTGGACCCGCGCGACGATGTCGCGGTGGCTTTGACGGCGCTGGCCAGGGGCGTCCGGGCCGAAGCCGGCGGATCCGCGGTCGAGACCCGGGACGAGATACAAGAGGGCCACAAGGTGGCGCTTCGCGCCATGAAAGCGGGCGAGACGGTGAGAAAGTTCGGCTGGCCGATCGGAATCCTCACCGCCGACGTGGCCGCCGGCGAGCATGTCCACAGCCACAATCTCAAGACGGCGCTCAGCGGGGTCGAAGGCTATTCCTATCGGCCGCTGACGGCCGAGCCGATAAGCGAGCAGGCCGCGCCGGGCTTCCTCGGCTATCGCCGCGCCGACGGCCGGGTCGGCACCCGCAACGAGATCTGGATCCTGCCGACGGTCGGCTGCGTCGGCCGGACCGCCCAGAAGATCGCCGCCGTCGCCAACGCCCGCCACTCCGGCATTGTCGACGGAATCCACGCCTTCGCCCATCCGTTCGGCTGCTCGCAGCTCGGCGAGGACCTCGCCGGGACCCGCTCGATCCTGGCCGCTTTGGCCTGCCATCCCAATGCCGGCGGAATCCTGCTCGTCGGCCTCGGCTGCGAATCGAACCAGCTCGACGCTCTGATCGAGGAGATACCCGAGGGGCTGCGCGGCCGGGTTCGGACCCTTCGCGCGCAGGGCGTCGAGGACGAGCTCGAGGAAGGCCTCGCTTTGGTCGACGCCCTGGTCGCCACCGCCGCTCTGTCCCGCCGCCAGCCGGTCGGCTTCGGCGAGCTTGTGCTGGGCCTCAAATGCGGCGGCTCGGACGGCTTTTCCGGCCTCACCGCCAATCCCCTGGTCGGGCGAATGGCCGATCGCACGGTCGCCGCCGGCGGAACGATTATTCTCAGCGAGATACCGGAGACATTCGGCGCCGAACGGCTGCTGATGGCGCGGGCGCGGGACGAAGAGGTGTTCGATTCGATCGTCGGCCTGGTCAACGACTTCAAGCTCTACTTCCTCGCCAGCGGCCAGCCGGTCTCCGAGAATCCCTCCCCGGGCAACATCGCCGGCGGGATCACCACGCTCGAGGAGAAGTCGCTAGGCGCGGTTCAGAAGGCCGGCCGTGCCCCGGTCGCCGACGTGCTTCGCTACGGCGAGCGGGTGAGGCGGCGCGGGCTGGCTTTGCTCGAGGCGCCCGGCAACGACGCCGTCTCGTCGACCGCGCTCGCCGCCGCCGGAGCGACCCTCATCCTGTTCACCACCGGGCGCGGCACTCCGCTCGGCTTCCCGGTGCCGACGGTGAAGATCGCCTCGAACAGCGAGCTTGCCCGGAAGAAAAGCGGCTGGATCGATTTCGACGCCGGCCAGGTCCTGAACGGCGGGATGGAGCCGGCGGCGGACGCGCTCGCCGACAGGATCGCCGAATTCGCCTCGGGCGAGGAGACGGCGGCGGAGCGCAATGGCGAGCGCGAGATCGCGATCTGGAAGCGCGGCGTCACCTTGTGAGCGCCTGCGGGATCGTCCATTTCGGCCCGGGCGCCTTCCACCGCGCCCACCAGGCCGATTATGTCGACCGGCTTTTGAAGGAGGATCCGCGCTGGGGGATCGCCGCGGTTTCGCTGCGCTCGCCCGGAACGATCGAGGCTCTGAAGCGGCAAGGCGGGCGCTACACCCTCGCCATCCTCGATTCGGAGACGAGCTTCCGAACCCTCGCCGCCCACAAACGTTTCTTCGGGCCCGGCCAAGGGGAGGGGGTGCGCTCGTTGCTTCGCGATCCGGCAGTGCGGATCGTCTCGAGCACCGTCACCGAGAAAGGCTATTGCCTCGCCGGCGACGGCAGCCTGGATTTCGGCCATTCCGACATCGTCCACGATCTCGCCGAACCGGACAATCCGGTGAGCCTGGTCGGCTGGCTCACCCTCGGCCTTCGCGACCGGCGGGCGGCCGGGCTGGCGCCGTTCACACCGCTCTGCTGCGACAATATGGTCGCCAACGGCAGCAAGCTTCGCGCCGCAATCCTCGCTTATGCCGGGCGTGACGATGCCGAGCTGGCGCGCTGGATCGAGGGCGAGGCCCGGTTCCCCGACACGATGGTCGATTCGATCACCCCGGCGACGACGGATGGGCTTCGCCGCCGGGTCCGCGGCCTCGGCTTCCGGGACGAGGTCCCGGTCAGCCGCGAAGCCTATTCGCAATGGGTCGTCGAGGACGCGCTCCCGCCCGGATCGCCGGACCTGGCGTCGGCCGGGGTGGTGATGGCGGCCGACGTCGCCGCCTGGGAGCGGGCCAAGCTCCGAATCCTCAACGGCGCCCACTCGACCCTCGCCTATCTGGGGCTCCTGATCGGGCATGAAACGGTCGCCGACGCGATGGCGGACGGAGCGCTCGCCGGCTTCGTCGAGCGGCTGGTGCGCGAGGACATCGTCGCCACGCTGCAGCCCTCGCCGCTCGACCTCCAGGCCTATTGCGGCGGGATCCTGGAGCGGTTCCGCAACCCCGCCATCGGTCACAGGCTGGCGCAGATCGCCTGGGACGGGTCGCAGAAGCTGCCCTACCGCCTGCTCGACACGATCTCGGACTCGCTCGGCGCGGGACGGCCGGTCGAGCGGCTGGCGGTTACGGTGGCGGCCTGGATCTTGTTCGTCGAACGCCGGGCGCAAGCGGGGGCGGAGATCGTCGACCCGCTGGCGGCCCGGCTGTCGGCGATCGGCCGAAGCGCCGATCCTGTCGCGGGGCTGCTGGAGCTGCGGCAGGTGTTCCCGGAGCGGCTGGCGGAGGATCCGCGGTTCCGCGGCGCCGTCGAGGCCGCGGCCGCGGCGATGCGCGAGTCGGGGCCGCGCGCGGCGCTTGAGCCTTGCCTATGACACCGGTTTCCACTAGCGTTGGAAAAAGAGCCTGAAGGGGTCCCGTAGTGGATTTGCTGAGTACCGACCCGGCCGTGATTGCCGACCGATTCCTCGCGGCGCGCCGGACCGCGGGCGGCCTGGCGGGTTATCCCGGCGATTTCCCCGAGACCTTGGAGGAGGCTTATGCCGTCCAGGACCAGGCGATCGCCGCCTGGCGAAGGCCGGTGATCGGCTGGAAGGTCGGCCGGATCAATCCACCCCTGTCGGGCCGCTACGGCGCCGACCGCCTGACCGGCCCGATCTTCGCCGCGCAGACCGTGGCGGAGGCCGGGTCGGTGCCCGAATGCCCGGTCTTCGCCGAGGGCTTCGCCGCGGGCGAGGCCGAATTCCTGCTCCGCATCGCCCGCACGCCGCCGGCGGGGAAGGGGAGCTTCACGCTCGAGGAAGCCGCGGACCTGATCGACGCCGTCCATGTCGGGATCGAGATCGCAAGCTCGCCGCTGGGCGCGATCAACCGGCTCGGTCCGGTCGCGGTGATCTCCGATTTCGGCAACAACAACGGCCTCGTCGTCGGCGCCGCGATTTCCGACTGGCGGTCGAGCGGGTTCGAGCGATGGGAGGTGACGACCCTGCTCGACGGCGCCCTCGCCGGCACCGGCCGGGCCACCGCTTTCCCCGACGGAGCGATCGGCGCGGCGCGCTTCCTGTTCGAGCTGATGGCCAGGCGCAAGATCGCGCTCCGGCCGGGCCAGTGGATCTCGTCCGGAGCGGTCACCGGAGTCCACGACGCCCGCCCCGGCCAGCGCGTCGAAGCCCGCTTCGGCGAGGGCTATCGGGTGGAATGCATCCTGCGCGCGGCGAGGCCGGAGGGATAATCGTCATGCCGGACTTGATCCGGCATCCAAGAACACTGCCGTCGTCAGCTTTCCCGACGCGGTGTTCATGGACCCCGGATCAAGTCCGGGGTGACGGCGCCGCTAATGCGCCCACTCCTCGGTCAGCACCTCGGCGCTCTTCCTGTCCCACTTGATCTCGAGCTTGCGCTGCTTCGAATCGTACAGCTCGTAGATGATCAGCCCGTCCGACTGCCGGCTCTCGGTCACCCTCGCGGCCGCATAGTCGCCGGCTTTCGCGCGCACGCCCGCCGGCGCCGCCTCGAGCCTTATGTCGCGCTGGGTCTCGACGACCCGCCAGCTTCCGCCCTCCTCCATGATGTCGAACTCGACCTCCGAGCCGTCGGCCAGCCTTCCGCCGACGTCGAAATACTTGCGGCCGTCGCGGGTCTCGGCCTCCGCTTCCGCCGGCGTGAAGCCGGGCTGAGCCGCGGCGGCCGCGGCCAGCACCGCCTTGGGCACCTCGCCGAGCGGGACGTCCGTCTTGCCCGACGTCTCGACCTTGCTCGGAGCCGAATCGTTCTGCGCCGGAACCTCTGCCGGGTTGCACGCGGCGAGCCCGTAAAGGGCCGGTATCCAAAGGCTGTTTCTCATGCGTCCTCGCTCCTTCGCGGCGCCCCTGATGCAGAAGCCACATTGTATATGACACCGGTTTCCTATACAAGCCGCGCGAGGCGCTGAAAAGGCGCGACGGAGGGTGTTCGAATGGCCGGGACGATCGCGGAGGGGGCGCCTTCCAGCGCCAGGTTCAGTGGCGGGCGGGTGCGCTGGGGCATTTGCGCCCTGCTCTTCTTCGCGACGACGATCAATTATATCGACCGCCAGATGATCAGCGTCCTCAAGCCGACGCTGCAAAGCGAATATGGCTGGGACGAGAGCACCTACGCCAACATCGTCTTCTCCTTCCAGCTCGCCTACGCGATCGGCTACGTCGTTTTCGGCCGGCTGATCGACAAGCTCGGCGCCCGCTTCGGCTATTCGCTGGCGGCGACGATCTGGGGCCTCGCCGCCATGGCCCATGCCCTGGCCAACAACGCCAGTCATTTCATGATCGCGCGCTTCGCGCTCGGCCTCGGCGAATCCGGCAACTTCCCGGCCGGCGTCAAGGCGGTGGCCGAATGGTTCCCGAAGAAGGAGCGCGCCTTCGCCATCGGCATCTTCAACGCCGGCGCCAATATCGGCGCCATCCTCACCCCGCTGATCGCGCCCTTCCTCGTCATCTGGTTCGGCTGGCGCACCGCCTTCCTGTTCACCGGCGCGATCGTCTTCCTCTGGGTGATCTGCTGGTGGACGATCTACCGCCGCCCGCGCGAGAAGAAGAATCTGTCGGCCGAGGAGCTGGCCTATATCGAGAGCGATCCCGCCGACGCTCCGGGCGACGTCAGATGGCTGCCGCTCCTCCGCCACCGCCAGACCTGGGCCTATGCGATCGGCAAGTTCATGATCGACCCGATCTGGTGGTTCTTCCTGTTCTGGCTGCCGAGCTTCTTCGCCGACCAGCACGGGCTCAACCTGCTCACCTTCGGCCTGCCGCTCGCCGCCATCTACATCCTCTCCGACGTCGGCAGCATCGCCGGCGGCTGGCTGTCGTCGAAGCTCATCCATCGCGGCTGGAGCGTCAACAAGGCGCGCAAGACGGCGATGCTGGCCTGCGCCCTGTGCGTACCGCCGGTGATGCTTGCGCCGGGCGTGTCGGGCGTCTGGGGGGCGGTGCTCCTGATCGGCCTCGCCACCGCCGCCCACCAGGGCTTCTCCGCCAATCTCTACACGCTCCCCTCCGATCTCTTCCCGCGCAAGGCGGTGGGGGCGATCATCGGCATCGGCGGGACGATCGGGGCCGTCGGCGGGATGTTCATGGCCAAGTTCACCGGCTGGGTCCTCGACGCGACCGGCAGCTACATGCCGATGTTCGTCATCGCCGGCTCGAGCTATTTGCTGGCCTTGCTCATCATCCACCTGCTCGTGCCGCGGATGGAGGAAGCCAGGCTGGTGGAGAGCGCCTAGGCGGTGCGAACTCATTTTTGAACGCAACGACGCAACGACGCGACGGCGCGACGATTCCGCGAAGCGGACCAGCTTATCGCCTGTCGACGGCGAGACAGTCTTCGGCAAGCGCTGATCCGGGGGGAGCGCTCCGCGCTCGTTGCGTCGTTGCGTTGAAAAATCGTCCAGACCCGTCCCACTCGAAGTCCCGCTGGATTGCTTCGTCGCTTCGCTCCTCGCAATGACGGGGGCCCATGCCTGACGATCCCGCTTTCTACCTGTTCGCCATCCCGGCGGTGCTTCTGATCGGGCTTGCGAAGGGCGGCTTCACCGGGCTCGGCGCGCTGGGCATGCCGCTGATGGCGCTCGGCATCGACGATCCGGTCAAGGCCGCCGCCATCCTCCTGCCGATCCTGATCGCCCAGGACGTGGTCAGCGTCCTTGCCTTCCGGAAGAGCTGGGACGGCTCGGTGCTCGCCGCGATGCTGCCCGGCGCCGCGGTCGGGATCGGGCTCGGCTGGCTGCTCGCCGCTCGGATCTCGTCCGACGCGGTGATGGCGGCCCTGGGCGCGATCTCGATCCTGTTCGGCGCCTACCGGCTCGCCGTCGAGCGGGGCGGGCGGATCACTGCCTCGTCCAGCTCGCCCGCCTGGGTCGGAAGCCTGTTCGGGGTCGCGGCCGGCTTCACCAGCCAGATCGCCCATGCCGGCGGACCGCCCTTCCAGATGTGGGTGATGCCCAGGAAGCTCGATCGCGACGTCTTCGTCGGGACTTCCGCCTTGTTCTTCGCCATCGTCAACTGGATCAAGGTCCCAGCCTATCTCGCGCTCGGCCAGTTCACGGCGGATAACGGGCTGGCCGCGGCGGCGCTTCTGCCTTTGGCCGTCCTCGCCAGCCTCGCCGGCGTCAAGCTGGTGCGCCGGGTGCCGATGGAGCGCTTTTACTTTATCGTCTACGTCCTGATGATCGTCGCCGGCGGCAAACTCCTGCTCGACGGGCTGGGTCTGGCCTGACCGGAGCCGGCGCAAGCGCTCCCAAAGCTTTACCGCGAAGCCCCTCCATGCAAGGCTCTCCCGATGAGCGCCGTGGAAATAGTCGGGCTGGCCGCCAGCGTCAGCTTGCTGGCCGGATGGCGCCTTTATTTTTGCGTATTCGTCACCGGGCTCGCGATGAAGACCGGCTGGATCGAGCTTCCGACCCACCTCTCCGCGCTCACCGCTCTGGCGAATCCGTGGGTATTGGGCGCGGCCTTCGCCGGGCTCGTGGCCGAGTTTTTCGCGGACAAGATCCTGTGGCTGGACAGCGCCTGGGACGCCGTCCACACCTTCGTCCGGCCGGTCGGCGGGGCGCTTCTGGCGCTTGCCATCGTCGATGCCGGCGATCCCGCCTGGCAGGTCCTGGCCTTCCTTTTGGGAGGGGGCGGCGCGTTCCTCGCCCACAGCGCCAAGGCGAGCTCGCGGGCATTGGTCAACGTCAGTCCCGAGCCGGTCAGCAACGTCATCGTCTCGAGCGTCGAGGACGTCGCGACCGGCGGCCTGCTCGCGCTGGCGCTGGCCTATCCGATCGCGGCGCTGGGCGTGGCTGTCGTCCTGCTGGGCCTGGTCGTGCTTCTGCTGGTCCTCGCCCGCCGAACGCTGAGGGCCCTGTTCCGGCTGGGGAAGTCCGCCCGCTGATCGGGCCGCCGGATCCAATATTCCTCCTTCGAATGCCGCTCGGCCGGGCTCGCGGCCGCGGGACTCGGCGATTCCGGCCGCCAGCGCCGCCGCGATGACGAGACAGGTCGCGATCTCGGCCAGGAACGTCATCCAGCTCACCGGATAGGCTCCTCCTGGCGGTCGATGAAGGCGATCACCCGGTCGAGCGTGGCCTGGCGCGGCTGCCGGCCGTCGCGCAGGTTCATGACGAAATTGGGATCGCCGACGGCGTCGCGGCCGAGCCGGGTCGGGGTGGTCTTGGTCGCGCGAAGGTAAGTGTCGATGCGGTCGAGGATCATTGGGGAGCTCCGAATCTGTCGATTTCCTATTCTCCCATGAAAAATCCTACTTGTCTAGGACAATTCCTGCCGCTACAAAGGGGCATGGACCGGCTCGACCCACGCGAAGCCCTTGCTCGACTGCTCAAGGAGCGGGGCGAGGATTTTGCCGGCCTGTCGCGCCTGATCGGCAAGAATCCGGCCTACATCCAGCAGTTCATCAAGCGCGGAACGCCCCGCAAGCTGGACGAGGACGACCGGCGCACCATCGCCAATTATCTGGGGGTGAGCGAAGCCCTGCTCGGCGGCCCGGAGGCGTCTCGGAACGGGAATTCGACCGACGGGATGATCAAGGTCCCCCGCCTCGACGTCGGGGCGTCGGCCGGCCCCGGCGCGATCAACGAAACCGAGGCGGCCATCTCCCATATCGCCTTCGATCCCAAGTGGTTGAGGCAGCTGTGCAAGGGCGGCACCAATCACTTGTCCTTCATCCGCGTGCAGGGCGATTCGATGAGCCCGACCCTGGCCGACGGGGACGATATCCTGGTCGACGGGGCGGACGGCGCCGATCGGCTCCGCGACGGAATCTACGTCCTTCGCCGCGACGACGCTTTGATGGTCAAGCGCCTCGCCATCAATCCCTTCGACTCGCGCGCCACGATCAAGAGCGACAATCCCGCTTATCCGGAATGGAAGGATTGCGAGCTCGCCACGCTCGCCATCATCGGCCGGGTGGTCTGGGCCGGGCGCCGCCTCAGCTAGCTCGGCGAGGCCCTTCGGGGCCGCTCTGGCCCGTAGGAGGAAAATAGGAAAAGGTCGCTTCGGCTTGGCGCCTGGATTTCATGCCCGCTATGGGGTGGCGCCATGACCTACAGCTTCGACGACACCCCCGACCGCCACACCCGCCTGCTTCAGGCGCATCGCATGGCCATGGACATGCTCGGTTCCGCCGAGCGGGACGGCCTGTTCAGGGCAGGGGTCACGGAGCTGGAGCTGAGCCGGGAGATCCAGTCGCTCGGCCAGAGGATGTTCGGGACGTTCAAGCATTGGCACAAGAGGATCGTCAGGGCCGGCCCCAACACTCTGTCGACCTTCGGCGACACGCCCGCGGACCTTCGCATCGAGGCCGACGACATGGTCTTCGTCGACCTCGGCCCGATGTTCGAATCCTGGGAGGCGGACATCGGCCGGACCTATGTGATCGGCTCGGATCCGGAGAAGATCCGGCTTCGCGACGCGATCGAGGCCGCCTGGCATTCCGGCCGCGACCATTTCAGGGCGAACCGCGAGTCCGTCACCGGCGCCGACATGTACGAGCTCGCCGTCGAGACGGCCCGGGCCCACGGCTATGTCTACCCCAACTGGCACGCCGGCCATCTGATCGGCAACTTCCCCCACGAGATCGTCCAGGGCGAGCTCCGCGAGAACTACCTCCACCCCGGCAACACTTTGCCTTTGTCCGCCCCCGACCACGCCGGCAACCCGCGGACCTGGATCTACGAAGTCCATTTCGTCGACCCGGAACGAGGCTACGGCGGCTTCTTCGAACAATGGCTCGAGCTGGACGACGGATCAGCTGGTGATAGTCACTTCGGCCACCCCTGCGAAGCGGGAAGTCCCCTTTTTCTACGTTGTACCTTTGCGCCTTCGTGCCTTCCCTCAAATCAGGGTGCGGAGACGGTCGACGGAAGGGCAACGGAGCCGGACCGGGTGCAAGGCGCCGGCCGGCCCCGGCGCCTCCCGCGCTTTCCCTCCAGGCGGCGTGCCGGACGTCTTTTGGAGAGAAGGCACGAAGGTACAAATTAGAAGGGAAGTGGGTTGGAGCCGGGTGACAGTCACGGGTGACCGCTACCTCGTCGTCCCAGCGAAGGCTCACCGAAACTCGGCGTAGACCCGCTCCTTGGCGAGCTCGACCGGGTCGCTCACCCCCATCAAGGCGAACGCCCCCGACTGCGCATATTCGCAATGGCCGTGGACCGTCGCGATCAGCGAGCGGGCGAGGCGGTCGGCGGCCGGGCGGCGCTCTTCCGGGAGGGCGGCCGCGACCTCGTCGACGACGAGGCCGGTCAGCCGCGCCCGGTCGCTGGCGGCGGCCTGGGGCAAAGGCTCGCCCTCGGGCATGTGGTGCGCCCAGATTGCGCCCCACAAATTCCGGTTGGAATTGGCGAAATCGAAATAGCCCTCGACCAGGGCCTCGAGCCTGCGGCCTTCCGACGCCGCCAGCCGGCGCTCGAGCAGATCGGCCCAGAGGCCGAAGGTGATCGTGTTGATCTCGAACATCAGCCGGTCGAGCGTTCCGAAAACATGGTATAGGGTGCCGACCGAATAGCCCACCCTTCGGGCGACCTCGCGCGCGGAAAAGCGGGAATAACCCACTTCGGAAAGGTGTCGATGCCCCTCGGCAAGGATCATGTCCCTGAGCTGTCCGGGACTGTGGTCGCTGCGCCGTGCCATGGGGGAGGGATAAAGGATTTATTCGACAATGTAAAATTGTTATTGAACAGTGTATAATTGCATGTTACGCCCCCGCTTATGGAACAGCGCATGAGCGTCCCGTCGCCCGGTTTCACGCTCGCCGGGGCCGGCGTCTACGAGCCCGCGAGGATCGTCACCTCCGACGAGCTCGACTCGATCCACGGCCGCGCGCCGGGGACCAGCGCCCGGCTCGGGATCGACGAGCGGCGCTACGCCTCGGCCGGAGAGACGAGCAGCTTCATGGCCGCCGAGGCCGCGAGGTCCGCGGCGCAGGAGGCGGGCTGGGAGCTCGGGCAGGTCGACGCCCTGATCGGCGCCTGCGGAGTGATGGAGCAGCCGATCCCGGGAACCGCGCCTTTGGTCCAGCGCCGGCTCGGCCTCGGCGAATCGGGCATTCCCGCCTTCGACGTCAACGCCACCTGCCTGTCCTTCCTCCCGGCCCTCGATCACGCTTTTGCGGGGATGGCGATGAAGGGGTGGAAGAGGGTGCTCGTCTTCGCGGCCGACATCGCTTCCGCGGCCCTCGACCATCAGGATCTGGAGGCGTCGGCCATCTTCGGCGACGGTGCGGCCGCCGTCGCCCTCGAGGCCGGCGGCCCGTCGCATGTCCTCGCCTCGCGCCTCGAAACCTATGGCGACCATAGCGACCTGTGCCGGCTGGAGGCCGGCGGGACCCGGCTGAGGCCGAACGAGGACCTCCCCGATTTCCTCGCCCGGAGCCGCTTCCGGATGGAAGGGATCGCGCTCTTCAAGGTGACCGCCCGGCGTTTTCCGCCATTCATGGCCCGATTGTTCGCCGAGGCCGGGCTCGGGCCGGACGACATCGCCACGATCATCCCCCACCAGGCCTCGGCTCCGGCGCTGGAGCATCTCGGCCGGGCGCTGGGCGGCGATCCGGAGCGGATCGTCAACCTCTTCCCGGCTTTCGGCAACCGCATCGCCTCCAGCCTGCCGCACTGCCTGGCCATGGCCCGTCGCGGCAACCGGCTGACCCCCGGCTCGACCGCCCTCCTCGTCGGCTCCTCGGCCGGGATGTCGCTGGGCGGGACGATCATCCGATGGTGAGGATCCTCGTCACCGGGGCGACCGGCGGCATCGGCCGGACCTTGGTGCCTTTGCTCGCCTCGCGCGGCCTCGACGTGGTCGCGACCGGCCGCAATGCCGGGATCGGCGGCACGCTGGCGGGCGGGCGGGTGCGGTTCGTGCCCCTCGATCTGGCCCGGGACGACCTTGCGCCCCTGGTCGCGGGCTCCGCGATCGTCATCCACCTGGCCGCCCGCTCGTCGCCCTGGGGATCCCTAGCGAGCTTCCGGAGCGACAATGTCGCCGCGACGGCGAGGCTCCTCGATGCCGCCGCCCGGGCCGGAGCGGCCCGCTTCGTTCACGCCTCGACCCCGGCCATCTTCAGCGAGCGCCGGCATCGCCTCGGCCTTCGCAGCCGGTCCAGCCCGGCCGCCCGGCCGATGAATGCCTATGCCCGGACCAAGCTCGAGGCGGAGCGGCTGGTGATGGCCGAGCGCCGGATGGCGACGATCGTGCTCCGGCCCTCGGCGGTCCTCGGACCGGACGATAATGCCATCCTGCCCCGGCTGATGCGGGTTCTCTCCCGCGGCATCCTCCCGGTCGGGAACGGCGGCGCCGCGCTCTTCCACCCGACCGACGTCCGCGACGTGGCCGAAGCCTTCGCCGCCGCCGCGCTCGGCGCCTCCCCCTCGGGAATCGCCAACATCGCCGGCCGCGAGCCGGTCCGGATCGTCGAGATGGCCGAGGCCCTGGCCGATCGACTGGGTATAAGACTGCGCGTGAAGCAAGTCCCGGAACCCCTCCTGCACGCTCTGGCCTCGGCGGCGGAGCTGGCGGGCAGGGCCGCCGGGCGCGAGCCGCCGCTCACCCGCTATTCGGTGTCCACCCTCTCCTGGTCGCGAAGCTTCGAGCTCGACGAGGCGGAGGCCCTGCTCGGCTGGCGGCCCGGCTTCGGCCCCTGGGATTCGCTCGCGCATGCGGTGCCGCGATGAAGGAGGTCGGCCTTCGCATCGTCGGCACGGGCTCGTGCCGCCATCCCGAGATCGCGACGATCCGGGGCGGCTCGTGGCGGCCGGCGACCTTCCCGGCCCTGGTCGCCCTGATCGCGCATCCGTCCGAGGGGCTGATCCTCTTCGACACGGGCTACGATCCGGCCTTCCTGGCGGCGACGGAGCGCTTCCCGGAGCGCCTCTACCGCTGGCTGACTCCGCCCGAAATCTCCTCGCCGGTCGCCGATCGGCTGGCCGCAGAAGGCATGGATCCGGCCGAAATCCGCCACATCGTCCTTTCCCATTTCCACGGCGATCATGCCTCGGGGCTGAGCCGTTTCCCAAACGCGACGATCCATTGCTCGAGGGCCGGTCTGAGCCGGATCTGGGGCCGGGGCAGGGTGCGGGCGCTCGCCGCCGGCACGCCGCTCGACCTGCTCCCGGCCGACCTGCCGGCCCGCTGCTCCTTCTTCGAGGACCGGCCGACCATCCCCCTGAGCCGCGACCTTCAGCCCTTCGACTCCGGGGCGGACCTGCTCGGCGACGGCGCCCTCGTCGCGGTGCCGCTGCCGGGCCATTGCCCCGGCCATTGGGGGCTGGTGCTGAGCGAGCCGCGCGGCCTCCATTTCCTCGTCGCCGACGCTTCCTGGTCGTCGCGCGCGATCCGTGAAAACCGGCCGCCGCCCTGGCTCACCGCCACCTTCCTCGGCCGGGCGGCGCCGGGCCGCGAGACCCTTGCCCGGCTTCACCGGCTTCACGCCCGCAACCCCGACATCCTCCTCACCCCCTCCCATTGCGCCGAGCGTGCGGCCGAGGCGGAAGAGTGACCCGGGTGATGGTCACCGGCGCCCGGGCGCCGGTCGCTCTGGACCTGGCGCGATCGTTCCGCGCCGCCGGCTGCGCGGTGGCGCTCGCCGATTCGGTGCGACCCTTCGCCGCCTCGCTCTCGCGGCCGGAATTCGAGATCCTTCGGCTGCCGCCGCCGCGATGGACGTTCGACCGGTTCCGCCACCGCCTGCGCGCCCTCGCCGGGGATTTCGACCTGATCGTCCCCACTTGCGAGGAGGTGTTCTGGCTGGCGGCGGCGGCGGAGCGCGACGGCTGGTCGGACCGCCTGTTCGCCCCATCGGCCGCAGTCCTTCGCAGGCTCCACTCGAAAGCGGATTTCCCCGTGCTCGCCCGCGAAGCGGGCATCGAGGCGCCGGCCACCTGGACGATCGCTTCCACGGCCGATTCCGGCCGGGTGCCGCTGGCTCCGGCCGAGCTGGTGCTGAAGCCGGAATTCTCCCGGTTCGGAGCGAAGACGATGATCGGCCCCGCCGCCGGCGCCGCCGCCGCCCTGCCGGCGTCGCCGCAAAGTCGCTGGGTCGCCCAGGAGCGCCTGGCCGGGGAGGAGCTGTGCGTCTGGTCGGCGATGCTCGGCGGAGCGCTCGTCGCCTGCATCGTCTACCGCCCGCTGCTCAGGCACGGCCGCTCCGCCGCTTATGCGTTCGAGGCGGTGGATTCGCCCGATGTCGTCGAGATGGCGCGCCGGATCGCCGCCAGGGTCGGCGGCGACGGCCAGCTTTCCTACGACGTGATCGTCGGCCCTGAGGGCAGGGTGGCTCCGCTCGAGTGCAACCCGAGGGCGGTCAGCGGTCTCCACCTGGTGGACGCCTCGCCGGACCTCGCCCGCGCCCTCCTCGGCCAGGGCGAGCTCTCACCGCCGCCGGCCGGAACGACGCGATACCTTTCGCCGGCGATGGTGCTGATGGGCGTCCCCGCCGCTTTGGCCGGCGGCACCCTCCCGCGGCTTCGGGCGGTCTGGCGCAAGGGCCGGGATTCGGTCGGAAGGCCGGGCGACCGGCTCCCGGTCGCCGGGGTCCTGCTCGATGCGGCCCGCTTCGCTTTGAGGGGCGCGGCCCGGCTGCACAGCCCGACCAGCGAGACGACCGACGACATCGAATGGAATGGCGAGGCGTTCGAGTGACCCTCGCCATGCTTCGGGACATGACGAGATTGGGAGCGCCGGCGTTGGTGACCAACGTCGCCACCCGCCTCTCGACGCTGGAGGTGGCCGGGCGGACGATGCCGGTCACGGTCGACGACGGAGCGATCGGCGGCAGCTACGTGTGCAGCCCGCACAGCGCCTACGTCCTCTACGCCCGGGCCGAGCTCGACCTGGTCGACGTCGGCTGGATCGCCTGGCCGTCGCGGGCGGCGCTCGCCGGGCTCGACCGGCTTTTGAAGGCGGCCCGGGTCAATTGGATCGTCCATCTCGACAATTGGCTGCTCTCGACCAATCTCCACGGCGGCTGGCGAGGCGAGGGCGTCGACGCCGCGCGCCGAACCCTCGCCGCCGCTTATCCCGATCGCCTGCTGGGGATCCGCTCGGTCGACGACTGGTCCGCGCCCGGGCTTCGCGGCGCCCTGGAAGCCGACGGCTGGATCCTGGTCCCGAGCCGCCAGATCTGGGTCGTCGACGATCTCGCCCGCGACTGGACGACGAAGAACGATTACAACAACGACCGCCGCCTCGTCGCCCGCTCGCCGCTCGCCCTTTCGGACCTCGAGCGGGTCGAGGCGGGCGACGCGAGGCGGATCGCGGAGCTCTACGCCCTGCTCTATGTCGACAAATATTCCGGGCTCAACCCGATCCTGTCGCCGCTCTTCATCCGGGCTTCGGCCGACTCCGGGATGATCTCCTATCGCGTGGCGCGCGACGAGGGCGGCACGATCATGGCGGTGGCGGGGATGTGGGAGCGGGATGGGGTGATGACGGCGCCGGTGGTCGGCTACGACACGGCACGGCCGCAGCGGGAAGGCTTGTACCGGATCGCCTGCTGGATGTTCATGGAGCGAGCCCTGGAGGCCGGCTGGCGGCTGCACGGCTCGGCCGGAGCGGGGCATTTCAAGCGGATGCGCGGTGCGCGGGGGATTATCGAATATAACGCCTATCATGCGGCGCACCTGTCGCCGGCGCGCCGCAAGGCGGTGGAGAGTCTCGCCATGCTTCTGAAGCGCTTCGCCGTGCCGACGATGGTGAGGAAGGGATGGTGAGCCGCTGGCCCGCCGCGGTCACTTCGGGCTGGCATCCGATCGCCTTCTCCTCGGCGCTCGGCGCCCGTCCGGTCGCGGCGATCCTGATGGGGCGAAGGCTGGTCGTCGCGCGCGACCGCGAGGGACCGTTCGTCCTCGACGATCGCTGCCCGCACCGGGGGGCGCCGCTGTCGCTCGGCCGCCTCGAGGCCGGAGCGATCGCCTGCCCCTATCATGGCTGGCGATTCGCACGGGGCGGTCATTGCCTCGCCGTGCCCGGAACCGCTTTGCCCGGAGCCCCGGCCAGGGCGTTTCCTTGCATCGACCGGGCCGGCCTGGTCTGGACGAGCCTCGCCGCCGAGCCGGGGCCGTTCCCCAGCCTCCCGCCCGCGTTCGAGGACGAATCGCTCGATCGCTTCTGGTGGCCGCTGCGGCCAAGCCCGGCCGGGCTCCTCGACGCGATCGAAAACCATCTCGACCCGGCCCATCCGCACCATATCCATCCCTGGATGGTGAGGTCGCCGAACCGGCGCCGGCCGGTCGAGGTGGCGGTCCGTTCCGGGCCCTGGGGCGCCGAGGCCGTCTATCTCGAAGGTTCGACTCCCTCAGGGCTGATGCCCCGTCTGCTCGAAGGGAAAAGGGTGCTCAGCCTCGGCCGCTTCTATCCGCCGACCATCGCCGAGGTCGCCTTCGAGGGCGAGCGGGAGCTGAAGCTCTCGGTCGCCGTGGTGTTCGGGCCGGAGGAGGAGGGGCTGACCCGGCCCTGGGCGCATTTCGCAACGCGTCGCGGACTCGCGCCCGCCTGGCTCAAGCGGGCGGTCCTGAAGGCTTTCCACCTTCCCGTCCTGAGGCAGGACCGCCGGATTCTTCGACTGCAGCAGGAATGGCGCCAGGGGGAGCCGCCCGATTACGCCACCGGCCCCCTCGACCTCCTCGGCCCGACGATCTGGCGGCTGGCCAACGGCCTGCCCGAGCCGGAGCGCGAGCGTTCGCTGGTGATGGACCTCTAGGGTCCGTACTCAATACCGGCAACGGCCATGACGGGGTGGAAAGGCGGGCAGGGCTAGGAGCGAGGAGGGAGCGATGCTCGATGCATCGTGACCGACGAGCGACGACGCCATGGCTGCCTTTCCACCCCGCCGCTTCGCGGTCGCCCGGAGAGGGGCACCGGCTACGTCGGAGCGCTTGTGCGGGCAACCAGCCCGCCCTGCGCACTCCTCCTTGCCGGTGCCCCTCTCCGGGCGATCCTGGCCATTGCCGGTATTGAGTACGGACCCTAGCCCCGCTCGCGCTCGACCCGCCGAAGCTTGCGGTCGAACCGCGGGGTTATCCCGCGCAGGGTGGTGACCGCGGGCGCCGCTCCGAGGCGGGCGAAGGCTCGCTCGACGGCGTTTCGGACGGCGGTGTGGACGTTCTCCGGGAGCGTCTCGTCCAGCTCGATCGCCACCCGTCCGTCCGGTTTCTGGAGGATCCGATAGTCGCGGATTCGGGCGTCGGAATCGACCACGGCGTTGCGAAGCACGTCGGGAGTGACAATCACCCGCCCTTGCGGGGTCTCGAATTCGAAGACGTCGTCCATTCGCCCGTGGATCCGCCCGACGGCCCGGTAGGGAGAGCCGCAGGGACAGCCGGAGCCGGAAAGCTCGACCAGATCGTTCATCCGGTAGCGGATCATCGGCTGGACCCGGCGCACCAGGTCGGTGACGACCGGGACGACCAGGTCGCTGCCCGGCACCTTTTCCCACTCGAACCGGACCACGTCCTCGGCGAGGTGAAGAACGCCGTGGCGGCAGCCGACTCCGAACAGCCCCTCGGTGGCCATGTAGATTTCGCGCACCCGCCGGCCGCTGGCGCGCTCGATGACCTCGCGGTCGAGCGGGTCGAGCACCTCCGCGCCGCTGAACGGCTCGACTCCGCCCAGCACCCCGTCCTCGGCGAGCCGGCGAAGCACCTTGGGCGGCGCCACCAGCACTTCCGGCGCGAACGCGGCCAGGTCGCCGCGCCACGCCTCGATCCCCAGCGCCAGATCGAAGAAGGCCAGCCGGATCCGGCTGCCGCTCGAGGCGGATCTGTAGAGGGAGGAGAAGCCCGGCAAAGCGAGCGCGACCCGCCGCCGGCGGATCAGAGCGTCGGGAATCGCCTTGGCGACGATCGTCCCGAGCCAGGCGAAGCGCTCGGCCGGCGAGATCACGAAGCGGCCGCGATTGCCGCTGGTGCCGGTGCTCTGCCCGACGAAATAGCCGCGCACCGTGTCGCGGCCCGCGGCGAGCGCCTCGACCGCCTCGTCGAGCGTGATCCCGGGCCGGTTGAACGCGTGGAAGCGCGCCTGCTGGACCGCCTTGTCGATCACCGGCAGGTCCTCGAAAGCGGGGCCCTTGTCGCGGTAGAAGGGGATGGTCGCCCGGGCCGCCGCGACCAGGCGGGCGCAGGCGCGGTCCTGGTGGCGGTCTATGGCGCCGCGAGAACGCAGCAGCGCCTCGAGCGCCCGGGTCCTGACGAAGGCCGTCGCGGCGTGAGCGACATCGAACATCTCGGCGCCTCCGAGGGGCCGGCCGGCTGGCGCGGCACGAGGGGATAAGGCGCCACGCTATAGGCTTCCCCGGCCAAAGTCAGGCCGCTCCGCTCCCGGGGGATACAAAGCCCGATCTATTCATTTGCCTGTGAGGGGCATGACTGGTTTTAGCGGAGATCCCGATGGCGTTCGAACTCGCCCCACTGCCTTACGCCGCCGATGCCCTCGGCGAATATATGTCGGCCGAGACGCTCGGCTTCCACCACGGCAAGCATCACCGGGCCTATGTCGACAAGGTCAACGCCATGCTGGCCGAACGGACCGACCCGGGCCGCTCGCTGGTCGGGATCGTCCGCGCGGCGCACGATCGCGGCGAAGTCTCCTTGTTCAACAACGCGGCGCAAATCTGGAACCACAATTTCTACTGGCGCTGCCTCGCGCCGGCCCGGGGCCAGAAGCCGGTCGGCCGGCTTGCGGCGATGATCGACGACGGCTTCGGGTCCGTCGAAAACCTGCTGTCCAAGCTGAAGGAGGAAGCGACCGGTCACTTCTCCAACGGCTGGGCCTGGCTGGTCCTCGACCGCGGCAAGCTCGCGATCGCGTCGCTTCACGACGCCGACAGCCCGGTCGTCCACGACGGGATGAAGCCGCTGCTGACGCTCGATGTGTGGGAGCATGCTTATTACATCGACTATCGCAACGACCGCGCCGGTTTCGCCGAGAAGGTGCTGGGCAACATCGTCGACTGGGATTTCGTGGAGAGCAATCTCGACGGCGACGGCGTGGGGCGTGCCGACCAGGAGAGGTGACCGCTCGCCTGGAGCAGAGGCCTGGGCCTGTCGATCGGGATGGAAGGTGGTGGACGCACCAGGGCTCGAACCTGGGACCCGCTGATTAAGAGTCAGCTGCTCTACCAACTGAGCTATGCGTCCGCGCCTGTGAGGCAGAGGGGGCATCTAGTGGCGGCGGCGGCGGATTGCAACCGGGGGGATTCGCCTCCCCGCCGCGAAGCGGGCCCAGTCCTTTTCTACGTTGTGCCTTCGTGCCTTCTCTCAAAAATAAGTCGGGCACATCGCCTCAAGGAAAACGCTGGATGCCCGGTGTGCCAACCCTCGCCTTGCAACCGGTCGCACGCCTTCGACTGTCGGACTGCCGCCTCGACTCCCTGTTTCAAGAGAAGGCACGAAGGCACAACGTAGAAAAGGGGGATTCCCGCTTCGCCGGGAAGGGGAATGGGCGCGCTCGGGGAGCGCTGGCGATCTTGAAACAGGTTCGGGTCAGGGCGGAGCTGTGGAGGCTCCCCCTCAATGCTCCGCTTTGACCGCCGCCAGCTCGTTGCCGCTCGGATCGAGGAAGTGGAAGCGGCGGCCGCCGGGGAAGGCGAAGATGGGGCGGACGATCCGGCCGCCCGCGGCCTCGACCGCGGCGAGGGCCGCTTCGAGGTCGGCGACGTCGATCACCGGAAGCGGCGCCTGGCTGGCCTCGGCCGGATCGCCCTGGAGGCCGAGGTCGGTGTCGCCGGTCGTCGTCGCGGCATAGGTCGGGCCGAACTCGGTCAGGCTCCAGCCGAAGGCCGATTCGTAAAAGGCTTTGGCCGCGCCGACGTCGCCGACCGGCAGCTCGACATAGTTGAAGCGCGCCATCGCGAGGCTCCTTCAAGCCGTCGCCCCAGCGGAGGCTGGGGCCCCAGGGGGTGAAGAATGCAGGTGTCTTTCACCCGCTGGGATCCCGGCCTCCGCCGGGATGACGGTCCTTCGCCTGCCGGGCGAGGATCGTCAATAGCGCCGAAGAAGCCCGGCAAGCCGGCCCTGGATTCGGACCTGCTCCGGGCGGTAGCGCTGCGGGTCGTAGCGGCGGTTGGCCGGATCGAGGCGGACCATCTGGCCTTCCTTGCGGTAGGTCTTCAGCGTCGCCTCATTGTCGTCGATCAGGGCCACGACGATCTCGCCGTCGCGCGCCATGTCGGTCTTGCGGATGAGCGCATAATCGCCGTCGAGAATGCCCTCGTCGACCATCGAGTCGCCGGCGACCTCGAGCGCATAATGCTCGCCCGGGCCGAGCAGGGCGGCCGGGACCGGGAGGCTGGTCTGCCCTTCGAGCGCCTCGATCGGCTGGCCGGCGGCGATCCGGCCGTGCAGCGGCAGGTCGATGACGTCGTTGGCGGCCTGGAGCGAGGGCGCCGGCGACCTGGGCTGGGCCGCGGTCCCGGCCTGGGCGTCCGGCATGCGCAGGATTTCGAGCGCCCGCGCCCGGTTGGGCAGGCGGCGGATGAAGCCGCGCTCCTCCAGCGCCGAAATGAGCCGGTGGACTCCCGACTTGGACTTGAGCGCCAGAGCGTCCTTCATCTCTTCGAACGAAGGCGAAACTCCGCTTTCGGCGAGGCGGGCCTGGATGTAGGTCAGAAGCTCACTCTGCTTGCGCGTCAGCATATCGGGTCCCCTGCGGAAACGAACGCGGAACGTGTAGGGAACGTTACGGGTGCTGTCAAGCAGCGGCGGAACAGGCCGCGATTCTGGTGAAATTCGCCAGCAGCCGGTGGCCGCTCTGGCTCGCGATGCTCTCGGGATGGAATTGCACGCCGTGGATCGGCAGGCCCTCGTGGCGCAGGCCCTGGACGGTCCCGTCCTCGGCGACCGCATTGGCGGAGAGACCGGCGGGAAGGCTCTCCGGTACGACCGTCAGCGAATGGTAGCGGGCGACGGTGAGCGGCGAGGGGAGGCCCTCGAACAGGCCGGTGCCGTCGTGGCGCACCGCCGAGGTCTTGCCGTGCATCGCCGTCTCCGCCCGGACGACGCGCGCTCCGAAATGCAGTGCCACGGCCTGGTGGCCGAGGCAGATTCCGAGCAGCGGCCGGCGCGCCTCGGCGCAGGCGGCGACCAGCGCCAGCGAAGCCCCGGCGGCCTCCGGCCGTCCCGGCCCCGGCGAGATCAGGAACGCCGTCGCGCCGCTGGCGAGCGCTTCCGCCGCGCTCAGGGCGTCGTTGCGCTCGACCCGCAATTCGGCCCCGAGCTCACGCAGATAATGGACGATGTTCCAGGTGAAGCTGTCGTAATTGTCGAGGACGAGGATCATCCGGACGGCTTTGCGAACGCCCCGGTCACGGCGCGGCGCCGGGCCCCGCCAGGTCGCTCTTGAGCTTGCGCACGGCATCGTCGTTGCGCTCGACCTTCACCCCTTCGCGGATCGCGCCGGTGAACTGACGGGCATATTCCTCGCCGAGGATCGCTCCGAACTGGGTGCGCACGGCCTGGATCAGGGCGGGCTCCTTGCTCGCGTCGCCCGGGACGATCCGGTCGAGATAGACGATGAACCAGCCGCGGCCGTCGGGCGCCGGGAGGAGCCGCGCCTTGCCCCGGGGCAGGCTGAACATCATCGCCATGGGCGGCGGCACCTGGGCGTTGGCGCGGGCGATCTCGCGGCGGGTGGCGGTCAGATTCTGCACCGGTGGCAGCTTCACCTGCGCCAAAGCGAAGGCTTGCGCCGGAGGGGTGCCGGCATTGATCCTGGCGACGATCGAGCTCGCTACCGCCCGGGCCCGCTCGGAGGCGCGGCGGACGATCAAATCGGCTTTCACCCGGTCGCGGATCGCTGCCAGCGGCGGCGCGGCGGCGGGGACGGTGCGGGTGACGGCGACGAGCGCGTAACGCTGATTCTCCTGGAGGGTCTCGACCGCCGGATCCTCGCCCGGCTCGAGAACGAAGGCGCCTTCGAGCATCGGCTGGAGCTCGGGCGGCGCCTGCCAGCCGGGAGCTTCGGGAGCCGCTCCGGTCGCGGTGATCGGCGGCGTCTCCTTCACCGCCAGCTTCTGGGCGGCGACGATCTCCTCGAAGGACGATTCGCCGATCGCATCCTCGATCTTGGAGGCCAGCTCGTTGACCGCATTTTGCGCCTTGCGCTGCTGGATCTGAGCGGCGATCGAATCCCGCACCGAAGCGAGCGGCCTGGCGGACGAGACGGTAACGTCCTCGACCTTGACCACGTGCCAGCCGAACGGACCGCGGATCGGCCCGACCGTGGCGCCCTTGGCGGCGCCGAACACCGCCGTGGCCACCTGGGGCGAGCTCTTGGCGGCATATTCCTCGCGGCTGTTGGCTCCGAGCGCGATGTCGGCGGCGCTCCGCCCCGCCTGGGCGGCGGCGGCAGCGAAAGGGGTTCCGGCGGCGACCTTCTGGGCCAATGTCCGGGCCGCCGGCTCGGGAAGGATGACCTGCGACAGCCGGCGGGTCTCGCGGGCCGCATAAGAGGGGTCGGAGCGATAGACGCCCTGGATCTCGGCCTCGGTCGCCTGCGACTGCGCCGCCACGTTCTCGAGGCCGAAGACGGCGTAGCGAAGCACCCGCCGCTCGGGGATGGTGTAGCGCTGGCGGCTGCTCTTGTAGAAAGCGGCGAGCTCGGCCTCGCTCGGCTCCGCGCCCGCGCCCATCGCCGCCGAGGGCACCGCTCCGACGATCCCGCTTCGCGTCTCGAGCAGCAGGGAGGCATATTGGTTGGCGATCGCGGCAGGGACATAGACCGAGCGCTGGACCGGCTCGAGCAGCTGGCGCTGGAGCAGGCGGTTGGCGAAATCGTCGCGGACCTGCTGCTCGCTCAGATTCTCCTGGGCGAGGATCCGCCGGAAGGTGGCGTCGTCGAAGCGGCCGGTGAGGTCGTGGAAATCCTGGATCGAGGCGATGTCGCGGTCGATCATCCGCCGCGACGCGCCGAGGCCCATCTCGCGGCCGAAGACGGAGCTTGCGGTGACGTCGATCAGCTGCTCGAGCACCTCCTCGAGCGCGCCCTCGCGAAGGAAAGCGGGCATATCGAGCTCGGGCCGGTCGCGGCGCAGCCGGGTCAGCTGACGCTGGGTCTCATCGGTCAGGCGGGCCGAGGTCAGCCGCTCGCCCCCGACGCTGGCGACGGTGCTTGCGCTCAGCCCGCCGAGGCCGCCCAGCCCGCCGGAGCCGCCGGTGCCGAAGCCGGTGATGACGATCGCGATCAGGCCGATGCCGAGAATGACCAGCATGATCTTCGCCATGAAGCCGCGGCGGAATATGGAGAGCATCTTGTCTTGGGTCCTGCGGTGGTTTGCGCGGGTCATAGAAGCGCCGCCCGGCGCGGGCAAGCTTGGCACTCGCCAATACGCTTGCTAGTCGCCGTCCGATCCGGGAACGGCCCGATACGGAAGGTACATCATGCACGTCCGCCGCAACCTCGTCGCCGGCAATTGGAAGATGAACGGAGACCGGGCGGCCCTTGGCGAGATCGCGGCCATCGCCGCCGCCGCCCGCGAGGCGCCGGGGGTGGACGTCGCCATCTGCCCGCCCTTCACCCTCATCCCGCTCGCCGTGCCGCGCGCCGGCGGCCTCGCCATCGGCGCCCAGGATTGCCATTCGAAGGACCATGGCGCCCATACCGGCAACGTCTCGGCGCCGATGCTGAAGGAAGCGGGCGCCCGCCTCGTCATCGTCGGCCATAGCGAGCGCCGCGCCGACCAGGGCGAGAGCGACGAGGCCGTTCGGGCCAAGGCGGAAACGGCGCTCCGCCACGGCCTCCAGGCGATCGTCTGCGTCGGCGAGACCGAATCGGAGCGCGAGGCGGGCCGGGCGGTCGAACGGGTCACGGCCCAGCTCGCCGGCTCGATCCCGGAGCTGTCCGGCGAGGCCGAGCTGGTCGTCGCCTACGAGCCGATCTGGGCGATCGGCACCGGCCGGACCGCCACTCCGGCCGACGTCGCCGAGATCCACGCCGCCATCCGCGAGGCGCTTGTCGGCCGCTTCGGCGAGGCCGGGGCGCGGATCCGAATCCTCTACGGCGGCTCGGTCAATGCCGGCAACGCGGCCACATTGTTCGCGGTGGAGAATGTCGACGGCGCCCTCGTCGGCGGCGCCAGCCTCACCGCCGCCCAGTTCGTCCCGATCGTCGAGGCGGCGGCGAGGAGTTGAAGACGGGCGTCCGATCGCCTAAGTCGCGCCTGACCCGTCGCCCCGGCGAAGGCTGGGGCCCCAGCGAGACTTCTCCCTGGGATGCCAGCCTGTGCTGGCGCGACGACCCTAATCCGAGGCCCTTCCCATGTTCACCTTCCTCCTGATTCTCCAGTCGCTGGTCGCCGCGTCGATGGTCGCGGTGATCCTGATGCAGCGTTCGGAAGGCGGCGGGCTCGGAGTCGGCGGAAGCCCTTCCGGCCTGATGTCGGCGCGCGGCGCGGCCGATTTCCTGACCCGGGCGACGGCGATCCTCGCCACGGCCTTCGTCGTTCTCTCGATCGCGCTCGCCGGCCTCGCAACGATCGAGCGGGCGCCGATGAAGATCGATCCGTCTTTGTCGAAGGTGCCGCCGCGCAATGCGCCGATCGCGCCGACCACGGACCCGCTTGCGGTTCCGCCCGCGGTCCCGGTCACCAAGGCTCCCGCACCCGTTGCCAACGGCACGGCCCCCGCCGGCCAGTGATCAGAGGGCGGCGATAGCCCGAGCCACTCCGGCCGCCTGGCCGCGAATGTCGGGCACGGCGACGATCTCCCAGAACGCGCCCTTGGTCAAAGGGCCCAGCGCGTAGAGGGCAGGGGAGGGTCCGCTCCCTTCGACCCGCGAATCCGGGTCGACGGCCAGGCCCAGGCCGAGAGCGTCCGGCCGAGCCCGCCCGCCGGCCAGGAGGCCCCGGATCAGCGGATCGCGGATCCTCGAGATGTCGCCCTCGGGCCCGGTGCAATTGACCAATGCGTCGAATCTCCGGCGAAGCTCGCCGCCGCCGCGCCAGGCGATCGTCACCTCATCCCCTTCGACCCGGGCGACCCGGCCCGCCGCCACCTCCAGCCGGCCTGAAGCGCGCATCGCCTCGATCCGGGCCGCCACGCGCGGCGCGATCCGGTGGCGGTGGACGTCCCACCAGGGGCGCAGGTGGCGAAGGAAGCGCCGCTTCTCGGTGTCGGTCAGGCCCTGCCACAGAGCGATGCTGTGCGGCCTCAGCCCGTCGACCGAGGCGCGCCAGGGCGTCCGCGCCCGGACCGCCCGGACCAGCGCCGCGAGCCGTGCCGGCGGCTCCCAGTCGAGCGGTGCCGCCGCCGGCGAGAGATGCGGGCGCGGCACCAGGCCGCGGCGCGAGGCGGCGAGAATGTGCCCGGAAAAGCCCGCTTCCTCGAGGCTGACCGCCATGTCGACCATGGTGAGGCCGGTGCCGACGAGGAGCAGCTCGCCGCCCTTCGCCGCCGCCCTGGCCAGGGCCGGGGCGCCTTCCGGCCCCCAGGGATCGTGGATCGCCCTGGGCCCGAAGGCCGCGGGCAGCCGCGAGGGGTAATTGCCGCCGGCGAGCACCGCGGCGTCGCACTCGACGAGCTCGCCCGAGGCGAGCCGAATCCCTTCGTCCTCGACCGCGACCGCCTCGCCGGTCAGCCTCGTCACTGCGGCCGCGCCGTCGAGCAGCGAGGCCAGGTAGCGCCTGTAATCCCGGCGCGGCACATAATCGTCCGGCCCGTAGCCCTCGCCCGCGGCCCAGTCGGCGAAATGCAGGGGCTCGCCCGCGAGCGCGCTCATGTTGCGCGCCCGGACGTTGAGCAGATGGCCGGGAGAGGTCGTGCCGTAGGCGGCGCCCTGCGCGAAATGTCCGCTCTTCTCGATGAGGACGATTGTGGCGCCCGGCGCGGCGCGGGCGATCTCGACCGCCGCGATCGTCCCCGAATATCCCGCCCCGACGATCGCCACCCGCATGGCGGGGCCTTAGCCGGTGGGTGGGCACCCGTCACTCCCGCGAAAGCGATGGGTGCGCCTGTGACCGCGGAGCTTCGATCCCGTCCGTAAATTCGGTGTCTGACACCGATTTTCCGAAAAATCCGATTCGCGCCCTTGCCGACCCGCGCCCCCCGCCGCTAAGCCTCAACTCCCATGGCGCGGTTCATTTTTATCACCGGCGGCGTGGTCTCATCGCTTGGCAAGGGGCTGATGGCCGCCGCGCTCGCCGCTCTCCTCCAGGCGCGCGGCTACAAGGTCCGGATCCGCAAGCTCGACCCCTATCTCAACGTCGATCCCGGGACGATGTCGCCCTACCAGCATGGCGAGGTCTACGTCACCGACGACGGCGCCGAGACCGATCTCGACCTGGGGCATTACGAGCGCTTCACCGGGGTCCCCGCCCGCCAGGCCGACAACGTCACCTCGGGCCGGATCTACCAGGGCATCATCGTCCGCGAGCGCCGCGGCGACTATCTCGGCGCCACCGTCCAGGTCGTCCCCCACGTCACCAACGCGATCAAGGAGTTCATCGCCGCCGATCTGGAGGCGGACCTCGATTTCCTGATCTGCGAGATCGGCGGCACCGTCGGCGATATCGAATCGCTCCCCTTCATCGAGGCGATCCGCCAGTTCAGGAACGACGTCGGCCGCTCCGAGACGCTCAGCATCCACACCACCCTCGTCCCCTACATCGCGGCGGCCGGCGAGCTGAAGACCAAGCCCACCCAGCACAGCGTCCGCGAGCTGACCTCGCTCGGCATCCAGCCCGAGATCCTCGTCTGCCGGACCGAGCATCCGCTGCCCGACAGCGACCGGGCCAAGATCGCCTTGTTCTGCAACGTCCGCAAGGAAGCGGTCATTCCCGCCCTCGACGCCAAGAGCATCTACGCCGTCCCCGCCCAATATCACGAGGCCGGCCTCGACGCCGAGGTTCTCCGAGCCTTCGGCATCGCCGACGCCCCGGAGCCGAGGATGGCGCGCTGGGACGACGTCGTCGACCGCCTGTTCAACTGGGAGAGCGAGGTGACGATCGGCGTCGTCGGCAAATATGTCGGCCTCCAGGACGCCTACAAGAGCCTGACCGAGGCCCTCGTCCACGGCGGCATGGCCAATCGGGTCAAGGTCAGGATCGAATGGCTCGACGCCGAGCTCTTCGAGCACCCCGAAGCCGACATCCCCGCCCAGCTGGAGCCCCTGCACGGGATATTGGTCCCGGGCGGCTTCGGCGAGCGCGGCTCGGAGGGCAAGATCGCCTCCGTGCATTTCGCCAGGGAGCGGCGGGTCCCGTTCTTCGGCATATGCCTGGGCATGCAGATGGCGTGCATCGAGGCGGCGCGGAATTTGGCGGGCATCGAGGGCGCGACGAGCACCGAATTCGGCGAAGCCGAAGAGCCCGTCGTCGGCCTGATCACCGAATGGATGAGCCCCGAAGGCCTCCAGCAACGCCGCGAGGCGAATGGTGACATGGGCGGGACGATGAGGCTGGGCGCCTACGAAGCGGTCCTGGCCGGCAACAGCGTCGTCCACTCCATCTACGGCGCCGACAAGATCTCGGAGCGCCACCGCCACCGCTACGAGGTCAACATCCACTACAAGGCGGCGCTGGAGGCGGGGGGGCTGCTGTTCTCTGGAATGAGCCCGGACGGGGCCTTGCCGGAGATCGTGGAGCGGCCGGACCATCCGTGGTTCGTCGGGGTGCAGTTTCATCCGGAGTTGAAGAGCAAGCCGTTCGACCCGCATCCGTTGTTTGCTTCGTTCATCGAGGCCGCCGTAAAGCAATCCCGGCTGGTCTAACGCGGCGTTGGATAAAGGGTTTATTCCTAAGGCCCGATGTCCTGAGCCTAATCGACGGACCTGCATCCGTTGTTCGCGAGTTTCTAATCGAGGACGCGCTGAAGCAGTCGCGTCTCGTTTAGTCCTCATGTGCTCAGCAGAGGTCGACCACCAGTAGGGCGGGACGAGCTAGCGCGTCCAAGCTTACTAAGGGCATGAACAACGACTTTGCGTGGAGTCCGGAGTGTGCGAGTCGCTAACCTTTAGCGTTTGGTCGGAATCCTGAGCGTATCCAAGAGAGGGCAAACTGCTCACATGCCGCCTTACTCAGCGCATCAAGCTCAGCGTTATCAAAGTTCTCGGAAAAAGTTCGCATCACTCTCTCAGCTCTAGGAGGCGAGACAATCTCCCACTTAGAATACGAAGCCTTCAAAAAGAGCTTAGCCGCATCGACTTCTCCACGAATGAGTAAAAGCTCGCCAATCCACTGCCGTATATATCCTTGGTTTTCTAGATGGTCCGCTACATTCTCCTCTTCAACGGCATAGGCAGATTTTCGATAGCAAATTAGCGCCGTATCAATTTGTCCCATTAGATGAAGACACCTGCCTATGTTTCCGTAATAACCCCCGCCACGGTCCTCGTCGTAACTCGCAGGATCGATTATCTCATCAAGCTTTGCGTCACCAAGAAAAAATTCCAGTGCGGTCTCATAGGCCCCTGAGTCCCTCTCCGCCAAAGCTAAGGCGTGGTCGGCAGAAAATTCGGTATCAACACCGCTTTTCTTTTTCAGGTCAACACCCTCTTGTGCCCAGCGGATGGCTGCAGGGTAGTTTCCGTTCGTCCAATGGAGATATGATTGAAGATCACAATAGTTTATGTACCTCGCGTCCTTAGCCGGCATCGTTTCCCGATATCGAGCAAGCGCGTCAGACGCTTCATCAACTTTCCCCAGATTAACAAGCAAGCGCACATAACTCGAGATAACTTCATCAAAGTCAGGCAATTTAGCTAAGTCACTTGCGTCGGCACATTCTAGAAGAAGTCGAGCCACTCTAACAAACTCGCCAGGTGGTTGGCTCTTTCTCACCGGTCTCTGAACTTCACTTAGATGTTTCATGGCCTCTGCGAAGCGGCCGCTATTTATGCTCAGCTCTGCACCTTCAATCCAGCGTGCAATAACTCTTGGATCTGACCGCGTGGTGAGCTCTTTGCGATGGAGTCCGAAGAAAGGAGCAAAGGCTGCGAGAATTGCCTCTATGAAGGGTACTTGAAGGCTCCTTGGAATCGTCTTTACAATAAACGCGCGAATTACCGGATGAAGTTCAAAGGTTTCTTCATCATCGTCGTTAATCTTTACAACGACAAGATTAAGGTCTCTAATAAGTCGAAGGGCCTTTGAAAATTGATTATATTGAATATGAGCGCGAAGATAATCTGATAACTGAAGGGCGGTAGGGGGCCGGACTGTTTCCGCTAAAGACTGTAGTACCACTTGTTCTCGGACTCTCAAGCTGTTCCATATAGACCGCAATGTTGCGTCAGGAATCTCGCCAGTACCGGAAGAAATCGATTGTAACAGGTCGTCCAAGGCAATCTGAGGGCTGCGGTTGGCAACTTGAGCGGCGAGCAGATCAAGCCAAAATGGGTGCCCCGCCGTAACAGCGTAGGCGCGCTCAATAGATTCATCGGTCGCTGGGGCCCCTCGGAGCGAAAACAGTTCCTTCGTCGCTAGCAGATCAATTCCCTCCAGCCTCTTTGCGAAAATACTGGGGTGTGACTCAGTTAGAGCAGGCCGACAAGTAAAAACCAGAGTAGCCTTAGATTGCTCGTTTAAAAAAGCACTTAAAAAATCACCCATTGTGCCTGAAAGAACTTGGCGCTCAAGGTCAACGTAGTGATCGACATTGTCGAAAACGATAAGCAACTTTAGATCAGAGGTAAGTCTTGCAAACAAAATGGCGAGATCACTGAGGGGTTGTTTCGAAAGCTCTGCTCCAGAAACACTTCCATCATTTATGGCTCCAATAACCGAAACAATTTGATCCTCAAAGCGGCCGCTTTGTTCTCGGCAATCTCTCCAAATGCGATGATCATATCGATTAGCACTCCGCTCCGACAGGTAGTAAGTTGCCGCAACAGCGGATTTGCCTTGGCCCCCTATGCCGGTGATGAAGATTGCCCGAGCTGTGCTTTCATCGAGTTGTGCTAAATCGGATTCGCGTCCGACTACGTATTCTACTCTAGGGGGGTTGTCGGAATCTGATGCCGCAGCCCGATTTTCAAGGGCGCTAATGCCCAATCGGGCGGCGGAGCGGGAGAGAGGCGGTGCATTCTCCCAATTGAAACTCTGGTGCTCCGGCAAGGGTGCTAAAATATTTGACTTCGTCTCATCAGCATCCCATGCCTGTGCCAGAGCAGGTAGGAGAGTATGGCAATTAACTCCCGAGTAAAGTGTTACGCGTCCTCGATCAATCCCTGGGGCTAATGCTGTAAGTAGTTCGGTCCGACCGCTAAGCTCCTCTTCATAAAAGGTCCAAATCACCTCAGGAAAGGCGCTATCATCAGTGACGACGTTAGTTAACGCCTGCATAAACGTGTCGTCCCAACCGCCGTACCCAAGGACTACAATTACGCTGTCGCGCAAAACCTGGGATAGCGAGGACTGGAGCTGGGGCCGAGGCTGTATAAGCTGACGAGGCGTATGTAGCGTATCCGACCCATACCAATATCCGTGTAGGTGTACTATGTGCGTACCGTCGCCTTTTGCCTGATTAACGTTGCCGTCTCCGTGCAAGATGGTTCGGAAGTGATGTCCACCAAACTTTGCTATAGAAACCCCTATGAGCGGATCAAAATTGGTTGTGATGACCATTCGGCCAAATTGTTCAAATCGACGTACGATCAGTTTTCCGAGCGCCTCGGCCGCGGGGGTCAAGCTCCAGCCGCTCAAATCACTTTCAAAGGAACGACATATTTCATCGTTCGTGTTTCCATCAAGCCGGTATCGTAAGCCAGTCTCGTGATCCAGTATGCGGGCCATCGCAACTGCCTGTTTGATAATGCCGTTGGCAACGTGAGGCCCTCTCCCGCCGAGAAGAAATCGAAATGCCTCTTGATAACGATTTGATGCGTTCGATAATCTTTCTCTCAGCTTCCGCTTTCGAGGCTCGCTAAACTCCGCCTCAATCAAGTCTATAACTCCCTCCACCCCCGGGACCCCAGGCTTTCCTGGATCTACCGGTGCCGTGAGAGCGCTACCTAATACGAATATGACTGGGCGACCTTGATCTTTTAGCCCTCCGCTAAGGCGCTCAAGAAGGGTTGCTTCATCATAGAGATCAAGGTCGAGGCTGACGTTAGAAACTTGCATTCGCTCTTACTAGCTCCGTCGAGGTCTTTTCCAAACACTAGTCATTTGCCATGAACGGTATGCGATCTCACGTATGCCATACGATCTCAGTCTTAAGTAGCAGCCACCCGCCGCTCTGCGTGGCGCGCGCCGTATCGCCGGTTTAGGTTCCAGCTTGGAAACTGCAATCCCAGCGACGCTCTGGAGTTTGTGCAGTGCCCTTCTCGCCTCGCCTTGCCTTTCTTCTTCTCGCCACCCCATGGGCCAGGCCCCTTAGCATTTCTTCGTCGGCCGGGCCGAAGGCTCGGGCACCCTGCAGATGGTCCTGGCCGGGTCGCACAAGGGCTGCGACCACCGCCGCCACCAGCTCGACAAATCCGGGGGCGCTCATTTTCGAGCAGATGGTCTATGAGAAGGGAAGCCCGCCCGCCGCCGCTCCTGAGCCCCGTTCCCCCAGAACAAAAAAAGAACCTTTCTGCCGGGCCGGTTCGTGTTCCAATCCACGCATGCCTTCGCCCATCGCCACGATTCGCTCCGCTCCGTCCGCCACACCGGTCGGGCCGCCTCGCGCGCGTGGGCGCGCGTGGGCGCGAAAGGGGCTGACTTTCCTGACCTTCGTCCGGATTCGCACAGTGGCGCCAGCCTTCGTGCCCGCCCGACCATTTGCGCAAACATGGGTAAGCGGCCCCGCCACCAGCCGCGTTACAAGCCCCCGACTACAGGTGTTTTCGTGGGGGAAGATCGATATGGCACGCGGGTTTAATTTCTTGCTGGCGTCGGCGGCATCGCTGGCGCTCACCGTCTCGGGCTCGGCGCTGTCGCAGACCGCGGCGCCACCGGCCGCGTCCGAGGAAGACCCCGCCCAGATGACCTTCCCCGGCTGGGGCCTCTCCCCCGCCGATCTCGACCGCTCCATCAAGCCCGGCGACGATTTCGATGCCTTCGTCAACGGCAAGTGGAAGGGCGCGACCCAGATCCCGGCCAAATATCCCTATTACGGGGTCACCCTGAACCTCCGCATCGGCTCCGAGCGCTCCGTCAAGTCGATCATCGACGATCTTTCCGCCCGGCAGAATGCGCCCGGAAGCCTCGAGCAGCGGGTCGCGGACATGTACCGGGCCTATCTCGACGTCGACGCGATCAACCGCGCCGGGATGGCGCCGGCAAAGCCCTATCTGGACCGGATCGCGGCGGTGAAATCGTATGACGAGCTCGCGGCCCTGTGGGCGGTGGACGGCTTCTCGGCGCCGATCGGCGAGGGGGTCAGCATCGATCGCGGCGACCCGAAGAGCAACATCTTGTACTTCGGGATCGGCGGGCTCGGCCTTCCCGATCGCGACAATTACCTCATAGACAATCCCCGCAGCCTCGAGATGCGCGGCAAGTATCTCGATTATCTGACCTTCCTGCTCGGCAAGGCCGGCCACGCCTCGCCCCGAGCCGCGGCCGAGAGCGTCTACGCGCTCGAGAAGAAGATGGCGGCGGCGAACTGGGACCGGGCGCTGTCGCGCAATCCCGAGCTCACCACCAACCGCATGTCCTATGCCGAGCTGGTGACGCTGGCCCGGCCGTTCCCGCTGGAGCGTTACCTGGCCGCGCGCCAGATCCTCCCGAGCGACCGCTTCAACGTCCTCAACGTCCCGCCCAGCGCCGAGAAGATCCGCTCGCAGAATTTGACGCCCGAGCAGCTCGCCAAGCTCGGCAGCGGCCTGCCCGCGATGATGAGCCTGGTCATGGCGACCCCGCTCGACACCTGGAAGGCGTGGATGACGACCCAGCTCTTGTCGGGCAATTCGGACCTTCTCCCGAGCGATGTGGACGACGCCAATTTCGCTTTCTACGGCAAATATCTCCAGGGCCGCGAGCGCCAGCGCGACCGCTGGCAGCGCGCCGTCGGCGAGGTCGAGGGAAATCTCGGCGAGGCGGTCGGCAAAGTCTATGTCGAGCGCCACTTCCCGCCGTCGAGCAAGGCGGCGATGGAGGCGCTGGTCGGCAACCTCAGGCTCGCCATGACCGACAATCTGAAGAGCCTGCCCTGGATGACCCCGGCGACCCGGGCGGCGGCCAAGGCCAAGCTCGACGCCCTCAAGGTCAAGATCGGCTATCCCGACAAGTTCAAGACCTATGACGGCCTCGCCGTCACGGCGAACGACCCAATCGCCAACCGCCTCGCCGCCGCCCGCTGGCAGTGGGAAGACCAGCTCTCCGAGCTGAGGAAGCCGGTCGATCCGAGCAAGTGGCTGATGACCCCGCAGACGGTCAACGCTTATTACATGCCGACCGCCAACGACATGGCCTATCCGGCCGCTTATCTGCAGCCGCCCAATTTCAACCCCGCCGCCGACCCGGCGGTCAATTACGGCGCGATCGGCGCCACCATCGGCCACGAGATCGGCCACGGCTTCGACGACAACGGCTCGCGCTACGACGGCGCCGGAGCGCTCAGGAACTGGTGGACCCCCGAGGACGCCGCCACCTTCAAGAAGCTCGGCGACAGGCTCGAGGCGCAATATAATTCGATCTGCCCCCTCGACGATGGCAAGGCCTGCCTCAACGGCAAGCTGACGCTGGGCGAGAATCTGGGCGATCTCGGCGGGCTGTCGATGGCCTACAAGGCCTATCGGCTCTCCCTCAAGGGCAAGGAGGCGCCGGTCATCGACGGCTTCACCGGCGATCAGCGCTTCTTCCTCTCCTACGCCCAGCATTACCGGACGATCTACCGCGACCCCTTCCTCCGCCAGCTGATGGAGACCGATCCGCATTCCCCCGGCTTCGCCCGCGTCAATGCGGTGCTGAGGAACTTCGACCCCTGGTATGCCGCGTTCAACGTGAAGCCGGGCGACAAGCTCTATTTGCCGCCGGCGGAGCGGGTTCGGGTGTGGTGAGGGGCGGAGCCCAAGCGCCCGACGAACTCTTCCCGTCATTCCGGCGAAAGCCGGAATCTATGAACACCTGTGGGCGGCATTTCCAAGCGCCTGAGTTCATGGATCCCGGGTCGAGCCCGGGATAACGGGCCGGCGCGGGCCGCTATCGCCCCGGCGGCTTATCCGCTAGTCGGCAACGATGATCCATTCCGCTTTGCTCCTTCTCCTCGCCGCCGCCGCCCCCGTCACCGCCCCCGAGCAATTCTTCGTCGGCCGGACGGAAGGGGCGGGGACCGTGCAGATGATCATGGCGGGCACGCACAAGGTGCGCGACGTCAGCCGGGGGCGGCTCGACAGGTCCGGGGCGCTGATCCTCGAGCAGATGGTCTATGAGGAGGGCAAGCCGGCGCGGCGGCGCTCCTGGCGCCTCGTCCGCTCCGGGCCGAACCGGGTCAGCGGCACCATCTCCGACGCGATCGGGCCGGTCACCGGCGACATACGCGGCAACGTCCTTCATCTGAAATATCAGGCCCGCGAGGCTAGCGCCCAGGTCGAGCAGTGGATCACGCTCCATCCGGGCGGCCGGACCGCGTCGAACCGGATGGTCTTCCGCAAGTTCGGCTTCAAGGCCGCCACCCTCAACTCGACCATCCGCAAGCTCGACTGACCGGGGGCGCCTAGGCCCTAGTCGGCCTTCACCCGCCCCACCTTGTCCGCCCACATCTCGGTGAACCACATTGCTCCGTCGCGGCCCTCGGCGATGCGGTGCATGACGGTCATCCGGGTCGGCGCCGGATGATAAGCGAAGTCGAGCGCGGCGGCGTCGGCGCCGCCCGAGGCGGCCCAGGCGGCGAGGCCCTTGCGCCCGATCCTCACGATCCAGTCGGTGCCCGCGGGCCAGGGCATGTTGTTGCTGACATATTGCTGGACCCAGAGGTCTCCCTGGCCGTCGAAGGCGAGGCCGGCGAGGATGAGGTTGGGCTGCGCGGCGGGAAGGGCGAGCTCGAGCACCCGCCACTTGCCGTCCGCGCCCTTGTCGATCCGGCCGACCCGGCCGCCCGCCTCCTCGCTGAACCACATCGCCCCGTCCGGCCCCTTCGCCACCGCGATCGGCCGGGAGAGCGGGGTCGGGATGGCGATCTCCTCGATTTGGCCCGCCTCGGTCACCCGGGCGATCATGTTGCCGGTCAGCTCGGTGAACCACATCGCCCCGTCGGGGCCGAGCGCCGCGTAGATCGGAGTGGTCCCCGCCGTCGGCAGCTGGAAGTGGGAAACCATGCCGCCCGGCGCCACCCGGCCGACCGTTCCGGTCGCCTTGCCGGTGAACCAGAGGGTGCGCCCGTCGCGGCCGATCGCGAGGCCGTGCGGATGCGGGTTGAGCGGCGCCGCGCAGCCCCGGCAGGGGATCGTCACCGAGACGGTCTCGGCGATCCCGCTGGCCGGATCGATCCGAACGATCTGCCCCTTGCCCTCGAGCGTCGCCCAGAGCCGGCCGGAGCGGTCGAAAGCGAGGCCGTGGGGACGGCTGCCCGCGCCCATGTCGTAGAAGCGGATCACCCGCCCGTCCTCGCCGAGATGGGCGATATGGTCGTAATTCTGGCCGGAGATCCACCAGCCGCCGCGCCGCGCCGGATCGGCCGCCATTTCGTGGGTCGAGCCGGGATGCGCCATGGCGCCGCTGCGGCTGCCGCCGCCGTCGCCGATCGCGGCGTGATGCGCGCTCGGCCCCGCCGCCGGAGGCTCGGCCTTGCCCGGCCAGGGGATGGCATATTCGGCGACCGTGTCCGCCGCGGCGCCGGGCGCTCCGGCGAAGGCCAGGAAAAGCGCCGCCCCCGCGGCAAACAGGATAGCTCTCATCTCCCACCCCCTCGATGCGATCGGGCGAGCTTAACATAATTGCGGAGCGCGACGCTATTTCGCGGGGGGGATCGCTTCCACCACCAGCTCGACGATCCGCCCGACATGCGCCCCCGGTCCGCCCAGCTCCGAGATATGGATGCGGGCGTAGGGGAGGGTGAAGAGGGCGTCGCGAGCCAGGCCCGGCGGGCCGCGCACCGCTTCGGGAAGGCAGGCGGCGACACGGGCGGCTAGGGCGTCGCGGCTCAGGGATTCCGGTGCGAAATTCTGGCCGCAGAGCCAATATTGCTTCTTCTCGTCGCCGGTGGCCTGGCATCCGTTCGCGAAGCCCAGGCGCGGCGGGGCGGCTCGGCTCCGCTCGAGATAGGTGAAGTCGCCGTCCAGCTCCGCAACGTAGACGACCCGGCGAAGCTCGGCGCAGAAGATCTGCTGCTTCGACGGCGGCTCGGCCTGGGCCGGGCCGGACGCCAGCAAGGCCGCGGCGACGATCGCGATGGGCTTCATACCGGCCTCCCCCTCAATTGCCGGGGGAAAGAAGCGCTTCGCCGATGACGCGGGGCTGAACGGGAGGAGCCTAGAGCGGCCCCGGTCCGTCCGGCCGGCGCCGGGCCTCGTCGCGGGCCGCGGCTTGGCGCAACGTGTCCAGCTCGCCGGCTTCCTTCTGGAGCCGCCGGTTCTCCGCCTCGAGGCCGTCGGCGCGGGCGCGCTCCTCGCGGTAGCGGCGCTTCCATTTGCCGCCGGCCATCAGCGCCATGCCGAGGATCAGTCCGAGCACGAAGACGAGGGCGACGATAAGCCACTGGTCGGGGGTGAAGAGTGTCACGTTGCGGTCTCCGTCGCTTGTTTCGGCAGCGGATCAATGGCGGGGACCGGAGAAGGTTCCGCGCACTCGGCCACAGATCCGTCATCCCGGGCTCGACCCGGGATCCATGAACACCGCCGGTGGAAAGCCTCTGCGGACGTGTTCATGGATTCCGGCTTTCGCCGGAATGACGACGGGACGCCTTACTTGAAGAGGTTGTCCGAGATCGAGCAGCTCGCCGGCCCGAGGATGACGATGAACAGCACCGGCAGGATGAACAGGATCAGCGGCACCGTCATGATCGCCGGCAGCCGCGCCGCTTTCTCCTCGGCGCGCATCATGCGATCGTTGCGGAATTCGGCGGCGAGGACCCGAAGGGCGCTGGCAAGCGGGGTGCCGTATTTCTCGGTCTGGATCATCGTCGTGACGACTCCGCGGACGGCGTCGAGGTCGATCCGGTTGGCGAGATTCTCGAAGGCCGAGCGGCGGTCGGTGAGGAAGCCCAATTCGATCGAGGTCAAAGCGAATTCGTCGCCCAGCTCGGGATAGGCCTTGCCGAGCTCGCGCGCGACCCGGTTGAAGGCGGCGTCGACGGTCAGGCCCGCCTCGGCGCAGATGACGAGCAGGTCGAGCGCGTCGGGAAGGCCCTTGCGGACGGCGTTGGAGCGCTTGGAGATCTTGTTCTTCAGCCACAGGTCCGGCGCCTTGTAGCTCCCGACCAGCGAGAAAGCGGTGAGGCCGTAGCGCTTGATCGGGCCCCATTCCGGGAACCAGTCGAGGAAATAGACCCCGACGATGACCGTCGAGCCGATCACGATCGGAAGCACCAGGCGCGCGAAGATGACGACGAAGGCGAGGTCCTTGGAGCGGATGCCGGCCTGCATCAGCTTCTTCTGGGCCTTCTCGACCTGCTCGGCCTGGAGCATCTTCAGCGAGCCGAGGACGCTTCGGACCTTGTCGGCGACCTCGTTCTTGTTGGTGATGTTGCGCCGCCGCTTCGAGGTCGAGGCGACGATTCCGGCCTTGAGCTGCTCGCGCCGCTCGTTGAGCGCCTTCACCCTTTTCGCCATCGGGTCCTTGACCGTGGTCGCGGCGTAGATGGCGACGAGCACGGCGAAGGTGGCGATGGCGGCCATGAAGGTCGCCACCATCACCACGTCGATCCCCATTACGGTCGGTCCGGATGCCGGTACTGTCATGCTCAAACCGTCCCTAGATCTCGAAGTCGACCATCTTGGCCATGATGAACACGCCGATCCCCATCCAGACCAGGCCGCCGGCGCCGGCGATCATCAGCCGCTCGTCGACGAAGAAGGTCTGCATGTACTTGCCGTTGATGAACCAGATCAGCAGGAAAACGATGAAGGGCAGGGAGCCGACGATCCAGGCCGAGGCCTTGGATTCCGACGACATCGCCTTGATCTTGAGCTTCATCTGCGCCCGCTTCCTCAGCACGTCGGACAGGTTGGCGAGGGTCTCGGCGAGGTTGCCGCCGGTCTCGCGCTGGATGGCGAGGGTGATGACGAAGAACTGGAATTCGGGCGTTCCGAGCCGGTCGGCGACGTCCTGGAGCGCCGCCTCCATCGTCCGGCCGATCTTCATCTTGTCGGAGACGGTGCGGAATTCGTCGCCGATCGCGCCCGGAAGCTCGTCGGCGACGATCCCGAGGGTCTCCGAGATCGGCAGGCCCGAGCGCAGGCCGCGCACCATCAGATCGATGGCGTCGGGGAAGCGGGCGGTGAACTTGCCGACCCGGCGCTTGATCAGCTTCGAGACGATCTTATGCGGCAGGCCGATTCCGACGAAGAGGCCGACCAGCAAGGCGAGGAGCAGCGGCAGCCCCTTGGCGATCAGGAGTCCGCTGAGCACGACGATGAGGCCCAGCGAGACGAGGCCATATTGCGCCAGGGTCCAGGTCCGACCGGTCTGCTGCAGGCGCCGCCGGAACAGGGCGGGATTGGGGATCAGGCGCTGCGCCAGCCCGTCCATCTTGGTCTGGTTGCGGGTCTGGAGGATGCGCTTGAGCTGCGCCTGGGCGGCGACTTCGTTCGACTTGCTGTGGCGCTCGCGGACGCTCTCGAGGCGCCGGTTCTGCGCCTTCGAGACGTTGGGTCCGCCCATGGCGAACACCATCATCGCGAGCACAGCCAGAACGCCGCCGCCAAGCATCAGGATCGGAAAGCTCAGCACATGCTGCTCCTATTCCACGCGCCGGCTCATCCGCCGGCGCCCGTTCATGCCGTCGCCGGCTTCGGCTTCTTCGCGACCAGACCCTTGAGGTTGAGCTTGTCGAGCAGCGATCTGGTCCCGTCCTTCGGAGCCTTTTCGGTGCCGCCTTCGCTGCCCTCGACGGTCGAAGTCGTCAAATTGACCAGCTGCGTCAGCGGGCCCTGGATCTTGGACGCCGTCGCCACCTTGGCGAAGGGCTGGCCGAGCTTGGCCGCTTGCGCCGCCGCTTTCGGCTCGAACGGGATGACGATGTCGACCGAACGCTCGATCGACTGCTCGAAATCCTTGCGGCTGATCTCCTGCGCGCCGGCCGGGACCCGGTTGGCGACGACCAGCACCCTGGACTGGGGCGCATTGGCCTTGAGCCAGCTCAGCACCCGGATCGCATCGCGGGTCGCGGCGAGGGTGAACTCGACCGCGACGATGGCGACGTGGACATCCTGGACGAGGTGCGGATGCTGGATCAGCATCGACCGCGGCAGGTCGAGCACCGTGCTCTCGAAGGCGTTGCGAAGCTCTTCCTGAAGCTGGAAGAAGGCGGTGCCGTCGTTGAGCAAAGGCTGGTTGAGCGGGGCTTCGGCGGACAGGACGCAGAGCTTCTCATTCGCCCGGACCATCGCCCGCTCGATGAACAGGCCGTCGATCCGGCTCGGATTCTCGATCGCGTCGGTAAGGCCGCGACCGGGCTCCAGGTCGAGCGCCAGGGCGCCCGTTCCGAAATGGATGTCGAGGTCGAGAAGCGCCGTCGAGCGGCCGGCCTTGTCGCCCATCAGCCAGGCCAGCGACGTCGCGAGGGTGGAGGCGCCGACGCCCCCGCGAACGCCGATCACCGCCGCCATGACATGCGGCTTCTCGCTCGCCGCCTCGTTCACCCTGGGCCCCGAAATCGTCATCTGGGCATTGGCGAAGCTGTCGCGCAGCTGATCGGCCGTGAACGGCTTGAGCAGATAATCCTGAAGGCCGGAGGCGACCAGGTCGCGATACAGGCGAACGTCGTTGACCTGGCCGGCCGCGATCACGACCGTGCCGGGCTCGCAGACCTCCGCAAGCGCGTTGATGTCGTTCAAGGGGTCGCCCGATTCCGACAGGTCGACGAACAGGATCGCCGGGCTGGCCGAGACCGACAGGGTCTGGACCGCGTTGCGAAGCCCGCCCTTGTTGACCTTCTCCGGGGCCCAGCCATGCTCGACCGCGATCGGCCGAAGCATCTCGGCGGTGGCGTCGTCGCAGACGAAGGCGCTGAAGGGATCGCGAAGCGCAGCGGCGCGGGAGGCGTTGAATGGCGCGTTCATCTAATTACCCCTGGTGTTGACTTCGGTGAGTCCCTTGGTCCCGGTAGGCTGGGTCTGCCGGTAGAAGCGGATCGCCTTCGACGAGGTGTGGGCGTCGGTGATGACGCTGCCTTGCTGACCGAGGACCAGATCGTTCGGGTCGGCGATCATCGCGGCGAGGTTGGAGTTGAGCGCGCAGCCGTAATTGGACGAGGTCGAGCTCGGCCCGCGCTCCTTGTCGTAATTGGGGCAGTTGGGAACGCTCGCCGTGGTGCGGCTGACGATCACCCGCACCGCGCCCATCGGCACGTCGCCTTCGAGGATCGGAGCTCCGGGGCTCACGAACAGCCCGTAGGCGGCCGCGACGTTGGCGACGTCGTGCCGGCCGGCGCCAGTGCCGCGGTCGGCGAAGACATGGTCGCCATAGCCGAGGCCGAGCGAGTCGAACCAGGCGGTGAGCCGGCCGATGTCGGCGGCGCTGAGCCCGCCATTGTCGGCGAGGTCGAGCAGATAGTCGGTGCGCTGGACGACGGGCTGGTTGAGCGAGTCGAGGCCCCGGCTCGCGTCGTGACGTTCGCGCGGCGGCTTCCTGGCGTCGGCGGCGACGGCGGGAAGGGTGAGGGCGGCGCCGATCGCGACGACGGCGGCGAGAGATTTGGTGCGTGCCATGATCACGTCCTTTCGATCGGTCAGAAGCTGAAGCCGGGAGTGGCGGAAGCGGTTTGCGGACGGGTCGCCTTGGCACTGGCCTCGGCCTGGCGCGGCTGCGCCGGCGCCGGAAGCTGCCGGACGGGCGCGCTCGCCACTCCGCCCATGCCCGGGCTCGCGGTCCGCGCCGGGGCCATGGTCGGTCCCGGACGGGGGACGGGCTTGTTATATTCGCTTGTGCCCAGCATCACCCGCTCCGCCGTGGTGGAGCTTCGGTAGCCGTCGGTCGGAAGCGCGATCTGGCTCGCGTTGACCGGCTTCACCAGATACGGCGTCACCACGATCACCAGCTCGGTTTCGCCGCGGCGGAAGCTGGTCGAGCGGAACAGGGCGCCGATGATCGGGAGATTGCCGAGGACCGGCGCTTTCTCGATGCTGTTGTTGCTGTTGTTGCGAAGCAGGCCGCCGATCATGAAGCTCTGGCCGGAGCCCAGCTCGACGGTGGTCTCCACCCGGCGCGTGGTCAGCGAAGGGACGCGGAAGCCGTTGATCTGGATCGCACCCTCGTCGGAAAGCTCCGACACCTCCGGGCGCACCCGCATCGAGATCCGCCCGCCTTCGAGCACGTAGGGCGTGAAGGCGAGGCTGACTCCATATTGCTTGAACTCGATGGCGGTGCCGTTGATCCCGTTCGAGGACGGGATCGGGAACTCGCCGCCGGCGAGGAAGCTGGCGGTCTCGCCCGACAAAGCGACGAGATTGGGCTCGGCCAGCGTGTGCACCTTGCCGTCGGTTTCGGCGAGGTCGAGCGCTCCGAGAATGTCGACTCCGAGCAGCTTGCCCGCGCCGAAGAGGGTGGAGCCGATGGCGCCTGGAACCACCGCGCTGATTCCTCCGCTCGATTCGGTCCCGGTGCCGATCGGCCCGCCGGGGGTCCACACCGGGCTGATGGTGCGGCCCTGGCCAAGTCCGAACTTGAAGCCTCCGGTCGAGTCGGCCGAGGCCAGATTGACTCCGATGTCGCGGGCGAGCGAGCGGCTCACCTCGGCGATCCGGACCTGAAGCATCACCTGCAGCGGAGTTGCCGTCTTGAGGCGGTTGACCGTGAGGACCCTCAGCATGGCGCCGGGGGCACTCACGTCGATGCCGGGGTTGAGGATGGTCTTGACCAAAGTCTCGACCTGAGCGCTTTCGGCCGGCGAGGAGACGGTGCCGTTCAGGACCGCCAGCTGGCCGACATGGGTGACCGAGATGTCGGAGTCGGGCATCGCCGCCCTCAGCATCTGGTCGACCGAAGAGATGTTCTGGCTGACCCGGACATGGGCTCCCCAGACGACCGAGCCGTCGGCCGCGGTGGCGATCACCGTGGCCTCGCCCTCGCCTTTGCCGAACAGGCCGAGCTGGCGGGGGCTGGTGACGTTGACGTCGGCCACCCCGGGGTTCGACGTCCACACGTCGACCACGCTCCTGGGCAGCGAGACCACCTCGCCCTCACCGACGGACAGCAGCACCTGCTTGGAGGGCCGATAGCTCCCCGCGGCGGGCGGCGCGGCCAGCGCTTGGGTGGGCACCACCGTGGTGACGCTGGCGGCGAGGACCGCGAATATCGCGGTGCTGACCGTCGCTCGGCGCATCATGTTCAGCTTTGTCATCTTATTTGGCTCCGACCGGAACGATGGTGACAGCATTGCCGCGGGAGACCCGAACGGAGGGACCCGTGGGAGTAGTGGCGGCGCCGGCGGGCGCCTTGCCCGAGGCGGCGAGCGCCATTGCGGTGAGGGCGTCCGCAATCTTGTCGTCGGGCGACGAGGATTTCCCCTTGCCGCTGCCGGGAACGGTGCTGCGCTGGAAACGCGAGACATCCGATCCGGTAGTGTAAGTGGAGCTGCCGTCGCTGGGCTGGTTGGCGATGGCGAGCAGCATCCGGCGCTCCGCTTTGGGATCGTCGGTCTCCGGGACCCTCACCTCGCCCGAGGCGATGGCCCGCTCGAGCTCGGCCGAATTGTCGGCGAGTGAGCGAAGCGACAGCGACAGGTCGCCGATCCTTTGGGCGACCGCGATCTTCTCCGCGATCTTGGGGGTCGCCTCGAGCGTGACCATCGAGAAGCGCTGGACGACCGCTTTGCCGTCCTCGCCTTTCGCGTCCATCCGCTGATCGGTGGCGAGCACTCGGACGTTGCGCATCACCGTCTCGGAAACCTTGAGCGGGACCCCGTCGCCGCCGCCGGCGACGTCCTGGGTCAGGACGATGTCGACCCGGTCGCCCGGGAAGACGAAGCCGGCGACTCCGCTGGTCGCGGAGACGGCGACGGTGACCGCGCGCATCCCCGGCCCGAGCGCCGCGGCGAGGAAGCCGCGCTCGCCCGGCTTGATCAGGCTACCCTGGGTGAAGGGCTGGCCGGCCGTGATCTCGTTGCGAACCACCGTTCCGACCAGGTCGGCCGGGCGAACGCCGGGCTTGCCCTTGATGTAATAAGCGGGCTGGACGAGACCTTCGGGCCAGCGCTGGAAGCGGAAGGCCTCGGCGTCGATGATGGTGCCGACGGGGAGCGAGCGGGTCGCTACCAGCACTTCCGGGCCGGCAGGGACGGCGGGCTTGGCCGAGGCCGAAGGCGCGCCGGCGCCGCTGAACATGTTCTTGGCGGTCACCGCGGTGACGGCCGCCACGATCAGCGCTCCGATCAGCAGCATGAGCTTTTTCACATCCATGACGCCAGTCGCCTCCTCGCCCGCTTCAAATTGCAGGCTCCCACATCAGACAAATTGGTTAAGAATCCGTTCGCCAATCAGCCAAAAACCGCCGAACGCGATGGCGATTCCGTACGGAATTTCGGGTTGGCCGGCGGCTTTCGCCATCCGGTGAGCGGCCAGCATCGCCAGGGTCAGCACCCCGCCTGCGATCGACATGACCGCAAGCAGCTTCACGACCCCGGCGAACGGCAGCCACAAAGCGAGCGCCGCCGCCATCTTGACGTCGCCGCCGCCCATCGCGCCGAAGCGGAAGGCGATCGCGAACATCGCGAAGACCCCGGCCGCGAGCCCGATCTGAAGGGCGACGCCCGGCCACAGGCCGAGGCCGATGCTCCACCAGAAGGGTATTGCCAGCAGGGCGATCGCCCCGTTCAGCCAGTTGGGGATCGTCCGGCTGCGCCAGTCACCGATCGCCGCGACCAGCATGGCCACGGCGAGCAGAGCGATGAAAAACCAGGAAAGACCCCCTTGCATGGGGACCAGGCACTAGACGGAACAGCTTTCGAAACCGTAACCGGCGTCATGGCCAGCAAAGCGTTCGACCGCCGTTCCATCCCCGCCACCGCCCGCTTCGGCGAATGGAAAGCGGCGGACGGCTGGACCTGCCGGACGCTGGAGCGGCGGCACGAGGAAGGGACAGAGATCCGCGGCAGCCTCCTCTTCGCCGGCGGCCGCGGCGACTTCATCGAGAAGTATCTCGAGGCCCACGACCATTGGCATCGCCGCGGCTGGAACGTCACCGCCTTCGACTGGCGGGGGCAGGGCGCGTCGCAGGGCGACCGGCCGGGCGGCCATCTTGACAGCTTCGAGACCCTGGTCCGGGATCTGGCGGAGCTGATCGAGACCTGGAGGGCGGCCAGTCCGGGGCCCCATGTCGTCGTCGCCCATTCGATGGGCGGGCATGTCCTCCTTCGCACCCTGGCCGAACGCCATCCGCCGGTCGACGCCGCCGTGCTGGTCGCTCCGATGCTGATGATCAACAGCGGGCCGTTGCCGCCTTTCGCCGCCCAGTGGCTGGCCTCGACCGCGTCGACGTTCGGCTGGGCCGGCCAGCCCGCCTGGCAGCAGCCGTCGCGCCCGCAGCCGGCGGGTTCGCTTCGGCAGACTTACCTCACCGGCAGCCGCGACCGCTATTCGGACGAGCTCTGGTGGTGGGAGAAGCAGCCCCGCTTCAACCTCGGGGCGCCGAGCTGGGGCTGGCTCAGGGCCGCTTTCGCCTCCTGCGCGGCGCTGACTCCGGCCAGGCTGGCCGGAGTCGAGACCCCGGTGCTCCTGATCGGCACCGAGCGCGACCGGCTGGTCAGCCCCGCCGCGATCCGGCGCGCCGCCTCGCAGCTTCCCAGGAGCGAGCTCCTGATGTTCGACGATGCCGGGCACGAAATCCTGCGCGAGGCCGATCCCATCCGGCTGAAGGCCTTGGCCGCGATCGACGCCTTCCTCGACCGCCACGCCGCCCGATGAGCTTCGATTACGACATCGCCATCGTCGGCGCGGGCATGGCCGGGGCGAGCCTCGCTGCCGAGGCCGCCGGCCGCGCTTCGATCCTGCTGCTCGAAGCCGAGGACCAGCCCGGCTACCACTCGACCGGCCGCTCCGCCGCTTTCTGGGCGGAAAGCTATGGCGGGCCCTTCATCCAGCCGCTGACCACCGCCTCGGGCCCGTTCCTGGCGGAGCGGGGCTTCCTCCACCCGCGCGGCGCTCTCCACATCGCCGACGGGGAAGGGCTCGGGGCGCTTGCCGCCCTCGAGGTCGAGTTTGGGGACAGGGTCGGCTTCGAACGCCTCGACCGGGCAGGCCTCCAATCCCGCCTTCCCGGCCTTCGCTCCGGCTGGGTGGCGGGGCTGTTCGAGCCGAGCTGCGCCGATATCGACGTCGCCGGCCTGCACGCTTTCTATCTTGCGCAGGCCCGCCGCGAGGGCGCCCAGCTGGTGACCGGAGCCGAGGTTCGCGCGCTCGGCCGGGACGGCCCGGGCTGGAGGGTCGAGACCAAGGCCGGCACCTTCCGGGTCCGTCTGGTCGCCAACGCCGCCGGCGCCTGGGCCGACCGGGTCGCCGCGATGGCCGGAGCAGCGCCTATCGGCCTCCAGCCCTATCGGCGCACCCTCTCCCAGCTCCGGCTGGACCGGCCCGCGCCGGCGGACCTGCCGCTGGTGATCGACGCTCTCGGCCGCTTCTACTTCAAGCCGGAGGCGGGCGGTCGGCTGTGGCTCAGCCCCCATGACGAGACCCCCTGCGACCCCTGCGACTGCGCCCCCGAGGAGCTGGATGTCGCCATCGCCATCGACCGGTTCGAGCAAGTGGTCGACTGGAAAGTGGAGCGGGTCGAGCGGAGCTGGGCGGGCCTGCGCAGCTTCGCCCCCGACCGCCGCCCGGTCTACGGCTTCGATCCGGCGGTGCCGGCATTCTTCTGGTGCGCAGGGCAGGGCGGCTTCGGGATCCAGACCGCTCCGGCGGCGGCCAGGCTCGCGGCCGCCTTGCTGCTCGGCGCCGCACCGGACCCGACGCTCGCCGGAATCGACCCGGCGCCTTATTCGCCGGAGCGCTTCGGCGACGGCGTCGCAAGCGAAAGCCGTCCAAGGCCGAATTGAGCGATATCCGATCACTCGAAGAATAGTTTCCTATCAAATAGTTCCGGTATCTGAATTCCGCTTGCCCTGGTCCCCGTAAATGGGCAGCCTCGGTTTCGGAGGCGTGGTACCCTCCCCTGCCGGGCGTGGTATTCGGCAGGAAAAACAGAAAGTTGCTTCGTGGGGCGTGGGGGGAAGCCGAGTCGTAAGTCGAGCGCGGCCTTTGTCGTGCCGATCCTCCCCAGCCCCGCCGGTCAGCGACCGGACCGGCTCAGCAAATTCGATATCGTTCGCGCCGTGGCCCTGGCCCGACGTGCGACGCCCCATGCCCCGTCCGAGGCGCCGGAATCCGGCGCCCGGACGATGGCCGGGGCGCGGCCGGGGCCATTCGCCCTGCCGGCAAAATGGATCGACCAACGACGGGTGTCTGCCGCAATTCGGTGAAGGGGTGAGAAATGCCGGGAAATACGACGTCAGGGCTGGGCACTCCAAAAACCGCAACCCTCACCGATCTGATCGGCATCTTCCAACGCCCGCCGCTTGCGAACGGCCGTCCCCAGGGACAGGACGTCCGCTTCATCCAGGCCCTTGCGGCGCTCAAGATCCGCTACAGGACGGCCGGCAGCACCGGCACCACCACGCCGATCAACATCCCGACCGTCGAATATAATCTCGGCACGATCCAGGGCGTCGTGATGCCGAAGATCACTCTGGTCGGCGGGTCGGCCGCCGACCTCGCTTTGGCCGACCAGATCATTTCGAACCTCCGCACCAACAGCCAGTTCCGGACCTTCATGGGGACGATGGCCCTCACCAATCCGAACGTCTTCATCATGATGGCCAGCATCACCGATATCGGCGCTAACGGTCAGGCCCAGTCCGACGTGAGCCTTGGCAACCGGGACCAGCAGTACGAGGCCTATGTCGCATCCACCGGCCAGACCGGTACCGAAACGGGCGATGAGGCGCTCTTCCGCCGCTATAATTTCGCACGGACGTTCATTCACGAGCTCTACCATCTCAGCAATATCCACCCGACTTCGGCGGTTCAGCGGATCGACAGCGCGGACGATCAGGTCGGCCTCAACAACCTCATCATTGCGACTCCCGACAGCATCAGGGCGGGTCTGCAGGCGGATTCGACCTATCTCCAGTCGGACCAGGTGCTGATCGACATGTTCGGCAACGGCTCCGCGTTCGGCTTTGCGAGCGCGCAGGAGTTCCGCAACCAGGTGGCGCACGATCGGACGGTCGGCGCGCCGACTTTCTACCTGAACCGCAGGATCGCCTATCTCGTCTATGCCTTCGACCACATCATCGCCGGCGACCTGCCGCTCACGCTGACCGCAGCTCAGCTGCAGCGGATGGAACACGATCACATCATCGAGCGGAAGCCGGGCGGGGATCCGACGAAAGCTTCCGGCTATCAGGTCCGCCAGAGCGCGCGCGCAACCGCCAACGACATCGTGGCGAGGGACGCCGCCTACAATGCCGCGTTCGACAATGCCATTCTCGAGCTGCAGGCGGAGCTCGGAGCGGTCAACAACCCGACGCCCGAGGGCGACGAACCCGCGCCGACGTCCGCTCAGGTCTTCGAATCGCTCTGGGCCGACGTCGTCGCCAAGCGCGCGCGAGAGAAGGCCGGACAGGTCGGCCAGATCTTCGGCTCGACCCTCGGCAACCATCTCGGCAAGGGCAACGTCTTCACCGAGGTGGCGTTCAGCGCGGTGCTCGGCACCATCGGCGAAAATCTCGCCGAGGCGATCTTCGTCGGCGGCATTTTCCAGAAGCTGCCGAGCACGGCGACTCAGAGCGTCATCGCCGACTTCGGCGACGAGCTGTTCACCAACCTCAAATCGGCCGGCATCGGCGCGATCTCGTCTTTCCTGACGGCCGAGCTGATCAAGGGCGTCGGTCTCACCGGCTTCACCGGGGAGCTGGCCGGAACGATCGCCAACACCGTCATCTCGAAGGTCCTGGAGAACATCGCCACGACGATCGGCGGCAACAGCACCTCGCTGTTCAACGGCATCGATCCGACGATGATCGGCAACGCCGTCGGCGCCTTCATCGGAACGAAGCTCGCTTCGGAGATCGTGACCTTCGACACCATCGGCGGCCAGCTCGGAAGCGCGATCGGCTCCGCGATCGGCGTTCTCGCCGCCAAGGAATTCATTGCCATCGGCGGTATCCTGGGCGGACCGATCGGTGCGGCCATCGGCGCGTTCGTCGGCTACATCATCGGCGGCTATATCGGTTCGCTGTTCGGCGGAACCCCGCGCTCGGGAGCCGACGTGGCCTGGGATTCGGAGACCGGCCGCTTCGAGGTCGCCAACGTCTATTCGCGCAAGGGCGGATCGAAGGATGCCGCGCGCGGCATGGCCGAGGCGGTCGGAGGCAGCCTGAATGCGGTCCTCGACATGCTCGGCGGCGAGCTGGACGACGGCTCGAAGGTGCAGTCCGGCAATTACGGGATGCGCGGCAGCAAGTTCGTCTACCGGCCATCTTCGACCCGGGACAAGGATGCGATCACCCGCTCCTTCAAGGGCAAGAACGGCGCCGCCGACCTCGTCAACTACGGCGCCTTCGTCGCCCTCAGCGATCCCGACTTCCAGGTCGTGGGCGGCGACGTCTACGCGAAGCGCGCCTTCTACAACAGCCTCTCGCTGATGGGCGAGAGCAACTTCAACGCCGAGACCCTGTTCGGCAACATGAGCATCGGTCTCGATTATTCGCGCTATCTGGCCGACGATTTCGTCATCCAGTCCATCATGGGCGCCGATTCGGGCAGCGCCTTCGCGAGCGGCTGGGCGGTGACCGTGATGGCCGCCCAGGAGATGGGCGTCGGCAAGCGGCACGCCGCCGACTGGTTCGGAGGCTGGAACTGGCTGATCGAGGACCAGGGCATCGCCGCCTCGAACCTCGACATCAAGTTCATCGAAGAGGGGATCACGGATCAGCTGGTGCGCTACCTCGTCGTCTTCGACGAAAAGGACAATTACCGTTATCACCTCGACGATACCGTCCTCACCCAGGATGTGACCGAGATCGACGGCACGTCGGGGGCGGACGTCATCACCTTGACCCACACCAGCACGATGCTGGTGCGCGGCGGCGATCTCGTCGCCGAGGGCTGGCCGGAGGTCGGCTCGAACCTGCGCGGCGAAAATCTCGTCGGCCTGCTGGGCTGGCCCAGCGGGATCGCGCCGCCGGCGGGTCAGGCCAGCGTCTCGGGCTGGGGAAACCCGGCGGCCTATGTCGACGAGACCCAGTGGATCGAAGGCACGGGCCCGGCCGGCGCGGCGGTCGTGCTGATGCGTACCGGCCAATCCGACATTTCCCCCGAGGGCGGCGGCAACCAGACCAACGCGGCGGCGATCGATCCGGCGAAGGGCTATGAGTATCGCTATTATTTCCAGCTCACCGCAATCGGCCAGCACGCGCTCCATTTCGGGGTGGGCGGCGCCGCCGTCCAGAATCTCGCCACCGGCGCCGCCGAGGCCGACCCCTATTTCGTCCAGCTCAGCGCCGCCGAGCAGCTCACCCTTCAGTCTGAGGGCAAGCTCGAGGTCGGCAAATGGTATCAGGTCGTCGGCTATGTCCTTCCGTCGGACGCCGGCACGGTGGAAACTGCGTCGCTCGGCGGAATCTACAATCTCGAGACCGGCGAAAAGATCGTTGCCGCCGAGGCGAACTTCCGCTGGGATCCGTCGGTCCCGGCCAGCGGCGCCTCGGCCTATTCGCGCTTCTTCAGCGCCGGCGGCGAGAGCAGCCCCGGCTGGTCGGCCAATTTCTACCAGCCCGAGATACGCCAGGTCGACAGTGCGGCTTATGTTTCGAGCGGCGCCCCGCAGCCGGACGGATGGCAGTCGGTCGGAGCGGCCGGCGAGAGCCGCTGGACGGTCACCTTCGGCCCCGACGACAAGGCGGTGGTCGCGCTCCAGGCCGGTCAGGCCGATTCGGCCGCCCAGGGTGGCGGGGCGCTGACCAACGAGGTGACGATCGACGGCCAGAAAGCCTATGAGTTCACTTATTATTTCAAGAAGACCGACCTCACCAAGCACGGCCTCTATTTCGGCCTCGAAGGCGGGGCGGCGGCCTATGTCGAGAATGCCGCCACCGGCAGCGACGACACCGACCCTTATTTCGTCGCGATGGACACGGCGACGCAGCAGTCCGTGCTTGAGGACGACCGCTGGTACAAGGTGGTCGGCTACGTCCTGGCCGAAGGCGCCTCGCTTCCCGCGAGCGGCTCGCTCGGCGGCGTCTTCGACACGACGACCGGGGCGAAGGTCGCCTCGGCCACCACCTTCAGGTGGAATGCGGGGCGCCCGGACAACAGCGTCCGCTCGCGCTTCTTCGATTCCGGCGATGCTCTGGCGTCCGGCTTCTCGACCTATTTCTACAAGCCTGAGATCCGCCGGGTCGAAGAGCAGCAGGTCGTCGGCGGATCGGACCGCCTCGCTTCGACCGCGGGCTTGCGCATCAACGGAGTCGACGGCGACGGTTTTGCCCTGTCCGTGCCGACCGCGGCGACGATCGACGCCGGCGACGGCGACGACATCGTCCATGGCGGCGACATGGGCAATACGGTGCTCGGCGGCGCGGGCGCCGACAAGCTCTATGGCGGCCGGCTCGACGACTGGCTTCTCGGCGGCGACGGCACCGACATCCTCAACGCGGGCTCGGCAAATGCCGGCACGCTCGGCGGCGACGGCAATTATCTGAACGGGGATGCCGGCGACGACATGGTTATCGGCCGCGAGGGCTCGGACTGGCTCGAAGGCGGCGACGGCACCGACATCCTGGAGGGCGGCGACGGCGGCGACATCCTCGCCGGCGGCGACGGCCATGGCGACATCATGCGCGGCGGGCGCGGCGACGATCAATATATCTTCCGGATCGGCAATGTCGGGAGCTCCGACATCGCCCATGCCGACGTGGTCCGCGACGAGAGCGGGCTGACCGTCGAGGCCGTCGTCACCCAGGCCTATAACAAACTGGCCGCGCCCGATATCACGACCCTGGTCGGCCAGGCGCTGAGCGGCATCCTGTTCAAGGACGGCCGCGGCCTCGACAATTGGCACGGCGGCGGAACCCAGGTGACCCCCAGCGGGATCGCGGCCGGAGGCGAGGATTCGCTCGTGCTCGGTTCGGGAATAAGCATCGAGGACATCAAGATCCTCAAGTCGGCCGACGACAAGGATCTCATCATCGAGCTCTGGCCCGACGGCCTGTTCGCCGGCGACCGGGTCATCCTCCAGGACTGGTTCAACAGCTTCAACAAGATCGAGACCTTGCGCTTCGCCGACGGCAACGAGCTGCGCCTCGCCGATTTCGATACCTTCATCCTCGGCACCGACGCCTCGGAAACCATCGTCGGCACGCAGGGCAACGATTTCGTCCATGCCGGCGCGGGCAACGATATCGTCTATCTCCTGTCGGGCAACGATTTCGGCAACGGCGGCCTGGGCAACGATTCGGTCGCCGGCGACAGCGGCAACGACATCGTCGTCGGCACCGACGGCGACGATACGCTTCTGGGCGGCATCGGCACCGACACGGTCAGCGGCGGGCGCGGCGCCGACGCGGTCCACGGCGACGCGGGCAACGACGTGGTCGCCGGCGGCACGGGCGACGACGAGCTCATCGGCGGGGCCGGCAACGACGTGTTCAAATTCTCGCGCGGCGACGGGCGCGACACGGTCATCGACGAGCTCAGCAACGAATGGGTCACGATCTGGGTATCCGGCGCCGGCCCGGTGATCGACGGCTCCGGAACCGGCTACGCCGTCCTTCCCGACGGCTCGATGGTCCACAAGACCAATGGCGTGATCGATCAGACCCTGCTCGATGCGTCGACCGGAATCTGGTCGGTCCGCAGCCGCTACAGCATCGAATCGGGCATCCTCGACATCCACAAGCCGGCCAACGCCAACGCGATCGCCGCGAACAGCGGCTCGGACGTTCTGGAGTTCGGGATCGGCATCGATATCAACGACATCCAGTTCCAGACCGCGGTCAACGGGCGCGATCTGATCATCGGAATCGAGGGCTCGGGCGTCCATGCGGGAAGCCTTGCCGGCCTGAGCGACCAGATCGTCCTCAAGGAATGGGTCAGCAATCCCTCGGCCAAGGGCTCGATCGAGAAGTTCGCCTTCTTCAACACCGGCGCCGTCGACGTCACCTCGACCGAATTGAAAGGCGGCACCGACGGCAACGACACTCTCACCGGCGGCTCCGGCAAGAACTGGATCACGGGCGGTGGCGGCGACGACGCGATCACCGGCGGCGCGCTCGACGACATAATCAACGGCAACAGCGGCCAGGACAGCCTTGCCGGCGGGGACGGTGCGGACGCGCTTCTGGGCGGCATGGACAATGACAGGCTGACCGGCGGAGCGGGGGCCGACATCCTGGTCGGCGGCCAGGGAGTCGACATCGCCGTCTACGACACGGCCGTCTCAGCCTCGCTCGGCAACCCGGCGCTGAACACCGGCGATGCCGCCGGCGACCGGTATGACGGTGTCGAAGGCCTTCAGGGCTCGGCCTTCGCCGACACGCTCGAAGGCGACATCGGCGAGAACGACCTGCGCGGCGGGCAGGGCAACGATTCGCTGAAGGGCGGCGGCGGCGACGATATCTACACCTTCGCGCGCGGCGACGGCACGGACACGATCCTCGATGCGGGCGGATCGAGCCAGACCGAGGTGGTCGACGATTCGGGCGTTCTCCAGGGTCCCTACGTGGAGACGGTCCGGCTGGTCGATCGAGTCGGTACCAACAACCGGTTCGAGCGGATCGTCACCCATTCCGAGACGGGCGAGATCGTCTATCGCAAGGAATATGACGGCCTGGTCGCGGACGGGCTCGACGGGGGCCAGATCCCGGCCGGCTTCGACCCGAGCGGCTGGACTCCGGGCCATGTCCCGTCGGGCACCGGCGAGACCGTCTCGCTGGTGCAGGCCGCGCCGGGCGGCAGCGACACCCTCCTGTTCGAGGACGCAACGGCGGCGGGCGCGGCGCCAAGCGCCGACCTGACGATCGGCGTGTCCGATCTCGGCTTCGCGCTGGTCGGGAACAATCTCGAAATCACGGTCAACACGACCACCGCCGGAACGACGATCGCCGGCGGCAAGGTCGTCATCGAGAATTTCCGCAGCGGCGCCTCGGTCGATTCCAACAGCGCCATCGAGACCCTGCAATTCTCGGACGGATCGTCGGTCAATCTGGCGGGCCTCAAGTTCGACTCGGCCGGGGTTCTGCTCGCCGCGTCGACCGACACTCTGGCGGCGCCGGTCGACGATTTCATCGTCAGCAACGCGTCCACCCTCTCCGGCCTGTACGGCAACGATACCTTGGTCGGCGGTGCCGGCAACAACACGCTTCAGGGCGGCGACGGTGACGACATGCTGGTCGGCGGCCTCGGCACGGACACGCTCCAGGGCGGCGCCGGCGTCGATACCGTCAGCTATCTCGGCTCGGACGGCACTACCGCCGATCGGACGATCGGCGTGACCGTCAGCCTGGCGTCCAATTCGGGCAGCGGCACCGGGACCGAGGCCCAGAACGATTCCTACAACAGCATCGAACGTGTGATCGGCTCGCAGTTCAAGGATTCGATCACCGGCAACGATGTCGACAACGTCCTCAAGGGCAACCGCGGCAACGACACGCTGACCGGCGACGCGGGAAGCGCCAGCGACGTCGCCTATGCGGTCGGCGCCGACGTCCTGATCGGCGACGAGGGCAACGACACTTTGACCGAGGGCGTCGGCGAGGACAATCTCGACGGCGGCACCGGCGATGATCTCCTCACCGGCGGCGGCGACCGCGACCTTCTGGCCGGCGGCGAGGGCAACGACATCCTCATCGGGGACAATGCGGCCGGAACGGCGGCCGGCGGCAATCTTCTCGGCAATGCCAGCTTCGAGGATTCCGGCGATACCGGCAACGACCAGGCGACCGCCTACGGCCTCACCACGACCGATCTTCCTTCCTGGACGTCGACGTCGACCGGAGCCGCGCAGCTGGTCACCTCCCTGGCAGGCGTGACGGGATTGACCGGCACCCGGGCTCTACACCTCGACAATGGCGCGGCGAACAGCGTCTCGCAGACCATTGCCGAGCTCCAGGCGGGCGAAACCCTCTCGTTGACGTTCAACCATGCCTACAAAATCGCCGCCGCCACCGGCGGAGTCGAGGTCCTGTGGAACGGCGTGGTGGTCAAGACCATCACCAGCGGCACGACGGCACTGGCCTCCCAGGGCACGACGAGCCTGACCGCGATAGCGGGCACCAACAAGCTCGAGTTCCGCATGCTCGGCGCCGCCGACGGCGCGGGTTCGGTGATCGACAACCTCGTCCTCCGGCGCACGACCGGGGCGGCCGACCAGCTGATCGGCGGCGACGGGCAGGACCGGCTGGACGGCGGCGCCGGCAACGACATCCTCCTCGGCGGCGCCGGCGACGATATCTCCACCTTCACGGTTACCGCGGGCGCCGCCGCCGCCACCGGTGCCGCAGGGCTCTACGGCGGAGCGGGCGACGACACTCTCGACGGCGGCGCCGGCAACGACTCGCTCGACGGCGGCGCCGGCAACGACAAATATCTCTTCGCCGCCGGCAGCGGCAGCGACAGCGTCACGATCGGCGGCGGCCAGGACGATCTGCAGTTCGACAAGATCGGCTACGACCATCTGTGGCTGCGCCAGGTCGGCACCGACCTCGAGATCAGCGCGATCGGGCTGGGCTCGGTGGTGCTGGTCAAGAACTGGTTCTCCGCGCAGGCCAATCAGGCGCGGCGGATCGTCACGTCGGATAAATCGCTGGCGCGCGCCGATGTCCAGGCGCTCGTCACCGCCATGGCGGCGGTGAACGCGACGGTGCCGGCGGCCTGGCCGGCCGCCCCGTCCCAGGCTTTCGCGGATGTGCTGGCGGCGACCTGGCAGGCCAATGCCGACTATGTCGACCGCGCCGTCTATATCGGAACCGCTTCCAACGATACGCTGGCTGCCGATCCGCAGCTGGCCGGCGGCGGGAAATTCTATTCGCTGTCGGGCAGCGACCTATTGACCGGCAGCGCCTTCGACGACGAATTCCACGTCGGGCTCGATTCCGGCTTCGACACGATCAACGGCGGTGCCGGGTTCGACACGATCGTGGCCGACGTCAACAATGCGACGATCGGCCTGACGTCGGCCGTCGGTGCGCCGCTCGCCGGGATCGAGAAGATCACCGGGAACGGCAAGACCGGGGTGGTCATCAACACCAGCAACGGCGCGCATCTCGACCTGAGCAACGTCGTCGTCGAAGGCATCGTCCAGATCAACGGCGGGACCTCTTCGACCACGATCATCGGCAGCGCCGGCGACGATACGATCGTCGCCTTCAACGGCTATGACGTGCTCAGCGGCGGGCTCGGCAACGACGTGCTGCGCGGCGGCGCCGGAAGCGACACGCTCGACGGCGGCGAAGGCATCGACACTTATGATGCGTCGGACGACACCTATGGCGGTGATATCTCGATCAGCGCCACCGATGCGACCGAGCATTATAACAATAATTCCGACACCGACTCGCTGGTCAATTTCGAGAACGTCATCGGCGGCAGCGCCGAAGAGATGATCTTCGGTTCCGACGTGGGCAATTTGCTCGATGGCCGGGGCGGCGACGACGTACTCTTCGGCGAAGCGGGCGACGATACGCTGATCGGCGGCGCCTCCGACTATGGCGACATCCTGAAGGGCGGCAGCGGCATCGACACGGCCAGCTATGCGACGATGGCGAGCGCCGTCACCGGTTCGCTCGACTGGTCCAGCGGCATCACGATCGACGGCGTGATGGCAGACCTCAAGTACAACAGCTCGACCGATGGCTCCAACGCTCCCGCAAGCAGCGCCTCCCAGGGCGATGCGGAGGGCGACTGGTTCTTCCAGGTGGAAAACCTCGCCGGCTCGCAGTTCAACGACATGCTCACCGGCAGCGACGGCGCCAATGCGCTGACCGGCGGCCTCGGCGACGACGCGCTCTATGGCGGACTCGGGGACGACGTCCTGACCGGCGAGGCCGGAAGCGATTATCTCCAGGGCGGCGGCGGCACCAACACGGCGGTTTTCGCGGGCAATTTCGCCGAATATGTGATCGTGAGCGGCGTGATGTCGACCGTCACCGGAATCGGTGCGCGGGCGGCCGACGGCGCCGACCGGCTCAACAACATCCAGATCGCCAAGTTCGCCGACGTGACCATCAGCCTCGGCGTAAACACCAACAATGCGCCGATCCTCGGCGAGCCGACGATGGTGGACCAGTCCGTCGACGACGGCGCCGCCTACAGCTACCAGATACCGGCGACGTCGTTCATCGACCTGGACATCTCCGCCAACGGCAACGCGGTCGACGCGATGGCCCTGACGGCGACTCTCGCCAACGGAAGCCCACTGCCGGCCTGGCTGAGCTTCAATCCGTCGACCCGGACCTTCACGGGCACACCGCCGCTCTCGGCCGCCAACTCGCTTCTCGAGATCAAGGTCACCGGCACCGATTCCGGAGCGTCGATTTCCGACAATTTCTTCCTGACCATCAACCAGGCCAGGGGCGCCAACATCGCCGGCACGACCGGGGCCGACACCCTGGCCGGCACGTTCCGGGCCGAGACGATCACGGGCAATGACGGCGACGACATCCTGGCCGGGTCCGACGGAGCCGATACCCTCCATGGCGAAGCCGGGACCGACCTTGCGGATTATTCGCTTTCGACCGGCGCGGTCAAAGTCGACCTGGCGGCCGGAACGGGCATCGGCGGCCATGCCGAGGGCGACCAATTGTTCTCCATCGAGAGGCTGAAGGGTTCGGGCCATTCCGACATCCTGACCGGCTCGATCGGCCAGGACGACCTGCGCGGCGGCGACGGCGATGACGTGATCGAGGGCGGCGCCGAATCCGATCTCATCGAAGGCGGCGCCGGCGCGGATATCCTGCGCGGCGGGCTCGGCTCCGACACGATCCATGCCCGGACGACCGCGACCGGCGCCCTCGAGGACATCGTCGACGGCGCCGCCGAGGTGGACGAGCTGCGTCTCGCCGGCGATGCCGGTCTGGGGATCGTCGGAAGCGCCTATGGCGCGGTGCTCGATCTCTCCAGTCCGAGCGGCGGGATCACGTCCATCGAGAACGTCATCGGCACCGATCTGGCCGACCGCATCTACGGCAACATCTTCGCCAATATCCTCAACGGCGGGCTCGGCGACGACAGCCTGTCGGGTGGCGATGGCAACGACACGCTCGACGGCGGCACCGGCAACGACAAATTGGTCGGCGGCGCCGGCGTCGATCGTTTCTATGGCGGTTCCGGAACCGATTGGGTGAGCTATCACAGGCTGACCGATCTCGGGATCGTGAACACCGAAGCGGTGACGGTGGACCTCACGGACCAGGCGAACAACGCCGGCTTCGCGGCAGGCGATTTCTTCAACTCGATCGAGCAGATCAGCGGCACCGACCAATCCGACAGCCTGCGCGGCGACGGGGTGGCCAATACCCTCTGGGGCAGGGCCGCGAACGACATCATCAAAGGCGAGGCCGGCAACGACCTGCTCTACGGCGAGGACGGCGACGACAGCCTCTACGGAGGCGCGGGCAGCGACCTCGTCGACGGCGGCGCCGGCATCGACACCGTCTATTTCACCGGACTGCGGTCCGAATATGTGATCAACTTCGCGACCCGTACGGTCACCCACAGCGGTGGGGACGTGGATAGCTGGGTCGCGGTCGAGTTCCTCCAGTTCGCCGACGGCGGCCCGGTCGACGCCACTTCCGCGCCGCCGGTGACGGGGTCGCCCGGACTGGCCAACCAGTCTTTCTTCGACAATTCCAATTTCAGCTACACCATCCCGACCACCGCCTTCAACGACACCGACGGCAACCAGCAGGATCCCTACAAGGGGCTGGTCTTCACCGCGGCGCTGACCGGGGGCGGGGCCCTGCCGTCGTGGTTCGCCTTCAACGCGTCGACGAAGGCTTTCTCCTACACGGCGCTCGGCGCCGGCATCGGCAGCAATATCGGCGTTCGGGTCACCGCGTCCGATGGCACCTCTTCGGTCTTTTCCGACTTCACGGTCACCGTCACCCAGGGCCCCGGCGCACCGATCACCGGAACTGCCGGCAACGACCTGCTGACGGCCACGTTCCGGTCCGAGACGATCGACGGCGGGCTCGGCGTCGACCGGGTGATCTATTCGGCATCGGACTCGGCGGTCACCGTCAACCTCGCGACCGGCGCGGTCTCGGGCGGCCATGCCCAGGGCGACACTCTGGTCGGCATCGAGGACGTCACCGGTTCGAGCTACGACGACACCCTGACCGGTTCGGACTCGGCCAATATGCTCGAGGGCGGCGGCGGCAACGACACCCTCTACGGCGGCCTGGGCAACGACGTCCTCGGCGGAGGCGACGGCATCGACGTGCTTCGCGGCGGGGACGGCAACGAATGGTTCCTCGGCGGCGCCGATGCCGATGAGCTGGACGGCGGAGCCGGCACCGACACCGCTTATTATTATCACCTCAACGCAACGACGCTCGCCACGGCGAGCGTCACCGTCGACCTGGTCACGCATTCCCTCAATGCCGGCGGCGCCCTCGGCGATACCTTCATCTCGATCGAGGGCCTCGTCGGCACTCAGGTCGGCGACTTCCTGTACGGCGACTCAAGCGCCAACACGCTCGACGGGCGGGAAGGCGACGACATTCTCGACGGACGCGGCGGCGCCGACGTCATCCTCGGCGGAGCCGGCAACGACACGATCGTCGCCACCAGCGTCGGCGAGGATTCGATCGACGGCGGCCTCGGGACCGACACCGTCACCTTCGCTTCCGCCCTGGCCGGGCAGACGATCCTGCTGGCCGGCCTGGCCAATGTCGAGAATGTGGTCGGGACGTCTTTCGTCGACTCGATCACGGGATCGGCCGCGGCCAACCAGATCGACGGCGGCTCCGGGGACGATACGATCCAGGGCGGCCTCGGCGCCGATGTCCTGATCGGGGGCTCGGGTACCGACTGGCTGATTTACGCCTCCTCGGCGATCGGAACCACCTTCTACACGGCCGACGCGATCGGCGGAGCGGTCGTGAACGGCGCCACGGTCAAAGCCGCGGAGATCCGGACGCTCAACGGCGTCAGCGTCGACATCGCGAACAACGTCGCCGGCGGCGCCGATGCGGCGGGGGACGTCATTTCGGGCTTCGAGAATCTGCAGGGGTCAGGCCATGCCGACCTTCTGCGCGGTTCGGCCGCCAATACGATCGTCGACGGCGGCGCCGGCAGCGACGTGATCTACGGCGGCGCCGGAAACGACGATATCGCCGGCGGCCTCGGCGACGATTTCATCTTCGGTGAAGCGGGAGTCGACAACCTCCACGGCAACGAGGGCAACGACCGCCTGTTCGGCCATGGCGAGGTCGACCATCTCTACGGCGATGCGGGCGACGATCTGCTCGATGCCGGCGACGCGGGCGACTATCTGGACGGCGGCGCCGACAACGACATCATGATCGGCGGCGCGGGCGCCGACCATTATGTGATCCAGCGCGGCGGCGGCCTCGACACCATCTACAATTTCGACACCGATATCCCCAATTCGCGCGACGCCCTCTCCTACACCGGCAGCGTCCAGTACAGCGACCTGTGGTTCAGCAAGGCTGCGGGCACCAAGGACCTGATGGTCAAGATACTGGGCGACAGCCCGGCGACCGTCACCACGATCAAGGATTGGTTCGTCAACACGACCAGCAACGACTGGACCGCGGCGGAGGGCTTCTACGTCGACGGCATCGTCGCCGGTAACAGGAACGTGAACGATCCGGTGAATGTGAGCGCCTTGCTGGCGATCATGTCGGGCGTGGCCGAGCCGGCGAGCTTCTCGTCGCTCAGCACGAACGTCAAGGCGCAGATCGACAACATATGGGGCTTCAACCTGGCGCCGACGATCACGGCCGTCGCCGGCAATGCGTCCACTATCGCGGAGCATACGGGCGCCAATCTGTCGAGCTCGGTCACCTTGAGCTTCACCGTGAACGACGATTCCGCGCCGGTTGGAGTGACGATCGAGGCGATGACCGGCGGAGTGCTCCAGACGCTCGTCCCCGCCACCGACCTGGGCTCGCCGAACGAGACAACCCGGACGGTCACGATCCGGACGAATCCGGACCTTCACGGCGCGGGAAGCGTGCAGATCCGGGCCGTCGACGCCACCGGCCTGGCCTCGGGCTGGATCACCGTCCCGATCACCGTCAACGCCGTCGCCGACGGGCTGACCCTCGGGGCCACGACCACGTCCTTCGCGGTCAACGGCGGCAGCGCCATTGCGCTCGGCGGGCTTTCGGCGGCGGTGATCGACACCAATTCCGAGGCGATCGACTATCTCTACCTCGACGGGCTGACGGTCGGAACAATGCTTTCGTCCGGCGCGAACAGCTTCACGGCGACCGCCGGCAACACCTCCGCGAACGTCACCGGGTGGAATCTCGCCGGGCTCACCCTGACCACCGCCACCGGCTCCGGGGCGGACATGTCCCTCCGCCTGCGCGGCCGCTCGCGCGACGGCGCTGCGGGCAGCTACGTCTATTCGGCGGAGAATCTCGGCTCGAACCTTTCGGTGGTCGTGCACGGCACTCCGAACGTCCCGACCGTCTCGCTCGATGGCACCTCGAGCTTCAGCGAGAACAGCGCCGCGATCCGGATCGCGACCCTCACCCGCACCGATCCCGACGGCACCGTTCCGACCTTGATCCTGCAAGGGGTGGACGCCAGCCGGTTCCAGATCCTCAACGGCAACGAGGTGTGGACGGTCGCCAGCCTCAATTGGGAAGCCATCAACAAGTCCACGCTCACCCTCAGCGTCGCCGCCTCGGACGGAACTCTGACGAGCGCCGCCTGGACCCGGGCGGTCACCTTCGTCGACCTCAACGAGGCGCCGACGGCGATCACCGTCACCCCTGTCTCCTTCAACGAGAACGTGGCCGGAGCGACGGTGGCCAACCTCGCCGCCACCGATCCGGATTCCAGCCAGACCTTCACCTATTCGATCGTCGGCGGAGCCGATGCCGCGAAATTCGTCATCGTCGGCGCCCAGCTCCGGCTCGCCGCCGGGTCCTCGCTCAACTTCGAGAGCGGGCCGGCGACCGTCGACATCAGGGTCACCGACCAGGGCGGGCTGATCTATACGCGTACCGGCGTCCAGATCACTTCCACCAACGTCAACGACGCGCCGACGGCGATCACCGTCTCCCCGCTCGCGTTCAATGAAAACGTCGCCGCTGCATCGGTGGCCAATCTGTCCGCCACGGATGAGGATACAGGCCAGACCTTCACCTATGCGATCGTCGGCGGGGTCGATGCCGCGAAGTTCGTCATCGTCGGCGCCCAGCTTCGGCTCGCCTCCGGAATCTCGCTCAACTACGAGAACGGGCCGGCCGTCGTCGACATCAGGGTCACCGACCAGGGCGGGCTGACCTATACCCGCACCGGAGTCCAGATCGCCTCGACCAACGTCAACGAGGCGCCGACCAACCTGCAGGATGTCAATGCGACTGGAGGGCAGGGGGCCACCGGCGCGGTCGGGATATTGGCGGAGGGCTCGGTGGGCCCGGTCGGGATCACGCTCAACGCGACCGACCAGGATGCCGGCGCGGTGCTGACCTACGCCCTCGTCAGCAATCCCAACAACTGGTTCACCATCAACGCCACCACGGGCGTGATCTCGGTGGCAGCCGGCCAGACCGTAAATTATGAGGATGCGGCCGTGGTCGATGGCCGGGTCGCGATCGCCGTGACCGTCAGCGATGGCGTCAACCCGTCGCTCCAGAACAACGACCTGAGAATCACCGTCACCGACGTTAACGAGGCGGCCAGCTTCGTCGGGGGTGGGACGGCCAGCGCCTCGGTCAGCGAGGCGTGGCCCGAATCCGTCTATATCGCGACGATCACAACCAGCGACCTGGATAATTCGACCGCGTTCGGCGTGGCGTCGCACACGATCACGATCAACAGCGGCGACACCGGCAAATTCCGGCTGGTCGCGACCGGCAATCCCAACGTCGTGCAATTGTGGACGACGGTGGGTACCGTCCTCGACTACGACAATCCGGCGAACCGCACTCACAATCTGCAGTTCAAGGTGGTCGACAATAATGGCGGCACCGGCGCGATCACGGCTTATCAGGACTTCACGGTCAACGTCACCGCGGTCCAGGAAGCGCCGGGCACTCCCAGCGCCTTCTCGGCCAACGTCAACGAGAACACGACCGGCAACCTGCTGACCGTCGGCGGCTCGGTGGATCCCGAGGGCGAAGCGATCACCTACGCTTTCGCGTCGGGCGGCAATCCGGGCGGCCTTTTCGGCCTGACCGGGGCAGGCGTGCTGTCCCTCAACACCGCTCTCGACAACGAGAACAGGCACTCGGCCTTCGCCGCCGGCTATGCCGACGTTTCGGTGGTCGCGACCACCGCCACCGGCGTGTCGACGTCCCGGACCGGGCGGATCACCCTGGTCAACGTCAACGAGGCGCCGGGCGCCCCGTCCCAACCCGGTGCCGGAAGCATCGCCGAGAACGCGACCGGCCTGGTCGGGATCACCTTCACCGGGGCGGTCGATCCGGACGGCGATTCGGTCAGCTACGTCTTCGCCGACGGCAGCACGGTTTCCGGGGGGCTGTCGATCGTCAACGGCAACCAGCTCTCGGTCAATTCGGCCTTCAATTACGAGACCCAGACCAGCGCGAGCGTGGCGGTCTATGGCTGGGCGAACGGCCAGCGCAGCACCAACGGCATCACCGCGACGGTCAATATCACCAACGTCAACGACAATCCGACGTCCTTCTACATCACTCCGGCGACCTTCTCGGTGACCGAGAATTTGCTTCCGGGCACCGTCGTCAACAGCGGCCCGCGGGCCTCGGACGCCGACGGCCTGCCGATCACTTACTGGATCGATCCGAACGGCAATCCCAACAACGCGTTCGCGATCAACTCGACCGGGCAGATCACGATCGGCTCGGGCGGAGTGGACGCCGAAGGCTCGGGCTGGCTGTCCGATGCCGGCGGGAAATATACCAACCTGACCGTCTACGCTTCCGACGGCGGGACGGCGACGTCCACCACCTTCCAGATCCGGATCAACAACATCGTCCTTCAGGTCCTGAATTCCTCCGGCACCCTGAACTCTCGATATACTGCTGAGCGTAGCGGATATTATCCGTGGGAAGAACAATATCCAAATATGTGGCATGCCAATATTCTTTATAAGGATAGCGTGAACAATCAGTATATCCTTTCCTATGACGAATTGGGGGGTAACGGTTACTTCGAGATCGACTATGCCAAGCCCGGAGCTATTGTCGCGAACGGCTTTTTCTTCTCCGGAAACGGGGCGGAGCTGCTCAACAACGACGAAAACAGCACCTCCTATCTGGCGCCGATCGTGCTGGACCTGTCGGGTCGCGGGCTGAGCGAGGCCTTCTCGACCCAGACCGTCGATTTCGACCTCGACGGAAGCGGCGTCAGGCAGCCGATCCGCTGGCTCAACTCCGGTTTCGCTCTGCTTGCCCTCGACCGCAACGGCGACGGCATCGTGTCGACCCGCTCCGACATCTCCTTCATCGGCGACGTCGCCGGCGCGGCCTCCGATCTCGAAGGGCTCGCCGCCTACGACAGCGACGGCGACGGCCAGCTCGATTCGGGCGACTCCCGCTACGGCGATTTCACCCTCTGGCAGGACCTGAATTCGGACGGGATCTCGCAGGCCGGCGAAATGAAGTCGCTCGCCGAGTCGGGGATCGCCTCGATCTCGCTCGCCCGCACTCCGACCGGCCAGCGGCTCGACAACGTGTCGGGCCATGTCGTCGCCAACAGCTCGACCTTCACCCGCACCGACGGCACCGGCGGCGCGGTCGGCGACGTCCTGCTGCGCTACCAGGCGGCAGGGGAGGCGATCGTCCAATATTCGATCGCTCCGGGCACGACCCAGCCCCTGCCGGCGGGATCTTCGCTGGCGATCGACCTCGACGGCAACGGCGCGATCGATCCGGCGTCCGAGGTGATCGGGTCGCAGCTGCCCCTCGCCGGCTTCGACAGCAATGGCGACGGAATGATCACCGCCGCCGACTCGCGTTATTTCGATCTCAGGCTGTGGACGGACTCGAACGGCAACAAGCGCGCCGAGCTCGGCGAGCTTTCCGGCCTCGACAGCGCTGGCCTGACCGCGATCAGCACCGTGCCGGCGCCCGTCGCTCCGCCGCCGCCGCCGCCCGCAGCGCCGCCGGCGCAGTCGGCCCCGCCGGCCGAGCCTCCGGCGCAGCAGCCGGCCCCGCCGGCGGAGCCGCCTGTCGCGCCGCAGACCTCCGGCAATCCCTCGGCCGAGATCGCCAACGTCCCGGTCGCGCGCCCCGCCTTCGCGATCGAGCGCCAGACGCTCGGCGCGCGCAGCGCCCGGTTCAAGCTGCTTGCCGGGGCAGAGGGCCTGATGATCGGCCGCGACGGGCTCGGGCGGCGCTCTGAAGCCGTCGGCGCCGCCGCAATCCTGTCGTTCGGCGACCGCCAGGTCGGCCTTCTGGCGCCTCTCGTCCTCGATCTGGACGGCGACGGCGTCGAGCTGAAGCGGCGCAGGAAGTCCGGCGCCCGCTTCGACATGGACGGCGACGGCAGTGCGGACGATACCGGCTGGATCGGCAAGGACGATGGCTTCCTCGTCGTCGACCTCGACGGCGACGGCCGGATCCAGGGCGCCGCCGAGCTCAGCCTGCTCGGGCTGAAGGCCGGCGCGCGAAGCAGCCTCGAGGCGCTCGCGACTCTCGATTCGAAGCGCGACGGGAAGATCGACTCGGGCGACGAGCGCTTCGCCGACCTGAAGGTCTGGAACGATCGCAACGGCAATGGCGTGTCGGAAGCCGGCGAGCTGGCTTCGCTGTCCGATCATGGCATCGCGTCGATCGGACTGACCGCTCAGCCGACGGGCGGCGAGGTCGAGATCGGCCGGAACATGGTCGTGGCGACGTCGGCCTTCACCCGCCAGGACGGTTCCACCGGAGTGATCGGAGCCGCGGCCTTGGCCTTCAAGCCCAGCGGGGAGGGCAATGCCGCGCTCGAATCGGGGCTCTCGCTGGCCGAGAACGGCGGGTTCGACGGGCTTGCCGCCCAGCTCCTCGCGCTTCGCTCCGGGATCGGGTCCAGGGATTCGTCGCCCTTCGTCATGGCGCGCGAGGGCCGGAACCTGTTCGACCTCGTCGACCCTCAACGCCAGGCCCAGATCGGCGCGGCGGGCGCGCCCGAGACCGCCTCGGCGCTCGGGCCAATCGATTCCCTGGCCGATGCCCGGGTCGCGCAAATCGTCCAGAACATGGCGAGCTTCGGCGTCCGCGCCGGCGAGGGCGACTGGAAGCGCGACGGCGGGGCGCAACCTCGCTATGACTATTTCGCTGGATGATCGGAGAGACCGTTGAATATTGAGACGAACGACGCCGGCGCCGCCGCCGCGCCGGGCGCCGCCCCCACCGTCAGCCACATATTGGGCGAGATTGCATGGCTGATGACCCAGTCGCCCCTCCATAAGGCGCTGCCGATCGAGGCGCTTGAATGGCTGGCCATGCCGGCGCTCATCCACGAGCAATTCTATATCTTCCGCGACGGCGAGCGGCCGGTCGGCCTCGCCTTGTGGGCCAAATGCGGGCCTCAGGCCGAAGCGAAGCTGGAGCGCGGAATGATCGAGCCCGAGAACCGGCTCACTCTGGAGGAATGGCGAAGCGGAGACTCGATCTGGCTGGTCGACCTCATCGCCCCCTTCGCCAATGCCGGGAACAGGCATCGCGAGATCATGATGGCCGACCTGATCTCCGGGCCGCTGGCCGGCCGCGCCTTCAAGTTCCACCGCACCGACCCGGCGACCGGCGAGCGCAGCGTCCAATCCGTCGAGGCCGAGGCCGGGGAGAAGCTCAAGGCCGCCATCCAGGCCGCGGCGGCGGCGATGCGGGTGCCGGATGGGGGAGAAAGCGAGATCTGATCGGAGCTGCCCTTCGAGCTCAACGCCAGCCAGCCTGTTTCAACGGACCTCGTCCTTGCCGCGTTTCCTTCGCACGCCTTCGACGGCTTCGGCGGCGGCCCGCTCCCTTTCTACGTTGTCCCTTCGCGCCATTTCTCAAAAAGAAGGCCAGGCACGTCGCCCGAGGGCAAAGCGCTCGATGCATCGGTGCCGGCCCGCGCCTTGCACTCGGCCAGGCTCAATCGCCTGCCTGCCGGCGTCTCGACATCCTGTTTTCAAGGGAAGGCACAAAGGCGCGAAGGCACAACGTAGAAAGAGATATCTCCGCTTCGCGGGAGGGGCAGGCGGAATTCGGTGTCAGACAGCGAATTTACGGCCTCCACGAACACGGCTCCCCGCGGCTATCCTCGACCCGACTGAAAGGGGACACGTACTTTTTGACTGAAAGGGGACACGTACTTTTTCACCAAAAAGTACGTGTCCCCATCGGCGCAAAAGTACGTGTCCGGCGCTAAAAAGTACGTGTCCCCTATCGGCGCTCAGGCGATCAGCAATATCTTCTTGCGTTTCGCTCCACCGGTCAGCCGGAAGCGCCATGTCTCGATCCCGAGCCCGCTGAGGCAGCGGTCCAGGTCGTCAGCAATTCGTCCTTCGGGAACGACCAATACCCTCTTTACATCCGTGGCCGCGCCGACCGAGTGGGTCATAAGCTGGCCGACTGCCGTATAAAGAGATTGGCGGCCTACGCTCGTTTTCACTTCGTAAATCTCGGTCGTCGCCTTGCCCGACTTGACGAGGAGATCGATCAGCGGACTGTTCTTCACCACCTCGCCAGCGGTCTTGCGCGCCTCCCGTTCGGCCCAGAGCGCGTCGACCACGTCGCCATGATAGGAGATGTAGTCGATCTCAGCCCGGCGTCGTCCGCGCCGGCGGCCGGCCTTCTCGCGCCTGTATTTGTCCCAGTCCGCGACCTGCTTCCTGAAAGCAGAGGTGTCGAGATCGCCGCGCTTTACCGCGTCCTTGAAGTTGCGAACCTCCTGCACGTAATTCCAAAGGCGTTCGGGAAGATTGGCGGCATCCACGCGGCCGATCAGGAAGGCTTCTCGCGACTCGCGCCTTGAGCGCTCAACCGGGACCAGCTTCCGTGCTGTCCACGCTAGAAATGCGCGCTGACCGACGCCGCTCTTGCCTCCGCCGATGCCGCCATCGTGCATGAGGTACACTGCGCCCGTTGCCGGGTCATTCGCGAAGAATCCGGCCACGGCCGCCGAATTCGTTGCCGTGGGAATATTGACTTCGACGGTGATCATCTGCGTGCGCCGACGGTCCTCAAACACGCCAAAGGCATTCCAGCGCCGGGGCACCTTGGCGCGCTCGGCGTCGCCGAACGCGCACCATAACTTCCCGTCTCCGGCGGAGTAGAGGGTCTCGTCGCGATTGCCGCTCGGAAAGCCGATGTTGCGCACGCCGCGAGATGCGAGGCTCGATCGGACGCTGCGCTCCATGTCGCGCTGTGCTTCGCGCTTCGCGCGCTGACCTTCGACCTGAACCAGGATGTCGGCCATCGGATTATCCCCTAGTCAGTCGATTACGCACCATATTCTGCTGTTCGCGGAGCCGTTCATCACCGCCTCGCCGCCGCCATCGCCGCGTCGCACGCCAGCCTGTCCGCCCGCTCGTTCTCGGGATGCCCGGCATGGCCCTTGACCCAGCGCCAGTCGACCTTGTGCGGGGCCGCGGCCTCGAGCAGCTCCTGCCAGAGCTCGGCGTTCTTCACCGGCTTCTTGTCGGCGGTCTTCCAGCCGTTCCTGCGCCAGCCGTGGATCCATTTGGTGATGCCGTCTCGCACGTAGATGCTGTCGGTGTAGAGCGCGACCTCGCAGGGGCGCTTGAGCGCCTCGAGCGCCCGGATCGCGGCGAGAAGCTCCATCCGGTTGTTGGTGGTCAGGGGCTCGCCGCCGCTGATCTCCTTCTCATGCGCGCCCGAACGGATCACCGCGCCCCAGCCGCCGGGCCCGGGATTGCCCTTGCAGGCGCCGTCCGTGAAGATTTCCACCGCGACGAGGGTCAAGCGGCCTCGAGCCCCCGGGGCAGCTTGAACACCATCCGCTCGGTCACGCCTTCGCCTTCGATTTCGGTGACCTCGTAATGAAGGCCGAGGAAGTCGACCACCTCGCGCACCAGGGTCTCGGGGGCCGAGGCGCCGGCGGTGATGCCCAGAGTCGTCACCCCGTCGAGCCAGCCGAGCTCGATATCCTCGGCCCGGCCGATCAGCCGCGCCCTCGTGCCCTCGCGCTCGGCGACCTCGACCAGCCGCACCGAATTGGAGCTCTTGGGCGATCCGATCACCAGCATCGCCTGGCAGGACCGGGCGATGTCCTTCACCGCCGCCTGGCGGTTGGAGGTGGCGTAGCAAATGTCCTCGCCCTTGGGCCCCCGGATGCCGGGGAAGCGGCGCTCGAGCGTCGCGACGATCTCGGCGGTGTCGTCGACCGAGAGGGTGGTCTGGGTGAGATAGGCGAGGCCCCGGGGGTCGGCCGGAGCGATCTTCTCCGCATCCTCGACGCTCTCGATCAGGGTCATCCGCCCTTCCGGCACCTGGCCGAACGTCCCGATCACCTCGGGATGGCCTTCATGGCCGATGAAGAGGATGTGGCGGTCGTTCTCGACCAGCCGCTCGGCCTGGCGGTGGACCTTGGAGACGAGCGGGCAGGTGGCGTCGAGATAGTCGAGGCCGCGCGCCTCGGCCGTCGCCGGCACCGTCTTGGGCACGCCGTGGGCGGAGAAGACGACGGGCACTCCGTCGGGCACCTGGTCGAGCTCCGGGACGAACACCGCGCCCTTGGCCTTGAGGCTGTCGACGACGAACTTGTTGTGGACGATCTCGTGGCGGACATAGACCGGGGCGCCGTAGCGCTCCAGCGCCAGCTCGACGATCCGGATCGCCCGGTCGACTCCGGCGCAGAAGCCGCGCGGGGCGGCGATCAGCAGGGTGAGGGGGGGCTTGGCGGTCACCATTGGGTCTCTAAGGGATAGCTTGCTTCGGCGTAACCCGGTTCCTATGATCCGGCCATCTTCAAAAGGTGAGGATTCCCACCCAGTGTTCAAGTCCAAGGCGGCCCTCGCCGCGCTTATTCCCCTAGCCATCGCCGCCTGCTCGACCCCGAACGGCCAGATCACCGACACCGGAATCACCGCCACCCGCTCGGCCTGCCCGGCGGTGGCGATCCCGGCCGCGACCGGCGACGTCACCTTGTTCAACCCGGAGGGGAGCCGCGACGCCAGCGCCATCGACGTCGTCGCCAACATCACCAACCTGCGCTCGACCTGCGACGAGACCGGCGACACCATCGTCACCCGCCTCACCTTCGACGTCCAGGCCCAGCGCCGCGACGGGCGCGGCGCCCGCGAGGTCGTCCTGCCCTATTTCGTGGTGGCGGTGCAGGGCGGAACCCAGGTCCAGTCGAAGAGCGTGAGCCGGGTCGGCCTGAGGTTCGCCGACGGGGCGCTTCGGGCGAGCAGCTCGGGCTCGGCGACCGGCTCGGTGACCCGGGCCGCCGTCACCCTTCCGGCCGACGTCCGCGAGCAGATCACCCGCCGCCGCAAGCCCGGGGACCCGTCCGCGGCGATCGACCCGCTGGCCGATCCGACGGTGCGCGAGGCGGTCCGCCGGGCGACCTTCGAGATGCTGGTCGGCTTCCAGCTCACCCAGGAGCAGCTCGCGTATAACGCGACTCGCTGAGGCCTAAATCCTTCCCTGCATATGCAGGGGAGGGGGACCAGGCGAAAGCCTGGCGCAGGGGCCTTACTGAGTCCGAAGAACCCCTCCACCGCGCTTCGCGCGGTCCCCCGTCCCGAGAATTCTCGGGGAGGATTTTAGTTGGGATGCGTTGACTCGGCCTTGGCCAGCCTGCACAGCGCCCTTGCCGCCGGCCTCAAAGCCGGGGTGCGCGCGGGAGAGTGCGGAGGGTTTTCGGGCCCGATGCCGCCGAAGGAGCAACCGCCCCGGAATCTCTCAGGCACAAGGGACCGCGCGCGCAAAGGCACTCTGGAAAGCGTTCCCCTTGCCCTTCGGGCTCGGGGGGCCACCGAAGGGGTAACCTGCCGCCGGACTTGATCCGGGCTATGGCGGGGAAAGCTCTCAGGTCCAGTGACAGAGGGGGTGTGTGCGACGGTGTCCGTTCTCGGGCGTTGGAGCAGCGCCCTGGAGACTGGACCCGATGAGCGATTCCCCCGAACGCACTCTTCCCCTCGATGCCTGGCACCGCGCCCGCGGCGCCCGGATGGTCGAGTTCGCCGGCTATTCGATGCCGATCCAATATGAAGGCATCATCGCCGAGCATCGCTGGACCCGCGAGCGTGCCGGACTGTTCGACGTCAGCCACATGGGCCAGCTCATCATCGCCGGGCCGGAGGCGGAGAAGGGGCTTGAGAGCCTGCTCCCCGCGGACCTCGCCATCCTCAAGGAGGGCCGGCTGCGCTACTCGCTTTTGCTCAACGACGAGGGCGGGATCGTCGACGATCTCATGGCGACCCGGCGCGGCGATCATTTCTACGTCGTCGTCAACGGCGCCACCAAGGACGGGGATATCGCCTATCTGAAGGAGCGGCTGCCGCGCGGAGTCGTTCTCGACCATATGCGGGAGCAGGCCCTGCTCGCCCTCCAGGGCCCCAAGGCGGTTGATGCGCTGTCCCGCCTCGCGCCCGGGGTCGAGCAGCTCGGCTTCATGACCGGCGGCGCCTTCACCCTGGACGGCGGTCCGGTCTGGATCAGTCGCTCGGGCTATACCGGCGAGGACGGTTTCGAGATCTCGCTTCCGGCCGATCGGGCGGCGGCGGTCGCCGACCTGCTCGGCGCCCAGGAGGAAGTGAAGCCGATCGGCCTCGGCGCCCGCGATTCGCTCCGGCTCGAAGCCGGCCTGCCGCTCTACGGCCACGATCTCGACCCCGACACGACCCCGATCGAGGCCGACCTGGGCTTCGCCGTCTCCAAGCGCCGCCGCGCCGAGGGCGGCTTCGCCGGCTGGCACCGGATCATCCGCGAGATCGAGGAGGGCCCGGTCCGCCGCCGGGTCGGCCTCGCCGTCGAGGGCCGCCAGCCGGTGCGGGAGGGCGCGGCCGTGGTCGATTCCGACGGCGACGAGGTCGGCAAGGTGACCAGCGGCGGTTTTTCGCCGATGCTCGAGGCGCCGATCGCGATGGCCTACGTCCCCGCCGCCTCGGCCGAGCCCGGCGCCGACATCCGCCTCGTCCAGCGCGGCAGGATCTTCCAGGCGAAAGTGGCGCCGATGCCCTTCGTCCCCCACCGCTACCACCGCAAGGGAGCCGCTTGATGAGTGTCTATTATACCGAGGAGCATGAGTGGATCCGGGTCGAAGGCGACGAGGCGATCGTCGGGATCACCGATTTCGCCCAGGGCCAGCTCGGCGATATCGTCTTCGTCGAGCTGCCCGAGGCCGGCCGGCTGGTGACCAGGGGCGGCGAGGCGGCCGTGGTCGAGTCGGTCAAGGCGGCCTCCGACGTCTTCGCTCCGGTCGACGGCGAGGTCACCGAGCCCAATTCGGCGCTCGGCGACGATCCTTCGCTGGTCAACAGCGATCCCGAAGGCGAGGGCTGGTTCTTCCGGCTTCGCCTCGCCGATCTCTCCCAGCTCGACGGCCTGATGGACGCCGATGGGTACAAAGCCTTCACGGACGCGCAGTGATGAAACGTCCGCTCATCCTGAGTAGCCGTCGAGCGAAGTCGAGACGGCGTATCGAAGGACCGTCCTTCGATACGAGGCTTCGACTTCGCTCAGCCTCTACTCAGGATGAGCGGTAGGGAGCAGCCAGTGAGCCTCAATCCCTCCTCTCAATGGTCGCCGAGCGACTATGCGAACAATGCGGCGTTCGTGCCGGCGCTCGGCGGGGCGGCGCTGGAGCTGCTCGCGCCGCAGCCGGGCGAATTGATCCTCGACCTCGGCTGCGGGGACGGCGTGCTGACCCGGAAGATCATCGACTCGGGCGCCCGGGTGATCGGCCTCGACGCTTCGGAAGCGATGGTCGAAGCGGCGCGGGAGCGCGGAGTCGACGCCTTCGTCGCCGACGCCCAGGCGCTCGACCTCGAAGGCCAGGCGGCCCGTTTCGGCCAGTTCGACGCCGCTTTCTCCAACGCCGCCCTGCACTGGATGCTCGATCCCGACGCCGTCGCCTCGGGCGTGTTCTCGATGCTCAAGCCCGGCGGCAGGTTTGCCGGCGAGATGGGCGGCGAGGGCAATATCGCGACCTTGCGCGGCGGCATCCGGGCCGAGCTGAGCGAGCGCGGCTACCAGCTGCCGGCCGACGACCCGCAATGGTATCCGGGCTGCGAGGAATTCGTCCGGCTCTACGCCTGCGCCGGCTTCACCGCCATCCAGGCCAACCTGATCCCGCGGCCGACCCCGCTTCCGGCCGGGGTCGCGGCCTGGGTCCGGACGTTCCGCGCCGGCTGGCTCGAGGTCGCCGGGGTGCCGGAAGCGGATCGCGACGAGGTCGCGGCGGCGGTCGAGGCGCGGCTCCGGCCGAAGCTCCAGCAGCCGGACGGCAGCTGGGTCGCCGATTATGTCCGGCTTCGCTTCACGATGAGGAAGCCGGAGGAGTGAAGGCCTTCGCTCCTGCACCACCGCTCACTGGATCCCCGCTTTCGGGTTCCCATCAAAATACTACTTTGATGGGGTCCTTCCGGGGATGACGGAGTAGAATGATGAGATACCTCCCCCTCGCCGACAGCGATCGGCAGGAGATGCTTCGCGCCGTCGGCGCCTCCTCGATCGACGATCTGTTCGCCGACGTGCCTGAAGCCGCCAGGCTCCGCGACAAGATCGAGGGCCTGCCCGACCATCTCAGCGAGATGGCGGTCGAGCGCGACCTCGCCCGGCTGTCGCGCAAGAACCTCGTCGCCGGCGACGTGCCCTTCTTCCTCGGCTGCGGCGCCTACCGGCATCACATCCCGGCCTCGGTCGACCATCTCATCCAGCGCGGCGAGTTCCTGACCAGCTACACCCCCTACCAGCCGGAGATCGCCCAGGGCACGCTCCAGGCCCTGTTCGAGTTCCAGACCCAGGTGGCGCGCCTCTACGGCTGCGACGTCGCCAACGCCTCGATGTACGACGGCTCGACCGCCTGCTGGGAAGCGATCGGAATGGCGCGCCGGATTACCCGGCGCGGCAAGGCGATCCTCTCCACCGGCCTTCACCCGCACTACGTCTCGGTGGCGAAGACGATGGCGCGGTTCACCGGCGACGTCCTCGAAATGGGCCTGCCCGAGCTTGGGCCGGAGCCGGACACGGCGCGTCTGCTCGACTCGATCGACGGCGAGACCAGCTGCGTGGTCGTCCAGTATCCGGATATCCTCGGCCGAATCGGCGACCTGTCGGCGCTGGCGGAACGGGCCCATGAGAAGGGAGCCTTGCTGATCGCGGTGGTGACCGAGCCTGTGGCGCTCGGCCTGATCCGCTCGCCGGGCGAAATGGGCGCCGACATCGTCGTCGGCGAAGGCCAGTCGATCGGGGTCGGCCTCAATTTCGGCGGCCCCTATGTCGGCCTGTTCGCGACCCGCGACAAATATGTCCGGCAGATGCCGGGCCGCCTCGCCGGCGAGACGGTCGATGCGGAAGGCAAGCGCGGCTTCGTCCTCACCCTGTCGACCCGCGAGCAGCATATAAGGCGCGAGAAGGCGACCTCGAACATCTGCACCAACTCCGGCCTGTGCGCGCTCGCTTTCTCGATCCACATGACCCTGCTCGGCGAGAAGGGCCTGCGCCGGCTCGCGGCGCTCAACCACGGCCGGGCGGTCGCGGCGGCCGGGCGGCTGGAGCGGGTTGCGGGCGTCGAGCTTGTGAATTCCAGCTTCTTCAACGAATTCACCCTGCGCCTGCCGAGAGAGGCGCGGCCGGTCGTACGGGCCCTGGCGGAGAAGGGGGTGCTCGGCGGCGTCTCGCTGGGCCGGCTCTATCCGGGGGTCGAGGCTCTGGAGAACGGCCTGGTCGTGGCGGTGACGGAGACGTCGACCGCCGAGGATGTGGAAGCGCTCGCCGAAGCGCTCGAGGAGGCGCTGGCATGAGCATGAACCGCATATCGCTCATCCTGAGTAGAGACCGAGCCTGGCGAGGGCTCCTATCGAAGGACCGTCCTTCGATACGCCGCTTCGACTTCGCTCAGCGGCTACTCAGGATGAGCGGAAAGGAGGCGCTGGCATGAGCATGAACCGGGAAGGACGGCCGACCCGGCCGGAAGCCGCCGAGGGCGCTCCCGCCACCTGGACCGGCAACCGCGCTCTGATGCTGGAGGAGGCCTTGATCTTCGAGCTCGGCGAGCAGGAGGGATGCGGAGTCGATGTCGAAGAGGCGCCGAAGGCGGCGTCTCGCCTCGGCGGCCTCGAGCGCAACCGCCCGATCGGCCTGCCCGGCCTGTCCGAGCCGCAGGCGGTCCGCCATTATACCCGGCTGAGCCGACAGAATTACGCCATCGACCTCGGCCTCTTCCCGCTCGGCTCGTGCACGATGAAGCACAATCCGCGGCTGTGCGAGAAGGTCGCCAGGCTCCCGGGATTTGCCGACATCCACCCGCTCCAGCCGGTCGACACCGTCCAGGGCGCGCTGGAGCTGATCGCCCGGCTCGGCGGCTGGCTGGTCGAGCTGACGGGCATGCACAGCGTGGCGATGAGCCCCAAGGCCGGGGCCCATGGCGAGCTCTGCGGGCTTCTCGCCATCCGCGCCGCGCTCGAGGCGCGGGGCGATGCGCGCGAGGTCATCCTCGTGCCGGAGAGCGCCCACGGCACCAACCCGGCGACCGCGGCCTTCGTCGGCTACCGGGTCGAGAGCATCCCGGCCACGACACGCGGCCGGGTCGATTTCGACGCGCTCAAGCGGCGGCTCGGGCCGGACGTGGCCGCGGTGATGATCACCAACCCCAATACGTGCGGGCTGTTCGAGCCGGAGATGACCGAAATCAGCCGGGCGGTCCACGAAGCGGGCGGCCTCGTCTATTGCGACGGCGCCAATTTCAACGCCATCGTCGGCCGGGTCCGGCCGGGGGACCTCGGCATCGATGCCATGCACATCAACCTCCACAAGACCTTCTCGACGCCCCACGGCGGCGGCGGGCCCGGCTCCGGGCCGGTGGTCTTCTCCGAAGCGCTGACCCCGTTCGCGCCGCTGCCCTTCGTCGAGAAGCAGGGCGATCAATATGAGCTGGTCGAGGAGGAGACGGCCGGCGAGCATCACGGCTCCAGCTTCGGCCGGATGGTCGCCTTCCACGGCCAGATGGGCATGTTCACCCGGGCCCTCGCTTATATCATGAGCCACGGCGCCGACGGCTTGAGGCAGGTGTCGGAAGACGCCGTGCTCAACGCCAATTACGTCCTCAGGCGCCTCGACGACCTGCTCGATGCGCCGTTCGGCGACAGCGGCCCGTGCATGCACGAGGCCCTGTTCAGCGACAAAGGCTTCGCCGGCGGCCTCACCACCCTCGACCTCGCCAAGGGGCTGATCGACGAAGGCTTCCACCCGATGACCATGTATTTCCCACTGGTCGTCCACGGCGCCATGCTGGTCGAGCCGACCGAGACCGAATCGAAGGCGGCGCTCGACCAGTTCATCGGCGCGATGCGCTCGGTGGCCGGGCGGGCCAAGGCCGGGGATCAGAGCCTGAAGGCGGCCCCGGTCCATGCCCCGCGGCGTAGGCTCGACGAGACCCTGGCGGCGCGCAGGCCGGTGCTGGTCTGGAAGGACCCGCCCCAGGCGGAAGCGGCGGAGTAAGGATACGTCACCCCGGCGCAGGCCGGAGTCCCAGCGAGGGGAGGCTCGGGATCGATGGCAGAAACAGTTCGACCTGGGATCCCGGCCTACGCCGGGATGACGGCATGATGGCGGGGCGGCTCGATAATTTCACCGACGCGGCCTTCGCGTTCGCCGTCAGCCTGCTCGTCATCGGCGGCGCCGGCGCCCCGGCGGATTTCAACGCGCTCCTTCGGGCGCTCGGCGACATCCCGGCTTTCGCCTTCGGCTTCGCCGTCGTCGTGATGTTCTGGTTCGCCCATGTGCGCTGGCGCCGGCTGCGCGGCGAAGGCGACTGGCGCTCGCTCTGCCTGACCTTGCTGCTCGTCTTCCTGGTGCTGATCTACATCCAGCCGCTGCGAGCGATGGCGGCGGCGACGGCGATCTTCTTCACCGGGCAGGGGGGCGGCTTTCGCGGCAGCGTCGCCAGCCTCTTCGCCGTCTACGGCACCGGCTTCGTCCTCATGTCGCTGACCATCGCCGCCCTGTTCGCCGAGGCCCGGCGCAACGGCGGACTGGACCGTGCCAATCGCGCGCAGGCGAAAGGCGAGATCGTGATCTGGCTGATCCTGGCCGCGACGGGCGCGGTCTCGATCCTTTTGTCGCTGACCCGCTTCGGACCGTTCGCGGCCTTCGCTTACTCGACCCTCCCGCTCACCATCGGCCTGTTCGCGAGCCGCTACGACTGGACGGGCGGAGAGATCGAGCAATAATTCCTCCCCGGCATTTGCCGGGGAGGGGGACCGCGCGAAGCGCGGTGGAGGGGTTCTTCGGAGTCGGCAAGGCCCCTCCACCATGCTTCGCATGGTCCCCCTCCCCGAGAAAACTCGGGGAGGAATTAGGCGGGCTTGCTCTCGTCGGCGTCGGCCGGCGCCGCGGGATCGGCGGGCGCCGCTTCTGGGGCCTCTTCGTAGCTTTCGTACGCCGCCGGCTCGTAATCCTGTTCCGGCTCGCCGCCGCTGAACTTGCGCCGGGCCCAGGCGCCGAGGCCGGCGAAGAGGGCGAGGATGACGACCAGGAATTTCTTGCCGAAGGCGAGGATGATCCCGATCAGGCCGAGCTTCTTCGCCACCGCGACTCCGGCGCCGGCGGCGATCAGGCCGGCGACGCCATATTCGGCTTTCTTGTCGGTGCCCGCCTGATAATCGGCATAGCGGCTGCCCGTCTGGAATTCCGCAGCGCCGGCGAATTTCGCCGCCGCCTGCTTCGTCTCCGCGAGCTTCGACATGCCGGTGATCATGTTGAGGCTGAGGACCCCTTTGCGGCCGAGCAGCCGGACGTCGTAGCTGAGTGTGTTGTCGGTCTGGCCCACGAACTGGACGTTCTTCGCCCAGACCAGCGAATGGCTGCGCGGATCGTAGGTCGGCGCCTGGGCCCAGCCAATGAGGTGCTGGGCCGGATAGCCTTGCCGGGTCCGCTCCTCGTTGACCGCCTCGGTGCCCTCCTTCATCTCCTCGATCAGCGAGTCGTAATCGGTCGACGCCGCGTCCTTGTCCGTCACATAGCCGCTCGGATCGTAGGTGATGACGGCGCCCCAGACGTCGTCGAGGAAGGTCTTGCCGGCCGGGAAGACCAGGCCGAGCACGCCCTCGGCCGTCTCGGGCGGATTGCCCCAGCCGTCGACGAGCACGCGCTTCGCTTCGTCGGCCGGAAGATAATAATAATCCTTGCCGAGATGAAGAACCGCCGACGCCTGCGGAATGTTGACGTCGCCGCTCACCGGATGAAGCGAATCGAGGATGGCGACCAGCTGCTTCTCGCGCGCCTTCTGGTCCGCGGCGGCGGGCTGGGCTGCTGCCGGCACAGCGATACAAAGGCCGGCAAGCGCCAGCACGAGCTTCAATATTTGACTCATCCCCCGATTCCCCTTTTCGTCCCCGCCCCGGATTTGCACGGTCAACCCTCGTCAGGCAAAGGAAAAAAGTGAAAAGATACGCTCCAGCCGCGGCGCGCAACCGCGATCCGATCGCGTCGGTGCTATGCGAGGCTCTGCCCGAAAACGGCACGATCCTCGAGGTCGCGAGCGGGACGGGCGAGCATTCGGCCTGGTTCGCCGCGCTCTTCCCGGCGCTTCGCTGGCAGCCGAGCGACCCGGATCCGGAGGCGCTCGCCTCGATCCGGGCGTGGCGGGAGGAGGCGGGCCTGGACAATCTGCTCGAGCCGGTGCTGCTCGACGCTTCGGCCGAGCCCTGGCCGGTCGACTCGGCGGACGCGATATTGTGCGTCAACATGGTCCATATCAGCCCGTGGGCGGCTACCCTGGGGCTGATGCGGGGGGCGGGGCGGCTTCTCCCCCCGGGCGGGCCGTTGATCCTCTACGGCCCCTACCGGCGGGCCGGCGTTCCGACCGCGCCCAGCAACGAGGCGTTCGACCGGTCCCTGAAGAGTCGCGATCCCTCATGGGGCCTTCGCGACCTGGAGCAAGTCTCGGCGCAAGCCGCGGCGAACGGCCTTGCCTTCGAGCGCGTCCATGAAATGCCGGCGAACAACATCACGGCGGTGTTCCGTCGCTGACCGTCATGCCAGCGCAGGCTGGCATCCCAGCGAGTATTCGCGCCGGGGGCCCAGCCTTCGCTGGGGCGACGAATGCACTCCGGGAATCAGGGGCGGGCCGAAGGCGCCGTTCCGAACAGCCTGACGAGCAGCAGGGTCCAGGCGGCGCCGAACGCCCAGCCGCCGGCCACGTCGCTCGGCCAGTGCACCTGCAGGACGAGCCGGCAGAGGCCGGTGACGAAGGCGAGGGTCAAAGCCAGGGCGATGGCGGGCAGCCGCAGCCGCGGGCTCGTCGCCAGCAGGGCGATGGCGAGCCAGCCCGCCATGGCGTTGGCCGAATGACCGCTCGGGAAGGCCAGATTGTGCACGGCGACCTGGTGGCCGAGAGGGTCCGGACGGGCGCGGTCGAAGCCGTTCTTCATTGCTTCGACGAGCAGGCGTTCCGAGGCGATTATGACGAGGAGCAGGATGGCTCGCCGCCTGTGGCCCCTCCAAAGCAGCCAGCCGGCGGCGAGCACGGCCGCCGCAAGCATTGTGGCGACGTCGCCGAGGTGGGTGAGCAAGCGCGCGGCCGGCACCAGCGCGGGGTTCACGAAGGCGGAAAGCATCGCCGGATCGACTCGGGATTGCGGGCCGCCGAGCAGGAGGGCGGCGAGGGCGAGCGCCGCCAGAAATGCCATCGCGACCGGGAAAATGAGCCTCGCCATGGCCGCTCCCTGCCCGTCGCGGACAGGCTCTGTCTAGTCCGTGCCCGGCCTGCGCTAAATCGATTCGGACTCGTAATTGATTCATGTTAGTCAATGCGAATCGCGGGGGGAGCGGTGCATGGAATCGAACGAGAGATATTATGCTCGTCGGGCAGTCGAGGAGCTGCGCGCGGTGGAGCGCGCGATAACGCCGGAGGCGAAGGCACGGCGGCTGGCGCTGGTTGAAGCTTTTCAGCTCAAGGCGCGGCAATGCGGCCTGGAGAGGATGGGCGGCCGGGAGACGATGGTGAGCCCTGCTGGGTTCGAACCAGCGACCTACTGATTAAAAGTCAGTTGCTCTACCGACTGAGCTAAGGGCCCCAACCGACAAATCCCCTAGGAGCGGGCCGATACCGGGTCAACCGCGAGCCGCGCATTCGCGGGCTCGAGTCCCGGAGCGATCAGCCGAATATGTCGGCGAGCTTCTCGGTCCGGGGCCCGTCCTTCCAGTCGCGCAGCTCGACGTAGAGCGAGGTCTGGATCACGCCCCACACGGCCGAGGTGATCGTTCCCGCAATGGAGGTGGTGACCAGGTAGCCCAGCGGCATCCGGCCCCCGCTGGCGGCGAACGCCTCCAGGCCGCCATACCACATCATGCTGACCATCGCGACGAGGGCCGAGAACAGCCAGTAGAGGACGAGGATGACGAGAGTCAGGCCGAAGATCTTCCAGCGGGCTCCGCGGGTCAGGTGGGAGCTTCGGCCGAGCGCCTCGATCGGCCCGAGCCTTTCCTCGACAAGCGCCGGTGCCGCCACCGACCACATGATGTAGACGATGATCCCCGGCACGATCAGAAGAAGGAAGGCCAGGCCGATGCCGAGCGCGCTCAGCAATCCGAGCAGGAAGAGCGGCAGCGCCACTCGAAGTCCGGCCATGGCGGATTCGCCCAGGCTGGCCTTGCCGCCTTCGCTATAGGCCACCGTCGCGCGCACCAGCGCGCCCTGGGTGATCATCGCCAGCATGATCGCGACGAGGCCGGAGAAGACGCTGATTCCGATGACGGCCGCGGTGCCCAGCGCCAGGAACGCCTCGGTCCCCTCGGTCTGCACCGCATAGGTGATCAGGAGCGAGGGCAGGGCGCCGAACAGGAAGGCGATGCCCAGGGTCGCCACCGGATTGCTGCCGAGGGTCCCGAAGGCCCGGCTGAGGAGGCGTCCGATCGAGACGCTCCGATCCTGGTCGGGTAATGCTGCCGTTGCCATGATTACTCCCCCTTCGCCCGGGGCCAGACTGGCTTCGCCTCGGCCCCCTGTCCAGCGCATTTTGACGTTGCGCCGGGCAGGGCTTCGTCTAATTCTTGCGCGTCGCGCCAGGTGGCGCGCGGGAGGGATCAAATCGCGGACCAGGGGCAGGATGCGGCAGGCGCCGCCGACGGGTTGGCGGCGGCGCATGAGGCGCTGAAGGCCGATCCCTCGATCCAGTTCAACCTGCAGCCCGCGCCGCCGCCGCCGCAACCGCCGCAATGGCTTCGCGATTTCTTCGAATGGCTCGGCGACGTGCTGGAGCCCGTCGGCCGGTTCTTCCAGTGGTTCGGGAGCTTCATGCCCGACGCCCCTTATGCCCGGATCCTCCTCTGGACCGTCCTGGCCGCGGCGGCGCTGGGCTTCGCAATCATGGTCTACAGGCGGATCCGGGACGGCGAGTGGCGGCTGCCGCGGCGGCGCCGGCCGGTCGCGATCCCGGTCGACGCCGAGGAGGAGGCCTGGGCGCCCGAGGCCGCGCCGGCCCGCTCCTGGCTGCGCGAGGCGGATGCGCTTGCCGCCCAGGGCCTCTACGCCGAGGCGGTGCATCATCTCCTGTTCCGCTCGATCGAGGATATCGGCCGGCGCCGGCCGCGGCTGGTCCGGCCGGCGCTGACCAGCCGCGAGCTCGCCGCGGCGGAGGCGCTGCCGCCGCCGGCGCGAAGCCTGTTCTCGCGGATCGCCGGACTGGTCGAGCACAGCCTGTTCGGCGGCCGGCCGGTGGCGGCGGCCGACTGGACGGCGGCCCGGGCCGCTTATGCGGACCTGGTGACGCCCGGGACCTGGCGGGGATGAGCGACCTCGCCATCGGCACCGGCGCCCGCGCCGAAGGGAATTTCCGTCCGGCGACGATCATGCTGGTCGTCGCGATCGGGATCATCGCCTTCGCGGGCATGCTGATCCTCGGCGCCTACGCGCCCGACCTTCGCTCCGGCCGGAACGGCGGCAGCCACGCTCTGTCCAACGCGGCGACCGGTTTCAGCGGAATCATCCAGCTGGCCCGGGCGACCGGGCGCAATCCGCTGATCCAGCGGAATTCGCTTTTCCTGGATAGCGAGGATCTCGTCGTGCTGACGCCCGAAAACGGGGCGACCCCGATGGGCGAGATCCTGGCCAGGCGTTCGACCAAGCCGACCCTGGTCGTCCTTCCCAAATGGCAGACGGTTCCGGATTCGACCCGGACCGGCTGGGTTCGGGCGCAGGGCCTGAGGCCCGCCTGGGATCCGGAAAGGACCCTCGCTCCGGCCAATCCGCTCAAGGTGCAGCGCCATCGCAGCGGCGGCGCGCGGCTCGTGACCGTGCCCGGCCACGCCCCGCCGGAGATGCGGTTCCTCGCCCCCGGGCCGCTGCAGACGGCCAGCGGCCCCGGCCTGAAGCCGATCGTGATCGACGGCTCGGGCCGGGCCGTGCTCGCCCAGTATGGGAACCGGCCTCTCTATCTGCTCACCGATCCCGATCTCCTCTCCAACCGGGGCATGGCCGACCGGCGCCAGGCCGGCGCGGCGCTGGCGATGCTCGATTTCCTCAACGCGACCGGCGCGAAGTCGATCGTCTTCGACGTCACCCTGAACGGCCTCGGCCAGACCCGAAGCCCGTTGCGGCTGATGTTCGATCCGCCCTTCCTGGCGGCGACCCTGGCGATCGCCGCGGCGCTTCTGCTCGCCGGCCTGCAGGCGATCTCGCGCTTCGGCCCGCCGCGTCGTCCGGAGCGGGCGATCGCTTTCGGCAAGGCGGCCCTCATCGACAATAGCGCCGCCCTCGTCCGCCAGGCTCGGCGCGAGGCCGGGCTGGGCGGCCGCTACGCCGAGGTGATAAGGGACAAGGCGGTGACCGTGTTCGCGGTCCCGGCCCGGCTTAAGGGCGGCGCGGTCACCGACTATCTCGACAAGCTCGACGGGCGCTCAAGCTTCTCGACCCTCGCTTCGGCGGCGGCGGAGGCTCGGAGCCGGGAAGAATTGCTCGCAGCGGCCCAGGCGCTGCATCGATGGCAAGGGGAGAAAAAAGGGTGAGCGCAGCGGAAGTTCAGGCACTGGCGGCGACGATCCGCGGCGAGGTGGCGAAAGCGGTGGTGGGCCAGGAGGCGACGGTCGACCTGATGCTCGTCGCTTTGTTCGCCGGTGGTCATATCCTGCTCGAAGGGCCGCCGGGCACGGCGAAGACCCTGATCGCGCACAGCTTCGCGCGCGCGGTCGGGCTCGATTTCGGTCGGATCCAGTTCACCCCGGATCTGATGCCGGGCGACATCATCGGCGCCAATCTGTTCAATTTCCAGACCTCGACCTTCACCCTGACCCGGGGGCCGATCTTCACCGAATTGCTCCTCGCCGACGAGATCAACCGAACCCCGCCCAAGACCCAGGCGGCGCTTCTGGAAGCGATGCAGGAGCGGACCGTCACCATCGACGGCGAGAGCCTGCCCCTTTCCGAGCGCTTCATGGTGGTGGCGACCCAGAATCCGATCGAGCAGCAGGGCGTCTATCCGCTTCCCGAGGCCCAGCTCGACCGCTTCCTGTTCAAGCAGACGGTCGATTACCCCTCCGCCGAGGAGGAGCGGCGGATCATCGCCACCCACGGCGCCCGCCAGTCGGTGATGGAGCCCGAGCAATGGGGAGTCGAGCGCGCGGCCGATGCCGCCGCGATCGGCGCCGCATTGGCGACGGTGGGCGAGGTCAGGCTGGTCGACGAGGTGATCGACTATATCTCGGCCCTGATCCGAGGCACCCGCGACGTCGCCGATCTCGAGACCGGGGCAAGCCCGCGCGCCGGAGCCATGCTGGCCGGCGCCGCCCGCGCCCGGGCCGCGCTCGACGGCCGCGACTTCGTTATCCCCGACGACGTCAAGTCGCTGGCGCCGGCCCTGCTCCGCCACCGGCTGATCCTGTCGCCCGCCGCCGAGATCAACGGGCGGGTGGTCGAGGACGTGGTCACCGACATCATCGAGACGATCGAGGCGCCGCGTTGATCTACCCGACCCGCATGGCGGTGCTGGCCGCGGTGGCCGGCGTCCCGTTCACCCTGGTCGTCGCCGCGGCGATGCCGGAGCGCTGGTACGTCGGCCTCGCCTGGCCGGTGGCGGTGCTCCTGCTGACCCTTGCCGACGCCCTCACCGCCGTCCGCCACGGCGAGGCGAGGGTCGAGGCCCCCGGCTCGGCTTATGTCGGCTCGACGGTCGACGCCGTGGTGACCGTCACTCTCAAGGGCGGCAATCTGCCCGCCGAGGCCGAGGTGGCGCTCGCCGCCGATGCGCTCATCCAGCTGGAGGATGACGGGCGGCTGCCGGTGGCGCTGGAGGAGGGCAGGGGAGCGGGGCTGGTGCCCCTGGCCATGGCCCGGCGCGGGGCCGGCCGGCTCGAGCGTTTGTGGCTGCGCTGGCGCGGTCCCCTGGGCTTCGCCTGGCAGCAAAGGCGGATCGAGCTCGACCTGACCATCCTGATCCTGCCCGACGTCCGGCCGGTGCAGGAGCGCGGGGCCCAGGTCTTCCAGCGCCACGCGCTTCAGGGCCTGATCGCCCAGATCAACCGCGGCGACGGCACCGATTTCGACGCTCTGGTCGAATATCGCTCGGGCATGGACCGGCGGGCGATCGACTGGAAGCAGTCCGCCCGGCACCGCAAGCTCCACGCCAAGGAATTCAGAAGCGAGCGCAACAACCAGATCGTCTTCGCGATCGACGGCGGCCGGCAGATGTCGGAGCCGGTGGCCGGGCTGCCCCGGGTCGACCGAGCCGTCTCGGCGATGCTCCTCACCGGCTGGATCGCGCTCAAGCTCGGCGACCGGGTCGCTCTCCACGCCTTCGATTCGAGGCCGCGGATCGCCAGCGGGCTGATCTCCGGCTCGGCCGCCTTTCCCGAGCTCCAGCGCCTCGCCGCGAGCATCGACTATAGCGGCGAGGAGACCAACTACACCTTCGCTTTGACCACGCTCGCCACCCGCCTCACCCGCCGCTCGATGATCGTCCTGTTCACCGAATTCACCGATCTCACCTCGGCCGACTTCATGGTCCGCGCCGCCAAACGGATGGTCGAGACCCATCTTCTGCTCGTCGTCGTGCTCCGCGACGAGGAGCTGGAGACGATCGCCGACGCGATTCCGGAGCGGCCCGATGACGTCACCCGCGCCGTGACCGCCGCCGCGCTCATCCGCGACCGCCGACTGGTCCTCACCCGGCTTCAGCATCTCGGCGTCCATGTCATCGAGAGCGAATACGACCGGGTCGGCGACCGGCTGGTCGCCGGCTATATCGACCTCAAGCGGAGGAATTTGCTGTGAGCGGACCGGCCTCGGCGATCGTCGAAGCGCGGGCGGTGGTGGTCAATGCCAGCCGCTTCCGGGCCGCGCACGAGGGGGATTGGGAGCGACTCGAGCGGCTGGTCACCCGGATGGAGAAAAGGTCGATCGCCGCCCTCTCCGACGACGACATCCTCGCTCTGCCCCTGCTCTACCGGACGACCTTGTCGTCGCTCGCCGTCGCCCGCGACACCTCGCTCGACCGAAGCCTGATCGTCTATCTCGAGCAGCTCTCGACCCGCGCCTATTTCCAGATCTACGGAGTCCAGACCTCGGTCTGGCGCCAGCTCGGGCATTTCTTCGCCCGCGGCTGGCCCGAGGCGGTGCAGGGCCTGTGGCGCGAGACCCTGGTCTGCGTCCTGCTCACCCTTGCCAGCGCCGTCGTCGCCTTCCTCCTGGTGCGCGGCGATCCCAGCTGGTTCTTCGGGATCATCCCGGAATCGCTCGCCAACGGCCGCGACCCGTCGGCCAGCGCCGAGGCGTTGCGCCGGACCCTCTACGATCGCCACGACGACATGCTGGCGACCTTCGCCACCTATCTGTTCACCCATAACAGTCAGATCGCGATCTTCGCTTTCGCCTTGGGCTTCGCCTTCGCCGTGCCGACCATCCTCCTCATCCTCTACAACGGGCTGATGCTCGGCGCCTTCTTCGCCGTCTTCGCCGCCCAGGGGCTGGCCTTCAATCTCGGTGGCTGGCTGGCGATCCACGGCACCACCGAATTGTTCGCGATCAACATCGCCGGCGCGGCCGGGATGAGGATCGGCATGGCGATCGCCTTTCCCGGGCGGGAGACGAGGACCGAGTCCGCCGTCCGGGCCGGCCGTTCGGCCGCGCTCGCCATGGCCGGGACGGTGGTGATGCTGGCGGTGGCCGGCCTGCTCGAAGGGATCGGCCGGCAGACCGTGGTCGACGACTTCTCCCGCTATGCGATCGGCGCGGCGATGCTGGCGGGCTGGCTGACCTATTTCTACATGCCGCGGAAGCGGTTCCGTGGCGCGTAATCGGCCGTCGACCCCCCGCTCGATGCGGCGCAGCTTCGTCACGCCCGAAGGAGTCGACCTTCAGCTCGAGCTCGGCTCCGCCGGTACAAGGGCGGCCGCCTTCCTGCTCGACGCGATGATGATCGTCACCTTGCTCATCATCATGACCATCGGCCTGGCCTTCCTGGCGATGGCGTCGAAGGCGGAGTGGATCGCGATCCTGTGGCTGCTCGGCTTCTTCGTCCTTCGCAACGGCTGGTTCTCCCTGTTCGAGATGGGCGGGCGCGGGGCGACCCCGGGCAAGAGGGTGATGGGGCTTCGGGTCGTCGCCCGCGACGGCGCCCGGCTCACCGGCGGAGCGGTGATCGCCCGCAACGCGATGCGCGAGATCGAGGTCTTCCTGCCCTTGTCCTTCCTCGCCCAGCAGACCGCCCAGGGCACGGCCGACGCCTTCCTGGTGCTCTTCGCTTTGGTGTGGAGCGGCATCTTCCTGTTCTTCCCGCTGTTCAACCGCGACCGGCTCCGGATCGGCGACCTCATCGCCGGCACCTGGGTCGTTCGAACCGTCGGCGCCTCGCTCGGCGCCGATCTCGTCCACGGCGTCGAACGGCCGCGCCGCAATTTCACCGAGGCGGCGCTCAACCTTTACGGGGTCTACGAGCTCCAGACGCTCGAGGACGTGCTCCGCGGCGGCCGCGACGACGCCGTCGCCACCGTCGCCCGGATCATCCGCGAAAAGGCCGGGATCGACGAATATGGCGACGACCGCGAGTTCCTGTCGGATTATTACGCCGCCCTCTGCGCCCGGCTCGAAAGCGGGCTGATGGTCGGCCGACGCCGAGAGAACAAGTTCGAGCAGGCGCTGGGGCGGCGGGGTTAGCGTCGCCCCAGCGGAGGCTGGGGCCCCAGAGGGTGAAAAGCTCCGGTGTTTTCACCCGCTGGGATCCCAGCCTTCGCTGGGATGACGTCGGGTGAGCCGAAACAGGAGCTGGCGGACCGTCGCCCCGCTGATCGGATCGCGCCAGGCCGGAGCGACCTCGGCGAGGGGCTCGAGCACGAAGCGGCGGCGGCGGAATTCGGGATGGGGGACGATCAGGCCGCCGCCGCCCCAGGCCCCCTCGGACCAGAGGACGATGTCGAGATCGAGCACTCGAGGCCCCCAGCGCCGGCCGCCGCGCCGTCCGAAGTCGCGCTCGATCCGCTTGAGGCGCGCGAGCAGGGCAGGGGGGTCCAGTTCGCTTTCGACAAGAGCGACGGCATTAGCGAAGCCTCGCCCCGCCGGCCCCAGAGCAGGAGTCAGCCGGACCCGCGACATCTGCCCGGCGCCGATCGCCGCCGCCGCCGCGCGCACCGTCTCGGCCGGCGAGCCGTGGCGGCCGCGGCGGTTCGAGCCCAGGGCGATCGCGTAGCTTGTCAGCGCCATCGCCGCCGCCCTAGACGCTCCTGATGTCCCCCGCCATCTCTCCCGTCCCGGCTCTCGAAGCCCCCCGCGACTGCCCCTTGTGTCCGCGCCTCGTCGGCTTCCGCGAGGCGCTTCGCGAGGAGCATCCCGATTGGTGGAATGCGCCGGTCCCGCATTTCGGCGATCCGGACGCGTGGCTCGCCATATGCGGCCTCGCTCCGGGCAAGCAGGGCGCCAACCGCACCGGCCGGCCCTTCACCGGCGATTTCGCCGGGCTGCTGCTCTACGAGACCCTGCTCAAGTTCGGCCTGGCCGAAGGGCGTTTCGAGGCGCGGCCGGACGACGGGCTTCGGCTGAAGGGCGCCGCCATCATGAACGCCGTCAAATGCGTGCCGCCGCAGAACAAGCCGACCCCGGAAGAGATCGCCACCTGCGCCCGGACCTATTTCCAGCCGGCGCTGGCGGCACTGCCGAACGTGCGCATCCTGGTCGCGCTCGGTCAGATCGCCCACGGCGCCGCGGTCCGGGCGGTGGGCGGCCGGCTGTCGGCCTATAAGTTCGGCCACCTCGCCGAGCATCGCCTGCCCGACGGCCGGATCCTGATCGATAGCTACCATTGCTCGCGCTACAACCAGAACACCAACCGGCTTACGCGGGCGATGTTCGAGGCGGTGTTCGAGCGGGCGGTCGTGGTGCGCGGCTCGTCATTGCGGGCGTAGCGAAGCAATCCAGTCCGGCCTCGGAAGCTGCACTGGATTGCTTCGTCGCTGCGCTCCTCGCAATGACGGAGGGTCAGATATCCTCGGCGATCCTGCCGTAGAGATCCGGCCTCCGGTCGCGGAAGAAGCCGAAGGCGGCGCGGTGCTTCCTCGCCTGCTCCAGGTCCACCATTGCGGTGATCACGCCGGTCTCCTTGTCGCCGAACTCGGCGAGGATGTCGCCGCGCTCGTCGCAGATGAAGGAGTGGCCGTAGAAACGCTGGCCGTGCTCGGTGCCGATGCGGTTGGCGGCGACGACGGGGACGACGTTGGAGACGGCGTGGCCGATCATCGCCCGCCGCCACATCCGGCTGGTGTCGAGGTCCGGATCGTGCGGCTCGGCGCCGATCGCGGTCGGGAAGAGCAGGATTTCGGCGCCTTCCAGCATCAGCGCCCGGGCCGTCTCAGGATACCATTGGTCCCAGCAGACCGCCGGCCCGACCTTGCCGAAGCTGGTCTGGTAGGTCTTGAAGCCGGTGTTGCCGGGCCGGAAGTAGAATTTCTCGGAATAGCCGGGCCCGTCTGGGATATGGCTCTTGCGGTAGACGCCCATCACCGCGCCATGATCGTCGATCATGGCGAGGCTGTTGTAATGATGATGGCCCTCCGCCTCGAAGAAGCTGGTCGGGATATAGACCTGGAGCTCGGCCGCCAGCTTCCGCATCGCCGCCACCGCCGGATGGCGGTCGACGGGAAGGGCGCGGGCGAAATGGCCCTCGTCCTGGGTCCGGCAGAAATAATGGCCCTCGAACAATTCGGGCGGCAGGATCAGCTTCGCGCCCCGCCCGGCCGCCTCGCGCACCAGCTCCGAGACCGCGGCGATATTCTCTTCGATCGAGTCGGTGAAGGCGAGCTGCAGGGCGGCGACGGTGAGGCTGGTCATGCTGGTCCTTCGATACGGGCCTTCGCCAGGCTCAGTCCCTGCTCAGGATGAGCGATATAGGCATAACCGCCCATCCTGAGTAGCCGTTGAGCTTGGCGAAACGGCGTATCGAAGGACCTATCGCGGCACCTGCTGGCTGATGCAATGGAAGCTGCCGCCGCCGGTGAGGGCATGGGGGGCCTGAATTCCGACGACCCGACGGCCGGGGAAAAGCCGGGCGAGGGCCGCCACCGCCGCTTCGTCGTTCGGAGCACCGTAAAGGGGCGCCACCACGGCCGCATTGCCGATGTAGAAGTTCATGTAGGAAGCGGGGACGATCTCGCCGTCGCGCTCGATCCGGCCGGGCGAGGGCATGGGCTCGACCTTCAGCCCGAACGCTTCGGCGCGGGTCCGGGCGTCGCGATAGACGGCCGCGTTGGGATCGTCCTCACCCGCGGGCTCGGGGACGGCCAGCGTTCCTTCGGCGACGAAGCGGGCGAGATTGTCGACATGGCCGTCGGTGTGGTCGTTGAGAAGCCCTTCGCCGAGCCAGAGCAGGCGATCGATGCCGAGATCCTCGCGCAGCCGCGCCTCGACCTCGTCGCGGCCCATGCCGGGGTTGCGATTGGGGTTGAGCAGGCATTGCTCGGTGGTGATTGCGAGGCCGGTGCCGTCGACGTCGATCGCTCCGCCCTCCAATATCCAGTCGCGCCGCTCGGGCTCCATGCCGGCGCCTTCGGCCAGGCGAAGACCGATCGAATCGTCCCCTTCCAGCTCATATTTGCCCCCCCAGCCGTTGAATCGAAAGCTGCGCGGCCGCCGCTGCCCGCCTCGCTTGAGGATGATCGGCCCGGTGTCGCGAAGCCAGATATCGCCGAACGGCGCCTCGATTATGGTGGCGAACGGCGCCAGCCCGGCGGCGGCGCGGGCCGAGGCGGGATCGGCGGCGACCAGCCTTACCTCCTCGCCGGCGCCGTCGGCATGGACCGCCCGGGCGAACGCCGCGACCTCCCGCCGCGCTGGCTCGAGATCGTCCTCCCAAAGCTCCGAATGGCTCGGAAAGCCGATCCACACCCATTCATGCTCCGCCCATTCCGGCGGCTGGCGACCGCTCATCGCATGATCGGTCCGGCATTGCCGCGGCTCTTGTCGCGGATGGCTCGGAATTCGTCGCCGGGATTCCAGTTCGGCCAGGCCGTCGAATCGGCCAGCTCGCGGCCGATCAGCCAGTAGATTTCGAGGTCGCGGATCGCGCCCGTCCAATTCCATCCCGGATCATATTCGTCGCTGGGCTGGTGGTAGCGGTGGGTCCGGTAATCCTCGGCGGCGGCGTGGCCGGCGGCAGTGCCGCCCTCGACCAGATCCTCGCCGCCCTCGGCGTAGAGCATCGGAACGCCCTGCTTGGCGAGGCTGAAATGGTCGGAGCGGTAGAAATAGCCGGCCTGCGGCGCCGGCTCGTTCCGGATCGTGAGGCCGTAGCGATCGGTCGCCCGCTTCATATAATCTTCGAGCTCGGACTTGCCCTTGCCGATGACGACGAAGTCGCGCGTGTTCCCCGCCACATTGAGCCCGTCCATGTTGATCCCGCCCGCCGTGCTCGCCAGCGGGTAGAGGGGATTCTCGGCATAATATTTGGAGCCGAGAAGACCCGATTCCTCGCCCGTCACGGCCAGGAAGACGATCGAGCGCCCGGCATTGCCGCGTTTGGAATGGGCCTCGGCCAAGGCGATCAGGCCGGCCGTGCCGGTCGCATTGTCGAGCGCGCCGTTGCAGATGTCGTCGCCGGAAGGATCGGCGTCGCAGCGGCCGAGATGGTCCCAATGGGCGGTGTAGAGGACATATTCGCCGGGCCGCTTCGCGCCCGGGAGGATCCCGACGACGTTGCGCGAGGATTGGCGCTTGATCGCGTTGCTCAGGCTCACCGAGGCCCGGGTCCTGAGCGGCACGGCCTTGAAGCCCGGCCTCTTCGCGGCGGCGCTGAGCGCGCCGAGGTCCTGGCCGGAGGCGGCGAGCAGGCGCTGCGCCGCGGGATTGGTCAGCCAGCCGATCACCTTCGACTGGTCCATATGCCCGCCGGGCTCGTCGAGATTGTACTGCGGCCCGGTCCAGGAGGATTGCACCACGTTCCAGCCATAAGCGGCGGGATCGGCGTCGTGGACGATGAAGGCCCCGGCGGCGCCCTGCCGAGCGGCTTCCTCATATTTGTAGGTCCAGCGCCCGTAATAGGTCATCGCCCGGCCGTTGAACGGGCCCTCGAGGTCGGAATCCTGCCAGTCGGGATCGTTGACGAGGATGACGACCGTCTTGCCGCGCACGTCGGCCCCGGCATAATCGTTCCAGCCGCGCTCCGGCGCGTTGATGCCGTAGCCGACGAAGACCATCTCGCTCTCGTCGAGCTCGACCTTCGGGGTCACCTGATAGGTGTTGGCGACGAAATCCGTGCGCCAGCCCAAGGTGAGCGGAGCGCCCCCGCCGGTGATCCCGAGCGGCGAGGGCGTGGTCGAAATCTCGACCATCGGGACGTCCTGATACCAGCTCCCCTTATTGCCCGGCTGAAGGCCCGCCTGCTCGAACCGCTTGGCGATATAGGAGACGGCCTTGTCCTCGCCCCTGGTGGTGGGCGCTCGTCCTTCATAATCGTCGGAGGACAGGATCTGGGTCGCGGTGGTCAGGGTCGCGAGCGAGATGGGCGGGCCGGAATAGGGCGCTTGCGCGCTGCGCTCGCTCGGCGCGGTCGCGCAGGCGGCGAGCAGCAAGGCGGCGGCGGCGGGAGCGGCGAGGGATCGAAGCGGCACGGACATTCTCCTCTCGTTCCCACCCGCTTGCGTCCCATGGCAGCTAGATTTTGCGCGTGCAAGCTTGCGCCGGGGCGAACCCGGTGCCATCACGACAATCGGCTTGGGATTGGGGCCTAAGCGATTGGGGGTATTCGTGTTTCGGATTTTTTCGGCCTGCGTCTTCGCGGCGCTTTTGCTCGTCTCCGCAGCGGATCCGGCGCCCGCGGCGGCGCCGGCGGATCCGTCGGCGGCCTTCGGCGCCCGCGAAAGCGTGTTATCGGTCAGCCTTTCGCCGTCCGGCCGGCAATTGGCGTTCATCAGCCCCGGTCCGGGGCAGACGACCTTCCTGTATACCGTGGACGCCGCCGGCGGCGGAACTCCGCGCGAGACCCTGAGCGCCGACGGCAAGCCGGAGCGGCTGCAGCGTTGCGGCTGGGTCTCCGAGACCCGTCTCGTCTGCACCATCTACATGATCGGCCCGAGCGCTTCGGCCGACGGCCAGGTCGTGGGGATGACCCGCCTGGTCGCGATCGACACCGACGGCAAGAACGTCAAGCTGCTGAGCCGGAGCGTGAGGCCGGATGACCAATATGTGTCGTTCGGCGGCGGTGCGATCATCGACTGGCTGCCCGATTCCGACGGCTCCGTTCTGATGGCTCGGGAATATGTGCCCGAAGCCAGGGCGGGTACGCGAATGGTCGACAAGCGTGAAGGCTATGGCGTCGACCGCATCCACACCGCCACGCTCGACTCCAAGGTGATCGAGTTGGCGAATCCGAGGGCCACCCGCTATTTGAGCGACGGGCGGGGAACGGTCCGGGTCATGGCGTCGGCCCAGATCTCGGACGCGACCGGCTATGAAAGCGGGCGCGTCGATTATTATTATCGGACGAAGGCGTCGCGCGATTGGAAGCCGCTTTCCACCTATTACACGGTCCGGGACGAGGGCTTCTACCCGATCGCGGTCGATCCCGAACTCGACCTCGCCTACGGCTACAAGAGGGACGGTGGCGGCCGTCAGGCGCTCTACAGCATGGCTCTCGACGGGTCGAAGCGCGAAGCCCTGGTCTTCGCTCATCCTCAGGTCGATGTGGACGGCATCGTGCGCATCGGCCGCCGCGGGCGCGTCGTCGGAGTCACTTACGCGACGGAGCATCGCGAAGCGGCGTATTTCGACACGACTCTCGCGGCGCTTGGGCGGTCGCTGTCGAAGGCTCTGCCAGGCCTGCCGTTGATCCATTTCGTGGATTCGAGCGTCGACGAGAGCAAGCTTCTGCTCCAGGCCGGGAGCGACACCGATCCCGGCCGCTACTATATCTTCGACAAGGGGACCAAGCAGCTCAACGAGCTGATGCTGGTTCGGCCGGAGCTTGAGAATGTCGCGCTCGCGACGATGAAGCCGGTCACCTACAAGGCTTCCGACGGGACCAGCGTGCCGGGCTATCTGACGCTTCCGCCGGGCTCCACCGGCAAGGGCCTGCCGGCGATCGTGATGCCGCACGGCGGGCCGAGCGCTCGGGACGAATGGGGCTTCGACTGGCTGGTCCAATTTTATGCGAGCCGCGGCTATGCGGTGCTCCAGCCCAATTATCGCGGTTCCTCAGGCTATGGAGAGGGTTGGTATCAGAAGAACGGCTTCCAATCGTGGCGGACCGCGATCGGCGACGTCAACGACGCCGGCCGCTGGCTGGTCTCGCAGGGAATCGCCGATCCCGGCAAGCTCGCCATCGTAGGCTGGTCTTACGGCGGCTACGCGGCGCTCCAGTCGCAGGTCCTCGATCCCGCCTTGTTCAAGGCGGTCGTCGCGATCGCGCCGGTGACCGATCTCGCCAGCCTCGTCGAGGATTCGGCCGGTTTCACCAATTACCGCGTGGTCAAGAATTTCATCGGCACCGGGCCGCACCTGCGCGAAGGCTCGCCGGCCCAGAATGCCGCCAGGATCAAGGCGCCGGTGCTGCTCTTCCACGGCGATGTCGACCTCAACGTCCCCATCGCCCAGGCGCGCAAGATGCAGGACAGCCTCAAGGGCGCCGGAGCGCAGAGCGAGCTGATCGTCTATCCCGGTCTCGATCACCAGCTCGACAACACCTTCGCTCGGACCGACATGCTGAGGCGCAGCGACGCCTTCCTTCGAAAGGCTTTGAAGATCCAGTGAGTATGGGCGGTCCCGCGGGGCCGCCTTTTCTTGATTCCGGCTTGGTGTCCGTCGGAAGGAACTGGTTAGCCTGAGTAAAAAGTGTAGCGCAGGTTGCGGTGTACTGATCATCGTGCAAACCTGCGCCGGCCAGAACTGTCGAGGGGCCGGCAGTGCAGTAGAGGACTTTTTAGATGATCCGTGGACGACTTTCGTTTTGCCTTCTCGGCCTGCTCATGCTCCCCGCGGCCGGGCCGCCCGCCGATCCGGCCGCCGCCTTCGGCGCGCGCGAGGACGTCGTCTCGATCAGCCTTTCTCCGGCGGGACGCAGGATCGCCTTCATCAGCCCGGGACCGGGCGCCTCGTCCGTCGTCTACGCCGTCGACGCTGTCGAGGGGGCCCAGCCGAGGCGAGTCATCGGTGCTGATGGCCGCAAGGAGCGGATCACGGACTGCGGCTGGGTTTCGGAGGAGCGGCTGGTCTGCCAGGCCCTGTTCCTGATGGAGAATGTCGTTCCGGGCGAGCTTTTGATGGCCAGCCGGGTATTCGCCATCAACGTGGACGGGACCAAGCCGATGCTGCTGAGCCGGCGAACCCGGGCCGACGACGCTTATTATTCCTTTGGCGGAGGCGAGATACTCGATTGGCTCCCGGGCACCGACGGCGCCGTTCTGATGGCTCGGCGCTACGTGCCGGAAGTGAAGATCGGCTCCATCGTCGAGGACAAGCGCGAGGGCTATGGAGTCGATCGGGTCGACGCCGCCAGCGGGGCGACCAAAGCGGTCGAATCTCCCAACAAGCGTGCCGGGGGGTATCTGAGCGACGGACGCGGCAATGTCAGGATCATGCTGGTTCCCGACGTGGCCGATACCGGCTACGCCACCGGCCGCTTCACTTATTATTACCGGACCAAAAGCGGGCGCGACTGGAAACAGCTCAGCATCTACAATGCGCTCAGCAAAACCGGCTTCCGCCCGGTCGCCGTCGATCCCGACCTCGACGTCGCCTACGGCTTCAAGGGGGGTGACGGCCGGGATGCCCTCTACAGCGTGGCGCTCGACGGCTCGTCGCGCGAAACCCTGATATTCTCGCATCCGCAGGTCGACGTCGATTCCACCGTCCGGATCGGTCGGGCGCAGCGCGTCGTCGGAGTCACTTATGCGACCGAGAAGCGCGAGGCGATCTACTTCGACAAGGATCTGGCCGCCCTCGGCAAGGCCCTGGCCAAGGCGCTGCCGGCGACTCCGCTTATCCGTTTCATCGATTCCAGCGTCGACGAGAGCAAGCTCATCCTGTGGGCCGGCAGCGACACCGATCCCGGCCGTTATTATCTGTTCGACAAAGCGGCCAAGCAGCTCCGGCCGCTGATGCTCGATCGGCCGCAGCTCGACGGCGTGACGCTCGCCCCGATGAAGCCCGTCGTCTATACCGCCTCGGACGGGACGAAGGTGCCCGCCTATCTCACCCTGCCGCCGGGCAGCACCGGCAAGAACCTGCCGGCGATCGTCATGCCGCATGGCGGCCCGAGCTCGAGGGACGAATGGGGCTTCGACTGGCTCGTGCAATATTACGCCAGCCGGGGCTTTGCCGTTCTTCAGCCCAATTATCGCGGCTCGGCCGGCTACGGGGACCAATGGTATCAGAAGAACGGCTTCCAATCCTGGCGCACCGCCATCGGCGACGTGAACGATGCCGGTCGGTGGCTTACGGCGCAGGGCATTGCCGATCCGGCGAAGCTGGCGATCGTCGGCTGGTCCTATGGGGGCTATGCCGCGCTTCAGTCCGGGGTGCTCGATCCGGGCCTGTTCAAGGCGGTCGTCGCGATCGCTCCGGTGGCCGATCTGGGCCAGCTGATCGAGGATTCGAAAATGTGGTCGAGCTACCGGCTGGATCGCAATTTCATCGGTTCGGGCCCGCACCTTCGCGAAGGTTCGCCCGCGCAGAATGCCGACAAGATCAAGGCGCCGGTGCTCCTTTTCCACGGCGACAAGGATCGCAATGTCGACGTTCGCCATGCCCGGCTGATGCACGACAAGCTCAAGGGTGCCGGTGGACGCAGCGAGCTGGTCGTGTTCGAGGGCCTCGACCACCAGCTCCGGGACAGCGACGCCCGCGCCCAGATGCTGCGCCGAAGCGACGCCTTCCTCCGGACGGCGCTCGGCATCCCCTGAGGTAGGCCCGCGGCCAGCGGTTCAGCGGCTCAACGAGAGGGTCAGCCGGTCGCCCCTGACCTGCGCCTTCATGTCGATCACCTCGCCCGCCGCGGTCTCGATCGGATGGGGAAAGGGGTAGAGGGGCGCCGCCCAATGCGATTCGGATTCGTCGAACGGATTGTTCTCGATCACGATCCCGCCGCCGAAATCGATCCGGATCCACTGGGCGAAGCCGTCGACCCGCCCGCCCAGGGACCGCAGGCCGAGGGTCTGGCGGGTCGGCCCGAACGGGCTTGCCTCATAGTCCATCGCCAGGGCGGTGACGGGCTCCGACCGCAGGATCGCCAGCTTGCCGTCGACCCGCAGATTCCGGGCTTGAGCGAGCAGGTTGAAGGGGGACAGGTCGAAGCCCTGGATCGAGCCGAGCGGTTGCTGCAGCGGCCCCAGCGGGTGCTCGACGAGGGCGCAGCGCAATTCCGAAAATCGCGGCACGACCGGAGCGCCGGGCGTCAGCAACCGCTTGGCATCCTGCAGGATCGCGACGACATCCTCGCCGAACAAAGTGTCGTCGAACAATTCGGACATCAGCAGATCGGACGGTCCGGGCAGGTCGTCGCCGATCCGCAGGTCCCGCGACGATTTCGGTATGACGGTGATGCGCTCCGCAAAGCCGTTCAGTGCCGCGATTCGGCTCGCGGCCGCGGCGACGATCGGGTTGCTCTCGCAGGTGAAGACGCGAGCCCCGGCACGCGCCGCGATCAGCGCCAGCAGCCCCGCGCCGCTGCCGATCTCGAGCACCTGCATGCCGGGACGGACGGCGCGCTCCAGCGCCTGCGCGTAGCAAAGGTTGCGCGGCTCGTCGTTGAGCATTCGGGCGTGCCAGGGGGACACCCTGGCGGCCAGGCCCAAGCGCACCAGATCGCGCATCTGCATGTCGTCGGGCGCGAGCTCGACCGCGGCCAGCCCGAGCGCGAAAGCGTCGTCGGCCTTGCCCTCGGCCAGAAGCGCCTCGGCCAGCCTTGCCATGGCCATCGGCTTCCCAGCCACCTGCGGATATTGCGATACGATGTCGCCGCTCACGCCTTTCCCCTTGCGAAAGGACGCCTGCTTAAATCCGGGGGTATATAAACGAAAGGGGCGGCCCCGAAGGACCGCCCCCACTTGTCCGTCTAACCGACCGATCAGCGCGAGTAGAACTCGACGACCAGATTCGGCTCCATCCGGACCGGATAGGGGACCTCGTCCAGCGTCGGAACGCGGGTGAAGGTCGCCTTGGCGGTGCCGTCGGGGGCGACATATTCGGGGATGTCGCGCTCGGCGAGGCCCTGGGCCTCCATCACCAGCGCCATCTCCTGCGCCTTGGAGCCCAAAGTGATCTCGTCGCCGACATTCACCCGGCGCGAGGCGATGTTGCACTTGGTGCCGTTGACCCGGATGTGGCCGTGGCTGACCATCTGCCGGGCCGACCAGATGGTCGGAGCGAACTTGGCGCGGTAGACGACCATGTCGAGGCGGCGCTCGAGCAGGCCGATCAGATTCTGGCCGGTGTCGCCCTTCATCCGGGCGGCCTCGGTGTAGGTGCGCTTGAACTGCTTCTCGGTGACGTCGCCGTAATAGCCCTTCAGCTTCTGCTTGGCGCGAAGCTGGATGCCGAAGTCCGACATCTTGCCCTTGCGGCGCTGGCCGTGCTGGCCGGGGCCGTATTCGCGCTTGTTGACGGGGCTCTTGGGCCGTCCGAAGACGTTCTCGCCCATCCGGCGGTCGAGTTTGTACTTGGCGCTGCTGCGCTTGCTCATCTCAGGTCCAATCTGCTTGTTTCGACGTTCCCGGAACCGCACCGCATGGCCTGTTGCCATGCGCGGCTGCCGCTTCACCGGGGTGCGGAGCCAATTGCGAAGGGCGGCAGATGGCCTCTGGAGCCGACAAAGTCAACCTCGACAGGGTCCTGGCGTCCGCTAAAGAGCGCGGATGAGCTCCGAACGAACCCCTCCGCAAGCCTGCACGACCATGACCGAGGTCCGCCACGGCGTCGACCGCCTCGACGACGAGATCGTCCGACTGATCGGCGAGCGCTTCCGCTACATGGACGCCGCGGCGCGGATCAAGCCGGACCGCGAGGCGGTCCGCGACGAGGGCCGCAAGGCGCAGGTGCTGGCCAACGTGGCTCGGCTGGCGCGGGAGCATGACGTTCCGGGGGAGGCGGCGGCCGAGCTGTACGAGCGGCTGGTCGAAGCTTCGATCGCCTATGAGTTCGGCCGCTACGACGCGACGAGGGGCTAGCCCCGCCGCCTCGGCTGGACGAGGGCGCGGATGATCCCGCGAAGCGCCTGGACCTCGCGGTTCGACCAGCCCGCCTTGGTGAGGATCGTCCGGATCGTGTTGCGGGTCGCGGGGGTTCGGTCGGGCGGATGGAAATAGTCGGCGGCGACCAGGGCCTCGTCGAGCTGCCCGATCAGGCCCTCGAGCTGATCGTGGCTGGCCCTCGGCTCGGCCGGGTCTCCCAGCGTCGGCACCGCCAGAGCCTCATGCTTCGACCATTCGTAGGCGATCAGGATCACCGCCTGGGCGAGGTTGAGCGAGGTGAAATCGGGATTGACCGGCACGGTGACGATCTTGCCGGCGATCGCCACCTCGTCGGTCTCCAGGCCCGACCGCTCGGCGCCGAACAGGATGGCGCAGGGCCGCTCCTGGGAACGGATCTCCCGCGCGGCCTGCTCGGGCGTCACCACCGGGACCACCAGCCCGCGCTTGCGCACGGTGGTCGCGTAGACGTGAGCGCAATCGCCGACCGCCTCGGCCACCGTCTCGAACACCCGCGCCCGCTCCAGCACCACATCCGCGCCCGATGCCGCCGGGCCCGCCGACGGATTGGGCCACCCGTCCCGCGGCGTCACCAGCCTGAGGTCGGTCAGCCCGAAATTGAGCATGGCCCGGGCGGCCTTGCCGATATTCTCGCCCAGCTGCGGCCGGACGAGCACGATCGCGGGAGCCCTTCGAGACGGGCCTTTGCCGCCGTTCAGTCCCTCCTCAGGATGAGCGGCTGATGCTCCAATCCGCTCATCCTGAGGAGCCGCTGAGCCTGGCGAAGCGGCGTCTCGAAGGACCGCTTTTCTTTTCGAAAGTTCCCGCAACGCCTGCCAATCTCCCCTGACAAGCGCCTCCTTTTTCGCCCGGCTCCACCCTTTGATCTGGCGCTCGGCTGCAAAGGCGCTGTCACGATCTGGGAAGCGATCTGCCCAGATGAGCTGCACTGGTCTGCGTTTCTGCGTGTAGCCGGGGATTGCCCCCGCTTGATGCTGTGCAATGCGCGCGTCGAGATCGTCGGTGTGCCCGCAATAGTAATGGCCATCGGCACATCGCAGCAAATATGTGTAGAAATCCACGAGGTGCCGGTCCTTCGATACGGGCTTTCGCCGGGCTCAGTCCCTACTCAGGATGAGCGGGAGGGGACAAGCTGGCGCAAGGTCGAATGCGGATTTCGTATGTGGTGCGACGGTCCTTCGATACGCCATTTCGCCAGGCTCAATGGCTACTCAGGATGAGCGGAATTACGCCAACCGCTCCTCCTGAGTAGAGGCTGAGATTGGCGAAAACTCGTATCGAAGGACTTAGCCCTCCCCCACGCTCCCCGCGAACTCCTCGAAATCCTTCGCCTCGCGGAAATCCTTGTAGACGCTGGCGAAGCGTATGTAGGCGACCGGGTCGAGCGCTTTTAAGCCGTCCATCACCAGCTCGCCGATCCGGGTCGAGGCGATCTCGCTGTCGCCGCTGGTCTCGATCTGGCGCTGGAGCGAGGAGACCAGGCGGTCGATCCGCTCGGGCGGGACGGGGCGCTTGCGGCAGGCGATGGCGATCGAGCGTTCGAGCTTGGTGCGGTCGAACGGCTCGCGGCGGTTGCCGGCCTTGACCACCGTCAGGTCGCGGAGCTGAACCCGCTCGAAGGTGGTGAAGCGGGCCGAGCATTCCTCGCACTGGCGGCGGCGGCGGATCGAGGCGCCGTCCTCGGTCGGGCGGCTGTCCTTAACCTGGCTGTTCTCGTGGGAGCAGAAAGGGCAGCGCACTATTGATCCTGGTAGATGGGGAAACGTGCGCACAGGGCGCGGACCCGGCCCTTCACCTCGGCCTCGACGGCGACATTGCCCTCCTCGCCGCGGTCGCGAAGCCCTTCGAGCACGTCCGCCACCATGTCGGCGATGTCGCGGAACTCGGCGATTCCGAAGCCTCGGGTAGTTCCGGCGGGGGAGCCGACCCGGATGCCGCTGGTTTTGACCGGGGGCAAAGGATCGAACGGGATGCCGTTCTTGTTGCAGGTGATCGATGCGCGCTCGAGCGCTTCGTCGGCATCCTTGCCGGTGATCCCGAGCGGTCTGAGATCAACGAGGGCGAGATGGGTGTCGGTGCCACCCGAGACGAGGTCGGCGCCGCGCTCCTTGAGGCGGCCGGCGAGCGCCTGGGCGTTGGCGATGACGGCTCGGGCGTAGCTCTTGAACCCGGGCTGCAGGGCCTCGCCGAAGGCGACCGCCTTGGCGGCGATGACGTGCATCAGCGGGCCGCCCTGGAGGCCCGGGAAGACGGCCGAGTTGATCTTCTTGGCGATGGCCTCGTCGTCGGTCAGGACCATCCCGCCGCGCGGGCCGCGCAAGGTCTTGTGGGTGGTGGTGGTGACGACATGGGCGTGGCCGAACGGGGAGGGGTGCTCGCCCGCCGCGACGAGGCCGGCGAAATGGGCCATATCGACCATGAAGATGGCGTCGACCGAGTCGGCGATGGCGCGGAAGCGGGCGAAGTCGATATGGCGGGGGTAAGCCGAGCCGCCGGCGATGATCAGCCTCGGCCTGTGCGCCTTCGCCAGCGCTTCGACCTGGTCGAAATCGATGCGATCGTCGTCGCGGCGCACGCCATATTGGACCGCGTTGAACCATTTGCCCGACATGGCCGGCCTGGCGCCGTGGGTGAGGTGGCCGCCGGCGTCGAGCGACATCCCGAGGATGGTGTCGCCCGGCTTGGCCAGGGCCAGCATCACCGCCCCGTTGGCCTGGGCGCCGCTGTGCGGCTGGACGTTGGCGAAGCCGCAGCCGAACAATTGCTTCGCCCGCTCGATCGCCAGGTTTTCGACCGCGTCCGACGGCGCGCAGCCCTGATAATAGCGGCGGCCCGGATAGCCCTCGGCATATTTGTTGGTCAGCACCGAGCCCTGCGCCTCGAGCACCGCTTTCGAGACGATATTCTCCGACGCGATCAGCTCGATCTGGTTCTGCTGGCGGTCGAGCTCGGCCGCGACCGCCTCGGCGACGGCGCCGTCGGCCTCCCTGAGGCGGCCGGTGAAGAAGCCCGAATGCTGGACGTCGGCGAAATCGAAGGCGGAAGCGCTGCTCATGCATTTTCCCTGGCGAAATGAGGATGGCTTAGCTTGTCGACCCGGCGCTGGTGGCGGCCCCTAGTTTCAGGATTGGCGCCGAACGGGGTGGCGAGGAACTGGTCGACGCAGTCGCGCGCCGCCTCGATCCCGATCAGCCGGGCGCCCAGGGCGATGACGTTGGCGTCGTTATGCTCGCGGGCGAGGCGGGCGGAGAGGCCTTCGGAGACCAAAGCGCAGCGGCAGGCCGGGTGGCGGTTGACCGAGATCGAGATGCCGATGCCGGAGCCGCACAGGGCCACGCCCCGTTGCGCCTCGCCCGACGCGATCGCCTCGGCCATGCGGTAGCCGTAATCGGGATAATCGACGCTGTCGGTCGAGGTCGTGCCGAGGTCGAGCACCTCGTAACCGCCCGAACGCAGATGCTCGATCAGGAGCATCTTCATCTCGAAGGCGGCATGATCGGCGACGATGGCGATGCGCTCGGCCACGTGGAACTCCAGCGATGGGCTTGAGCTACAGCGTGTAGTGGATAGGCCGTCGCTTTGCCACCACAGTTTGCATCGTCGTCCCAGCGCAGGCTGGGATCCCAGGGGGTGAAAGGCACAGCGATCTTCACCCGCCGGGGCCCCAGCCTTCGCTGGGGCGACGGAGGCGAGCTCAGGCCGCGGCGCGGAGCTCCAGCCGGTCCCAGATCTCGACCAGGGCCTTGGCGAGCTCGCGCATCATCGCTTCGTCGTGGCGCGGGCCGGGGGTGAAGCGGAGGCGCTCGGTGCCTCGCGGAACGGTCGGATAATTGATCGGCTGGACGTAGCAGCCATATTCGGCGAGCAATATGTCGCTGATCTTCTTGGCCTTGACCGGGTCGCCGACCATCAGCGGAACGATATGGGTGACGGACGGCATCACCGGCAGCCGTGCCTCCTCGAAGATCGCCTTCAGCCGGCCGGCATTGACCTGCTGGGCCTCGCGCTCGGCGCAGGAGGCCTTGAGGTGCCTGACGCTGGCCAGAGCTCCGGCGACCAGCACCGGCGACAGCGAGGTGGTGAAGATGAAGCCGGGGGCGTAGCTCCGGACGACGTCGACGATGTTGCGGTCGGCCGCGATATAGCCGCCCATCACCCCGAACGCCTTGCCGAGCGTGCCTTCGATGATGGTGACCCGGCGGGCGACGTCGTCGCGCTCCGAGATGCCGCCGCCGCGCGGGCCGTACATGCCGACGGCGTGGACCTCGTCGAGATAGGTGATCGCCTCATATTTGTCGGCGAGGTCGCAGATGGCGCCGATCGGAGCGACGTCGCCGTCCATCGAATAGACGCTTTCGAAGGCGATCAGCTTGGGCGCCTCCGGGTCCGCCTCGGCGAGCAGGGCTTCGAGATGGTCGAGGTCGTTGTGGCGGAAGACCTGCTTCTCGCAGCCCGAGGCCCGGATCCCGGCGATCATCGAGGCGTGATTGAGCTCGTCGGAGAAGATGATGCAGCCGGGCAGGAGCTTGGCGACGGTGGAGAGGGTCGCTTCGTTCGAGATGTAGCCCGAGGTGAAGAGCAGGGCCGATTCCTTGGCGTGGAGATCGGCCAGTTCGGCTTCGAGCTCGACATGGTAATGGGTGTTGCCGCCGATGTTGCGGGTTCCGCCCGAGCCCGCGCCGACGTCGTGGAGCGCTTCCTCCATCGCCGCGACCACGTCGGGATGCTGGCCCATGCACAGATAGTCGTTCGAGCACCAGACGGTGATCGGCTTCGGCCCGTTATGGCCGGCGAAGCAGCGCGCATTGGGGAAGGCGCCCTTGTTGCGCAGGATGTCGATGAAGACGCGATAGCGTCCCTCCTCATGCAGCCTGTCGATCGCCTGCGCGAAGATGCGATTATAGTCCACGTCGGCTCCCCGGGGTCCCTGAGTCCTTATTAGACGATTTAAGGGCCGATTGGCTAGACGGCACGTCGTCCCAGCGCAGGCTGGGACCCCAGCGAGAACAGGCTCCTGCGCTTTTCACCCGCCGGGGCCCCAGCCTTCGCTGGGGCGACGTGCTCGCTTCTACAGCCGCTCCAGCCTCGTCAGCCCGTAGCGGGCGAGGCCGGGCCGGTAGGCTTCGACGTCGGTGTCGCGGCCGGTGAACAGCGCCACCCCGTCGGACGGCTCCTCCGGCCAGCTCAGATGGCGGGTCAGCCACGCGGTTCGGCGCGCGATCCCCTCCTTGCCGTCGACGAATCGGACGGGGCGAGGGGCCGCGGCGGCAAGCTCCTCCTCGACCAAGGGGAAGTGGGTGCAGGCGAGGACGATCGTGTCGATCCGGTCGCCGCCTGGCTGCCCGAACAGGCCCTCGAGCGCCCGCCGGCAAACGCCGGCCTCCACCGGCTCGCCGCGAAGCTTCGCCTCGGCGAGGTCGACCAGCTCGGCCGAGCCGTGGCGGATGACCCGGCAGTCGGCGGCGAATTCCGCGGAGAGCCGGTCGACATAGGGCTGGCGCACCGTCGCCTCGGTGCCGAGCACCCCGATCGTCCGGGTTTTCGACAGCGCGGCGGCCGGCTTGATGGCGGGAACCGTGCCCACGACGGGCAGGTCGAGCGCGGCGCGCACGGCGTCGAGGGCGATGGTCGAGGCGGTGTTGCAGGCGATGACGATCAGCTCCGGATCGAACCGCTCGGCGAGCCGGCCGAGCAAAGCCGGAACCCGGGCCTCGATCTCCGCCGGCCGCTTGGTGCCGTAGGGATAGCCGGCGCTGTCGGCGGCATAGACGAGCGGCGCGGCCGGCAGCAGCGCCCGGATCGCGCCGAGGACGGAGAGGCCGCCGACTCCGGAATCGAAGACGAGGAGGGGACGGATACTGGTCACGCGCCCCGTTTAGCGGCAGAGCGGGCGGCGGCAAGGCGGCGTCATTCACCGGTTTCGATGAAAGGATTGCTTCCGCTTTGCGATTTGCTAAAGTTCCGCAGGGGTCGTGGACATGCAACCAGTCGTCGCACCTATCGCCGCCTTGCTCCTCGGCTATGCGCTGGGGTCGATCCCGTTCGGAATCCTGCTTACCCGGCTGACCGGCGCCGGCGACCTCAGGCAGATCGGCTCGGGCAATATCGGCGCGACCAACGTGCTCAGGACCGGCCGCAAGGGGCTGGCCGCCGCCACCCTGCTGCTCGACATGGCCAAGGGCACCGCCGCCCTGGTGCTCGCCCAATGGCTCTTTCCCGGCACCGTCCAGCTCGCCGCGATCGGGGCGATGATCGGGCACCTCTGGCCGGTCTGGCTTCGCTTCGCCGGAGGCAAGGGGGTCGCCACCTATTTCGGAATCGTCCTCGGCTTCACTTTGGCCGACGGACTCGCCCTGTGGGTGCCCGCCGCTTATGCCGGCGCCTGGATCGGCACTCTGCTCCTGACCCGTTATTCTTCGCTCGGCGGCCTTGCCGCAGCCCTCGTCACCCCTGTCGCGGCGGCGCTGGCCGGGCGTTTCGACCTCGCCTTGCTGTTCCTCGGCTTCACCCTCCTCGTCTTCTGGAAGCATCGCGAGAATATCGCGCGCCTCCTCGCCGGGACCGAATCGCGGGTCGGCGGCGGTGCCTGAGCCGTCGGGCGATCAGATCGCCCGGCTGCGGCTGATCCGCTCGGAGAATATCGGACCGATCACCTATTTCCAGCTGCTCGCCCGCTTCGGCTCGGCCGCCGCGGCGCTCGACGCGATTCCCGACCTCGCCGCCCGCGGCGGCGGCCGGGCGCCGCGCCTGGCCTCGCGCTCGGCGGTCGAGCGCGAGATCGAGCAGGTCGAGCGGATCGGCGCCCGCTACCTGTTCCTCGGCCAGGGCCTCTATCCCCCCTTGCTGGCCGAGCTCGAGACGGCGCCGCCGGCCCTGATCGTCAAGGGCCATCCGAGCCTGCTCGACCGGCCCGCGGTGGCGATGGTCGGCGCCCGCAACGCCTCCGCCGCCGCCTGCCGGTTCGCGCGCTCGCTGGCCCAGGCTCTCGGCGAGGCGGGCATCGCGGTCGTCTCCGGCCTCGCCCGGGGAATCGACGCCGCCGCCCATGACGGGGCGCTCGACACCGGCACGATCGCGGTCGTCGCCGGCGGGGTCGACATCTTCTACCCTCCGGAAAACGAGCCGCGGCAGCGGGCGATCGCCGAGCGCGGCCTCGTCGTTTCCGAGCAGCCGCCCGGAATCGAGCCCCGCTCGCGCCATTTCCCGTCGCGCAACCGGATCATCGCCGGCCTCGCCTACGGCACGGTCGTGGTGGAGGCCGCGCCGCGCTCCGGCTCGCTGATCACCGCGCGCTGCGCCGCCGAGAGTGGGCGCGAGGTGATGGCGGTGCCGGGCTCGCCGCTCGACCCGCGGGCGCAGGGCTGCAACCAGCTGATCCGCGAAGGCGCCACCCTCGTCCAGTCGGCCGACGACGTGCTGGAAGCGATCAATCCGTCGCGGATCCGCCCGTTCCGCCAGCCCGAGCGGGATTACGGCCTGCCCCAGGTGCCGGCGGAGGCGGACGACGAGGCCCGCGAGTCGGTCACCGCCCTGCTCAACGGAACTCCGGTGCCGGTCGACGAGATCCTCCGCCAGTCGGACCTTCCGCCCGCCGTCATCCAGACGGTGCTTCTCGAGCTCGAGCTGGCGGGCCGGCTGGAGCGCCACGCCGGCGGGCGGGTGAGCCTCGCCTGAGCTCCCCGCTGCCCTGCCGGGCGCCGCCTTCGCCAGGGAAAAAAATTCCAAGGATTTCCTGCATCGGCGCGTCCCAGTTGAAGGCGGACGATGGTGAGCCGCCGTCACCAGGGAGAATGACATGCCGCGATTGCACCCGATCGTCACATTTGGTCCGAGGACGTCAGCCTGCGTTAAGGTTCCTCCTGCTGATCTGTGTAACATTGTAACATACACTGAAAGGGGAGCATATATGCGCAAGGCGACCCGCCTCGGACTCCTTGGCGTCAGCGCCCTCGGCCTCAGCCTCGTCGCTGTCGTGCCCGGCGCCTTCGCTCCAACCGCCGCGGCGCAGGCGCGCGAGCCGCTCTGCCGCCGCGCGGCCGCTTTGCCGGCCTTGCCGCCCGAAGCGAAGCCGATCCACCCGCAGCAGCAGCGCTACCGCTCCGGCGGAGTCTACGATTCGGTATCCGCTCCGGCCATGTCGCCGCCGTCCCCTCCAGCGCCGCCGCCGCCGCCGCCGGCTCCCGAGCCGATGTACGAGCCGCCGGCCTCCGATGATCTGGCCGATCTGCCCGCTGTGGAAGCGCCGAGCGAAGGGGATTCGATCTCCGTGACCGGAAGCCGGGCGGCCTCATCCGCCCGGGAGAGCTCGGCGCCCGCGTCGAGCGCCGACGGCTATGTCGGAGAGGCGCGATCCGCGCCCGGCTATCACCGTCCACCCCGGCCGCGGCCGCAATCGGGCCTGCTCACCGCCGGCGACCATGACGATCTGCTCAATCCGGAGCTCTACGCTTCCTACGCCGGACGCTTCCTCCAGCAGAGCGACCTGCGCGGCCTGCCGAAGCTGGACACGAGGCGAGTGCTCACCGTCGCCGTCCAGGACGAATCGGGCCGGCCGGTGCCGTTCGCCCGGGTGACCCTGACCTGCGCCGACGGCAACAGCCTGTCGCTCGCCACCGTCGCCGACGGCACGGCGGTCTTCTATCCGGGCCTCGACCGGCTCGGCCGCAGTGTCCGTCTCAGCGTCCCGGGCTCGGCTCCCCGCACCGTCGCCATCGCCGACGGGTCCGGAGCCCAGCGCCAGGGAGTCACCTTGCGCTCGGGCGGTGCGCCGGTCCGCAAGTTCGACCTTCTGCTCGCCATCGACACGACCGGAAGCATGGGCGACGAGATCGCCTATCTGAAGTCCGAGCTTCGAACGATCCTCGCCGATCTGAGGCGAAGCCATCCCGGCCTCGACATCCGCCTCGGCCTGGTCGCCTACAAGGACCAGGGCGACGTCTATGTCACCCGCACCTATCCGTTCGTCGCCGACGTCAACCGGATGCAGGCCAATCTGCAGGCGCAATATGCCGATGGCGGCGGCGATTATCCCGAAGCGATGGACCTGGCCCTCGCCCGCGCCGTCGCCCAGGATTGGCGCCCGGACGCGGTCAAGTCGCTCCTGCTCGTCGCCGACGCGCCTCCGCACGACGAGAATATCGGCAAGGCCTGGCGTGTCGCCGAGGCCGCCCGGGCCAAGCGCATCCAGATCGTGCCGGTCGCCGCCTCCGGAGTCGGCGACGTCGCCGAATATGTGATGCGGGCGATGGCCGCGGCGACCCAGTCGCGCTACATCTTCCTCACCGACGACAGCGGCATCGGCAACCCGCACGCCACCCCGGCGGTCGACTGCTTCCTGGTCACCCACCTCGATCGCCTGGTGCGCCGGGTCCTCGACAGCCAGATCTCCGGCCGCCGAGTCGAGCCGCAGGAAGGCGAGGTGATCCGCTCGGTCGGCCGCTACGAAGGCGGCAAGTGCGTGCTTCCGCCGGATTACCGGCAGTGGGAGCAATATTGACGGCCGCAGAGCCGTCATTGCGAGCGTAGCGAAGCAATCCAGCGCGGCCTCGGGTGCCCAGTGGATTGCTTCGTCGCATCGCTCCTCGCAATGACGGATTGGCTTGACGCGGCTACCGGGGCCTCCCCACCCTATACGCGTACGCGTGAAGGATCCCCATGAAGCTCGTCGTCGTCGAATCGCCCGCCAAGGCCAAGACCATCGAAAAATATCTCGGCAGCGGCTACCGAGTGCTCGCCTCCTACGGCCATGTCCGCGATCTTCCGCCCAAGGACGGCTCGGTCGATCCGGACGACGGCTTCGCGATGGAATGGGAGACCTATGCCGACAAGGCCCGGCAGCTCAAAGCGATCACCGACGAGGCGAAGAAGGCCGACACCCTGATCCTCGCCACCGATCCCGATCGGGAAGGGGAGGCGATCAGCTGGCATGTCCAGGAGGTGCTGAGGAAGCGCAAGGCGCTGCCGGCCGATGTCGAGCGGGTCACCTTCAACGCCATCACCAAGGCGACGGTGACGGAGGCGATGAAGCATCCGCGCGCCCTCGACGAGGATCTGATCGACGCCTACCGCGCCCGCCGAGCGCTCGATTACCTGGTCGGCTTCACCCTCTCGCCGGTGCTTTGGCGCAAGCTTCCCGGCGCCAAGTCGGCCGGCCGGGTGCAGTCGGTGGCGCTTCGTCTGGTGGTCGACCGCGAGCGCGAGATCGAGCTGTTCCGGGCCCAGGAATATTGGAGCGTCGTCGCCCTGATGGAGTCGGACGGGCAGGAATTCCTCGCCCGGCTGGTGCGCTTCAAGGGGGAGAAGGTCGACCGCCTGTCGATCGGCGACCAGGGCATTGCCGAGGCCGCCAAAGCCGCGGTCGAGGCCGGCCGCTTCTCAATCGTCTCGGTCGAGACCAAGCCGCTCAGCCGCAATCCGCCGCCGCCCTTCACCACCTCGACCCTGCAGCAGGAGGCGGCGCGCAAATTGGGCTTCGCCGCGAGCCACACGATGCGCGTCGCCCAGGCGCTCTACGAGGACGGCTCGATCACCTACATGCGGACCGACGGCGTGCAGATGGCGCCCGAGGCCATTTCCGCCGCCCGCCGCGCCGTTGCCGACCGCTTCGACGCCGGCTACGTCCCCGACAGGCCCCGCCATTACGAGACCAAGGCCAAGAACGCCCAGGAAGCGCATGAGGCGATCCGCCCCACCGATTTCGGCCGCGACCGCGCCGGCTCGGGCGACCATGGCCGTTTGTACGAGCTGATCTGGAAGCGCGCTCTGGCCAGCCAGATGGCTTCGGCCCGGCTCGAGCGGACCACCGCCGAGCTGCTCGACGGAAGCGGCCAGACCGGCCTCCGGGCGACCGGCCAGGTGGTCCTCTTCCCCGGCTTCCTCGCCCTCTATGAGGAGGGGCGCGACGATGCCGAGGACGACGAATCGCGCCGCCTGCCCCGGCTTCGCGAGGGCGATGCCCCGGCCCGGAAGAAGGTCACGGCCGAGCAGCATTTCACCCAGCCGCCGCCGCGTTATTCCGAGGCGAGCCTGGTCAAGAAGATGGAGGAGCTCGGCATCGGCCGTCCTTCGACCTACGCCGCGACCCTTCAGACCCTGAAGGACCGAGGCTATGTCGAGCTTGAGAAGAACCGCTTCATCCCGCAGGAGAGCGGCCGGCTGCTGACCGCCTTCCTCGAGCGCTTCTTCGAGCGCTACGTCTCGTTCGACTTCACCGCCCATCTCGAGGACGAGCTCGACGACATCAGCGGCGGACGCCTCCAGTGGCAGGCGGTGCTCGAGGAATTCTGGCGCGACTTCAAGCCGAAGACCGCCGAGATCATGGAGCAGCAGCCCTCCGCCATCACCGCCGCACTGGACGATTTCCTCTCGCCCTGGCTGTTTCCGGACAAGCAGGACGGAAGCGACGCCCGCCTCTGCCCCGCCTGCGGCGAAGGACGGCTGTCGCTTCGCGGCGGCCGCTACGGCGCCTTCGTCGCCTGCTCCAACTATCCCGAGTGCAAGTTCACCCGCCGCTTCGGCCAGGGCGGCGAGGACGGCGCCGCCGACGAGGGGCCGGAGATCCTCGGCAAGCATCCGGAGACCGGCGAGAACATCAGCCGCAAGACCGGCCGCTTCGGGCCCTATATCGAGATGGGGCAGGGGAAGGAGGCGAAGAGGGCCTCGATCCCCAAGGATGCCGGCGAGCTCGACCTCGATCTCGCGGTGAGGCTGCTGTCGCTGCCGCGGACCGTCGGAGCGCATCCGGAAAGCGGCAAGCCGATCACCGCCTCGATCGGCCGCTACGGCCCCTATCTCGCCCATGACGGCAAATATGCGAAGCTCGGCTCGACCGCCGAGGTGTTCGAGACCGGGATGAACGCGGCCGTGGTCAAGCTTGCCGAGGCGGCCGCGGGCGGCGGCCGGGCCCGCGGTTCGCGCGAGCCGCTCAAGGTGCTGGGTCCCCATCCCCGTACCGAGCTCGAGATCAAGCTGATGGAGGGCCGCTTCGGCCCCTATGTGACCGACGGCACCACCAACGCCACTTTGCCCAAGTCGCTCGCGCCCGATCAGCTCACGCTCGAGGAAGCCGCCCAGCTGATCGACGACCGCGCCGCCAAGGGCCCGCCGGCCAAGAAGGGCCGAGGCCGCAAGCCCGCCGCCAAAAAGGCTCCGGCGAAGAAGGCGCCGGCCAAGAAGAAGGGCTGATGCGCCGAAGCTGGACCCTGGTCGGGCTCGGCGCCACCGCCGAGCTGCTGGCGTTGATCCTGTGGGCGTTCGTCGGACCCTGGGATCTCCTGTTCTGGCCGTTCGTCTCGCTCTCGCTCGTCGCCGGCCTCGCCGGCGTCTGGATCGTGCTGGCGACGATGTTCGACCTCACCTTCCACCGGCCGCGCGGGCAGCGGCTTCGGCCGGTGCGCGGCTTCGACCTGGTGCTCGGCAGCGGTCTGTTCATCCTCGCAATGCTTCAGCTGCGCGACGCTTTGGGTCAGCTCCCGGCCTGAGCGCCGCAGGTCCGGCAGGCCGGATCCTTGGCGATTCTCAGCGTCCGCATCGACGGCGCCAGGCCGTCGAGAACGTGCACCTTGCCGGTCGCCTCGCCGCCGAAGCCGACGATCTGCCGGATCGCCTCGAGCGCCGCGAAGCTCCCGGCGATCCCCGCCACCGCTCCGAGCACGCCCAGCTCGGCGCAATTGTCGCAATCGTCGGAGTCGAAAGCGTCGCCGACGAAGCAGCGATAGCAGGGCCGCTCCGGCTCCCACCCGCGCCACGTGGCGACCTGGACCTGGAACATCCCGATCGCGGCCGAGACGAGGGGGATTCGAAGCGCCGTGCAGGTGTCGGAGACGATGAGCCGGGTGGCGAAATTGTCGCTGCCGTCGATGACGACGTCGGCCCCTGCGAGCAGTTCGTTGGCGTTCGCCAGTGTGAGCCGCTTAGCCGTCATGTTGAAATCGACGTCGTCGTTGAGTCGCATAACGGCTTCGGCAGCCAACTCGATCTTGGGCAGGCCGACGTCGGCGGTGCCGAACAGGATCTGGCGCTGGAGATTGTCCAGCGAGATGGTGTCGTCGTCGATCACCGTCAGCTGTCCGACGCCCGCGGCGGCGAGATACTGCAACGCCGGGCAGCCGACGCCCCCGACCCCGACCAGCACGACGCGGGATCCCAGCAGCCTGCGCTGGCCGTCGCCGCCAATCTCCTTGAGGACGATGTGGCGGGCGTAACGGTCGAGCTGGTCGTCGCGGAGGGTCACCGCCCGGTCGAGCCGAAGCCCCCCGCGCCGCGCTCGGTCGCGCCCAGCGCGTCCACTTCGCGGAAGGCCGCGCGGAGGACCGGCGCCGGCACGAGCTGGGCGATGCGCTCGCCGCGGCGGATCTCGAACGGCTCGGTGCCGAGATTGGCGAGGATCACCTTCACCTCGCCGCGATAGTCGCTGTCGATCGTCCCCGGCGTGTTGAGGCAGGTGATGCCGTGCTTGAGCGCAAGGCCCGAGCGCGGCCGGACCTGGACTTCGAAGCCGGCGGGAATGGCGATGGCGAAGCCGGTGGCGACGGCGTGGCGGGCGCCCGGCGCCAGCGTCAGATCCTCGGCGGCGACGACGTCGAGGCCGGCCGCGCCCTCGCTTGCGTAGGAGGGGAGGGGAAGGCCCTCACCGCCCGAAAGTCGTTTTACCTCTATGTCGATCATCGCGCCTCTCGATCAGCCGATCGAGCGAGTAGCGCCCGGCTCCCCGGGTTGCAAACAGCAGTCCGAGGAAGATCAGGACCAGGGCCGGCCACCAGCCCGGGAAATCCTGCGGCCAGTGCACCATCCACACCGCGACGACGAAGACGAAGGCGGTGACGAGGCCGGCCCAGCGGGTGAGCAGCCCCAGGATGAAGGCTGTTCCGCACAGGAGCTGCGCCCAGACGCAGAGCGGCGCCATCAGCGCGGGCATGGGAAAGTCGAACTGGGCGAGGAATTTCTCGAACTCCGCCATCCGTGCCGGGCTCAGCACATTGTCGTGGCTCTGGTAGACGAGGAAAGCGCCGGTCACCCAGCGCAGCAGGAGCAGAGCGAGGTCAGCGAGCCCCGCCAGCGGAGTCAGGAGCAGCAGGTCCTTTCGCATCCTCTTCCCCCAGCGCGGCGGCGATCCTGTCGGCGAGGCGCCGCGCAACCTCTGTCTTCTCGCCTTCCTCCCAGCTTTCGACGCCGGCGGGAGTGATCAGGTGGACCCGGTTGCGGTCGCCCCCCATCACGTCCCCCGATACATCATTGGCGACGATCCAGTCGCACCCCTTGCTTGCTCGTTTCGCCTGCGCAACGTTTATGACGTCCTCCGTCTCGGCGGCGAAGCCGACCAGCAGCCGCGGCCGGCGCGGGCTGCGCGCCAGCCCGGCGAGGATGTCGGGATTGGCCAGCCAGTCGAGCGCCGGCGCCCCGGCCGCCTTCTTCAGCTTGGAAGGGGAGGGCTCGACCCGCCAGTCCGCGACCGCCGCCACCAGCACCGCGGCATCGGCCGGGAGCGCCGCCGCGACCGCCGATTCCATCTCGAGCGCCGTCTCGACGTCGACCCGCTCGACCCCGGCCGGAGCGGGGAGGGCCACCGGCCCGGCCACCAGGGTCACCCGAGCGCCCAGCGCCGCGAGGGCTTCGGCGATGGCGAAGCCCTGCTTGCCGGACGAGCGGTTGGCGATCACCCGCACCGGGTCGATCGGCTCGTGCGTCGGCCCGGCGGTGACGATGACGTGCCGTCCGGCCAGCGCTCCGCCCGACCACAGCTGCGCCCGGATGGCGGCGAGGATCTGCTCCGGCTCCGGCAGCCTCCCCGGGCCATATTCGCCGCATGCCATCTCGCCCTCGTCGGGCTCGAGGATCGTCACCCCGTCGGCGCGCAGGCGCTCGACGTTGCGCCGGGTCGCTTCATGCCGCCACATCCTGACGTTCATCGCCGGCGCGGCGAGAACCGACTTGTCGGTGGCGAGGAGCAGGGTGGTGGCGAGATCGTCGGCGATCCCCGCCGCCATCTTCGCCATCAGATCGGCCGTCGCCGGGCAGATCACGACCAGATCCGCCTCGCGGCTGAGCTGGATATGCCCCATCTCGACCTCGTCCTTGAGGTCCCAGAGGCTGGTATGGACCGGCTGCTCCGAGAGCGCGGCGAGCGTCATAGGCGTGACGAATTGCGCCCCGCCCGCCGTCAGCACGCAGCGGACGGTGCCGCCGGCCTTCCGGATCAGGCGGATCAGCTCGCAGCTCTTATAGGCCGCGATCCCGCCGCCGACGATGAGGAGGATGCGTTTGCCGTTCATCAGTAGCCGGTCAGCAGCACATCGAACGCGTTCATGATCACGTCGTGCTGATCCGCCAGTGAGGTGATCGGATTTCGTAAATGCCGTGCGGGGACGGACGAACCCAGCTGCGTCGCCATGACCACCCTTGCTCCCTCGACACTGAAGACGGGATTCAGGCGATGAACCTTTGGCACTTCACCCTCCGGCAGGAGCGGCACGACGAACCGCGTGTCGAGGCCCCTCAGATAATCGCTCTGGCATTCAAGTAGATAGGCACCGGCTCCACGATACACGTCGTGACGGGCCATCAGAATGCGCGGTAATGCTCGAGAGGAAGGCCGTTCTTTTCGGTCCAGGCATTCCAGCTCTCGATCGCCTCGCGATTCTCCGCGATCCAGGCTTCGCGCACCGCGTGGCGCAACTGGTCCTCGGATCGGCCGGCAATGTCGACCTTGAGCCTCACCGCCTCGTCGAGGAGCTTTTGGGGAAGGGCCGGGCCTTCGGTCTTGGGAGCGGTGGCAGCCATGGTCCTAAGCTATGCTCATGGAGCCCGGTGTCAACCGAGACGGGCCGGCATCGAGCCTCCAAAAAATGGATTCCCCTCCGTAACGGGCGTATGAGGGTCGCGGGGCAGCACCGGGGGATGATCATGCGGACGAAGTCGCTCAAGTCATTCGCTCTGGCTCTGGCGGCCTGCCTGAGCCTGGCCGCCTGCAGCGATCCGCCGACGTATAGTGGCGGGGGCAACGTCGAAGACTATTTGACGAGCGAGACTCCGACGCCGGAGAGCATCGCCGCGGCGAAAGCGGCGGCCGAGATCGCTTATTGCCCGCTGAGCCGGCAGCATGTGACCCGGGCGGAGTGCAAGCGGGTCACCGAGATCTGGGACAATCTGGAGACCGGCAAGGGGGCGATCGAGGCGCCGGCGGAGATGGTGCGCGACGAGATCAGCACGGTGAGCTTCGCAATCGCCGGGGAAAGCTCGGGAACGAGCGTCGAGGAGGTTCTCGGCAACGAGGCCTTCAACGGCAGCGTGGAGACGGTGAAGATCGGCGGTGCGATGTCCGCCGAGCTCACCGGGCGTGGCTTCACGATCGAGCCCAGGGGGAAGGTGCGCAAGGAGATCGGCCCGGCAGGCTCCATGTTGTGGGAATGGCAGGTGATTCCGCTCAAGGATCATGGCGACAAGCTGCGCGTCCAGGCTTTCGTGATCGTCCCGGGCCCGAACGGCGCCCCGCAGGAAAGCCATCTGAAGACCTTCGCCAAGGAGGTGAAGGTCAAGGTCACGAGCGGGCAGCGGGTCGCCGACTGGATGGACGAATCGTCTTCCTGGCTCACCCGCGGCAACAATTGGCTGAAAGCGCTCGCCGGCTTCCTCACCGCGCTGGCCGCCGTCCTGGTCGCGCTTAAGGCGTTTCGGCCCAAGCCGACGAAGGCGGAGCCCCCGGCCTAGCCGAACAGGAGCATCGCCGCCGCGCCCGCCGCGGCCGAGAGCAAGGCCGTCGCCGCGTAGCGCCAGTAATGCCGCGGCCTCACCACCACGACCTGCGACAAAGGCGGGTCGGGCGGGGCCGCGCCGGGCGGCGGGTAATAATGGTCGATCCGGCGGATCAGCTCGGGAATCTTGGCGAAGGTCCTGAAGTCGCGGACGATCCGGTCGGCCAGCGCCGCCTCGGGCCCGAGCTCGCCGCGCACCCATTCCCTGAGGAAGGGCTCGGCCGTCTCCCACATGTTGATGTCGGGATCGAGCGCGTGGGCGACCCCTTCCTCCATCACCATCGTCTTCTGGAGGAGGAGGAGATGCGGCTGGGTCGGCATGTCGAAGTCGCGGGTGATGGTGAACAGCCCGTCGAGCATCTGGCCGATCGAGATGTCCTTGACCGGCAAGCCCCGGATCGGCTCGCCGACCGCCCTCAGAGCGGTCGCGAACTCGTCCACGTTGTGATGGCCGGGGACATATTGCGCCTCGAAATGGATTTCAGCGACCCGCCGGTAATTGCCGGTGAGCAGCCCGTACATGATCTCGGCGAGCCAGACCCGTGCCTGCCGGTCGATCCGGCCCATGATCCCGAAGTCGATCGCGGCGAGCCGGCCGTCGGGGAGGGCGAAGAGATTGCCCTGGTGGAGATCGGCGTGGAAGAAGCCGTCGACCACCGCCTGGCGGAGAAAGGCTCGGACCAGGGTCGCCGCCAGCGCCTTGAGGTCGTGCCCGGCCTCGACCAGGGCCTCGCGGTCGGTGAGCTTGATGCCGTCGATCCATTCGAGCGTCAGCACCCGCCGCGAGGTCCGGGTCCAGTCGATGGCGGGGACGTAGAAGCCGCTTTCCGCGACCAGATTCTCGCGCAGCTCGGAGGCGGAGGCGGCCTCGCGGCGAAGGTCGAGCTCGCGCGCCGTCCATTGCCTGAAATAGGCGATGACCGCCCGCGGCCTCAGCCGCGCCGCCTCGCCGCCCATATTCTCGACCTGAGCCGCCGCCCACTCATAGGTGTCGAGCGCCCGGGCGAAATCCTCCTCGATATTGGGCCGGAGCACCTTCACCGCCACGAGCTTGCCGTCGATCGTATGGGCGCGGTGGACCTGGGCGATCGAGGCGGCGCCGACCGGCTCCGGGTCGATATCGGCGAAGATTTCCTCGAGCGGCTTCTCCAGCCCCTGCTCGATCGCCCGCCGCACCGCCTCGAACGGGGCCGGGGGCAGGCTGTCCTGGAGCAATTGAAGGTCGTGCGCGGCCTCGATCCCGACCAGATCGGGCCGGGTCGCCAGCGCCTGGCCGAACTTGATCGCCGCCGGCCCGAGCTCCTGGAACGCCTCGCCGTAGGTTGGGACCGTCGGCACCCGGGCTCCGAAACGGGCGATCCGGGCGAGGCGCCGCACCGGCTGCGGCGTGTTGCGGTCGCGCTCGATCCCGCGCAGGGCCCCGTGCCGAGCAAGCACCCGGCCCCATTTCAGAAGCCGCCAGATATGGACGACGGGATGGGTCAAATCTTCCAGCCGCTGTGGATGGCGACGAGGCCGCCGAGGATCGGCTCTGCCTTCACCTGAGCGAATCCCGCTTTGCCGATCATCGCGGCGAATCTCTCCATCGGCGGGAAGCGGCGGATCGATTCGACCAGATAGCGGTAGCTCTCCTCGTCCCGGGCGACGATTTTGCCGATCCTGGGCACCGCCTTCATCGAATAGGCCTCGTACAGGCCGGCGAAGCCGGGCCAGCGGGTGGTCGAGAATTCGAGGCAGTAGAAGCGCCCGCCGGTCTTCAGCACCCGGTGCGCCTCGCGGAGCGCCGAGTCGATGTCGGTGACGTTGCGGATCCCGAAGGCGATCGTATAGGCGTCGAAGGCGGAGTCGGCGAAGCTCAGGGCCTCGGCATTCTCCTGCTTCCAGGCCAGGCCTTCGAGCCGCCGCTTCGCCGCCCGCTGGCGGCCGACCTCCAGCATGTCGGGATTGATGTCGGCGACGATCACCCGGGCCCCGTCGCGGGCGAGGCGGAAGGCGACGTCGCCGGTGCCGCCGGCCATGTCGAGGATCTCTTCGCCCTTGCGCGGCCGCACTCGGCGAACGAACGCATCCTTCCACGGGCGGTGGAGGCCGCCCGACATCAGGTCGTTCATCAGATCGTAGCGCCGGGCGACGCTCGAGAAGACGGCGCCGACGCGCCGGGTCTTCTCCTCGGGCGCCACTTCCTCGAAACCGAAAGAAACCTTGTCCATCGCGCCCGCCTCTAGCAGGGGTTTTGGCGCATGTGCACTCTTCCCGTCATGCCAGCGAAGGCTGGCATCCCAGCGCGAAATTTCACTGGGGCCCCAGCCTTCGCTGGGGCGACGACAAGGGGACGCGTCGATGCCTGAGCTGCCCGAGGTCGAAACCACGGTCCGGGGCCTTGCTCCCGTGCTTGACGGCCGGCGCCTCGTCACGGTGGAGACCCGGCGGCCGGACCTTCGCCGCGCCTTTCCGCCGGACCTGCGCCAGCGGCTGACCGGAGCCTGGGTCACCGGCCTCTCCCGCCGAGCCAAATACGGCCTCGTCGCCACCGATCGCGGCGACACTTTGGTCTTCCATCTCGGAATGTCGGGCCGCTGGCGGATCGATCCGGACGAGCTTGGGACCCACGACCACTTCCTGCTCGAGACGGACGAGGGAAGGCGCGCCGTCCTCAACGACCCGCGCCGCTTCGGTTCGCTCGACCTGGTTCCGACCTCCGAGCTGGAGCAGCTTCCGGCCTTCGCGGCGATGGGCCCCGAGCCTCTCGGACCGGAGTTCACCGCCGGCTATCTGCTCGAAGCTCTGGCCGGCCGCTCGGCGCCGATCAAGGCCTTGCTCCTCGACCAGCGGATCGTCGCCGGCCTCGGCAACATCTACGTCTGCGAGTCCCTCCACATGGCCGGGATCGCGCCGACGCGGGCCGCGGGCCGGATCTCGCGGCCGCGGCTGGAACGGCTGGTCGAAGCGATAAGGACGGTGCTCCTCGCCGCCATCGAGGCCGGGGGCTCGTCGCTCCGCGATTATGCGCGGCCCTCGGGCGAGCTCGGCTATTTCTCGAAGCAATGGCTCGTCTACGGCCGGGAGGGGGAAGCCTGCCACTGCGGGACCGCGATTCGCCGGCGCACCGATTCGGGCCGTTCGACCTTCTACTGCCCCCGCTGTCAGCGCTCTTGAGGTTGACCTTTCATACCTCCTTGCGTAGAGGCGCGGGCGAGCGGGTGCGGTGGATTGGCCGCGCCCTTTTCATTTAGAGACAAGAGGCAATAGACGATGGCGAACACGCCGCAGGCAAAGAAGCGAATCCGCCGCAATGAGCGCCGGACCGAGATCAACCGGACCCGCGTCAGCCGGATCCGCACCTTCGTCAAGCAGGTCGAAGCCGCGATCGAGGCCGGGGACAAGGATCAGGCGCTCGCCGCCATCTCCCGGGTCCAGCCCGAGCTCGCCCGGGGAGTCGCCAAGGGCGTCTTCCACAAGAACACGGCGGCCCGCAAATTTTCGCGTTTGACGCGCCGTATCGCCGCTCTCGCATAAGCTCTTCTAAAGCTTGAAAGTCGCCCGCCGGACGCGTTTTCCGGCGGGCTTTTTCGTGTCTTTGGAACGTAACGCGAAACCCTAGGACTTCCGGCGATTCGCGCGGCCCCCGGTTCCGAAAAATGGCAGTTTTCCGCCATTTTATAGCGGAAGCGCAGAAATGCGCTGTCAACGAAAAAATTTCACCTTTGTGACATTTTGCACTCTTGATCGAAGCGCGATCCGCTTCCAAAAAGAGGGCTCCGGTGGGGCGAATCTCCCTTCGGACGCACACAGCAAGAAGAGTTTTGCGAGTCGGCGCCGCCGGGGGGCAGCCGCGCGCGAGAAAGTCTTGCCCAATCACGGCCCGCTTTAAAGAGGCCAGAGGAGTAGGGGGATGCTTTCGTGTCCATGAAGCCGGCGGCGGGCAATCTATCGAGCGCGATGGATCGGGGAGCCCTCCAGGCCGCCTGGGAAGCGATTCGCGCGGGCCTGAGGCGCGACTGCGGCGCCCGCACCTTCGACGGCTGGCTTCGGCCGATCGCGCTCGGCAATTTCGATTCCGAGACCGGAGCCCTTCGTCTCGAGCTTCCCTCCCAGTTCATGGCGGACTGGGTCCAGACCCATTTCTCGGAGCGCCTGACCCTCGCCTGGCGCGCCGCCTGCCCGGCGATCCGCCACATCGCCATCCGGGTCGGCGCCGCCGCGCCCAGGACCGCCGCGGTGGTCGAGATCCCGGCGCCGCCCGCTTCGGAGGAGCCCGTCCCCGGCGACGGCCTCTACGCCGTCGCGCTCGAGCCCCGCTACCGTTTCGAGAATTTCGTCGTCGGCAAGGCCAACGAAGTCGCCTTCAGCGCCGCGACGACTCTCGCCACCGCCGACAATGTCGCCTTCAACCCGCTCTTCCTCCACGGCGGCACCGGCCGCGGCAAGACCCACCTGCTCCACGCCATCGGCCACGAATTCCACCGCCTTCGGCCGCGCGCCAAGATCATCTACATGTCGGCCGAAAAGTTCATGGTCGAGTTCGTCGCCGCGCTCCGCGCCAACGACACCATCCAGTTCAAGCAGCATCTGCGCGCCGCCGATCTGCTGATGATCGACGACGTCCAGTTCATCGCCGGCAAGGAATCGACCCAGGAAGAATTCTTCCACACGATGAACGAGATCATCTCGGCCGGCCGCCGGCTCGTCATCAGCTCCGACCGGGCGCCCCAGGATCTCGACGGGATCGAGCCGCGGATCCTCTCGCGTCTCAGCTGGGGCCTGGTCGCCGACATCAACCAGGCCGATCTCGAGCTTCGCCTCAACATCATCCTCAAGAAGCTCGAGGCGCTCCCGGAAGTCGCGGTGCCCGAGGACGTCGTCATGTTCCTCGCCAAGAGGATCAGCTCGAACGTCCGCGAGCTTGAAGGCGCCCTCAACCGGATCGCCGCCTACGCGACCATGCAGAATAGGGTGATCGACCTCGATTTCGTCGGGGAAGTGCTCGCCAACACGCTTCGCGCCAACCAGCGCCGGATCTCGATCGACGAGATCCAGACCCGGGTCTCGGAGCATTACCGGATCCGCAAGGCCGAGATGACCAGCGCCCGCCGCGCCCGCGAGGTCGCCCGCCCGCGCCAGGTCGCCATGTATCTGTCCAAGCAGCTGACCCCGCGCTCGCTCCCCGAGATCGGCCGCCGCTTCGGCGGACGCGACCACACGACGGTGATCCATGCCGTCCGCCAGATCGAGAAATTGCGAGCGCAGGATTCGGAGCTCGACGCCGACATCCGCCTGCTGACGAGGCAGCTCGAGGGCTGATCGTAAAAATCCTCCCCTGCCTTTGCAGGGGAGGGGGACCATGCGAAGCATGGTGGAGGGGCCTACTGACTCCGAAGAACCCCTCCACCGCGCTCCGCGCGGTCCCCCTCCCCGACAAATGTCGGGGAGGAATTAGGGAGCGTCACTTCCAGACCGGCCCCTGGATGTCGAAGCCCTCCGCCTCGAGCCGGTCCAATATGCCGCCCTTCTCCGCCAGCGAGCGCAGGCCGAGGACCGCCACCGTCACCTGATCCTCGTCGAGCAGCGCGCGCATCTCGGCGAGAAGCTCTTCGGGCGGAGGGCCGATTCCGGCGCCGGCCGGCCAGCAGCTCGAATAGACCTTGTCTGCGGGGGAGGCGAGCACCTCGGGCACGCGCCGCGCCGCCCAGGCGTCGGATCGCGCCTGCACCGCCGACGGTCCCGCCTCCGCGGCGGCGATCGAGTCGATCAGGCATGGGACATGCTCCGCCGGCAGCGAGGCGAACAGATCCTTCACCACCGGCTTCGCCTTCGATTTCGCGATCGGGTCGACGGCGAGCTTGAGCTTGTGGGTCTTGATCGCCCTCTCGACATAATCGGCGGCATGGCGGCCATAATCCACATCGCCCTTGGCGCGTTCGCGAAGGTCGTTGGAGAGATGGAAGGGGTGGCGCCGCTCGAAGCCACTTTGCGCCATCCCGCGCGCCTGGAGAGCGGTGAGACGCTTCATATGCTCGGGGGCAAGGAATTGCCCGAGATTCTGGTCCTTGGGCAGGCTTCCCATCTTCTTATACTTGGCGAGCCAGCCGATCAGGTTGAACGGATTGCTCACGGTAAGAGCGTGCGACTGCGGGAACATCACCCGGTCCGCCTTGCGGAGAGCTTCGGTCAGCGCGGCCGGATCCCATTTGGTGGTCTTGGAGACTCCGGCGATGGCGCCGACGAGAACGATGGTTGTGCTGTCGCTGCGCACCGTCCACATCGGCACCCCGCTCCTTCGGCCGGTGACGACGATGTCCTCGACCTGAGCGCGGTCGTCGGCCGCGGTCTGCGCCGGCGCCGCGGACGCGAGCGCGAGTCCGGCCATTGCGGCCGCTCCGATGGATTTCAGCATTCACCCTCCCGAGGTTTTTTTCATTCCCCTGCGGAGCGCGAAATTCGGGTCGGCGGATGAACGCCCGTTGAATGCCCATGAGAAAAGGGAGGACCGTCGCAACTTCGTCACCCCGGACTTGATCCGGGGTCCATGAACATTGCGGGTCTGAACCTCACATCGAGATGTTCATGGATGCCGGATCAAGTCCGGCATGACGAAGGAGCGCTGGCCTGACGCCTCAGCGCTTGCGCTCGGGCGCCACCGTGATCTTGACCGTCTCGCCGCTGTTTCCGGGGAAGCCGGTGAACATCGCCTCGATCAAATTCGGCACCAGCACGCTCAGCTCGTCGGTGCGCGAGCGCGCCCGGGCGGTGCCTTCGAACACCGACTGGCCGTCGGGCCTGCGGATGTCCATGTCGAGGAAGCTGGTATAGACGGTGTAGACGTCGATCTCCTCGCCGAAGCCGCGATACCAGAAGGGATCGTCCCAGCCGTAATAGAAAGGCGAGCGGAGGCGTCCGTAGCCGCCGAAGCGCGACCAATAGGGCCGGTAGCCGAAGCCGCCGTAGCCGAAGCCTCGGCCCAGGCGCGACGACGGGTAGGTGACGACCTGCTGGCGGCCGTCGTCGACCCCGTAGCCGAGCGAGACGATCAGCGAGGCCGATTGCGGCGAGCCCGCCTCGCTATAGCCCTGGGCGACCATGTGCCGGCGGACGAGATCGGCATAACGGGAGAATTCGAGGCCGCCGCGGTCCTCGGGATCGGCCGCCTGGATGGCGAAGGTCTGGCCGGCGGGGGCCGGCATCGCCTGGTAGCGGGAGACTTGGGTGGGAAGGCCGGTCGCGCAGCCGCCCAGAGCGAGCAGGGCCGCCGGGGCGGCGAGGGTCAGCAAGGTTTTGGCGAGTGACATTGGGACTCATCCTCTTTGGAACGGAGCCGTAGCGGTAACTATATAGGAAACCGCGCCTTTCTACAAAAGCCGGCTGAATGGCGGCTGAAGGATAAAGCCGAGGCTTCGCAGCAGGTTGGCCGGCATGGCCGCTTTATCGCCGCCGACCCGGAAACCTCGCTTTTACGGGATTATTATTGACGGAATCATCGATAAACGTGCAAGTACCTCGAGTTACCATCGGGGGTCGCATGTCCGAGATGAGGCAGCGGATCGAATCGCTGAGTCCACGGCAATTCGCCATCTTGGTCTGCGTCGCCAGGCATATGAGCAGCCGGGAAATCGGTCAGGCACTCGGCTTGAGCGTCTCCACCGTCGACAGCCATGTCGCGACGGCGCTTCACAAATTGGGGCTTGCCAGCCGCCGGGAGGCCGCCCTCCGAATGATCGATTCCGGTTTCACGCCGTCCCCGCAAGACGCGGATGCCATGAGCCGATCCGGCGATTTCCGCCATGGTGGAAACTCACTATCCAATCTTCACGAGTTGCGGACCGCGGAACCGCCGATACATTCCAAACCGTCGGGCGCCGGTCGTGCCCGGCCTTCGGGAGAGGATGGCGATGAGTCGCGGGCGCTGGCAATCGACTCGGCAATGGCCAAGGTCATGGTCCATCATATGCTAAACGGCTTTTACATCATCGCCTTCTTCGCAATCATGTCCGCCGTCGCCTTGGGTGCGAATTGGATCGTGATCGAATGCGAGCGCTCGAGCATCGACCCGTTCGTCCTGCTCGTCCTGAAAAGCGCCAGCTACATGCTGGTGATCGTCGATGCGGTCGGCGTGGTGACGGTGACAGGTTTGCTGACCCACCGCTTCATTCGCATTACGATGAAGGCAGATAATTGAGATGCGTGAAATGGATTCAACGCCTGCGAAGACGCCACGGGAGCCATCGCGGTCTCAACCCATGTTCCGCGAGATCGCTCGCGAGGAATTCTGGTTCGTCGCAAAGGGCTTCTTCGCGCCCGTCTACGGCACATATCTCGTTTGGAGGCAGCTTTTACGGCAAACGGACAAGGCCGATCGCAAGGCCCTCGGCATCCCCGAGCCGAAGCAGCCGGCCGAGTGAAGGCCGGGCCCGTCAGCCGACCTTCTTGCGCCGAAGCAGGATCATGATGTCGTCGCGGTTCATCGCGCCGATGGTCCAGGCAATGGCGAAGTAGACGAGCCCCCCCGCCGCCACGAGCGCCCCCATCGACAGGAGCCGGTCGCCCACCGAACCGGCGAAGCGATCGGCGAGCGCGCGCTCGATCATCCACAGCGTCGCCCCCATGGCCGCGCCCGCGACAAGCTGCCGCACCAGCCGCGAGGCGAGCCAGCCCGGTACCCGGAAATGCCCGCGCGCATGGAGCAAGGCGGCGAGCAGGAGCGCATTCGCCCAGGCGCCGATCGCGGTCGAGAGGGGAAGGGCGACGATCCCGAGCCTGGGCACCAGGATGAAGTTGAGGACGACGCTTCCGAGAAGGGTCGCCACCGCGATGAGCACCGGGGTCTTGATATCGCGCCGCGCATAGAAGCCGGGCGACAGGATCTTGATGAGGACATAGGCGGGAAGGCCGAGGACGAGCGTCGCGAGCACGGCTCCGGTGACGGCCGCATTCTCCTGGGTGAAACGTCCGCCCTGGAAGATCACCGTCGCGATCGGGCCGGACGCCACCGCGAGGGCGACCGCGGCGGGGATGGTGAGCAGCATGCCGAGCTCGATCGCCTGGGCCTGGACCTGCCCCGCGCCCGCTTCGTCCGATCGGCCGATGGCGCGGCTGACGGAGGGCAGGATGGCGACTCCGAGCGCCGAGCCGATGAGGGCGAGCGGGAGCTGGTTGAGGCGGTCGGCCTGGCCCAGGATGAGGAGCGACCCTTCCGGGAGCCGGGTCGCGAAATAGGCGTAGAAGAACTGGCTGATATAATAGGTGCCGCCCGCCAGCGTCGCGGGAAGGACGAGCGTGAAGAGCTCGCGGACCCCGGGCGTGATCCGCGGCGCCCGGAACTTCAGCGGGACGCCCGCCCGCACCATGTTGGCCCAGGTGAGGCCCAGCTGCGCCACTCCGCCCGCGAGGACCGACCAGCACATGGCCTGCACGGTCGGCCGCCCCCCTTCGGGTATTACGATCAGTGCGATGACCAGAGCGACGTTGAGCAGCGCAGGGGCGAAAGCGGCCGCGGCGAATCGCCCGACCGAGTTCAGAACGCCGGACACCAGCGACAGCAGGCAGATGAGGACGAGGTAGGGCATGGTGATTCGGGTCATCGCCACGGCGAAATCGGTTTTCCCCGCGTCGGCGCCCCAATCGTCCGGTACGATGAGGCCGATGAACAGCGGCATGAAGATCATGAAGACGGCGGTGATCGCCAGGAGCAAGGGAAGGAAGACCGCGAGGACCTCTTCGGCAAAGCGCCGAGCCTCGGCGCTGCCGCCGTCGTCCTTCAGTCTCTGACTGAAGAGCGGGACGAAACCCGCTGAGAAGGCGCCCTCACCGAACAGCCTGCGGAAGAGATTTGGGATAAGGAAGGCGAGCGTGAAGACGTCGGCCGCCGCCGAGGCCCCGAGCACCCGAGCGACGAACATCTCCCGGACGAAGCCCAGGATCCGGCTGACCAAGGTCAACCCGCCGATCGTGCCGGTAGACTTCCAGAGGTTCACCGGTCCCGCCCGCCACCGCCGCCGGGGTCAGGCCTGGCCGATCTCGCCGGCCGCTCCGCTCTCGGTCAGCTCCTGCTGCGCCCGGGCGACGTAGAGGGCGTGGAAATCGATCGGATCGAGCATCAGCGGCGGGAAGCCGCCTTCCTGCACGGTCTGGGCGATGATGTGGCGGGCGAAGGGGAAGAGGATGCGCGGCGCTTCGGCGAGCAGGAAGGCCTGGATCTCGCCTTCGTCGGCCACGTTGCGGATCCCGATCAGGCCGGCATAGAGAAGGTCGACCGCGAAGGCGGTCTGGCCGTCGGCGGTGGCCCGGACCTCGACCCTGAGGGCGACCTCGTAAATCTCGTCGTTGAGCTTGCTCGAGCCGATGTTGAAGTCGACCTCGATCTTGGGCTGGGTCTGCCACTGGTAGACGGCCGGGGAGTTCGGATTCTCGAAGGAAAGGTCCTTCACATATTGGGAGATGACCCCGACCTGCGGCGTGGTGTCGTTGCCATTGGGCTGCGTCTCGGCGGTATTGCCCTGCTCTTCGGCCATTTGATTCGCCTTGAAAAAGTTTGGGTGAGGCGGGCCGCGACGGCGCGGGACCCGGTGCGCCCGGGCGGGTAGCAGGCGCGGCCGGACCGTGCAACCGGTCGGCGCGGCCGAAAGTACGGACCTATGGAACCGCCGGCCATTTGAATCCTTGACGTCAAAGGCCTATGTGTAAGGCTCGTTGAGTTCGGAGATTGTAGTGACCGAGATTGTCCTCCTGGCGATGGTGGCCCTGTTCGTGGGCCTGAGGCTCTACTCGGTGCTCGGTCGCCGCACCGGCCACGAGCAGCAGCCGATCCTCCGTCCAGCCGAGACCGCCGCCGCCACCGAAGCCCCGGCTCCGGCCGCCGAGCTCGCCGTCGACCGGCCCGATACGGGCGGCTTCGTCTACGAGGAGCCCGCGACTCCCGGAATCCGCGCCATCGTCGGCGCCGACCCGAGCTTCGACGTCGCCCGCTTCCTGGAGGGCGCCCAGGCCGCCTACAGGATGATCCTCGAGGCCTTCTGGCGGGGCGACCGCGAGGAGCTGAGGCACCTCGTCGGCGGCGACGTGCTCGCCACCTTCGAAGAGGCCATCACCGCGCGCGAGGAAGCCGGCGAGAAGCTCGACAACCGCCTCGTCCAGATCGAGCGCGCCGTCATCTCGGACGCCCGCCTCGCCGGCCGAAGCGCCGAGGTCGACGTCCGCTTCGACGCCGACATCGCCGCCGTCACCCGCGACCGCGAGGGCAAGGTGATCGCCGGCACCTTGAGCGACGCCATCCCGACCCACGACGTCTGGACCTTCCGTCGCAACCTCGCCAGCGGCGACCCCAATTGGCTCCTCGTCGAGACCGACGAAGCGGAGTGAGCCCCTAGGGCGAAGGCGGCTTCGTCGCCCCAGCGAAGGCTGGGGCCCCGTGGGGTGAAAGGTGCTGGTGTTATTCACCCGCCGGGGTCCCCGCCTGCGCCGGGACGACGGAACGATCAGAAACAATTTTCCTAGACCCCCTCTCAAAGGGTATCCTCCTCGGGTGAGCGGCGGCGAATCAGGGTGGCGGAAACGGGGGGCGGGAGTTTCTCGGAAACGGAAGTTTTTCCGTTCCAGGGAAGCCGGAACTTCGAAACTTCCGAAACTTCCGCCGCTTCTCCTCGCCATGATCGCGCTCGCCAGCTGCGTTCCGAAACAGCGCCCTCCAGCCCCGCAGCCGCCTCCGGTCTCGGAGCCCGCTCCGCCCGCCCCGGCGAAGCCGCCGACGGCGGTCCTGCTCGGAGTCTCGCCCGGTCCGGCGCTCCCGGCGCTGGGTGAGGCCGAGGCGGCCCGCGCCCTCGAAGCCTTCCGGATCAGCTGCCCCGCTCTGGTCAAGCGCAATGATGCCAGCGGCCTCACCCGGCCGGAGGATTGGCAGCCGGCCTGCGCCGCCGCGGCCGCCGCCCCGCTGGCCTCCGCTTTCTTCGAGGAGCATTTCGAGCTGGTCCAGGTCGGCGACGGCGCGGCCTTCGTCACCGGCTATTTCGAGCCCGAGATCGCCGGCTCGCGCACCCGCCAGCCGGGCTATGAGGTGCCCGTCTACCGTACGCCGCCCGACCTCGTCGAAGTCGACGCCGCGGCCGCCGAGGCGGCCGGAACGCCGCGCCGCGGCCGGCTCGAGAACGGCATCGTCGTCCCTTATCACGAACGGTCCGAGATCGAATCGGGCGCGCTCGCCGGCCAGGGCCTCGAAATCGCCTGGGCGGCGGACGAGATCGATCTCTTCTTCCTCCAGATCCAGGGCTCGGGCCGGCTCCGACTTCCCGACGGCGGGGTGATGCGGATCGGCTATGCGGGCCAGAACGGCCGCGAATATGTCGGCATCGGCAAGCTGATGAAGGACCGCGGCCTGCTCGGCCCCGGCCAGACGACCATGCAGGGCATCGTCGCCTGGCTCCGCGCCCACCCCGAGGAGGGCCGGGCGATCATGCGCGAGAACAAGAGCTACATCTTCTTCCAGGAGCTGACCGGCGCCGGCCCGCTCGGAGCGCTCGGCCTTCCCGTCACCGGCCGGGCCAGTGTCGCCACCGATCCCAAATACGTGCCGATGGGTGCGCCCATCCTGCTCCAGCTCGACCGGACGGAGGCGAGCGGCCTCTGGATCGCCCAGGATACGGGCGGGGCGATCAAGGGCTCGAACCGCTTCGACACCTTCTGGGGCGCCGGCGGCGACGCGGCCCGGATCGCCGGCGGGATGCAGGGCCGCGGCCGCGCCTGGATCCTGGTGCCGAAGGGCATTCTGGCGCGGCTCGATGCGACGCCTCAACCCTGACGAGGCCAGATTGTGGGCGAAGGTGGTCGAATCGGTGCGGCCGCTCGACGGCGTCGCCATGCCTGTGCTGCCCGCCGAGCCCGGGCCCGACCAGGCCCCCGCGCCGGTCCCGCCTCCGAGGCCCTGGCACCGCGCCTCGGCCCCCGCGCCTCGCAAGGCTCCGGGCCAGACTCTCGACGGCAGCTGGGATCGCCGCCTGAGCCGGGGGATGGTGTCGCCCGACGCCACCCTCGACCTTCACGGCCACAACCTCGCCACCGCCTACGACCTGCTCGACCGGCGGCTGGAGCAGGCGATCCACGCCGGGGCGAGGCTTCTGCTCCTCGTCACCGGCAAGCCGCCCGGCCCGGAACGGCCGGCCAAGCGCGGCGCCATCCGGGCCGCCGTCGGCGACTGGCTCCACGCCTCGCGCCATGCGGGCCGCATCGCCGCCGTCCGCAACGCCCATCCGCGCCATGGCGGCTCGGGCGCGCTCTACATCGTCCTTCGGCGGCCGCGGGATTGATGGATACCGAATGGTAACGCTTCCGGCATAATCTGCATTAAGCAACGCGCGTCTGTGGGGGCCGCGCGGCAGGCCGGACAGGAAACACCGCCGATCATGCCTTCGACGGTCGAAAAGATCAGCAATCGCCTGCTCTCCATAATGGCGGGGGTGGCGGCCTTCGTCCTCACCCTGCTGGGCTTCCTCCTGCTCGGAAGCCTCGACCAGCAGGTCGCCGCCTCCTTGTTCATCGGCCTCTTCGCGCTGACGATCGTCCACCTCGCCGCCGAGCGGCCCAACAGCGCCCATGCCCGGGCCGTCGCCTCGCTCATCGACCGCATGATGGCGGTCAGCCGCGGCGACCTCGCCTCGCCGGCGCCGCCGGCGCTGAAGCGCGAGATGCCGGCCCTCGCCGCCGCCGTCGAAGGCCTGTTCGAGCAGGTCCGCTCCAACCTCGACGACGCCCAGGCGATGGCGATGTACGATCCGGTGACCGCGCTCCCCAACCGGGTCCATTTCCGCCGCGAGGCGGAGCGCATCCTCGCCTCCCGCGACAGCGGCGCGGCGCTTCTGTTCATCGACCTGGACGGCTTCAAGGAGGTCAACGACTGCCTCGGCCATGCCCAGGGCGACCAGGTGCTGGTGATGGTCGCGAACCGGCTGCGGGTCGTGCTCAAGGCCGAAGTGGCGGACGGCACCCTGGCGCCGCCTCTGCTCGCCCGCCTCGCCGGCGACGAGTTCACCATGCTCCTGCCGGAAGTCTCGACCCGCGAAGAGGCGGAGCGGATCTCGGCCCGGGCGCTCGCGGCGCTCGCCGAGCCCTTCAAATGCGCGACCGGTCCCGTCCTCATCGGCGGCTCGATCGGAATCGCTCTCGCTCCCGAGCACGGCTCCGACCTCGCCGCTTTGATGAAGGCGGCCGACATCGCCATGTACCATGCCAAGGCGTCCGGCCGCTCGCGCCTGTGCAGCTACGAGCCGAGCCTGGCCCGAGCCTCCGAGGAGCGCAGCGCCCTCGAAGCCGCGGTCCGGCGAGCGGTCGAGCGCCATGAGCTGGAATTGGTCTTCGAGCCGCGGCTGTGCCTCCGGACCGGTGCGATCACCGCGGCCGAAGCGCAGATACGCTGGAACGGCGCGACCGGAAGCCGGCTCCTCTCCGGCGAGGAATCGATGCTTCAGGAGACGGGCCTTGCCGTCCGGCTCGGCGAATGGACCCTCGATGCCGTGTCTTCCGCGCTCGAACGCTGGCGGGTCGCCGGCCTCGACCATCGGCTCTGCTTCCCGGTCGCCGCCCGCCAGTTCGAGCGGCTCGACTTCATCGAGCGCCTGCGCGCCGCTTTGACCCGCGCCGGGGCGCCGCCCTGGGGGGTCGAGATCGAGCTCAACGAGGCCGCCGCTTCGGGCTGCGACAAATGGGTGGTGGCGGAGCTCGAGCGCCTCCGCAGCGACGGGGTCGAGGTCTGCGTCAGCGATTTCGGCTCCGGCCGGGCGCGCCTCTCGGGCTTCGCCAGCCTGCCGATGAACCGGGTCCGCCTGGACAGCGGGATTGTTGCCGAGATCGACCGGTCGGAGCGTGCGAGGAGCGTCGCCGCCTCGCTCATCCACCTCGTCCACGGCCTCGGCTGCGAGGCGGTCGCCGCCGGCGCCGAGCGGCAGGATCAGGTCGAGGTGTTGCGCACGCTCGGCTGCGACAGCCTGCAGGGCTTCCCGGGCGTCGCTCCGATGCCCGAGGACGCCTTTTTGGCCTGGGCCGAGGCGCAGGATTGCGCCCGGAGCCTGGCCCACGACGTCTACCCGAGCGCCGCTTTGACGATGCGGGCGTAGATCCGGGCGAGGGCGCGCAGGTCCTCGACCGCGGCCGCCTCGTCCAGCTTGTGCATGGTGGCGTTGGGAAGCCCGAAGTCGACCACCGGACACAGCTCGATCAGGAACCGGCCGTCCGAAGTCCCGCCGCTCGTCGAAAGCGCCGGTTCGACGCCCGTCTCCTCGCGGATCGCCTGTGTCACCAGCGCATAGAGCGGCCCCGGCGGGGTCAGGAACGCCTCGCCCGAGATCATCGCCTCGACGCTCGCTCCCGGCGCCGCCGCCTCCGCCGTCCGCCGTACGAGGGCGACCAGGTCCTCGCCGCGGTGGAGATTGTTGAAGCGGATGTTGAGCTGGATCCGGGCGCTGCCCGGGATGAGGTTGGTCGCCCTGGTGTCCGTCTCGACCGCGGTGACCTCGAGGTTGGAAGGCTGGAAGGCCTCGCTGCCGTCGTCGAGATGAAGCGCCTCCAGAGCCGCGATCACCCTCGCCAGCTTGGGCACCGGATTGTCGGCCCGGTGCGGGTAGGCGACATGCCCTTGAACTCCGGGGACATCGATCCACAGGTTGACGGAGCCGCGGCGCCCGATCTTGACCGTGTCGCCGAGCCGCGCCTCGGAGGTCGGCTCGCCGATCAGGATCATGTCCGGCCGGATGCCGCGCTCCGCCATCCAGGCCATGATTGCGCGAGTGCCGTGGACGGCCGGGCCTTCCTCGTCGCCGGTGATCAGCAGGCTCAGGGTGCCGCGATGCTCGGACGCCTCAGCCGCGGCGGCAACGAAGGCGGCGATCCCGCCCTTCATGTCGACCGCGCCTCGCCCGTAGAGCAGGCCGCCGCGTATCTCCGGCCCGAACGGATCGCCGCTCCAGCCTTCGCCCGGGGGAACGACGTCGAGATGGCCGGCAAAGCCGAAATGGGGGCTGCCGCTGCCCCGGTTGGCGAACAGATTCTCGACCTCGCCGCCGCTGGTGAAGCGATGGATCTCGAAACCGAGCGGCCTCAGCGCCGCTTCGAGAACGTCGAACACGGCGCCGCTGGCGGGCGTGACGCTGGGACTGGCGATAAGGTGCCGTGCCAAGGTGACGGGATCGAGCGCTCCAGACATTCCAGTCGCCTAGCAGAGCGGCCGTCGCGAGCAAGGGCCGGTTTGGTCAGGCCAGAGCCCGGTGTCGCGGCCGCCCCTTCCGAACCTTCGCCGCATGGAGCGGATGATCCAAGTAATCGGATTACTCCGCTTTGGACCCGATTAGTTCGTTACGGATCATGTTGTTGGGGGGATTGCTGTGACTTGCGCCTACGAGTGGAGCGAGTGGCGGACATATCCGTGCCCGGCGTTGCTGCTCTGTAGCAACAGGGATGAAATCATGAAAATTTCGAACCTTATTCTTGCCGCCGCGGCATTTCCGTCAATCGCCAGCGCACAGGGAACGCTCGGGCCCTCGCAAACGTCGGTGATGCCTCCGCCAAGCAAGGTGGAGCTCAAGGCGAACCGGTCGAGCGAGATTCCCAAAACCGAGGCTGGCGACAGGGTCACATACGTCGCTCCATTCGCGGGAAGGGGAACCGGCGTCCCCATCCCTATGGCAGACATAACGCGCCTGTGCGGAGACAAGGATGGGTGCTCCGTAAGGCTGGCCATGTTCAACTGGGATGGAACGGGTCGTACGGCATCCCGTGAATTCCTGTTCTTCTTCAATCCGACGACGCACGGGTGGCGCGCCTCCACCGATTCTCAGGGGTTCGACGACAACAACGTCGTCGAGCATGTCAGTCAGGCGTGGGCCTGCTATTTCACCGATGGGGAATATGCGGGCTGGAGCGGCACCGATCTCATCGCGGGTTTCCAGCTGCTCGTTTGGAACGAATATAATGCCGACTGCTGGATGACGATTATCGAGTGACGAGGCGAGGCTGGTTACGGCAGCCTGGGCATTGCCGCATCCGCAAAGTCAGGATAGCGGGTGATGGGTGATGCCCAAGCTCGATCTCGACTCGATCCCCCAGACCAACCTCACCGGCTATCCCTCGCCCTGGCGCGAGGAGATGGCGAAGCGCCATTACCGCCGGCTCGGCCCGGTCTCCGGCCTTTCCGATTTCGGAATCAGCCACGTCACCCTCGAACCGGGCGGGGTTTCCAGCCAGCGCCACTGGCACGAGGAGGAGGACGAGTTCGTCGTCATGCTGGAAGGCGAGGCGGTGCTCGTCGAGGATGAGGGCGAGACGATGATGCGGCCCGGCGACTGCGCCAGCTTCCCGAAGGGGGCCGCGAACGGCCATCGCCTGATCAACCGCGGCGACTCGCCCTGCGTCTTCATCGCGATCGGCAAGCACGCTCTCAGCAACTGCCACTATCCCGACATCGACCTGTTCCTCGACGGCGCCACCAGCCGCTTCACCCGCAAGGACCGAACGCCTTATTGACGCCTCGTCGTCCCAGCGAAGGCTGGGACCCCAGGGGGTGAAGAACGACGGCGCCTTTCACCCGACGGGAACCCCAGCCTGCGCTGGGCGACGGGTTACTCCGCCTCCTGGGTCTCGTATCGCTCGATCACCCAGGGTTCTTCCTGCGCGGCCTCGACCCATTCGCGAAGCCAGGGATGCGACAGCATCCCCTCCATGTAGGCGGCGGCGAAGCGGGGGAGGGGGACCGAGTAGGTGACGAAGCGGGTGACGACGGGCGCGAACATGATGTCGACCGCTCCGAACGTTCCGAACAGATAGGGCCCGCCGCTGCCATGCCGCGCCCGCGCCTGCGCCCACAGCTCGAGGATCCTCACCACCTCCTGGCGGACGTTCTCGGACAGGTCCTTGGGCGGGAATTGCTTCCTGAGGTTCATCGGGCATTCGCGGCGCAGATTGTCGTAGCTCGAATGCATCTCCGCGGCCATCGAGCGGGCCATGCCGCGGGCGATCTCGTCCTTGGGCCAATAGCGGTCGCGGTCGGTCTTGTCGGCGAGCCATTCGACGATGGCGAGCGAATCCCAGATCACCGCCTGGTCGTCCCAGAGCACCGGCACCTTGCCGCCCGACGGCGCGAACTCATTGCCCTCACGGGTCTTCTCCCATTCCTCGTCGAACAGGGGGACGGTGATCTCCTCGAAGGCGAGCCCCGACTGCTTCACCGCCAGCCACCCGCGCAGCGACCAGGAGGAATAGGCCTTGTTGCCGATGATGAGCTTCAGCATGTCGTCTCCTCTGCGCCGCCGCTCCTGAACAGCAGCTTGGGCGCCGTGTCCAGCGGACAAAGAAAAAGGCCGCCGCCCCGGGAAGGGCAGCGGCCTCTGTCTCATGTCGTCATCCCGGCTTTCGCCGGAATGACGAGGTTAGGCTTCCGTCGTCTCGTCCGAGTCCGACTCGCTGTCGCCGGCGTCCGCCGCTTCCGCCGGAGCGGCCTCGGCTTCCGCTGCCGGAGCCTCCACAGCCTCCGGAGCGATCTCGCCCGGCTCGGCGTTCGGATCGTAATCCTCGGTGAAGCCGGCGGTGTCCTTCTCGAACATGTCCGCCATCACGTCGACGCCCTGCGCCTGGAGCTCGGCCTCTTCCGGCGAGCGGGCGACGTTGACGTGGATGGTCACCGAGACCTCCGGGTGGAGGGCGATACGAACGTCCTGAAGGCCGATCGACTTGATCGGCCGGTCGAGGATGATCTGGTTCTTGGCGATCTTGTGGCCTTCGGCTTCGAGCAATTCGGCGAGGTCGCGGGCCGAGACCGACCCGTAGAGCTGGCCGGTGTTCGACGCCTGGCGGATGAGCTGGACGGTGGTTCCGTCGATGCCCTTGGAATCGACTTCGGCGGTCGCCTTGCGCTCGGCGTTCTGGGCCTCGATCCGCTCGCGGTTGCTCTCGAACACCTTGCGGTTCGATTCGTTGGCCCGGAGCGCCTTGCCGTTGGGAAGGAGGAAGTTGCGGGCATAGCCGTTCTTCACCTTCACCACGTCGCCGATCGCGCCGAGCTTCTCGATCCTCTCGAGGAGAATGACATCCATTGCTCGCGCTCCTTATTTCACGACGTAGGGGAGAAGGCCGAGATGGCGGGCGCGCTTGATCGCGGTGGCCAGCTCGCGCTGCTTCTTGCCGGAAACGGCGGTGATCCGGCTGGGGACGATCTTGCCCCGCTCGGAGACGAAGCCCTGAAGCAGGCGGACGTCCTTATAGTCGATGACCGGAGCGTCCTTGCCCGAGAAGGGGCAGCTCTTGCGGCGGCGGAAAAATGGGCGTGCCATGTTGCTGGTCCTTTCTCGTTACGCGTCGGCGAAGTCGGGGCGGGGGGCGCGGTCGCCGCGGTCCCGGTCACGGCCGCCGCGATCACCGCGGTCGCCACGATCGCCGCGGTCACCGCGCTCGCGCTCGCGCTCGCCGCGGCGCATCATCGCCGACGGGCCCTGCTCGTGCGAGTCGACGCGCACGGTCATGTAGCGGATCACGTCCTCGTTGATCTGGGTCTGGCGCTCGAGCTCGGCGACGGCCGCGGCGGGCGCGTCGAAGTCGAGCATGACGTAATGGCCCTTGCGGTTCTTCGCGATCCGGTAGGCGAGGGAACGGAGGCCCCAGGTCTCGGTCTTGACGACCTTGCCGCCGGCATCCTCGATGATCTTGGTGGCGGTCTCCGCCAGCGCGTCGACCTGGGCCTGAGCCAGGTCCTGACGCGCGATGAACACATGCTCGTAAAGCGGCATGGCTGCGCATTTCCTTGTCTTTGGCCGATCGCTGACGCCGCCCAATGCGGACGCCCCTCCGGCTTTCGTCTAAAAAGCTGAACGGGGCTGAAGGCATGGCCTTCGCCCCGGACGAGGGGCATGTGGCTCAAGACGCGGCAAAAAGCAACCCCCGCGGCCTAGCGGCCGACGGTGGCCCTCTCAGCGCTCCGGCAGGCCGTGAAGGACCAAAGGGCGTAGCCGAGGGTGGCGGCGAGCGCGGTGGCGACCACCGCCATAGAGGCGATGTCGGCGATCGCGAGCGGGGCGAAGGCCCAGAGCCCGGCATAAGCCAGGCCGGCGAGCGTCAGCGACCAGCCGCCGACGCGAAGCGCGGCCTGCGCGACCGCTTCGGCCTTCGGCGATCTGCGGGCGCGTCCGATCCGCTTGGGCATGAGGTTGGCATAGGCGGCCAGGACGAGGCCGATCAGGATCTGCAGGGTTCGCCTCGCGCCCTCGGCTCCGACCATTCCGGCGTCCTCGGCGTAGCGCAGGCCGCCGGCAACCGCGAGAATCAGGATTGCGAGCGCGAGGGCGAAGGCGAGCCGCTTGATCATCATGACATTTTTCCTTTGCTGAGTTCGGGAACGGCTTCGTCAGCCGAGCCAGTGGGCCCGAGACCGATGCCGAAAGCCTGCGAGAAGCCCAGCAGCGCGTCCTCGAGCACGGACAGCTTGAGCCGGTAGGTGATGGTCGTGCCCTGCTTGGCGGCGTCGATGAGGTCGGCTTCGCGAAGCACGGCGAAGTGGGCCGACATGGTGGGCTTGGAAACCGCGAAATGTTCGCTCAGCTCACCCGCCGTCATCGGCCGCTGGCGCAGCAATTGCAGCACCCTGCGGCGAGTCGGATCGGCCAGCGCCTTGAAGACTTTGCTCATGAATCGATAATTAGCTAATCATCGAAATAGAGTCAAGCCGCGCTTGCCCGGCCTGAACGCGCCGCTTGCGCTCGCGAGGGACGCTGCCTACCAGCCCGCGCCGGAAGGAGTGGATCATGCGCGCTTTCATTTTCCCGGGGCAGGGAAGCCAGTCGGTCGGCATGGGCATGGCGCTAGCCGGAGCGAGCGCGGTTGCCCGGCATCTGTTCCAGGAGGTGGACGACGCTCTCAGCCAGAATCTCTTCCGGCTGATGACCGAGGGGCCGCCGGACGAGCTGACCCTCACCGAGAACGCCCAGCCGGCGATCATGGCCAATGCGGTGGCGACTTTGCGGGTATCGGGCCTCTCGATCGACAAGGCCGATTTCGTCGCCGGCCACAGCCTCGGCGAATATAGCGCGCTCTGCGCCGCCGGCAGCTTCGACGTTCCGACCGCCGCCCGACTGCTCAAGCTTCGCGGCCAGGCGATGCAGCGCGCGGTGCCGGTGGGGCAGGGGGCGATGGCCGCCCTGCTCGGCGCCAGCGTCGAGATCGCCCGGGCCGTCGCCGAGGCCGCCGCGCAGGGCGAGATCTGCACCGTCGCCAACGACAATGATCCGTCCCAGGTCGTCATTTCCGGCCATCGCGGCGCGGTCGAGCGGGCGCTCGAGATCGCCAAGGAGAAAGGCGCCAAGCGCGCCCTCCTCCTCCCCGTTTCCGCCCCCTTCCACTCGCCGCTGATGGAGCCCGCCGCCCGCGAGATGGAGCAGGCGCTCGCCGGGGTGGAGATCGACGAGCCCGCCGTTCCGCTCTACGCCAACGTCACCGCAGCGCCGGTCCGCGACCCGGACGAGATCCGCCGCCTCCTCGTCGAGCAGGTGACCTTTATGGTCCGCTGGCGCGAAAGCGTCGCCGCCATGGCCGAGGTGGGCGTCGACCATTTCATCGAGTTCGGCGGCAAGGTGCTGGGCCCGATGGTCAAACGCATCGCCCCCGATTCGAGAGTGACCAGCGTCGTCACGATGGAAGACATCGAGGCGCTGGTGAAGGAAGTCTAACCCGTCACCCCGGGCTTGATCCGGGGTCCATGAACGCCGCGAGTGGAAACCTCGCCGCGACGTGTCCATGGATGCCGGATCAAGTCCGGCATGACGGTCGGAAACGGAGAAACACATGTTCGACCTTTCAGGAATGACCGCCCTCGTTACCGGCGCATCGGGCGGGATCGGCTCGGCCATCGCGACCGCGCTGGCGGGGCAGGGCGCCCGGCTCGCGGTGTCGGGGTCCAATGCCGAGAAGCTCGAGACCTTCCGCGCAACGCTCGGTGGCGACCATGTCGCGCTCGCCTGCAACCTCTCCGACGCCGCCGCGGTGGACGCGCTGGTGCCGCAGGCGGTGGAGGCGCTCGGCGGCAAGCTCGACATCCTCGTCAACAATGCCGGAGTGACCCGCGACAACCTCGCCATGCGGATGAAGGACGAAGAATGGGGGGACGTCATCAAGATCAACCTCGAGGCCGCCTTCCGCCTCGCCCGGGCGGCCCTCAAGCCGATGATGCGGGCCCGCCACGGACGGATCATCTCGATCACCTCGGTGGTCGGAGCGACCGGCAATCCCGGCCAGGCCAATTACGCCGCCTCCAAGGCCGGGATCGTCGGAATGTCGAAGGCCCTCGCCCAGGAAGTGGCGAGCCGGGGAATCACGGTGAACTGCATCGCTCCCGGCTTCATCCGTTCGGCGATGACCGATGCCTTGCCGGAGGCCCAGAAGGCGGCCCTGCTCGGCCGCATCCCCGCCGGCAGCCTCGGCGAGGGGAACGACGTGGCCGCGGCCGCCGTTTACCTCGCCAGCCGGGAGGCCGGCTACATCACGGGGCAGACCCTCCACGTCAACGGCGGCATGGCCATGCTGTAACGTAAGGGCGGAATGATCCGTTTCAGATGCCGCCCCTTGCCAGCCCCGGCAGGGAGCGGCTAGGGCATCGCAAAACCAAGACCTAGGGAAGGGCACGAAACATGAGCAGCGAGACGTCCGATCGCGTGAAGAAAATCGTCGTCGAGCATCTCGGCGTCGAGGCCGAGAAGGTCACCGAGGAAGCCAGCTTCATCGACGATCTCGGCGCCGACAGCCTCGATATCGTCGAGCTGGTCATGGCCTTCGAGGAAGAGTTCGGTGTCGAGATCCCCGACGACGCTGCCGAGAAGATCGGTACGGTCAAGGACGCCATCGACTATATCGAGGCCCACAAGGCCTGAAGGCCCGATTCCGCCGGCCCGGCGGTGTTCGAGCCGCTTGACATGAACGGCTCCCCGCCCAAGGCGGGGGGCCGTTCGTCTTTTTGCCGTTCAAGGAGCTTGGCATGCGCCGCGTAGTCGTGACGGGTCTTGGTATGGTGTCGCCGCTCGGCGGCGACGTCGAGACCAGCTGGAAGAACATCCTCGCGTCGAAAAGCGGCGCGACCCGCATCACCCGCTTCGATCCGACCGATTATGCCTGTCAGATCGCCTGCGAGGTGAAGCCGCCCGAGCACGAATATGGCTTCGATCCGGGCAAGCGCGTCGATCACAAGATCCAGCGCCAGGTCGATCCGTTCATCGTCTATGGGCTCGACGCCGCCGGCCAGGCGCTCGAGGATTCCGGCCTTACCGAGATGACCGAGGAAGAACGCTTCCGGGCCGGAGTCTCGATCGGCTCGGGCATCGGCGGCCTGCCGGGCATCGAGAAAGAGGCGATCGTCCTCCACGAGCGGGGGCCGCGCCGGGTCTCGCCGCATTTCGTCCACGGCCGGCTGATCAATCTCATCTCCGGCCAGGTCTCGATCAAATACGGCTTGATGGGCCCCAACCATGCCGTCGTCACCGCCTGCTCGACGGGCGCCCATTCGATCGGCGACGCCGGGCGGATGATCGCGATGGACGATGCCGACGTCATGCTCGCCGGCGGCTCCGAGGACGCCCTGTGCCCGCTCGGAATCGCCGGTTTCGCCCAGGCGCGGGCGCTGTCGACCAGTTTCAACGACCAGCCCGAGCGCGCCAGCCGTCCCTACGACAAGGACCGCGACGGCTTCGTCATGGGCGAAGGGGCCGGCGTGGTCGTGCTCGAGGAATATGAGCGGGCCAAAAAGCGCGGCGCGAAGATCTACGCCGAGCTGGTCGGCTACGGCATGTCCGGCGACGCCTATCACGTCACGGCGCCTCATCCGGAGGGCGCGGGCGGCTACCGGGCGATGGAAGTGGCGATGAAGCGCTCCGGCCTCGATCTCGCCGACATCGACTATATCAACGCCCACGGCACCTCGACCCCGCTCGGCGACGAGCTCGAGCTGGGCGCGGTCCGCCGGCTGTTCGGCAACAATATCGGCCATTTGTCGATGAGCTCGACCAAGTCCGCGATCGGCCACCTCCTCGGCGGCGCCGGAGCGGTCGAGGCGATCTTCTGCATCCTCGCCATGCGCGACCAGATCGTTCCGCCGACCCTCAACCTCGACAATCCGAGCGAAGGCACGGCGGGGGTCGATCTCGTCCCCCATGTCGCCAAGGAGCGGCAGGTCAAGGCGGTGCTCAACAACAGCTTCGGCTTCGGCGGGACCAATGCCAGTCTGGTGATGCGGGCCGTCTGACGCGAGGGCCTGTATTCATGAAGAAGCTCGTCGCGCTCGTCCTGCTGTTGGTGGCGGGGCTCGCAATCGGCCTCTGGTTCATCCAGGGCTGGAGCGGGGCGGGTCCGTCGCGCCAGCCGATTTCGGTGGTGATCGCCCCCGGCACCAGCCTGGTCTCGGCCGCCGACCAGCTCGAGCGGGCCGGGGCGATCTCCTCGGCCGGGCGCTTCCTGTTCCAGGCCAAATTGTTCGGCGGCGGCGAGTCGATCAAGGCCGGCGAATATGAGATACCGGCCCGGGCCAGCCACGCCCAGATCCTGTCCATCCTGCAGGACGCGAAGACCCTGCAGCGCCTGGTGACGGTCCCGGAAGGCCTCCCTTCCGTGCTCGTCCACGAGCGGCTGATGAAGGCGGCGGCGCTGACCGGCGAGGTGCCGGTGCCCGAGGAGGGCTCGATCCTCCCCAACAGCTACAGCTACCAGCGCGGCGAGCGGCGTTCGCAAGTGGTCAAGCGAATGCAGGCGGCGATGGCGCGGACCCTGGCCGAGCTGTGGCCGAAGCGGAGCCCGGCGAGCGTCGCGAAAAGCCCGGAGGAGGCGGTGATCCTCGCCTCGATCGTCGAGAAGGAGACCGGCAAGGCCTCGGAGCGGCGGATGATCGCCGGAGTCTATTCGAACCGGCTCCGGCAGGGGATAAAGCTCGATGCCGATCCGACCGTCATCTACCCGATCACCAGGGGCAAGCCGCTCGGCCGCCGGATCAATCAATCCGAGTTGCGGGCGAAGAACGGCTACAACACCTATGCCATGCCCGGTCTGCCCGTCGGGCCGATCGCCAATCCCGGCAAGGAATCGATCGCCGCGGTCCTCAACCCGGCCGAGACCCGGGCGCTCTACTTCGTCGCCGACGGCACCGGCGGCCATGTCTTCGCCAACACGCTGGCCGAGCATAACGCCAACGTGCAGAAATGGTTCGCCATCCGGCGCGCGCGCGGGGAGATGTAGGCTCCCGTCATTGCGAGCGTAGCGAAGCAATCCAGCTGCTCCGCCGCCCGACTGGATTGCTTCGTCGCTTCGCTCCTCGCAATGACTGAGCGGCTAGCTCAGCCAGCCGCGCCTGACGGCGATCGTGGCGAGCCAGGCGAGCAGGATCGCGACGGCGGCGATCACGGCCGGCATCGCGAACACCGACGGTCCGATCACCCTGATCGCGTCGGTCGCCAGCAGCCAGCCGCCGAACTGGAGGATCACCGCGATCAGCGACAGGATCAGCAGCGGCCGCGCCCAGCGCTTGCGCAGGAGAAGGCCGAGCGTGCCCAGCGCCCCCCCGAAGACGCCGATCGCGAACAGACCGGTGACCCAGACGGGCGAGCTCTCCATCAAGGAGCGCTCCGCCTCGCTCATCTCCTGGGAATTGGGCAGCACGCCGACATGCATCAGGTACATCGCGACGCCGAACAATTCCCACAGCAGGCCGAGCACCGCCACGATCCAGAACCAGGTGGGCGGCCTCGAGTCGATCCCATCGCTCATCTTCCCCTCCTACATTGTCGAGGGAGAGTGACCGTTACGGAGGCGGAATGCAAGTTCAGGCGGGTCTTGTGGCGCGGACTCCCCTCTCTTCCAGGGAGGGGAATCTAGAGGAGTCGCCGCCGTTCGATGCCGGATTCGCTCCCTGCGGGCTTGGCGCAGCTGAACGGCTCTATCGCCACCTTCTGGGCTTCCCAGCTGACCTGGATCGCCATTCGGTCGTCGACCATCATCCCGACATGGTCCTCGCAGAAGAGCAGGTCGCCGCGCTTGAGCGGCGCCGCCTCGTCCAGCGCTTCGCCGAGACTGCGCTGCTCCTTGGTGTCGCGCGGCGCCTCGATCCCGCAGAGCTGCAGCGAAAGCTGGACGAGGCCCGAGCAGTCGATGCCGTGGCAGGTTCGGCCCCCCGGCCGGTAGGGCGCGCCGAGCAGGCGCTGGGCCACCGCCACCGGATCCTCCTCGGGCTCGAGCATCGGGCGCAGGTAGGAAAGCGGCACGAAGCCGCCTTCGAACTCGAGCGAGGCGCCGCGCACCTGGCCGTGCAGGCGCGAGCCCATCGGCAAATGAGAGAGGGTGGCGGCGAGCGGGTCGGGCCGCGCCTGGATCGGCGCCTGGGCTTCGACGACGACATGGGTGGGCTCGAGCGGCTCGGCGAGCTCGATCGCCTCGACATAGCCGACCCGATGATCGGCGAGGCAATAGCCCCAGGCCCAGCCGGCGGTGAGATCGAGCACCGCGAAGCCTTCGCCCGGAAGAAGCTCGGACACCGCCTCGGCGCCGTCGGCCGGCTCGTTGAGGACCGGGGTCGCGATCATCCCGCAGGCGCGAAGCAAAGGCGCGGCATAATGGGGGGCGAAAAGCCTGCCGGCGAGCGCGATATCGGCGATGTCGCTGCGCCAGGCGTGAAGTCGCGGGTCGAGTCGGACCGACGGACCTTCGAGCGCGATTCTCCGCTCAGTGCTGGAGGAGGATGCCCCGTTCCCTGGCCGCGCCGCGGCGGCTCGAGCTTTCCTGCTGCTCGATATTGCGTTCGAAGCGCTCAAGGAACTCCTGCCCTATGCTGGTCTGCGCGACGAAGACATTGCGGCGGTCCGCCTCGTCGCGCACCCGGCGCAGATAGCCGAGCGTGCCCAACGTATTCAAGGCGCGCGTGATGACCGGCTTCGAGACCCCCAATATGTGGGCGAGACCGCGCACCGTATGGGGTCCGGGGGTGAGGTAGACCAGCAGCAGCAGCGCCATCTGGCGGTTGGTGAGGTCCGGCTGGCCTGACCGCACATAGCTGATCAGCGTCTGCATCCAGCTCCTGAGAGCACGCTCTGCCACCGGTCTCTCCAAATTCCAAAGCGACTTGTTCCGGGTCCTAAACCAGTCAGGACGGTTTTCGTTTCGTTAAATGTTGAGAATTCGACGCAAAAACGGCCCAGCCCGTCAACCGCCATAGCGTTCCGACAGCGCCGCCCAGGCCGCGCGCAGCCCGTAAGCGTCTCCGCCCTTCGGCCTTCCGGGCTTCGCGGATCCCCGCCAGGCATAGGTGTCGAAATGGGCCCAGGGCAGGCCCTCGGGGACGAATTTCCTGAGGAACAGGGCCGCGGTGACCGCTCCGGCCATGGGCGCGTCCGACGAATTGGCTATGTCGGCAATGTCCGAGGACAGCATCTCTTCATACGGGGCCCAGAGCGGCATCCGCCAGACCGGATCGGTCGCCGCCTCGCCGCCGGCGAGCAAGGCCGCGGCAAGGGGGTCGTCATTGGCGAACAGGGCCGGAAGGTCCGGCCCGAGCGCGACCCGAGCCGCTCCGGTCAGGGTTGCGAAGTCGAGGATCAGCTCGGGCTTGTCCTCCGCGGCTTTGGCGAGGGCGTCGCCGAGGATGAGCCGGCCCTCGGCGTCGGTATTGTCGACTTCGACGGTCAGGCCCTTGCGGCTCCTCAGCACGTCCCCGGGCCGGAAAGCGGCGCCGGAGACGCTGTTCTCGACCGCCGGGATGAGAAGATGGAGCCGGACGGGCAGGCGGCTCGTCATCACCAGCCGCGCCAGAGCGAGAGCGTGGGCGGCGCCGCCCATGTCCTTCTTCATCAGCCGCATCCAGGACGCCTGCTTGATGTCCAATCCTCCCGAATCGAAGCAGACGCCCTTGCCGACGATGGCGATTCGCGGATGGCGGCGGTCGCCCCATTCCAGCTCGACCAGCCGCGGCGCCCGGTCGGCGGTGGCGGCGCGCCCGACCGCGGCGATCATCGGATAGCCTTCGTCCAGAGCGGCGCCGGAGGTGACGGCGACTTCGGCGCCGCACTCGGCCGCGACCTCCCGAACCGCCGCCTCGAGCTCGGCCGGGCCGAGGTCGCCGGCCGGGAGGTTGACCAGGTCGCGGACGAGGTTGACCGACTCGGCGACCCGCACAATCTCCTCGATCCGCGCCGGCTCGGAGCTGAGCAGGACGCGCGGCCCCGCTTTGCCTTCCGCTTTCTTGTAGCGCTCGAACCGATATTGGGCGAGCAGCCAGCCCAGCGCCGCCGGCCCGGGCCCGCGGCCCTCGACCCTGTATTTGCCTTCAGGAAGGCTCTCCGCCGCCTTGGCGAGGCACCAGGGGCTGAGCTCGTCGACATTGGCGACCCCGAGCACGGCCGACCATTCGGCCTGCTCCCCGGGCAGGATGGCGAGCTGATAGCCCTTGCCCCCGAACCCCTGCGCCGAAACCGCTTGCCGGACCCGCGCCGGCTGGCCCTTCAGCCAGGCGTCGAAGCCCTTCTTGTCGACCAGGTGAAGAGCCGTGGCCGGCTGGCCCTTGTCGGGGCGGAGGAGGGTGGAGAGGTCGGTCGGCATGGTCACCACGTGCGGCTGGCGGGATGGATCTGGGCGTCGGTCGAAGCAAAGTCGCGACCGGTGCACAGGATGGGGAGGCGGAGGCGCTTGGCGGTTGCGTAAACCATCAGGTCAAGGAGGTTCAGCCTGCCTCCGCGGCCATTGCCGGCGCCAAAATCTCGGTTCGCGGCGGCGGCAATGTCGGCATCCTGAGCGGTGAATGGCTCCACGGCAAGCCTAGCGAGCAGCTTTGCCAGCACGGCCTCGCTCGTCGGCGCGTCGCGAGCGCCCCGATTGGTCAGGACGCGGCGATACTCGACGATCGCTGGTGCCGGAACTAGGCCTCCCCCGCCGATCGCGTCCTTGAGCTGATCGCTGCCGGGCTCACCCTGTGCGACGGCTACCAAAGCCGACGTGTCCACGATCACCGGGGATCGCCGTGTTCATCATATTCGAGCGCGTCGAATTCCTTCATCGTCATGACAGAGTCCTTGGGGACCTTGGCGATAAGCTCGTCCAGCTCCGCCCGCCAGCGCTGTCGCTCTTCCGCAACGCCGGCGGGAACGGGCAGGCGATCCAGAGCCTCTTCGATGATCTCCGCCTGGCTTCGGCCGTCGCGAGCGAGAAGCCTCAGGCGAGCGGCGGCGCGATCGGAGCGGATGGTGATCGGGGTCTGCTTGCGGCGAGGTTGCACCGGAACTCTCTCATGTGCATGCACAATCCTAACCGTACATGTACGTCAGACAGGCACTCCAAACAAGTCGTGCTCGTCCGCATCCTCCACGAAGACGCTCAGGATGTCGCCAGGCTCGGCGCCAAGGGCGTCGCGCAGGTGGACCTCGCCGTCGATCTCGGGCGCGTCGGCCTTGGAGCGGCCCGTCGCGCCGCCTTCGCCGTCGGCGAGGTCGATCAGCACGTCGATCTCGCGGCCGATCTTGGCCTGGAGCTTGGCGGCGGAGATTCGGGCGGTGAGCTCCATCAGCCGGGCGTAGCGCTCCTCCTTGACCTCCTCGGGCACCGCGCCCGGCAGGCTGTTCGCCGCGGCCCCCTGGACCGGCTCGAAGCGGAAGGCGCCGACCCGGTCGAGCTGGGCTTCCTCGAGCCATTGCATCAGATAGTCGAAATCCGAGTCGGTCTCGCCCGGGAAGCCGACGACGAAGGTCGACCGGATGGCGATGTCGGGGCAGATTTCGCGCCAGCCGCGGATCCGCTCGAGCACCTTGGCTTCGTTGGCCGGCCGCTTCATCGCCTTCAGCACCGACGGGGCCGCATGCTGGAAGGGGATATCGAGATAGGGGAGGACGAGGCCTTCCGCCATCAGCGGGATCACCCGGTCGACGTGCGGATAGGGATAGACGTAATGGAGCCGCACCCAAACCTTGTCCTTTGGCGTGCCGAGCCGGCCGAGCTCGCGGGCGAGGTCGGTCATGTGGGCGCGGACCTCGCCGCCCTTGTAGGGCCAGGAGGCGTGGCGCAGGTCGACCCCGTAGGCCGACGTGTCCTGGCTGATGACCAGCAATTCCTTCGTCCCGGCCGCGACCAATTTCTCCGCCTCGCGGAGGATCGCGTCCGGCCGGCGGCTGACCAGGTCGCCGCGGATCGAGGGGATGATGCAGAAGCTGCAGCGATGGTTGCAGCCCTCGGAAATCTTCAGATAGGAATAATGGCGCGGGGTCAGCTTGAGCCCGCCTTCCGGCACCAGGTTGAGATAGGCCGAGGGCGGGATGGGCGCCGCGACATGGACGGCGCCGACCACCTGCTCATATTGATGCGGCCCGGTGACGGCGAGAACCTCGGGGAATTTGGCGCGGATGACGTCCGCCTCGTTGCCCATGCAGCCGGTGACGATCACCCGCCCGTTCTCGGCGATCGCCTCGCCGATCGCCGCCAGGCTCTCCTCCTTGGCGGAATCGAGGAAGCCGCAGGTGTTGACCAGGACGACGTCGGCCTGCTCGTAATCGGGCGACAGCTGGTAGCCGTCGGACCGAAGCTTGGTCAGGATCCGCTCGGAATCGACCAGAGCCTTCGGGCAGCCGAGCGAAACCATGCCGACCTTGGGCGGGGAGGGGAGGATGGTGGCCATGGGAAGGGCGCTAGATAGGCGCCTTCGGCAGGATTTCCTAGGGTCGAGCCGCTCAATCGCTTTCCTCTTCGAGGAATTGGATCAGAGCCTCCTCGAGTTCGTCCTTCCTGTCGTCGCGGGCGACGTTGAACTGGAGCCAGACATTCTCGGTCGGAGTGACGGCCGCCGCGGCCGCGACCGCCGCCTGGTGCCCGTCGGCGCCGGCTTCCGGCGCGAAGGCCTTCGCCGCGCCGGCGAAATCGGGACGGCCCATCCGGGCGAAAAAGCAGAGCAGATTGCTTCGGCGGTCGTTCATGAAGGTCTCGAGACGCGCCGCCTCGCTCCGCTCGAGCGGGCGGTAGGAGGAATAGGCCATGAGATGGTTGCCGACCGCCTGGACGAACAGCCTCGGCCATCCGGGCGCGTTGGCGGCGCCGAGCGTGGCATCCTTGATCCGCCAAAGCATCTCCGCTTCGTCCTGGCTGACGACGAGCGCTCCGTCGCCGCCGCTCGCGAAGACCATTCGGCGCAGAAGATCGACCTCGGCCTCGTCGACGACTCCCGGGCGCAAGTCGCCGCCCTGCCGGGTCGCGCCTTCGCCGCTGAGGACGCAGCGCTCGACCTGGGCCAGCGCCCAGGACTTGAGCGAGGCCGGTGCGTTGAGGGCCTTCTCGACGATCTTGACCACCAGCTCGAGCTCGACCGGCCCGATCGCCCGCCCGTCGCGGTCCAGCTGCCCGATCAGCCAGCTCGCAATCTCCTCGTCGACATAGCCGTGCGGCTCGGTGCCGTTGACGACCGCGTCGGTGATCGCCTCGATGAAGAAGTCGCTCCATTCCGTCCCGGCTTCGCGGGCCGTCCGGTGGAGCTCGAAGATCGTCTCCGCTTCGGCCCGGGCGACGACCCCGTCCGGCCAGACGGCGCGGCGGATCGCCAGCACGTCCTCGGGCGAGATGGCGGCGCCGGCCTTCAGCGCGGAGGAGAAATCGGAGAAAGAGAAGCTCATCATGATCACCCGCTCGGCTGTCGTCTCGAGCCCGCCATAACGGCGAACGGTTAAGCGGCGGCTAAGGAGAGCAGGGGCCTGCGCGTCGAAAACGGTTTTGACGGACGAAACGAAGTGGCAAGTGAGTGATGGTGACCTCCCGGCCCGCCCTCCCGCGCACCGTCGTCGCGCTCGGCTTCGTCAGCCTCGCGATGGACCTGTCGTCCGAGATCATCCATGCCCTGCTGCCGCTCTTCATGGTCGGGTCTCTCGGCCTCAGCGTCGCCATGGTCGGTCTGATCGACGGGATCGCGGAAGCGACCGCGTCCATCACCAAGATCTTCTCCGGCTGGATTTCCGACCGGCTCGGGCGGAGGAAGCCGCTGATCCTGCTCGGCTACGCCCTCGCCGCTTTGTCAAAGCCGCTTTTCCCGCTCGCCGGCGGCGCCCTGCCGGTGCTCGCGGCGCGCTTCGCCGACCGGATCGGCAAGGGCATCCGGGGCGCACCGCGCGACGCCCTGATCGCCGACGTCACCCCGGCCGCGATTCGCGGCCGCGCCTTCGGCCTCAGGCAGTCGATGGACACGGCCGGCGCCTTCGCCGGCCCCCTCGTCGCCATCGCTTTGATGTGGTTGCTGGCGAACGACATCCGCGCCGTCTTCTGGATCGCGATCGTCCCGGCCGCCGCGGCCGTCCTCATCGTCCTGGTCGCGGTCGAAGAGCCGCCGGCGGCCGCCGACGCCCCAGCCCGCCGGCCCCTCCGCCTCGCCGACCTGAGGCGCCTCGACCGCGCCTATTGGGCCCTGGTCGGGATCGGCATCCTCTTCACCCTCGCCCGGTTCAGCGAGGCCTTCCTGATCCTCAAGGCCTCGGGCGAGGGCCTGCCGCTCTGGCTTGCGCCGGCGGTGCTGGTGGTGATGAACCTGGTCTATTCGGCCGCCGCTTTTCCGGCCGGGATCGCCTCGGACCGGATCGGCACGAAAGGGCTGCTCCTGGCGAGCCTCGCAATCCTCGCCGCCGCCGACCTGCTGCTCGCTTTGGTCCCGGGGCTGATCGCCGCTTTCGCCGCGATCGCGCTCTGGGGCCTGCACATGGGCCTCAGCCAGGGCCTGCTCTCCCGGCTCGTCGCCGACCGCTCGCCCGCGCCGCTGCGCGGCTCGGCCTTCGGCCTGTTCAACCTCGCCGCGGGACTGGCGATGCTGGCGGCGAGCGTGACCGCCGGCCTGCTCTGGGACGGGGTCGGGCCGGCCGCGACCTTCCTTGCAGGAGCGGGATTCGCCTTGATGGCGGCACTCCTCATGCTCGCTGGCCCCCGGACAAGGATTCCAACGACTTAGAATTTGGTGTCTGACACCGATCAAGGCGGTTGCCGGTGAATCTCCCTAGCCCAGCTCCGCTTCCTTCTCCGCCGTCGGCAGGATTTCGACGATGCAGTCGCCGGGGCGGAGCGCCTGGGCCTCTGGCTCCCAGAAGCCGTAGGGCGTGCCGTCGCGGTAGATGCGGACTCCGATGCCCTGGGAGAGGGCGGCGAGCGGCTTGCCGCATTCCTCGTCCTTCACCACCCGTTCGGCCAGCCGCACGCGTCCGCTCGAGGAGGCGAGGTCGGCGATATAGTCGGCGATATGGGCGCCGGTGGTCGAGCCCGCCAGGAGCAGGCCGGCGAAGCTCACGGGGTTGATCACGGTGCTGGCGCCGGCCTGGCGAGCGAGCAGCTCATTGTCCTCGTTGCGCACGGCGACGCTGATGTTGAGTTTCGGCGCCAGGTGACGCGCGGTCAGGGTGATCAGGATCGCGGTGTCGTCGCGGCCGGCCGAGACGACCAGTGCCTTGGCCTGGGCGATCCGTACCGCCTGCAGAGTCTTGTCGCGAGTCGCATCGGCCTCGACTACGGCGCAGCCGATCGATTCGGCCCGTTCGAGCGCCTCGGCGCTGGGATCGATGACGACGATCTCCTGGGGTGTGGTGCCCAGCGCGATCAGCTCTTCGACCGCTTCGGCGCCGCTGGTGCCGAAACCGGCGACGACGATATGCCCGCAAAGGCTCTCCTGGATCTTTGCCATGCGCCATTTGTCCCATGTCCGGCGGAAAACGAAGGTGTAGGCGGTGCCGATGAAGATCAGCACGAAGAAGATTCGGATCGGAGTCACGATGAAGGCGTCGAACATCCGCGCCTGATTGCTGACCGGGACGATGTCGCCGTAGCCCGTGGTGGTGATCGATATCATCGTGAAATAGACGACGTCGAGGAAGGAGACGACGCCGTCGTAACTGTCCTTGAGGCCGTCGCGCTCGAGCCAGTGGACGATAATGGCGAGAAAGAGCAGGCCGAGCACGAGCGCCCCGCGCCAGGCGATCTGAACCCAGACCGGCAGCGGACTCTTGCGGCGGAGGGTCACCGCGTCAGGGCCGCGGGGCTTGCGCGCCATCAGCCGTAAAGCTCCGCCAGCCGGGCCAGCGAGGGCCCGTGGGTCAAATCGAGATGGAGCGGGGTGACGGCGACATAGCCGTCGGCGACCACTTCGAGGTCGGTCGAATGACCCGGAGTCTCGACCATCGGCGCGAGTCCGAACCAGAAATAATCGTAGCCGCGGGGGTCGGTGCGCGGGACGATGCGCAGCCGGCCGTAATCGTGCCGGCCCTGCTGGGCGACCCTGATGCCCTTGATCGCCTCGGGGGCAAGCGCCGGGAAGTTGACGTTGACGAGGGTGCGGGGCGGCATCCCGCCTTCGATGATCGGCCGGAGCACCCGTTCCGCCCAGGCCTCGGCCGCGGCGAAGGGCACCGTGTCGCCCATCCCCTCCTTGGCATAGACCTGGCTCAGCGCGATCGCCGGAAAGCCCGCCATCGCGCCTTCCATCGCCGCCGACACGGTCCCCGAATAGGTGACGTCCTCACCGAGATTGGCGCCGCGATTGACCCCGGAGAGGACGAGGTCGGGCGGCTCGTCCTTCATCAGATGCGCCACCGCCATCATCACCGCGTCGGTCGGAGTGCCGGTGACGCAGTAGCGGCGCTCGCCGAGCGTCCTCAGCCGCACCGGGCGGCTGAGGGTGAGCGAATGGCCGGCGCCCGATTGCTCCTCGGTCGGGGCGACGATCCAGATATCGTCGGAGAAGAGGCGCGCGATCCTCTCGAGCACCTTGAGGCCGGTCGCGTTCACGCCGTCGTCGTTGGTGAGGAGGATGCGCATTGCGCCGAGCTAGGCCGCCTCTCCCGCGGGTGCAAGCGCGGCAACCATCGCCGCGATTCGGGAGTTGGTCGGACGAAGAAGGAGAGAAAGATGCAGGTTCCGCACAAGAGTTTCGTGGTGGTCGCCGACGGCAAGAAGATGCTGTTCTTCCGCAACGAAGGCGATTCCGATTACCCCAGGCTCGAGATCGAGCGGAAGCGCGAGCAGTCCAATCCGGCGGATCGCGACCAGAAGACCGACATCGCCGGCCGGGCGGCTTCGGCGTCCGCCGGCGCTGGCTACAGCTCTTACGAAGAGGTCGATTTCCACCAGCTCGAGGAGGACCGCTTCGCCGCCGAGACGGCCGAGCTGCTTCGCAAGCGGGCGCTGAGCAACGATTTCGAGTCGCTGATCATCGTCGCTCCCCCCAAGACCCTGGGCGAGCTTCGCAAACATTATCACAAGGAGGTCGAGAAGCGCCTGGCGGGCGAGCTCGCCAAGGACCTGACCGGCCATCCGGTCGCGGAGATTGAGAAAATCCTGCAATCCGAATAGCCTGGCATCGGCTTCGGCCGGGGGCGGCCCATCAACCGTTTGATCTTTCAGGAGTGACAATGCGTAATAAGCTCAATCTCGTCATCGGCCTCGCCCTCGCGGCCGTTTCAATACCGGCCACGGCGGCCGTCACCGCCGGCGCAATCGTCAAGGACACGGCGGGCGGCGAAGTCGGCACCATCCTCAAGGTCGAGGGCAACCAGCTCGTCCTCAAGACCGACAGGCACGAAGTGCGCCTGCCCGTCGCCAGCTTCACCGCGACCGAGAGCGGCGCACTGTTCGGGATGACCCGCGCTCAGCTCAACGCCGAGGTCGACAAGGCCGAGGCCGCCGCCGCCGCGCAGATCGTCGCCGGCGCTACGGTGAAGGGCCCGACCGGTGCCGAGGTCGGCAAGATCGAGGCGGTCGACGCCCAGTTCGTGACCCTCAAGCTGGCTTCCGGGGCGACGGTCAGGGCTCCGCGCACCGCCTTCGCGGGCGGACCGGCCGGACCGGTCACCAGCCTCACCGCCGATCAGCTCGAAGCCGCGGCGAAGGGGGCGTCGTCCTGAGCGTGAATCCGTCATTGCGAGGAGCGTAGCGACGAAGCAATCCAGCCGGCTTTTGAGCCTCGCTGGATTGCTTCGCTTCGCTCGCAATGACGGGTAATATGTAAATGGCCGCGGGGCGAAGGGACCCCGCGGCCTTTTCGCTGTCCGCGCCGGGCTAGTCTCCGGAGCGGGCAATCCTTCGGCGGGCGACCAGGGCCGCGGCCGCCGCGCCGAACAGCAGGATCATCGGCGGCGCCGGAACGTCGTGGCCGCCGCTGGTGCTGGTCGAGCTACCGCTCGAGGTCGAGCTGCTGGTCGACGCGCTGGTGCTGCTCGACGTGCTGCTCGAGGTCGACGAGCTGGTCGAGACGTTGCCGCTCGACGACGAGCTGGTCGAGGTGCTGGTACCGCCGCCGAAGCTCGACGAGGAGGAGGTGGTCGAGACGTTGCCGCTCGACGTGCTGGTCGACGAGCCGCCGGTGGAGGTCGAGGTCGAGCCGCCGCTGGTCGAGGTCGAACCGCCGCTGGTCGAAGTCGAGCTTCCACCGGTCGAAGTGGAGCTTCCGCCGGTGCTGGTCGAGCCGCCGCTGGTCGAGGTCGAGCTTCCGCCGCTGCCGCCGGTCGAGGTGCTGGTCGAGGCGGTGAAGATGGCGTTGCCGCTCGATCCGCCGAAGAAGCCGCCGCTGAAGAAGCCGCCGCCGAAGCCTCCGCCGAACCCGCCGCTGCCGCCGATCACGGTGACTCCGCCGCCGCCGGTGCTTCCGGCCATGGGCGGGAGCGGGGGCAGGGGCATCGGCATTCCGCCGCCCGGATAGGTGATGGTGCGGGTGGTCGTGGTCGTGCCCGGGGTCTTGACGACGCAGGCGGTGCGGACCCGGCGATGGCGCTTGATCGGCTTGACCCGGGCGTAGCGCCGCGGCGCCTGCTTGACCATCTTGGCCTGCTTGACGAAGGCCGGCCGCTGGGGCGGGTTCTCGGCGACATGGACGGCGCCGCCACCGATGATCGCACCGCCGCAAGTGCAGGCGCAGAGTTTAGCGAGAGCCATTCTAACCGACATGACAGCGCACCTTGTTTCCAGGTTTCGATGCGTAGCCGAAAGTCCCTGATGGAAGATCGGCGTCGGCATCGAGCTACACGCACAGATGCAAAGGAATGCTTTAAGTGCAAGCGCGTTAACCATGAAGTCCCCTCAGAATGCCCGTCAAATGCCCGTCCAGGCGACTTCCGTCCCATTTGAGGACAGGCCCGCACAAGCCGTGAACGAATAGGCGAGGGTGCCGATCATGCGAACATGGTTAACGCGCGGCCGGTGCTCCGATTCGGACCTGTTCGGACACAGAAGCGGCCGAATCGAGTCGCGGCGGCGAAAGGGGCAAAAAAGTCACTCCCGCTGCCCGAATTCGCGTGAATTTTTAACCGCTATTTGAGTGACTTGTACTCCCCATTTGCGAAGCGTATAGGCGCGCTGGGGCAAGCTCCGACTTCCGGACGACTCGGAAGCGGGGCTTCAGGAGGTTTGCGTGACCGCGGTGCGGTAGCGTGAAGGAGTGGAGGGGTTATGGCGACGGCTTTGAGTGACGTTTACGGCTCGGTCTATGCGTTGGGCGGCGTTCCCGACAGCTACCGGCCCAGTGCCAACGAAGAGTTCATGAACCCGGTGCAGCTGGCCTATTTCCGGCAGAAGCTGCTCGGCTGGAAGGACGAGATCCTGCGCGAATCGCAAGGGACGATGGCGTCGCTGAAGAGCGGCCCGATCCGCGAGGCGGACGTCACCGACCGGGCCTCTTCCGAAACCGACTGGGCGATCGAGCTTCGGACCCGCGACCGCCAGCGCAAGCTCATCTCGAAGATCGACTCGGCGCTTCGCCGGATCGACACCGGCGAGTACGGCTTTTGCGAAGTGACCGGCGAGCCGATCTCGCTGGCCCGTCTCGAGGCCCGTCCGATCGCGACCATGACCGTCGAGGCCCAGGAGCGTCACGAGCGCAACGAGCGCATCACCCGCGACGATTGACGAAGACGGCCGCGAGGCCGCGGCCGGATTCGCCACCCCGGCGAAGTCCGGGGTCCCGTGGGGTGAAACGCCGAGCCTTCACCCGCTGGGGTCCCAGCCTGCGCTGGGACGACGGGAGTGCGCGAATGCCGTCATTGCGAGCGAAGCGAAGCAATCCAGCGCTGGGGCTGTCGCATACGCCGCGGCTGGATTGCTTCGTCGCTTCGCTCCTCGCAATGACGGGGAGCGAGCGGCCGGTGTAATCAGGAGAGCGCCGCGCCTAGTGGAGGCCGGCGATCTCTTCCTTGATCCAGAGCTTCTCTTTCTTGAGCCTCGAGAGGGTGGCCATGTCCGGCAAAGGCCGCTGACTTTCTTCTTCGATCCGCGCTTCTATGTCCGCGTGGCGGTGTTGCAATGCCGAGATATGCGCCTGTTGCATTCCCATCTCCTTGGCTGTGCTGGGCGGGGTATCAACGTCTGGAGGCGTGGCCTTTCTCCCGTCGATCGGACGGCCGTCGCAATATGTACGACGGACCGTTAATGGACTATCTATAACGCGTTTTAAACCGCTTGGTAAGCGGCCTGGAGGGGCATGGAATCGATCGACGGAAGCGCCGTCCCGGCGGCCGCGCGGCTGGTCCGGCTGCGCCAGGAGCATCGCGACCTCGACTCGGCGATCGAGGCGCTCCGGATCTCGCCGGCGTCCGACCAGCTCCAGCTCGCCCGGCTGAAGAAGCGCAAGCTGCGTCTCAAGGACGAGATCGCGTTGCTCGAGGACCAGCTCATCCCGGACATCATCGCCTGAAACAACGTCCCTCCCCGGCACGTTCCGGCCTTCACCATCTTTCCCAATGGCGGTTCGGCCGCCCCTGTGGCAGCATGAGCGGATGCAGGAAGCGCGTCTGCCTCTCACCGCCAAGCTGGTCGCCTCGCTCTATACCGAGGCGATGCTGCTCGCCGACGAGGCGCGCTCCTATTTCGACGTCAATGGCCGGGCCGACCGCGACTCGCTCGATCCGGTCGACCGGGTCGGCTTCTCCTGCGAGTCGCTGAAGGTGACCACCCGGCTGATGCACGTCATCGCCTGGCTCCTCACCCAGCGCGCCGTCGAGGCCGGCGAATTGAGCCGAAGCCAGGCGCGCCGTCCCGCCCGCCGCCTCGGCGAGGCGCCCGACAGCGACGAGGCTCTGCTTGAGAAGCTCCCCGACAACGCCCGGACCCTGATCCACGCCAGCCGCGACCTCTACGCCCGGGTGAAGCGGCTGGACGAAGCGGGGGAGGGCGCCGGACCCGAGCCCCAGGCGAGCCCGGCCCGAAGCCTGATGAGCCGGCTGGAACGGTCCTTCTAAGAGCGGCCGTCATCCCGGCGAAAGCCGGGATCCATGAACCGAAGCGTATTCGAAAAAGGCAATGTTCATGGATCCCGGATCAAGTCCGGGATGACGGTCAGCGGGCGCAGAGCTCCGCTTTCGCTTCCTCATATTGGCGGATCAGCTCCGCGACATAATCGCCCGCGCTCCTCACCCGGTCGATCGCGCCGATGCCCTGGCCCGAGCCCCAGATGTCGCGCCAGGCCTTTTTCGCGCTCTCGCCGCCGCCGAAATCCATCGTCTTCAGGTCGCCTTCGGGCAGATTGTCCGGATCGAGCCCCGAAGCGGCGATCGAGGCGCGCAGGTAATTGCCGTGGACGCCGGTGAACAGGCTCGAATAGACGATGTCCGCCGCCCGCCCGTCGCATATGCCCTGCTTGTAGGCCTCGGCGGCATTGGCCTCTTCGGTGGCGATGAAGGGCGAGCCGATATAGCCCAGATCCGCCCCCATCGCCTGGGCGGCGAGGATGGCCCGGCCGGTGGCGATCGCCCCTGACAGGATCAGCGGCCCCTCGAACCACTGCCTTATCTCCTGGACCAAAGCGAAGGGCGACAGGATCCCGGCATGGCCGCCGGCGCCGGCGGCGACCGCGATCACTCCGTCCGCGCCTTTCTCCACCGCCTTGCGGGCGAAGCGGTCGTTGATGATGTCGTGGAGGGTGATCCCGCCCCAGCCGTGCACCGCCTGGTTGACCTCGACGATCGCGCCCAGCGAGGTGATCACGATCGGCACCTTCCATTTGGCGCAGGTCGCCATGTCCAGCTGGAGCCGGTCGTTGGAGCGGTGGACGATCTGGTTGACCGCATAAGGCGCTGCCGGGCGGTCGGGATTGTCCCGGTCCCAGGCGGCGAGCTCCTCGGTGATGCGGTGGAGCCATTCGTCGAGCAGGCTCTGCGGCCGGGCGTTCAGCGCCGGGAACGAGCCGACGATCCCGGCCTTGCACTGGGCGATGACGAGGTCCGGATTGGAGACGATGAACAAAGGTGCGCCGATGGCGGGCAGGCGCAGGCGCTGGAGGACGGCGGGAAGGGTCATTGCGCCGCCTTAACGGAAGCGGTGGGCCGTGCAAGCCGCCCTGCTTCCTTCACTCCATCTCCCGTCCGCGGGTCTCAGGCAGCAGGAACAGCCCGACCACAAGGGTCAGCACCGCGATCCCGATCGGGTACCAGAGCCCGTAATAAATATCCCCCGTCGCCGCGACCATGGCGAAGGCGGTGGTGGGCAGGAAGCCGCCGAACCAGCCGTTGCCGATATGATAGGGGAGCGACATCGAGCTGTAGCGGATCCGGCTCGGGAACAATTCGACCAGCAGCGCCGCGATCGGCCCGTAGACCATGGTCACGTAGAGGACGAGCAGGAAGAGGATGGCGACGACGAGCGGCTTGTTCACCCGCGCCGGATCGGCCTTGGCCGGGTAGCCGGCGCGCGCCAGGGCTGCCTTGACTTCGGCTTCGGCGGTCGCGGCCCAGAGCGCCTGTCCCTCCGGATCGGACGGTGCATTGGAGATGTCGACGAACGTGTCGCCGATCTTGAGCCGGGCTCCCGTACCGGACTCCACGTCGGCCGATTCATAGCCGATGCCCGCCTTGGCGAGGAGGCTCTTCGCGATGTCGCAGCCGTTGCGGTTGAAGCTCTTCTTGCCGATCGGATCGAACTGGAGCGAACAGACCCGGGAATCGGCCATCACCTCCACCGGAGCCCGTTGCCGGGCTTCGTAAAGCGCCGGGTTGGCCGCCCGGGTCAGCCCCTCGAACAGCGGGAAATAGGTCAGCGCCGCCAGCGCGCAGCCCGCCAGGATGATCGGCTTCCGCCCGATCCGGTCCGAAAGCCAGCCGAAGAAGACGAAGAAGGGCGTCGCCAGCGCCAAAGCGATCGCGATCAATATGTTGGCGGTGGCGCCGTCGACCTTGAGCGTCTTCTCGAGGAAGAAGAGGGCGTAGAATTGTCCGGTATACCAGACCACCGCCTGGCCGGCGACGGCGCCGAACAAGGCGATGAGGACAATCTTGGCATTGCCCCAGCGCGCGAAGCTCTCGCGCAGCGGCGCCTTGGAGGTCGTCCCCTCCTCCTTCATCTTCCGGAAGACCGGGCTCTCCTCGAGCTGCATCCGGATCCACAGCGACACGGCGAGGAGAAGGATCGAGAGCAGGAACGGGACCCGCCAGCCCCAATCCGCGAACGCCGCCTCGCCGAGCGCGGTTCGGGTGCCGATCACCACCAGCAGGGCCGCGAACAGCCCCAGCGTCGCGGTGGTCTGGATCCAGCTCGTATAGAAGCCGCGCCGCCCGGGCGGCGCATGCTCGGCGACATAGGTCGCGGCGCCGCCATATTCGCCGCCCAGGGCCAGCCCCTGGAGCAGCCTCAGGGTCACCAGCGCGACCGGAGCGGCGACCCCGACGCTGGCATAGCTGGGCAGCAGGCCGACCAGGAAGGTCGACAGGCCCATGATCGCCATGGTGACGAGGAAGGTATATTTGCGCCCGACGAGATCGCCGATCCGCCCGAACACGAGAGCCCCGAACGGCCGCACCGCGAAGCCCGCGGCGAAGGCGGCGAGGGCGAAGATGAAGCCCGTCGTCTCGTTGACCCCCGAGAAGAACTGGCTCGAGATGATCGTGGCGAGCAGCCCGTACAGGTAGAAATCATACCATTCGAACACGGTTCCGAGCGAGGAAGCGGCGATGACGAGCCGGTCGCGGCGGGCGGTGCTGGGGGCGGGGGCGGTGGCCATGGGGTTGGTGTCACGCGTCTAAGGCCGGAGCGCAAGGCCGAGGGCCGTCATTGCGAGCGTAGCGAAGCAATCCAGCACGGCGCTTCCGTCCTCTGGATTGCCGCGTCGCTTCGCTCCTCGCAATGACGGGGCCGGCGCCCCGTCAATTTGCTATTTTCGCCTCTCGCGCCTACATAGAGCGCCGCTACCAGTCGCAAATGAACGGTCTTTGGCGCTTTGCGGCTCCTTTTTCCTTCTCGCCTCTCGCAGCACCGGTGGGCCGATGAACGTCCCGCCAAACGACAAGGAAAAAGTGAAAATGACCATCGGGACCGTGAAATTCTTCAACGCCGACAAGGGCTATGGCTTCATCCAGCCCGACGGCGGCGGCAACGACGCCTTCGTCCATATCAGCGCCGTCCAGGCCGCCGGAATGCAGACCCTCGACCGCGACCAGCGCGTCTCCTACGATCTCGAGACCGACCGCCGCGGCAAGACCAGCGCCGTCAACATCCAGGCGGCGTAAGCCTATCGGGGGACACGTACTTTTTCGCGAAAAAGTACGTGTCCCCATTCAGACCGGGGACGGGAGCCGCGAGGCTCCCGTCTCGCCTTGCTTCGAAACGCAAGGGGGGAAGAAAGAAAACGCCTATGTCCGCACAGCATGATTTCTACTCCGCCCGCGCCGCCGAGGCGCGCGCCGACGCCGACAAGGCCACTCTCGACAATGTCCGCGACCGTTGCCTGCGCGCCGCCGGCGCCTGGGAAGCGATGGCCGCAAGGGCCCACCGCAGCGACGTCTTCCGCGCCAAGCAGGCCGCCGAGAAGGACGCGGCGGCGACCGCGGCGGAATAGCCGTCATCCCGGCGAAAGCCGGGACCCATGAACACGGATAGTGGACGCTGTCTGATTTCAGTCTTCATGGATCCCCGATCAGGTCCGGATGACGAGACACTTGCCCTGCGCCCTTTGAACTCGTAGCGGCGCGGGCGATCCGGGGCCGGAACGGATCGGCCGGTTCGGTCATTCCTACCGGGCAATCGCCGAGGGACGAAGATGAGCGAAGCCGCGGCCGCCCCGGCCCCACTTCCGGACGTTCGCGATCCGCACAGCGGTCACCATCACGGCGGCCTCCTGAAGCTCACCGTGGGCGCCATCGGGATCGTCTTCGGCGATATCGGAACCTCGCCGCTCTACGCCTTCCGCGAGACCTTCGCCGGCCACCATCCGCTGCCCGTCGACCGGCTCCACGTTCTCGGCGTGCTCAGCCTGATCTTCTGGTCGATGATGATCGTGGTGACCTTGAAATACGTCACCATCCTGATGCGCGCCGACAATAAGGGGGAAGGGGGCAGCCTCGCCCTCCTCGCCCTCATCTCGCGCAAGACCGAGGCGGCGCGCTGGGGCGCTGCAATCGTCCTGCTCGGGGTCTTCGCCTGCGCGCTCTTCTACGGCGATTCGATGATCACTCCGGCCGTCTCGGTGCTTTCGGCCGTGGAGGGCCTGGTCGTCGTCGAGGCGGGCCTCCAGCCCTGGGTGGTTCCGATCGCGATCGTCATCCTCGTCGGACTGTTCATGATCCAGCAGCGCGGCACCGCCGCGGTCGGGGCGATGTTCGGGCCGGTGATCATCGTCTATTTCCTGACCCTGGCGGTGCTCGGAGGGCTCAGCATCGCCAACTCGCCCGACGTCATCGCGGCGCTCAACCCGGCCTGGGCGGTGCGCTTCTTCTTCGAGGAGAAGTTCCTCGCCTTCGTCTCCCTGGGCTCGGTGGTCCTGGCGGTGACCGGGGCGGAGGCGCTCTATGCCGACATGGGCCATTTCGGCCGCCGGCCGATCGGGGCGGGCTGGGTCTATTTCGTCCTGCCGGCCCTGATGATCAATTATCTGGGGCAGGGGGCCCTGCTCATCTCGAGCCCCGAGGCGATCCACAATCCCTTCTTCCTGCTCGCTCCCGAGTGGTTCCGGCTGCCGCTCGTCCTCATCGCCACCGCGGCGACGGTGATCGCCAGCCAGGCGGTCATTTCGGGCGCCTTCTCGGTCACCCAGCAGGCCATCCACCTGGGCTACATCCCGCGCATCAAGATCACCCACACCAGCGCCGCCGCGGCGAGCCAGATCTACATCCCGGCGGTCAATTGGGCGCTGATGGTGATGGTGATCCTGCTCGTCCTGGTCTTCCAGACCTCGTCCAACCTCACCGCCGCCTACGGCATCGCCGTCACCGGGGCGATGTTCATCGACACCTGCCTGCTCGCGGTCGTCCTGTTCGCCTTGTGGGGCTGGAACAAATGGCTGGCGGGGGGGCTCCTCGCCCTCTTCTTCCTCGTCGACGCCGCCTATTTCGCCGCCAATCTCCTGAAGGTGCCGAGCGGCGGCTGGTTCCCGCTGATGGTCGGCTTCATCATCTTCGCCCTGCTGACCACCTGGGCAAAGGGCCGCAAGCTGCTCCATCGTCAGCTTAAGCAGGGCGACATCCCGACCGCCCTTTTCATCAAGTCCGCCTGCGGCTCGGCCGCGCGAGTGCCCGGCACCGCCGTTTTCATGACCAGCTCGGCCGACGGAGTGCCGCACGCCCTGCTCCACAATCTGAAGCACAACAAGGTGCTCCACGAGCGCTCGATCTTCCTCAAGGTGGCGATCGAGGACGTGCCCTATGTCGACGACGAGCGCCGGGTCGAGGTCGACCAGCTGGGCGAGGGCTTCTACAAGATCATCCTCCATTTCGGCTTCATGCAGGACATGAACGTGCCCGAGGCGCTGGCCCGGGTGGATCGCTGCGGCTTCCCGTTCAAGATGATGGAGACGAGCTTCTTCCTCTCCCGCCAGACCCCGCTCACCTCGACCACCCACGGCATGGCGATCTGGCGCGAGAAGCTGTTCGCCTGGATGATGCGCAACGCCGAAAGCCCGATGGAATTCTTCGCTCTGCCGCCCAACCGGGTCGTCGAGATGGGCAGCCAGGTGAAGATCTGAAGCAGGATCGCCCATCGGCGAATCTCTCCGTCATGGCGAGCGAAGCGAAGCAATCCAGTGCGGCCTCGGAGGCCCGCTGGATTGCTTCGTCGCTTCGCTCCTCGCAATGACGGATCAATCGAGGACAATCATGCTCCAGCATTTCGGCGCCTCAGCTGCGGCCGGTCCCCGTGCCGAACGCCGCGCTGACTGAACGCCGGCCGAAGGGCTGCCCAGGCCCCTATTGCGGCAGGCTCAGCGACCGCGCCACCGGGCTCGGATGGCCGTCGGAGCGGAACTGGAAGACGAAATAGGGCGGGATGCAGATGCCGCGCTGGTCGCCCCTGCCGCCGTTGCGGGCGAGCCAGGCGGAGTCCGGCTCCTGCTGCCCGTAGTCGCTGTTCCTGTAGGACACGGTGCTTTGCCGGGCGAGGAACTTCTCATGGCCGTTGGCCTGGGTGTAGCCCATGGGACGAAGGCAGATATAGTCGTCGCGGCAGGGGTTGGCGCTGTTGCAGGCGCGCATCCCCGCATAGGAGGTGCGCTCCGCGAAGCATTGGTTCAAGGTCTTGGTCCCGGCCTTGACCTGGGTGAGGCAGGCGTTGAAGCCGGTCGAAGCGGTCAGGCCGCACGTGGCCTCGGCGGTCAGCCCCTTGCATTCGGAAAAGCGCAGCATGCCCGACGGGAAGCCGCCGGTCTGGGCGTCGCGCAGGATGGCCGGATCGCTGCTTGACTGATCGCCCTCGTAATATTCCTGGTGCGCGGAATAATAGCTGTTGCCGGGCGGCGGATTGGTGGGCAGCCGCGAAGCCGGAATGAGCGTGTTGCGGGTGGCCCGGTCGGCCCAATTGCCCACCGGCGCCGGATCCGTCCTCAAATAGCTGTCCACGCCCCAGCGGGCCGTGCTGACCTTGCCGATCTGCATCGCGTCGCCGACCTGGCGCGACCCGGCCGGGGTGCAGGTCCCGAGCCCCGGGGCGTTCGAGGAGTTGAACAGGGCGACGCATTGCAGGGTCGGCTTGCACGTCCATTCCCGCTGGCTCGCCGCCGCAGCCTCGGGAAGCAGGCAGGCCCCGCCCCAGCCGCCGATCAGCTGGGTATCCTGAAGCGCCGGGCCGAACCGGTTGAGCGGGCGCGAGGCATAGCTCCAGGCGAGGTCGTAGCGCGACAGCCTGTCGCCTCGTGCGAGACGGCGAAGCACCTCCTGCCGCCTGGCCTGGTCGCCGAGGAAATGCGCCGACCCGGGCAGATAGACGGAATTCGACACCGGCGCTCCGGGGCGGTCGGCGCCGGGGAAGTGGAAGCCCGCGATCGCCCGTTCCTGGTGGCAGCCGGAGCAGCTCAGGCCGTTGATTCGAAGCCTGAAATCGTCGGGAGACTTCATGAAGCTGAACTGCCGCCTGGGGCTCTGCGCCCGCCGCATCGCCCGTTCGATCTGCGCGTCGGTGATGATCTGCTCGGCCGGGTTGGAGGCGTTCCAGAACATATTGTTCCTGGACCGGTGGGCGCCGCCGGGCGAAGCGGTGACGGCCCGGCAGGCGAGGAATTCCTGAGGAATGTTCAGGGTGCCGTTGTCGATGTCCGAGAGAACGACCGGATCAGTTATGTAGGCGAGGAAACGCGCCTTCGACATCGGCCGCCGGACGCCGGGGTCGCAGCTGTTCCGATCGCCGAGGGGATTGCCGAGCAGCCGGGCCCGGTCGATCTGGTTGGTGAGATAGCTCGGCAAGAACTTCTTCTGGTCGGGATTCCAGCGGAACACCCGGATCACATATTCGGCGGTGCTCCCGAAATCGGTGCGGTCGGCGCCCGCGCTGATCCGGTAGGCCTGGAAGTTCAGCTCGATCCGCTCGATGTCGCGGCCGTCGAGCAGAGAGATGACTCCGTCCCTCGGGTCGGTCAGGTCAGCCACCACCCGATCGGGGCCGCGATCGGCGATCCGGTCCATCTCGCGGACCCAGCGCGCCGCCACTTCGGCGCAATTCGAGGCTCCCGCCGGCCTCGACCTGGGCACGGCGGGGAAGACGACGTTCATCGTCACCGGCAGGCGCGAGGCGACGTCGCCGCCCCTCAGCGAGTAGGAAAAGCGGTAGAGCACGCTGATCTCGCCGCAGCGCCGGTGATTCTCCGCCCCCGGAACGATGTCCTCGATGAACTGGCGGTCGATCCGGTTGATGATCCCGATCAGCTCCACCCGGGAGCCCGGATCGGTGAGGAATCCGGGATTGAGCTGCTGGGCGGGGTCGATGGAGGAATCGGCATCGGTCGGCGCGGCGGGATCGGCCTGCGGCCGAGCGCCGGTTCCGGCGGGGGTCCGGAAGCTGTCGAGATCCCCTCTGAACGTCGTCAATATGTCGCTCGCGACCCGCAGGTTGAACGGATTGGCGAAGGGGCCGGTCGGCGCCTCCTCCTCGGCGGCGGCGACCTTGGCCTGGATCAGGCAGCCGAAGACCAGCGGGCCCGCCGTCCGGCAGGTGCCGTCCGTGCTCGGCTTGTCCAGAAGCATCAGGACGTCCCGGTCGGCGACGAACGGGCCGGCAAGGCTGGCGGGAATCGGGTCGTCCTGGCCGGCGGTGGCTTCGCTGCCCGGGGATTGCGACCGTGAAGGGCCTTGAATGAGGATCGTTGCGGCGAGCGCCAGCCCCGCCAGCGCTGCCGTCATGGCCCGGATGTTCCGCATCGCCTCGCCCCCCCAGGCTCGCCTCGGGGCCGCGCCCGATACCCACGATAGCCGGGCCGTCCACCGAGGAGTGGAAGGATATCACGGAGGCCACGGAAGGGGAATGGCGTCCCGCCCGGGCCCAACCCTTGCGCCCGGCTTTCGCTGTCTTACATGGCTAGTACAGCAAAGGAGCCTCGACATGGACTTCATCCGCCGAATGCAGGCCAAGGACTGGACGATCGCCTTCGTCGCCTTCGTCGCCGGGGCGATCATCTTCTAGGAAACGTCGCCGACCCCGGTGCGTTGGCCGCTTCGTAAGGAGCAGGCCATGAGCAAGGACAGGGCAAGCGAGACGATCGACCGGAGCGGAGCCTCCAGGCCGGCCCGGGAGAAGCGCGACGGCGGATTCGTCCGGGAAAAAGGCGAGGATCCCTCTCCGGACGACCAGGGCGAGACCTCGTCCGCCGACGACCAATCGCCGATCGACCTCGACACCGTCCACGATCGCGCCAGCTGATGAACTTCGTCGTCCTCGGCCGCGACGGGCCCGGCGGCGAGGCCCGGGCCCGCCACCGCGCCGATCATCTGCGCTATGTCGAAGGCCATCAGGCCAAGATAATCTACGCCGGGCCCCTGCTCGAGCAGGGCCGGATGGTCGGCAGCATCTTCGTCTTCGACGTCCCCGACCGGGCCGCGCTCGATTCCTATCTGGCGGACGATCCCTATTTCACTCCCGGCATCTTCGACACGGTCGAGATCTGGGAAAGCCGCTGGATGGTGCCCGAGCGCGAGCCCGGCTTCCTCGCCGCGGAAGCCGACCGGGCCAAATAGGAAGAGCAGACAGTCAGACCGTCATTGCGAGCGAAGCGAAGCAATCCAGTGGCGAAGGCGCCTGGACTGGATTGCTTCGTCGCTTTCGCTCCTCGCAATGACGAGGTGGGTAGCTGTCAGCAGCTGCGGGCGACCTCGCGGCCGATGAGGGCGCCCGCGGCGCCGCCGACGATCGCTCCGGTGGTGCCGCCGCCGCGCCGGTAGCGGTAATAACCGCGCGAGCCGCCGCGGCCGATCTCGCGCCCGAGCAGGGCCCCGACCGCTCCGCCGACGATGGCTCCGGCCGTGCCGTCGCCGCGCCGGCGGCAATCGTAGCGGCTGCGGTAGTGGCGGCGGCCGTAATAGCCGTCGTCATAGCCGCGCCCATAATAGCGGCGGACCGGATAGCGGCGGGCATAATAAGGATCGTAATAGGGGTCGTAATAGCCGCCGTAATAAGCCGGCGCGTAGCCGACATGGACGACGACCCGGCTGCGCTGGTGGCGGTGGCGGGCGTCGGCTTCGGCGGGGAAGGCGACGAGCGCGGTCGCGGAAGCGGCGAGCGCCAGGGCGATCTGCTTGAGCATGACAAGCTCGTTGGCACAGGGGGACGCAAGCGAGCCGGAACGGCGATCGCTCGCCTCCGGCCCGCCCGAAATCTGCCCTCAATTCCCTGACCGCCCGATGAACGGGCGCCGGTTCAGCCGAGCCGGCCCAGCAGGAACAGGATCAGCACGACGATGAGAACGAGGCCGAGGATGCCCGACGGCCCGTAACCCCAGCCGCGGCTGTAACCCCAGCTCGGCAGCGCCCCGAGCAGGAGCAGGACAAGGATGATGAGGAGGATGAGACCCAGAGACATGACGCACTCCTTTGGTGTTGCGATGCCGTAACGGCTCGGAGGCTTCATGGTTGCGCGTCAGCGGCGCTCGACCCCTCGACAACGGCCCGGTCGCCGTGACATGCTGCCATCTCGCGAAAGGGGGCTCGCGTCATGGCCAGAAAACTCGTCGTCCTGCTCGACGGCACCGGCAACCAGATCGGCGCCAATCTCTCGAACGTGCTCAAATTCTACCGCTGCCTCGAGCAGGACGAGGACCAGCTCGTTTATTACGATCCCGGGGTCGGGACGATCGGCACCCCGGGCTGGTGGAGCCAGCTCAAGCTCAAGTTCAAGGAAGTGATCGGCCTCGCTCTGGGCTACGGCCTCGATTCGAACGTCCTCAACGCTTATTCCTGGCTCTGCCAGAATTGGCGCGAGGGAGATTGCATCTACCTCCACGGCTTCAGCCGCGGCGCCTACACGGCCCGGGTCGTCGCCGGCTTCATCCATATGTGCGGCCTGCTCCGGCCCGAGCAGCTCAATCTGTGCGGCTACGCGCTCGTCGCCTACAAGAGCTCGGCCGACCAGAACGACCTCGAGATCGGCTTCAACTTCCGCCGAATCGCCGGCGCCCGGCGCCCGCGGATCCGACTCGTCGGAGTCTGGGACACGGTCTCGACGGTGATCGTGCCCCGTCCCGACCGTTTCTATCTGCCCTCGCTCCAGACCCTGCCTTTCACCCGGACCAATCCCAGCGTCGAGACCTTCCGCCACGCCATCGCCATGGACGAGCGCCGCCGGATGTTCCGATTGAACCACTGGAAGGACCAGGAAGGCTCGGTCCCCGACCCCGGGACCGGAAAGGTGCGGACGAAGCAGACCTGGTTCGCCGGAGTCCATTCCGACGTCGGCGGCGGCTATCCGGAAGCTGCGAGCGCGCTCTCCAAATATCCGTTGCTCTGGATGATCTTCCAGGCGCGCGACCTTCCCGAAGGCGAGGCGCTTCGGTTCGACCAGCGCCTGGTCGACTGGCTTGCCCGCGGCGAGCGGCCGGAGGATGGCGATCCCCAATATCCCTATGTCGCGCCCGACCCGAAAGGCGAGCTCCACAGGTCGCTCACCGGCGCCTGGTGGCTGTTCGAGCCGTTGCCCAAGAACGCCCGGCTGAAGGAATGGCCGGGCCGGCGCAGCTTTCTCGGCCTCTACATCCCCTGGGCCGAGCCTCGGCCGATCCCGAACCGGCCGTGGAAAGGCGTGCCCTCCGACGACCCGTTCGCCATTCACAGCTCCGCCGTCGCCCGGATCGCCGAGGTCGGGGGCTATCGTCCGGTCAACCTGCCCGAGGCCTTCGCGATCGACTCGACCGAAGGGCCGGCCCCGCCCGTCATTCCGCCGCCGCCCTACCGCCCGGAAGGCGCCTTCGCCCGGTTGAAGCGGCTGGTCACGACCTGGCCCGACGCCCGCGGCTGGGCGGGGCTGGCCGGGCAGGCGGCGTGGCTGGTGCCGGCGCTGGCCCTGTTCGCCTGGCTCGGCGGCTTCCTCATTTGGCGGCCGGAGTTCACCCCCGGCCTCGCTTTGGTCGCGCTCGTCGCCTTCTTCGTTCCGGCGCTGGCCGAGGAGGCGGTGTTCCGGGGGCTGCTCCTCAAGCCGCCGTCCGACGGGGTCTCGGGCCTCGGCCCGGCAATCCTCTCGGCCCTTCTCTTCGCGCTCTGGCATCCGCTCCAGGTCGTCGTCTGCCAATGGACCCTGGTCGGCCGCTGCCCGCTGCCCTGGGCCTGGCTCGGCTTCAACCCCTGGTTCCTGCTCGCCGCCCTCGCCTTGGGCCTCGCCTGCGCCCGGCTGACCCTGGCGACCCGCTCGCTCTGGCCGGCGGTGGTCCTCCACTGGCTGATCGTGGTCGTCTGGGCGGCCCTGTTCGCGGGGCCGCGGGGGTTCTAAAGCCCGCGGGGTGAGACCCGAGCCCTACGACGCGATCATCCTCGGAGCGGGCGGGGCGGGGCTGATGTGCGCCGCCGTCGCCGGCGGCCGCGGCCGCCGGGTCCTGCTGGTCGACCATGCCGATGCGCCGGGGAAGAAGATCCTGATCTCGGGCGGCGGCCGCTGCAACTTCACCAACCTCCACGCCGCGCCCGGCCGGTTCCTTTCATTGAACCCCCATTTCGCCGTCTCCGCGCTCGCCCGCTACACGCCGGCCGACTTCCTCGGACTGGTCGAGCGCCACCGCATCGCCTGGCACGAAAAGACCCTCGGCCAGCTCTTCTGCGACGGCTCCGCCCGTCAGATCGTCGCCATGCTTCAGGACGAGTGCGACCGGGGAGGGGTGGAGCTCGCTCTGGGCCATGCCGTCCGCGACATCGCCCATAACGACGCCCGCTTCCGGCTCACCTTCGGCGCCCGCACCGCCGAAGCCCCGGCCCTGGTCGTCGCCACCGGCGGCCCCTCCATCCCCAAGCTCGGCGCCACCGGCTTCGCCTACGAGCTCGCCCGCCGCTTCGGACTCAAGGTGATCGAGCCGCGCCCGGCGCTGGTGCCGCTCACCCTGAGCCGCGAGGAGGCCTTGTTCCACGCTCTGTCCGGAGTCTCGGCCGAGGTCGTGGCGAGCGCCGGCAAGGCGGCTTTCCGCGAAGCCGCTTTGTTCACCCATCGCGGCCTCTCCGGCCCGGCGATCCTGCAGATCTCGAGCTACTGGCGGCCGGGAGAGCCGATCTCGATCGACTTCCTTCCCGATTCGAGACCCGGCTGGCTGCGCGAGGCCAAGCGAAGCACGCCGCGCGTCTCCCTCAAGTCCGCGCTCGCCCGGCGACTGCCCGAACGCCTCGCCGAAGCCCTGGCCGAACGCCTCGGGGGACAGTCCGGTGACGCTCGCTTGACCGCCGCCAACCTCGCCGACCTGCCCGACCGCGGGCTCGAGGAAGCCGAACGCCGCCTCTCCCGATGGCGTTTCGCCCCGAACGGCACCGAAGGCTTCGCCAAAGCGGAAGTGACGGTAGGCGGAATCGCCACCGCTGGCCTCTCCTCGAAGACGATGGAGGCCCGCAACCTCCCCGGCCTCTACGCCATCGGCGAGGCCGTCGACGTCACCGGCTGGCTCGGCGGCTACAATTTCCAATGGGCCTGGGCGAGCGGCGTGGCGGCGGGGGAGGCGGTCTAGGGAATCCGCGAAGCGGCAACCCAATTCCTTTTCTACGTTGTGCCTTCGCGCCTTCGTGCCTTCTCTCAAAAATCCAGCCAGGCCCGTCGCCTGAAGGAAATGCGCTGGATGCATCGGTGCCGGACTGCGCATTGCACCCGGTCGGACGTTCCCGCCTGCGGCCATCCGCCTCGACACCCGGGTTCAAAGGAAGGCACGAAGGTACAACGTAGAAAAGGGGTTTACGCTATCGCGAGGGAAATCCGGGACAGCATAGGCTTTTTCGCAGGAACGAGGAGGCGAGGGCCTTGCGGCCTTCAACCGCCCGGAGCGCGGCCCAATATGGGCGTGGAATCGGGTCGCGGTGGTTGAGAAGGCGGCGGGGATTCCGGCTGTGCTCCTGCCGCGGGCGCCCGGACGGCGTCCGCCGCCTCCCCGGGGCTGTCGCGCGGCGGCTCTTTCGCCCCGGAATAATCGACCGGCCTATATTCCGAGGCCTCGACGGCGCGGCTGACCTCGGTCTCGATCGACGGCGGCAGGCAGATCGCCGTATAGCCCTGGATCGCGTTCAATGCGCCGCTCTTGGTCCTGAACTCGGTGCCGTTCAGGCCCTTCAGATAGGCCGTCTGCTGCTTCTCGACGAGCGAGCGGACGATGCTCGGGCTGAGGTCGAACAGCAGCCCCCTGCCGATATTGTTGATCGTCTGGTCGAGGAAGGTGAAGCCGAGCGGGGCAAGCCCGATCAAATCCTTGCCGGCATTCAGCAGCGCCATCGCCGCCGAGCTTGCCGAGCCGGCGAAGCCGATCTCGCGGCTCGACGATTCGCGGGCCCGGGCGAACCAGAAGAGCGCGTTCATGTAGCGATCGCAGCGCACGTCGGCATAGAGGATGCCGGCGTCGACCACCGGCCGCCAGTCGTCGCCGTCTTGTCGCGGATCGGTTCCCGACAGCGTCTTGAGTTGGCCGACGACATTTTCGCGGGCGGCGACGAAGGCCGCGACATCCTTTTCGCTGAGGTCGGGCACGTTGCCTTTGTAGGCGTCGACATGCTCCTGGACGGTCGCGCAGGCGGATGTTGCGAGCGCTGCGGCGAGAGCGAGTACGAGGCGGTTCGCGGTCATGATAGTCCCTCTTGCATCGAGAGGAACATAACAGGATCAAGCTTGGCATTATCCAACAATTCTCGAAGCTGTCGGGGTTGCCTCCGAAGGCTCAGGCGGCGTTTCAGGCCAACCTGTTGCGCAGGACGACAAACACCTGCTGATCTGGGTCCGCCCTATTTACGAGGCGCTCGTCCTGCTGAACGAAGGCCTTTCGCCCTATCTGCCCTGGCCGTCGGCCGACATTGCCGCCGATCGTATGCAGCGTACCGTCGGCGTCCCGATGGACGACGATGTCGGCGTGGCTCAGATAATCGGCGTCGCCCGACGCCTGGTCATAATCGATTGTCGCCGCGTCGCCCCGGTTCATTCCGATTATGTCGCCGGGCCCAATCTCGACCTCGCCGCGCCTGTATCCCCAGAAGGGAACATCCCTTTCCCGAAGCCGATCCCTGATCAACCGATAGAAATAGACGGAATGCTGGCCGCTATAGGGGAAGCTGTCTTCCGCCCCGGCGCGATTCACCAGGAAGGAAATGAAGGCTGCGGACCAGGCATAAGGAGAGGCTCCGTCGCGGTTGGGATGGTTGAGAAATGTCCAATATTCACCGATCCTTGCCCGAAGCTGGCCGCCATTTTCGAACTGGCCTTCATAGTCCGAAAGCTCTTGCTCGGCCTGGCGCACAAGCTCCTCCCTGAACCTGGCCATGGCGATGCTTCCTCTTCTCACCGGACTTCGTGCCTGGATAACCGCCTGTCGGATTTTGGCGCGTGATCCCCGTCACGCGCATCGATGCCGCCCGGGGTCTAACAGGCCGGAAGTAGCGCGTTCGACTTCATCCAGACAGAGCAGGGGTGCTCCCAATGATTACACGCATATTGGCCGCCATCTCTTTGGCTTGTGTTGTAAGCGCCTGCTCCGGATCGATATACCGGCAGCGGCCGGTGGCGGGAATGGAGCCAGTCGCCATTACGGTCGACGCGCGCCAGCGCGTGCTTTTGAGCCAGCTCGACAAACGCTCCAGCGATCCGCTCTTCCGCCGCTACTGCGCCGAACCCAGCCCGGATGTGTTTACCGTATTGGGTGTGTCAGGAAGCGGGAGTGGAAGCCTCGGCTTAGGGGCGGACAAGAGCGTCAACGCAGCCCTGCAGGCGGCTTTCTCGAGCAGCGAGACCGGGGCCACGATCGCCCGTACCCAAACGCTCAATATGCTGCGGGAAATGATGTTCCGGACGTGTGAACGCTATTTGAGCGGGTCGATCGGGGCGGCGGAAATGCCGATCGTCGCGGCGCGCGACCAACGGATAATGGTTTCCATTCTTGCGATCGAGCAGCTGACCGGCTCCATAACCCCTCGGGCGCTTTCAATTTCCTCCGGGGGCAGCGCATCGACGGGCCTTGATCCCACGGATCTCGTCAAGGCCATCGCGACGGCGCGTGCGGCCGTCACCGCCGCCGACGACGACGTCACGGCGAAGACGAAAAAGGCCAATGAGGCCGACGCCGCGGCCGGCACCTGTGCGACTCTGCGCAAGAAGAAAACCGACACGCCGACCGCGGTCACGACCGAGGAGAGCAACAAGATCAAGGCGTGCGACGATGCCGACAAGGCGTTGGCGGAGGCCAAGGCGAAGCGGGATCAGGCTCAAACCCATTACGACGCCCTGGTCGCCGCGAGCAAAGGCGCGATCGGCGTCTCCTCTGCGACGACCAGCGGGAAGCTCGAATTCGCGGGCGATTCGTCTCGGCCGGAGGCGGTTGCACACGTCGCCGACACCGTGCGCTACATCGTCCAGCGCACCTTCGATCAGGACGAGACTCAGCTATTCTGCATCCGGACCCTCTATGACGACGCGACATCGCGGGAAACGGAATTACGAGACGGATGTCGTGAGTACCTGCTGGTGAAGGTGAGGTCGGAACAGCGGATGCTCGCCGCCCAATATCACCTGAACCTCGCCGACGTCCAAGCCGTTCAGACGGCGTCGATCGCGGCCGTTGAGCAGCGGAACCGCGTCAGCCGAGCGTTGAACCGGTGCGCCGCCAGCGCTGACGGCGCTGCCAGAATGAAGGCGACCCTGTCAGCCGATGCGGCCCTGGCACACTACGCCGATCCGCTCATTGCCGCCGCGAGGATCAGTGCGGACGCCGTGAGCGAATACCTCTTCGAACTCAGTCAGCCGGATGAGGCGAGGCTGGTCGGTGCATTGGCTACAACTTGCAGCTTGGGGTGGTGACATGAAGATTCAGATATTCGTCTGCGACAGCGCTCTCGCGATGATCGGAATCTCTACGGAAGTCTCCGCGGATTCGGAAATCCTCTACCAGACTTCGGACGAGAACGCCGAAACCGGCAAGGTCACGCGATGCGCCGTCGTCCCGCCTCGCGGCGCGACCACCACGCTCGACAGCTTTACCGACAAGTTCATCGTCGTTGCACGACGGCCGTAACCGCGGCCCGGCCGGCCGGCGGCTAACTGGAACCGGGACAGTAGCGTGACGGCTCCCCTGTCGTGAAGAGCCGCGGAATCCGCTTTAGCTAGCCGAGTTGCAGCTGCTTCAGACCACTGCCAAGGTGGCCCCAATGCCCCGCCACCTCCGCCCTCTCGCCCTTCTCGAAGCCGAGCAGCTCTCCGCTTCGGCCCCGCGCGAGCATGCCGCGCTCTCCGCCTCGGCGGGCACCGGCAAGACCCACGTGCTCACCGCGCGCGTGCTCCGGCTGCTGCTCGCCGGGGTCGATCCCTCCTCGATCCTGTGCCTCACGTTCACCAAGGCCGGGGCGGCCGAGATGGCGGATCGGATCCATCGCCGGCTCGCTTACTGGGTGCGGCTCAAGGATTCGGAGCTCGCCGGCGAATTGAAGGCGCTGGGCGAGGCGTTCGACCCCGAGGCGCGGGCGCGGGCCCGGCGCCTGTTCGCCCGGGTCCTCGACGCCTCCGGCGGCGGCCTTCGGATCCAGACCATCCACGCTTTCGCCCAGGGCCTGCTCGCCGCCTTCCCGGCCGAGGCGGGGCTGGTGCCCGGCTTCCGGCCGCTCGAGGGGCGCGAGGAGCAATTGCTCGCCCGCCAGACCCTGGCCGGGATGCTGGTCCGGGCCGAGGAGGTCGGCGACCATCGCCTGATCGCCGATCTCCAGGCGATCAGCCACCGGCTTGGGGAGGGGGGCGCGGAAGGCTTCGTCCGCCGCTGCGCCCGCTCGCCCGACGCCATGACGTCACTCGGCCCGCCCGAGCTGATCGAGGACCGGCTCCGCCGCGCCTTCGGCCTTCCATTGGGCGACATGGACGAGGCGATCGCCGGCCAGTGCTGCGACGAGGTTTTCGACGTCGCCGCTTTGCGCCGGATCGGCCTTCTCAACCGGCAATGGGGAACGAAGAACGGCCTCGAGCGCGCGTCTTTGTGCGAGCAATGGGAATCGGCCGGCCCATGGGAGCGGGCCGGGCTGCTCGACAAGCTCCACTCGGTCTGGGCCAAGGCGGATGGCGAAATACGCAGCTTTGCCAAGGGGCAGGCGCCGCAAGATGAGAATTATATTGAACTGGCCACGGCCGCTTTCGAAGGCTGCGCCCGGCTCCTGGCGATGCGCAAGCTGGCCGCGCTGGTCGCCTGCCTCGCCGCCGGGCTTCGCGCCGGCCAGGTCTATGCCGAGGCCTGGACCGCGGCCAAGCGCGCTCATGCCGTGCTCGACTTCGACGACCTCATCCGCCTCGCCGAGCGGCTCCTGCTCGCCCCCGGAATGGGCGAATGGGTGCGCTACAAGCTCGACCAGGCCAACGACCACATCCTCGTCGACGAGGCCCAGGATTCGAACGAGGCGCAGTGGAACATCGTGCGCGCCCTGACCCTCGAATATTTCGCCGGGGAGGGGGCCTCGAAGCGTCACCGCACCCTGTTCACGGTCGGCGACTACAAGCAGGCGATCTTCGGCTTCCAGGGCACCGACCCGCAGAGCTTCGAGATTGCCCGGGCCTGGTTCGCGAGGGCGGCCGACGAGGTGGGGCGCGACTTCCTCGATCTGTCGATGGACCTGAGCTTCCGCTCTTCGCCGCCCATTCTGCAGGCGGTGGACCGGCTGATCGAAACCCTCGGCCACGAAGCGCTCGGCCTGCCGCGCCCGCCCAACCCGCACGGCAGCCACCATCTCGGGCGCGCCGGCTCGGTCACCCTGTGGCTTCCGCACAGCGAGGACAATGACGGCGGCGGCGAGGAGAGCGGCGAGGAAGGCTGGGTGAGCGAAATGGTGCGCGATTATGCCCGCCGCCTCGCCGCCCAGATCGCCGCCTGGATCCGCAACCCGTTCATGCTGGGGGAGGGGGCGAAAAGGCGGCCGGTCCGGCCCGAGGACATCCTCGTCCTCGTCCGCCGCCGCGGCGACCTCGCCTCGCTGATCGTCGCCCGGCTCCATGCCGAGGGCGTTCCGGTGGCGGGAGTCGACCGGCTCGCTCTGTCGGCGCCGCTCGCCGTCCAGGACCTGCTCGCCGCCGCCCGCTTCGCCGTCCAGCCGCTCGACGATCTCAACCTCGGGGCCTTGCTCGTCTCGCCCTTGTTCGGCTGGACCCAGGACCAGCTCTTCGCCGCATCGTTCCGCCGCGATTCTCCACTCTGGCTCCACATTCGTGGCGAAAACTTGCAATTCGAGGCGAATCCTAAACTCTTGCGCGACACCCTGGACGGGCTTCACGAGCTGCTCCGGATGGCGGATTATGCGACCCCCTACGCCTTCCTCGAGACGATTTTGAGCGGGACCTTAAGAGGCCGCCACAAGCTTCTGGAAAGGCTTGGGAATGAAGCGCGCGATCCGATCGAGGAATTGCTTTCCTCGGCGCTCGATTTCGAGGCCGGGTCGGCCCCGTCGCTGCAGCGCTTCCTCGACTGGTTCGGCCGCGGCGAAGTGGAGATCGTCCGCGATCCCTCCGCCCCCCTCGACGCCGTCCGGGTGATGACCGTCCACGGCTCGAAAGGCCTGCAATCCCCGGTGGTTATCCTCGCCGACGCCTGCTCGGACCCGGACCGGAAGGGCGGCGGCTTCGGCGGCAACTTCGTCAACATCACGCTTCCCCCCGACGGCCCTAAAATCCCCATCTTCCGCCCCCGCAAGGACGAGCTCGCCGAACCCGTCGCCGCCCAGCTCGCCGCCCTCGACCGCCGCGAGCGCGAGGAGCATTGGCGCCTGCTCTACGTCGCCTCGACCCGGGCCGAGGAGCGCCTCTACATCGGCGGCGCCCTCGGTCCCGCCGACCGCAGGGGACCCGCCGCATCGAGCTGGTGGACCGCGCTCGATTCCTCGCTCGCCGGGCTCGGCGCCGAATGGCAGGACGATCCGCACTGGGGCCGCGCCCGACGCTTCGGCGATCCCGAATTCTTCACCAAGGCCGCCCCCCGCGGCGCTATCGCCGAGGGGCCGCTTCCGGACTGGGTCCGCCGCGCCGCGCCGGTCGAGGCGAGGCCGCCGCGGCCGCTGGCGCCGTCGGCGCTGGGCGAGGACGACGTCGCCGACCCGCCGCCGTCGCCGGCGATGCGGGTGGCGGCGCAGCGCGGACGGCTTCTCCACTTATTGTTCGAGCGCCTTCCCGACGTTCCGCTGGAGGAGCGGGCGGAGCGCGCCGAGCGCTGGCTCGAACGGTCCGCCGGGATCGAGGATTCCGAGCTTCGCCGCGGCCTCGTCGAGGACGCCTGCCGGCTCATCGCCGACCCCGCCCATGCCGAGCTGTTCGGACCCGGCGCCCTTGCCGAGGCGCCGATCGCGGCCGTGGTCGAAGGGGGGATAGTCGTCTCGGGCTCGGTCGACCGGCTGCTGGTCGGGCCCGACCGGATCCTCGTCGCCGACTTCAAGACCGGCCGCCGGGCGCCGTCCGCCGTGGAGGAGATACCGGTTCCCCACCTCCGGCAGATGTCGGCCTATGTCGAGGCCCTGAAGATCATCTTCCCCGGCCGTCCGATCGCGGCGAAATTGCTCTACACGGCGGCGCCGATCCTGTTCGATCTTCCCGACGCCCTGCTCGAGCGCTACCGGCCGGTGCTTGAGCCGGCGTCCACGGCTTCCTAAATGGCTGTCGACCGCATCAGGAGATTCACATGGCCACCAAGTCCGTCAGCGACGACACCTTCACGCAAGAGGTGCTCGGCTCCGACAAGCCCGTCCTCGTCGATTTCTGGGCGGAATGGTGCGGCCCCTGCCGGATGATCGCTCCCGCGCTCGAGGAGATCGGCGCCGAGATGGCCGAGCGGGTCACCGTGGTGAAGCTCAACATCGACGACAATCCCACCGCTCCGGCCAAATATGGCGTCCGCGGAATCCCGACCATGATCCTGTTCAACGACGGCAAGATCGCCGCCACCAAGGTCGGCGCCGCGCCCAAGACCCAGCTGCAGAGCTGGCTCGAGCAGGTCCTGAACGGCCTGGACTACCAGGCGCAGCAAGGAACGGGCGCCTAGGCAGGCCTTTAAGCCGGCGGCTCGGTCCCTTCCAGGCCGCGGGTGTCGGGCCGGAACCGGTCGTGCCTCGGCAGATCGTCCTTCGGGTCGAACCACGGCACCCGGCTGCTCCAGAAGATGTGGAAGCCCGGGCTCATCCGTGCCGGATCGTCCAGGGTCGACACGCTGAAATCGACGGTCTCGGGCTGGTGGTCGACCTCCATCAGGAAAGGCGTTCCGCATGAGCCGCAATAGCTTCGGTGGCCGAAGCTCGAGGAGGCGAACGACTTCACCTTGTCCGCGCCTTTGGTCCAGACGAGGTCGCCCGCGGGGACGCTGGCGAACACCATCGCCGGAGCGCCGGAGGTGAGCTGGCAGATGCGGCAATGGCACCAGCCGCAGTCGAAAGGTTCGCTCGCAAGCTCGTAGCGGACCGCTCCGCAGGCGCAGCCGCCCTGAAATCGCCCGGTCATCCCGCCGCCGCTAGGCGTTCGCGGCCCGCAAGGTCAATCCTCGGCTCGACCCATGGACGCGAGCCGCCTCAATCACTATGTCGCACGCACATGGCGCTCGCGGGTGAGCGCTCGATCTGGATTTTGGCGCTTGGAACTTCTGCTCTTCCTCTCGGCGATGCTGGCCGGCCTGAGCGGCCTGATCTCGGGCGACCGGGCGGTCGAGGCGCGCCAGGTCGAGCGGACGGCCGTGGCCGTGAGCGCTCTCGCCGACGTCGTCGCCCAGACGGCGGATTCGGCCGCTCATGTCGCGAGGCCGGCCGTTCCGGTCGCCCCCGGGCTTGCCGCCCGGTCGGCGCCCGCAATCCCCGCGTCCGCTCCGGCCCTGCCCCAGGCCGCCCCTGTCGACGAGCGCCGGCTCGAATAGCCGGCGGCCGGACCCCGCGTCCGCGCGGACCGTTTCCCTCTCCAAAGCGCCCACGGGCGCGGCGCGCCACCGGCGCATTCGCAACACTCAGACATGACAGGATTTCGATATGTTCGGCGGAGTCGCCAAAGCCATTTTCGGATCGTCGAACGACCGCTACGTCCGCTCGCTCGGCAAGATCGTCGACAAGATCAACGGGTTCGAGCCGACCATCGCCGCGATGTCGGACGACGAGCTCGCCAACCAGACCCTCCTGTTCCGTCGTCGGCTTGCGGAGGGCGAGGAGCTCGACGCGCTCCTGCCCGAGGCCTTCGCCACGGTGCGCGAGGCCGCCAGGCGGACGCTCGGCCAGCGTCACTACGACGTCCAGATGATCGGCGGAATCGTCCTCCACCGCGGCGAGATCGCCGAGATGCGCACCGGCGAGGGCAAGACCCTGGTCGCCACCCTCGCGGTCTATCTGAACGCGCTCGAAGGGAAGGGCGTCCACGTCGTCACCGTCAACGACTATCTCGCCCGCCGCGACACCGACTGGATGGGCCAGATCTACCGTTTCCTTGGCATGACCGTCGGGGTCATCGTCCCCAACCTCACCGACTATCAGCGCCGGATGGCCTATGGTTCGGACATCACCTACGGAACCAACAACGAGTTCGGCTTCGATTATCTGCGCGACAACATGAAGTACGAGCGCGAGGCCCTGGTCCAGCGCCCCTTCAATTTCGCCATCGTCGACGAGGTCGATTCGATCCTGATCGACGAGGCCCGCACGCCTCTGATCATCTCCGGCCCGACCGACGACAAGTCCGAGCTCTACATGAGGGTCGACGCGATCGTGAAGGGCCTCGATCCGGTCGATTACGAGCTCGACGAGAAGCAGCGCTCGGTCGTCCTCACCGAGGACGGCACCGAGAAGATGGAGCGATTGTTAGAGGATGCCGGGCTTCTCCACGGCTCCAACCTTTACGATTTCGAGAACACCCTGGTCGTCCACCATCTCAACCAGTCGCTCCGCGCCAACGTCATGTTCAAGCGCGACATCGATTACATCGTGAAGGACGGCAAGGTCGTCATCATCGACGAGTTCACCGGCCGGATGATGGACGGGCGGCGCTGGTCCGACGGCCTCCACCAGGCGGTCGAGGCCAAGGAAGGGGTCGATATCGAGCCCGAGAACCAGACCATGGCGTCGATCACCTTCCAGAATTATTTCCGCCTCTACCCCAAGATCGGCGGAATGACCGGCACCGCCGCCACCGAGGCGGCGGAATTCTGGGACATCTACAAGCTGAACGTCGTCACCATCCCGACCAACCTGCCGGTCAAGCGGGTCGACGAGGATGACGAATTCTACAAGAACCAGAACGACAAGTTCGCCGCCATCGCCAAGTCGATCAAGGAGAAGCAGGAGAGCGGCCAGCCGGTGCTGGTCGGCACCGTCTCGATCGAGAAATCGGAGCTGCTCGGCGAGTTCCTCCAGAAGGAGGGAGTCAAGCACGAGGTCCTGAACGCCCGCTTCCACGAGCAGGAGGCCCATATCGTCGCCCAGGCGGGGCGCATGGGCGTGGTGACGATCGCCACCAACATGGCGGGCCGGGGCACCGACATCCAGCTCGGCGGCAATGTCGAGTTCCGGGTCGGCGACGAGCTCGCCGAGATGGAGGACGGGCCCGAGAAGGACGCTGCGATCGAGCGGATCAAGCAGGAGGTCGAGGAGGAGAAGGCGCGGGTGATCGCCGCCGGCGGCCTGTTCGTGCTCGGCACCGAGCGCCACGAGAGCCGGCGCATCGACAACCAGCTGCGCGGCCGCTCGGGTCGCCAAGGCGATCCGGGCCATTCAAAATTCTTCCTGTCGCTGGAAGACGATCTGATGCGCATCTTCGGCTCCGACAAGCTCGACGGCATGCTGCAAAAGCTCGGGCTGAAAGAAAACGAAGCGATTATCCATCCCTGGATCAACAAGGCGCTGGAAAAGGCGCAGCAGAAAGTCGAGGCGCGCAACTTCGACATCCGCAAGAACCTGCTGAAGTTCGACAACGTCATGAACGACCAGCGCAAGGTCATCTTCGACCAGCGCATCGAACTCATGAAAGACGAAACCGTGGCGGCGACCGTCTCCGACATGCGCCGCGCGGTGGTCGAGGATCTGGTTACCAAGCATGTGCCGGAAAATGCCTATCCCGAGCAGTGGGACACCGCGGGCCTGAAGGAAGAGCTCACGCGCGTGCTCGGCCTTGATCTGCCGGTCGACCAATGGGCGAAGGAAGAAGGCATCGCGGATGAGGAAATCCTCGCACGCGTCGAACGCCGTGCCGACGAATTCATGGCCGCCAAGGTTGCGCAATGGGGCCC
>DASTFN010000055.1:0-43955 GCA_035719905.1 Allosphingosinicella sp.
ATTGGGTCGGCGGGACGGGAGTGGGGGTCGCGGGCGGAGTCGTCCGCTGGCCGGGAAGCGAGAAATCCTTCAGCTGGGGCGGGCCGATCGCGTTGGAGGTCTCGTTCTGGGCGAGCGCCGGCGCCCCCGCCGCGGCGAGGCCCGATAGAGCGAAGGCGGCGGCCCGGAGGCGGCGGCGGATCGGCGGCATTTGAACGAAAACCCTTCCCGTGCGCGCCTTTACCCGCGCTCCTAGGCCCAGTCCAGCAGCGAGCGCCGAGACGCGGCGGCGGCGGGCCGGAAGGTTGGCCGCGGCCGGGCTCCTTCCTGCAGAAATTGCTCATTTATCCCATCGATTTGGGCGATGTTGCCGGTTGCGCCCGAGCTTGGTAGTCGTCGGCGCGAAGGGCCGAATCTCGGCCCGGGAGGGATTCTAGATATGCGCAATTTCAGCCTCGCCGTGACGGCGGCCCTTTTGCTCGGCACCGCCGCGGCCCCGGCGGTCGCCCAGAGCGGCCACGCCGGTCACGCCGCAACCCCCGCCAAGCCGCGCTTCGGCGATTTCGGACTGGACCTCAACGCGATGGACCGGTCGGTGAAGCCGGGCGACAGCTTCTGGCATTTCGTCAACGGCAATTGGGACAAGACTACCGAGATCGCCGCCGACCGCACCAGCGCCGGCCCGGGCGTCCTTCTCGCCGAAGAGGCCGAGCGCCAGGTGCGCGCCATCGTCGAGGATCTCGCGCGCGATCCGACCAAATCGGGCCGGGTCGGCCAGCAGGTCGGCGACTTTTATGCGAGCTGGATGGACGAGGCCGGGATCGAGGCGGCGGGCACCGCGCCCCTCAAGCCGCATCTCGCCCATATCGCTGCCATCTCGAACCGCGCCGACCTCCTGCGCGCCTTCGCGCAGCCGGGCATCATGAGCCCGATCGGAGTTGGAATCCTGCCCGATCCGGCCGATCCGACCCGCTACGTCGCCGCCGCCGGCCAGGGCGGTCTCGGCCTCCCCAACCGCGATTACTATCTGCTCGAGGGCGAGAAATACGACGCCATCCGCACCGCCTATCGCGCCTATGTGGTGAAGATGCAGCAGCTCGCCGGGATCGCGGACGCCGAAGCCAAGGCCGACCGCATCATCGCGCTCGAGACCGCGCTCGCCAGGGTCCATTGGGAGCCGGCGCGCCAGCGCGACATCAAGCAGATCTACAATCCGATGAACCGCGCCCAGCTCGCCGAGCTGGCGCCGCAGGTCGACTGGCCGCTGTTCCTCGACGCCGCCGGCCTCGCCAGCGTGCCGATCGTGATCGCCACCGAGAAGAGCGCGATCACCGAATCGGCCAAGATGCTCGAGACGGTGCCGCTTGCGACCTGGAAGGATTATCTCGCCTTCCATTTCGTCAGCAGCCACGCTTTCGCTCTGCCCAAGGCCTTCGACCAGGCCAATTTCGACTTCTACTCGAAGACCCTGCGCGGCGTTCCCCAGCAGCGCGAGCGCTGGAAGCGCGGCGTCCAGATCATCAACGGCTCGCTCGGCGAAGCGGTCGGCCGGGTCTATGTCGAGCGCCATTATCCGGCGGAGAGCAACCGCCAGATGGCCGAGCTGATCGCCAATCTGCGCGCCGGCCTCGAGACGAGGATCGCCGCCTCGCCCTGGATGGACTCTGCGACCAAGGAGCAGGCGCGGGCCAAGCTCACCGCCTTCGACCCGCGCATCGGCCACCCGACCAAGTGGATCGATTATTCGACCCTCGACGTGAAGCGCGGCGATCTGCTCGGCAACGTCGTCAGGAACGAGAAGTTCGCCAACGACCTGCAGCTCTCCCGCCTCGGCAAGCCGGTCGACCGGGCCCTGTGGGACATGACCCCGCAGACGGTGAACGCTTATTACAACCCGCTGATGAACCAGATCACCTTCCCCGCCGCGATCCTTCAGCCGCCTTATTTCGATCCGAAGGCGGACCCGGCGATCAATTACGGGGCGATCGGGGCGATCATCGGCCACGAGATCGGCCACGGCTTCGACGACCAGGGCCGCCAGTTCGACGCCACCGGCCGGATCCGCGACTGGTGGTCGGCGAGCTCGGGCGAGGAGTTCAACAAGCGCGCCGAGAAGTTCGGCAAGCAATATGATTCCTACGAGCCGATCCCGGGCACCAGGATCAACGGCAAGCTCACCATGGGCGAGAATATCGGCGATCTCGGCGGGCTCGAAATGGCCTATGCCGCCTATCGCCGCTACGTCGCCCAGCATGGCGAGCCCAAGGTGATCGGCGGCCTCACCGGCGACCAGCGCTTCTTCATCGCCTACGGCCAGAGCTGGCGCTCGAAGATCCGCGAGGGCGCGCTTCGCGAGCGGCTCCTCACCGATCCGCACAGCCCTCCCGAATATCGGGTCAACGGAGTCGTCCGCAACGTCGACGCCTGGTACAAGGCGTTCAACGTCAAGCCGGGCGACAAGCTGTACCTGCCGCCCGAGGAGCGGGTCAGCATCTGGTAAGGGGAGGGGCGCTTCGGCGCCCCTTTTCGTCTCACCGGGGATTTGTGGGGAGTTGGCTCCGGCCGGAGCGCGAGGGGGCAAAATACGCTGCCGGCCGGAACCCGTGCTTGAGGGTATGACGGCCGCAGGTGACAGCATCATGCCGCGGATGGCGGTTTATGGTGTCAATTGTGTCTGCGGCCCGTCATTGCGAGGAGCGTAGCGACGAAGCAATCCATCAGGCCTCCGAGGCGGCTCTGGATTGCTTCGCTCCGCTCGCAATGACGGAGTTGCGCCACCTCTCATCGCGAGCCTAAGGGCGCCTTGCAATAGCAGGAGGACGCCCCTTGGATCGCCGCACCTTCATCGCCGCGTCGGGCGCCGCCGCCCTCGCCGCAACCCTTCCCGCCACCGTCCTCGCCCAGCCGGGCGCCGGCTCCGGCGATGCCGCGCTCAATGCCCTGTTCGAGCGCATTTTCCAGCAGCAGGTGCAGCGCTCGCCCGAGCAGGCGACCTCGCTCGGCCTCGACAAGGGCGCCAATGCGGGGCTGAAGAGCCGGCTGAGCCCGCGCAGCCTGGCCGAGCGGGCGAGGGTGCTGGCGCAGAACAAGGCGGCGCTGGCCGAGCTTGCGGCGGTAGACCGCGGGACATTGTCGCCGGCGGCGAAGCTCAACCTCGAGGTCGTCACCTATTCGCTGACCAACCAGACGGTCGCTCCCCAGCGCTTCGGGCTGGACAGCGCGATCCGGCCCTATCGGATCTTCCAGCAGGGCGGCGCCTATTTCTCGGTGCCCGATTTCCTCAACACGGCACACACGATCAACGACAAGGACGATGCCGAGGCCTATCTGTCGCGGCTGGAGGCGTTCGCGGTCGCGCTCGACCAGGACAGCGCGATGCAGCGGATCGAGGCGGCGCGGGGCTATGTCGCTCCGGCCTGGTCGCTCGACCTGACGCTCGGCCAGATGGCCAGGCTTCGCGAGCAGAAAGCGGACGACAGCTCGATCGTCCAGTCGCTGGTCAGGCGCGCCAAGGCCAGGGATATCGAGGGGCGCTGGGAGCGGCGCGCCTCGAAGATCGTCGAGGAGCGCATCTATCCCGCGCTCGACCGGCAGATGGCCCTGCTCCGCGAGCTGAAGCCGGCGAGCCAGGCCGGCGACGGCGTCTGGCGGGTGCCGCACGGCGACGAGATCTACGCCGTCGCGCTCGAGCAGGCGACGACGACCCGCTTCACCCCCGCCGAAGTCCACCGCCTCGGCCTCAAGCAGGTGGCCGAGATCAGCGCCGAGCTCGACAAGATCCTGCGCAGCCAGGGCTTCACGCGCGGCAGCATCGGCGAGCGGCTGGCGGCGCTCAACATCGCTCCGTCGCAGGTCTATCCGAACACCGACGAGGGCCGCGCCGAGCTTATCGCCGGCCTCAACCAGAGCGCCAAGGCGATGGACGCCCGCCTGCCGGCCGCCTTCGCCACCCTGCCCAGGGCGCCGCTCGAGATCCGGCGGGTGCCGCCGGAGATCCAGGACGGCGCCTCCAACGGCTATTACAACCGCGCCTCGCTGGACGGCTCGCGGCCGGCCATCTACTTCATCAACTTGAAGGACACCGGCGACTGGCCGAAATATTCGCTTCCGGCCCTGACCTATCACGAGGGCACGCCCGGCCATCACCTCCAGGCCAGCATCGCTCAGGAATCGAAGGACATTCCGACGCTGAGGAAAGTGGGCGGCTTCAGCGCCTATAGCGAGGGCTGGGCACTCTATGCCGAGCAGTTGGCCGACGAGCTCGGCGCTTATGCGACTCCGCTCGAGCGGGCCGGCTATCTCCAGTCCTTCCTGTTCCGGGCCGCCCGGCTGGTCGTCGACACCGGCCTTCACTCGCAGAAGTGGAGCCGCGAGAAAGCGACCGACTATCTGGTCGCGACCACCGGCTTCGCCCGGCCGCGCTCGCAGCGCGAGGTCGAGCGCTATTGCACCCAGGCCGGGCAGGCGTGCAGCTACAAGGTCGGTCACATGGCCTGGACCCGGGCCCGGGCGGAAGCCCAGCGGACGCTGGGGCGCCGCTTCGATCTCAAGCAGTTTCACGAAATATTGAAGGACGGGGCGATGCCGCTCACCATCTTGGAGCGGCGGATCAGGGAGCGGACCGCGAGGGCCTAATCGTCATGCGAGCGAAGGCTGGCATCTCGGGGGGTGAAGGGCTTCCGTGCTTCACCCCCCGAGGCTCCGGCTTGCGCCGGGAACAAAAATTTACGAAGCGCTGAGCAGAGGCGCGAGCTCGGACATGTCGTCCTGGTCCTGACCCTTTTTCAGCTTCACCGACGAGGCGTGGTCCATCCAGGCGTCGCTCTTCGGCTTCGGCATGGGCGGGGTGAGCGCGGCGGGGATGGCGGCGGCCTGATAGCTCAGGGTCAGCACCAGCAGGCTCATCGTCAGCGAGGCGAAGAAGGCGCGGACCGGGTGCATATCGTCGTCGTCCTTTGGCAAGTCCCAAGTCGGATGCGGCTCCGGCCAGCCAACGGAGGGGGCAATTCGCCGCCGACCGGAGCCGCATCGCCTTTCTGGCCGCGGCCCGTGTCCGGGCGATGCCGCGGAACAGGGAAGTTGGTGTCAATTGTGTCAGTTGCCCGTCATCCCGGACTTGATCCGGGACGATGACCACAGCCGTCGGCGATTGGGTTTCAGCGTGCGGTGTTCATGGGTTCCGGCTTTCGCCGGAATGACGCGCCGGAATGACGGTCAGGCGTGCGTGCGCTCGAGCAGCTCTTCGGCGCTGAGGCCGAGTCGGCGGATCTGGGCGGCGATCTCCGGCCAGCGATGGTTGAGGAAGTCGTCGCGGCCGGCCTTGCGCAGCCGCTCGGTCGCTCCGGGGGCGACGAACATCCCGACTCCGCGGCGGACCAGCACCAGCCCCTCGTCCTGGAAGCTCTGATAGGCCTTGGCGACGGTGAGCGGATTGGCTCCGAACTCGGCGGCGAGGCTCCGCACCGAGGGCAAAGGATCGCCGTCGACCACCTTCCCTTCGAGGATCATGGCCGCGATGTTGTCGCGCAGGCGGAGATAGACGGGGCGTTCTTCGGACACGCCGCTATAGTGAACTAATACAGTGCGGCAGTCAAGACGCTTGTCCTCCCCGCGCGAAGCGGGGGGAGGGGGACCAGGCGAAGCCTGGTGGAGGGGTAATTGGCGAAGGCTTCCGCCGTCTCGCGCCCGACCCTCCAGAACCGGCGCCGGCCACCCCTCCACCACGTTGCACGTGGTCCCGCTCCCCATCTGCGATGGGGAGGACGAGGAGTCACCACTCCCGCACCACATCCTCGAGCGCCGGCCGGGGCCGCTCCTCCAGCGCCACGCCTCCGGTGCCTAGGAAGAGGAACCCGGCGATTCGCTCGGGCTCGCGGCCGCCGAGCGCTTCGAGCACCGCGGGCGAGTAAGCGGCCCAGCCGGTCACCCAGCCGCCGCCGAAGCCCAGGGCCGCGGCGGCGTGGAGGAGGTTCATGGCGACGGCGCCGCAGGAGAGCTCCTGCTCCCAGGCCGGGATCTTGTGGCCTGCGATCGGGCTCGAGAGGAGGATGATCATCTCCGGCGCCTGGGTGGCGAAGCGCTGGACGGCCTCGATCTCGAGCCGGGCGGGGGGATCCGCCTTGCCTGCTCGGTAGGCGGACTGGAGCATCTCGGCGAAGGCGGGCCGGCGGTCCCTGGCGACGTGGACGAAGCGCCAGGGGAAGAGCTTGCCGTGGTCGGGCGTGCGGGCGGCGATCTCCAGGATCTGCCGAAGCTGGGCCGGGTCCGGGCCGGGCTCGACGAGGTCGCGGGGTCGGCAGGAGCGCCGGGTGGCGAGGTAGGAAAGCAGGGAGGTGCGGTCGTTGAACATGGCGCCGCGGCTAGCAGCCTTGCGGGAGTGCAACAATCCGCTTCACAATGGCGTTTTCCCCGCTAGTGTCCGCGGCTCAAAGCGGCGGCACAGCCGCGTGAGATTAACGAGAGGGTGAGGCATGACGGGTTTCAAGGACATGTCGCAATGGGTGGAGGGCGATTGGATCGCCGCCATCGCGCTCGGAGTCCTCGCCTTTTTCCTCGCCATCGGCGCGATGGTCGCCGCCAACCGGAAGCCGGAATTCCTTGGCCATCCCAAGGGCCTCTACATGCTCTTCTTCGCCGAAATGTGGGAGCGCTTCTCCTATTACGGCATGCGGGCGATCCTGATCTTCTATCTCACCCAGCATTGGCTGTTTAACGACGGCAAGTCGAACCTGATCTACGGCGCCTATACCAGCCTCGTCTACATCACCCCGGTGCTCGGCGGCTATCTCGCCGACCGCTACCTCGGCCAGCGCAGGGCCGTTCTGTTCGGCGGCATATTGCTGGCGGCCGGGCACAGTTTGATGGCGGTCGAGGGCGTCGGGGGGCAGAACGATCCCACCATCAACGTCTTCTGGATGGCGCTCGCCTTCATCATCGTCGGCTCGGGCTTCCTCAAGGCCAATATCTCGGTGATGGTGGGGCAGCTCTACAAGCTGACCGACCTCAGGCGCGACGGCGCCTATACGATCTTCTACATGGGCATCAATCTGGGCGCGGCGATCGGCACCATCCTGGTCGCCTATCTCGGCCAGACGGTCGGCTGGGGCTTCGGCTTCGGCCTCGCCGGCATCGGCATGGTCGCCGGGCTCATCGTCTTCGTGCTCGGCAGGGGCGCGCTGAAAGGCGCCGGCGAAGCGCCGCAGGCGCTGGCCCGAAGCAAGGAGATGCTGATCTACGTCATCGGGCTCGCCGCGGTCGCGGTGATCTGGGCCCTGATCCAGTATCAGGACGTCATCCAATGGCTGCTCATCGTTTCGGGCGTCTCGCTTCTGGGCTACGTCCTCTACGAAAGCTTCAAGCTGCCCAAGGAGCCGCGCGAGCGGATGTTCGCGATCCTGTTCCTGATCGCCCTCAATCCCCTGTTCTGGGGATTGTTCGAGCAGGCGGGCGGTTCGATGAACCTGTTCACCGACCGCTTCGTCGATCGCAGCGGAGTTCCGGCGGGCATTTTCCAGTCGATCAACCCGATCTACATCATCCTGATGGCGCCGCTGTTCGCCGCTTTGTGGCAGTGGCTCGCCAGGGTCGGACGCGAACCTTCCGCACCGGCCAAGTTCGGCCTTGCGCTCGCGCAGATGGGCCTCGCCAACCTGGTGCTCGTCTGGGGCGCCGAAGCCTATGGCATAGCGGCGATGACCCCCGTGATCCTCGTCTTCATGTATTATCTGTTCGCGACCACCGCCGAGCTCTGCCTGTCGCCCGTCGGCCTGTCGGCGATGAACCGGCTCGCGCCGCATTATCTCGCGTCGCTGATCATGGGCGCCTGGTTCTACATGACCGCGGTCGGCAATTTCGTCGCGGGCAAGATCGGCGAGGCGACCGGCGGCCATGACGGCGAGATGTCCAAGCAGGGCCTGCTCGATATCTATGAGCTGTTCGGTTACATCAGCATCGGCGTCGCCGTCCTGGTGTTGCTGCTGTCGCCGATCGTGAAGCGCTGGATGCACCTCGATACGCTCGAGGACCGCGACGCCGGCGGCGAGATCGCCGGCTACAAGGAGCTGGCGGACGAGGGGCAGGGCGCCGGAATGTTCCCGAACCGCGAAACCAAGCCCGAAACCAAAGAGACCTGACAAAAAGGACCTCGATGCGCCTCAGCCTCTGTGCGGCCGTCTTTTCGGCCGCCCTCCTTTCCGCCTGTACCCATAACGATAAGCCGCAGACGGCGTCGGCAGCGACGCCCCGGACTCCGCCCAGGACCTATTCGAGGGACCCCTTTCCCTCGACCTACAAGCGCTATCCGGGCGCGGTGACGGCGATCACCGGCGCCACCGTGTTCGACGGCGAGGGCGGTCGGATCGAGAACGGCGTCGTGGTTCTGGCCGACGGGCTCGTCCAGGCGGTCGGCGGCCCCGACACGGCAATCCCCGCCGGGGCGACCCGGATCGACGCCGCCGGCAAATGGGTGACCCCCGGGATCATCGACATCCACAGCCACCTCGGCGACTATCCGAGCCCCTCGGTAGAGGCCCACCAGGACGGCAACGAGGTGACCGGCCCGGTCCGTCCCGAAGTCTGGGCCGAGCACAGCATCTGGCCGCAGGATCCGGGCTTCAGCCGGGCGCTGGTCAATGGCGGGGTCACCAGCCTCCACGTCCTGCCGGGATCGGCGAATTTGTTCGGCGGCCGCGGGGTCACTCTCAAGAACGTCCCTGCCCGGACCATGCAGGGGATGAAATTCCCGAGCGCGCCCTATTCTCTGAAGATGGCGTGCGGCGAGAATCCGAAGCGCGTCTACGGCGGCCGCAACCAGATGCCGGCCAGCCGGATGGCGAACATCGCAATGATGCGGCAGACCTGGGCGCGGGCGCAGGAATATAAGCGCAAGTGGGACAATTATGAGCGCAACGGCGGCGAGATGCCCGTCCGCGACCTCGCCATGGACACTTTGCGCGGCGTTCTCGCCGGCGAAATCACCGTCCAGAACCATTGCTACCGCGCCGACGAAATGGCCAATATCATGGATATGGCCAAGGAGTTCGGCTACAAGGTCGCCGCCTTCCACCACGCCGTCGAAAGCTACAAGATCGCCGATCTCCTGAAGGCGAACGGGGTCTGCTCGGCGATGTGGGCCGATTGGTACGGCTTCAAGATGGAAGCCTATGACGGCATCCAGGAGAATATCCCGCTGGTCCACAATGCCGGCGCCTGCACGATCGTCCATAGCGACGACGCCAACGGCATCCAGCGGCTCTACCAGGAAGCGGCCAAGGCGCTCGCCAACGGGCGGCGGATGGGGATCCAAATCTCCGACGAGGTCGCCTGGACCTGGCTAAGCTTCAACCCGGCCAAGGCGCTCGGCATCGGCGACAGGACCGGCAGCCTGCGCGCCGGCAAGATGGCCGACGTGGTGCTCTGGAACGGCCATCCGTTCAGCGTCTACACAAGGCCCGAGCAGATCTGGATCGACGGCGCCCTGATGTACGACGCGGCCGACCCGAGGCGGCGTCCGGTCAGCGATTTCGAGCTCGGCCAGCCGGGCGAAGGGGATGTGAAGTGAAGCGGCCGAACAGTCTCCCCTCCCTGAAAGGGAGGGGCCGGGGGTGGGTAGCGAGGCGCAGCCTCGCTTCCGGCATCGGGGCTTCCGAATTCGCCCTCGCCGGCATCGAGCCGGCTCGCGCGAACCCACCCCTTGATCCCCTCCCTTGCAGGGAGGGGCGGAGTTCAAGTGTGACCCGTCTGTTGAAGTCAGTCCTGCTCGGAGCCTCCCTCCTCGCCGCCCCCGCTTTCGCCCAGACCGTCGCCATCACCGGCGGCACCGTCGCGCTCGGCGACGGCTCCGAGCCGATCGAGGGCGGCACCGTCGTCGTCCGGAACGGGCGCATCGTCGCCGCCGGCCGCAACGTCGCGGTGCCGGCGGACGCTCAGCGGGTCGACGCCACCGGCAAATGGGTCACCCCGGGAATCGTCGCCGGCTTCTCGCGGGTCGGCCTGGTCGAGGTCGACGCGGTCAACCCGACCAACGACGTCTCCGCCAGCAACTCGCCGTTCAGCGCGGCGATCGACGTCGCTCCGGCGATCAACCCCCGGGCGATGGCGATCCAGGTCAACCGCGCCGGCGGAGTCACGAGAGCCGTGGTCGCTCCGGGCACGGCGGCGAGCATCTTCGCCGGGCAGGGCGCGGTCATCGATCTCGGCAGCGACATGGAGGCGGTGACCCGGGCTCGGGCCTTCCAGTTCGTCGAGCTGGGCGAGACCGGCGCGGACGAGGCCGGCGGCAGCCGCGCCGCCGCCCATGTGCTGTTCCGCAACGCCCTGAGGGAGGCGCGCGACCTCGGCCGTTTCTCGTCCCCCCTCGCGGGCAGGGGCGGCGGCCGCGAGCCTCGGGCGAACGACCAGCGCGATTTCCCGCTCGAGGAGGTGCCCGACAGCCGCCTCCTTTCCGCCGGGGCGAGCCGGCCCGACGACGTCCTGCTCACCCGCTTCGACGCCGCCGCTCTGGTGCCGGTGCTTCAGGGGCGGCAGCTGCTCCTCGTCCATGTCGAGCGGGCGAGCGACATCATCCAGGTGCTGGCGCTGAAGAAGGAATTCCCCAACCTGAGGCTGGTCCTGGTCGGGGCGACCGAAGGCTGGACCATCGCCGACCGGATCGCCGCCGCCCGGGTGCCGGTGATCGCCAACGCCCTCAACGATCTGCCCTCGACCTTCGAGCAGCTGGCGGCGACCCAGTCCAACGTCGCCCGGCTGAAGGCGGCGGGGGTCCCGGTCGCGCTCGGGATGATCAACGACGACGAGTCGCGCCAGGTTCGGCTGGCGCGCCAGCAGGCCGGCAACATGGTCGCGGTCGGGCGGGTGCCCGGCGCTTCCGGCCTCAGCTGGGGCGAGGCGCTGGCGACGATCACTTCCGGGCCCGCCGAAGCGGTCGGAATGGGCGGCGAGATCGGCTCGCTCCGGCCGGGCCGCCGCGCCGACGTCGTCATCTGGTCGGGCGACCCGCTCGAAAATAGCAGCGCCGCCGAAATGGTCATGATCGACGGGGTCCGGCAGCCGCTCGACAACCACCAGACCAGGCTTCGCGACCGCTATCGGACGGCGACCGAGGGCGACCTTCCGAAAGCTTACGAAAGATGACTGAGCTAGCTCCTTGCTCCAGCTACTGAACAGCAACGCAGGAGCGGTTACGGGCTTGGCGACTATAGCCATTCTCGCCGTTACAACGTTTTACGCTTGGACGACCTATTTACTGTTCAAGGAGGCTCGGCAGTCTAGGCTGCTCGGGGGGTCACCTCGCGTGGTTGCCTATCTGAGGCCTAATCGAATCCACTCCAATATTGTTCAGCTGTGCATTGCGAACCTTTCAGGCGCCGCAGCAGTGGGTGTCTCTGCCCAGCTGGTTAAGATAACTGAATGGCCAGATGAATTTTATTTTCAAGACTCTGCTATCTTGAGAGATTTGTCTTACTTAAGACCGCATGAGCTGCTCGAATTTGACTTGGGCGTTGGACCTGACCTTTTCCGAGATGGGGTGCCGGCATCTTTTCACGCTACAATAAATTATGATAGTCTAGATGGGCGTAATTTCACTTTCAACTCAGACTTGCTTGTTGAGAGTGTGGAGGGGCATTCCCACTTTGTCATCTATACGATCGATGACGTGGCGCGTAGGCTGAAGGAAATAAGCGATGCAATGCGAGGCTTTGCGGGCCACAGCCGTCTGAAGGTTGAAACTTACGATAGTGAGGATCGCGAGCTGGAGCAGCGACAGCGCGACGAGCAGCGGGAACGTTTCCGTAAGCGGCACGAGGGCGAGGGTTCCTAGCTATGGTTAGTTTGATCAGTCTCGCACTGGCGACCCTGGCCTTCGTCGGCACTCATCTCGCCATGTCCCATCCCCTGCGGACCCGGCTCGTCCAGACCCTCGGCGAGCAATGGTTCGCGATCCTCTATTCGGCGATTTCCTTCGTCACCCTGGGCTGGATGATCCTGTCCTACCGGGCGGCGGAGGACGGCTACTTGCTGTGGCTGACTCCGGATTGGGCGAGGCCGGTCGCGGCGGGCGTGATGCTGCTCGCCTGCATCCTCCTGGTCGGGTCGTTCTTCGGCAATCCGGCCTTCCCGCGCACGGGCGCCAGGGCCAAGGCGGCGCGGGCCGCGACCGGCATATTCGCGATCACCCGCCACCCGATGAACATGGCCTTCATCCTGTGGGCCCTGGTCCACATCGCCTTGTGGGGCGCCTTGCCCAATCTGATCGTCGCCGGCGGAATCCTCATCCTGGCCGTGGTCGGTTCGATCGGCCAGGACCACAAGAAGCTCAACGTCGTCGGCGAGCCGTGGCGGGTCTGGATGGGCCGTACCTCCTTCCTGCCCTTCGGCGCTTTGCTCTTCGGCCGGGCGAAATGGAGCGCCCTGAGCCAAGCCTGGCCGGCCCTGCTCCTCGGCCTGCTGCTGTGGCTCGCCGCCACCTGGCTGCACGCGCCGGAAGTCTCGCCGATCGTCCTGTTGGCTCGGTAGCTCGTCGTCATTCCGGCGAAAGCCGGAATCCATGAACACCGACACGAGCCAATTCCCGCCGGACGGTGTTCATGGATCCCGGATCAAGTCCGGGATGACGGAAGGCTCAGGCCGTCCCCCTCCTTCAGCAGCCGGTCCTGCTCGGTCTGAGGCTCGGTCTCGTCATAGCCGGTCCGCTTCGCGACGGTGGAGGTGGTGGCGACGTCCATCGCAACATTGCCCGTGGTCCTGACGATGTCCGGCAGGGTCTCGACGGCGAGGAGAAGGACGAGCGGCTCCAGCGGCACGCCCATGGCGATGCAGATCGGACCGATCGCGCTGATGAAGCTGATCGAGCCGGGCAGGCTGATCGAGCCCAAAGTGGTGGTGGCGGCGACGGCGACGCCCGCGGCCATCTGCATCGGCGTGAGCTCGATCCCGAACCAGTGGGCGACGTAGATGGCGACGGCGAGGTTCATCGCCGGTCCGGTGGCCCGGAACAGAGCGACGGCGAGGGGCAGGGTGACTCCGGAGGCGGCGACGGGCACTCCGAGCTTCTCCGCGCCGCGAAGCATCGCCGGAAGCGAGGCGAGCGACGACTGGGTGCTGATCGCCACCGCATGGGCCGGGCCGACGGCCCGGGTGAAGGCGAGGAAGCCGAACCGGCCGCCGAACATCGCCAGCGGCCAGGCCGCGAACCAGACCACGCAGCCGACGGCCGAGACGATGAGGATGTAGTGGAGCAGGGCGCCGAAGGCCGCGGCGCCGGCCTTGGCGCCGACGACATAGGCGAGCGCGAACACGCCGATCGGCGCCAGCCACAGCACCCAGTTGATGATCACCAGCATCGCGTCGGCGACGGCGCGGAAGAACAGGCTGAGATGCCGGCGCGGCTCCTCGGGAAGCCGGGTCATAGCGAAGGCGAAGACGGTGGTGAAGACCAGCAGCGGCAGGATCTGGTCGTTGGCCGCGGCGGCCACGGGGTTGGTCGGGATGAAGGAGCGGACGAACTGGGCGAAGGTGGGAACCTCTCCGACTTTGTCCGCCGAGGCGGAGAGCGCGCTCTTCAGCGCCTGGCCGGCCTCCGCGTCGATCGGGAAGATCTGGAGCAGCAGGGGGGTGAGGAAGGCCGACATGATGGCCCCGCTCCACAGCACGACCATGAACAGGATGACAGCCCGACCGGCGAGCCGGCCCGAACGGGCGGCCTCGGCCGAGGCGGTGATGCCGTTGATCAGAAGCGCGACGATCAGCGGCACGATCGTCATCCTCAGAGCATCGAGCCAGAGGCCGCCGATCGGATCGGCGATCGCTATCGCCTGAGGGGCGAAGGCGGCCTTGGCGGTGAGGATTCCGAGCAGGAGCCCGACGGCGAGCGCGGCGAGGATGCGGGTGGCTTGCGACATTCGAGCGGGTGTAGCGGGCGGGAAGGGGCCGGAATAGTCCTCCCCGCGCCGAAGGCGCGGGGAGGGGGACCATGCGAAGCATGGTGGAGGGGTAGCTGGCAGAAGCCTGCGCCATTTACCCCTCCACCACCTTTCAGGTGGTCCCCCTCCCCATCTTGCGATGGGGAGGACAAGGCGGCCCCACCGCGCTATTCAGCGCGAAACACGGTCGGGGACCACCATGACTCGCAAATTCTTCGGCACCGACGGGATCAGGGGCCGCACCAACCAGAGCCCGATGACGGCCGAGATGGCGCAGCGCGTCGGCCAGGCCGCCGGCGCTCACTTCCAGCGCGGCGATCACCGCCACCGGGTGGTGATCGGCAAGGATACGCGGCTCTCCGGCTACATGATGGAAACGGCGCTCATCTCCGGCTTCACCAGCGTCGGCATGGACGTGGTCATGGTCGGGCCGGTGCCGACGCCCGCGGTGGCGATGCTGACCCGCTCGATGCGGGCCGATCTCGGCGTGATGATCTCGGCCAGCCACAATCCCTACACCGACAACGGCATCAAATTGTTCGGCCCCGACGGCTACAAGCTCTCCGACAAGGACGAGGCGGCGATCGAGCGGCAGCTGGAGAAGGCGCCCAGGCTGGTCGATGCGCCGCTGATCGGCCGTTCCCGCAAGATCGAGGACGCGCGCGGCCGCTACATCCACTTCGCCAAGGCGACCTTCCCGGAGGAATTGAGGCTCGACGGACTCAAGATCGTCGTCGATTGCGCCAACGGCGCCGCCTATCAGGTCGCCCCCTCGGCCCTGTGGGAGCTGGGCGCGGACGTCGTGGCGATGGGCGTCTCCCCCAACGGCCTCAACATCAACGACGGCTGCGGCTCGACCGCTCCCGCGGCGCTTCAGGCGCGGGTGATCGAGGAGGGCGCGCATATCGGGATCGCGCTCGACGGCGACGCCGACCGGCTGATCATCGTCGACGAGGCCGGCCGGATCGTCGACGGCGACCAATTGATGGCCCTCATCGCCATCTTCTTCGCCCGGCGCGGCCTTCTCGAAGGCGACGGGATCGTCGCCACGGTCATGTCCAACCTCGGCCTCGAGCGCTTCCTCGCCACCAACGGGCTCGAGCTGGTCCGGACCCAGGTCGGCGACCGCTACGTCCTGGAAGCGATGCGGGAGCGCGGCTTCAACGTCGGCGGCGAGCAGTCCGGGCACATCATCCTGTCCGACTATTCGACCACCGGCGACGGCCTCATCGCCGCGCTCCAGGTCCTCGCCTGCCTGGTCGAGGACGGCCGCCCGGCGAGCGAGATGCTCCACCAGTTCGATCCTTTGCCCCAGCTGCTGAAGAACGTCCGCTTCGAAGGCGGCGACCCGCGCGAGGCCGAGGCCGTCAAGACCGCGATCGCCTCCGCCGAGCAGCGCCTCGACGGAGTCGGCCGCCTTCTGATCCGCAAGTCGGGGACGGAGCCGCTGATCCGGGTGATGGCGGAAGCCGAGGACGAAGCGATGGTCGCGGAGGTGGTCGACAGCATCTGCGAGGCGATGAAGGCGGCCTGATGCCCGTCATTGCGAGGAGCGCAGCGACGAAGCAATCCAGGGCTGCGCTTGCGTCCAACCCCGATCTGGATTGCTTCGCTTCGCTCGCAATGACGGGGAGGGGAATATGCTCGAGCTGAGGCCAGATTGCGAACGCTGCGGCCGCGATCTTCCGCCGGAGAGCGGCGAGGCGCGCATCTGCACCTTCGAATGCACCTTCTGCGCCGAGTGCGTCGACGGGCCGCTGGGCGGCGTCTGCCCCAATTGCGGTGGCAATTTCGAGCCGAGGCCGATCCGGCCGGCCCACCTGCTGGAGAGGAACCCGCCCTCCGTTGCGCGCAAGGGGCCCCGGTGACTCCTCCGCGCATCCTGATCATCGCCGGCTCCGACAGCGGCGGCGGGGCGGGGATCCAGGCGGACATCAAGACCGTCACCATGCTGGGGGGCTTCGCGACGACCGCGGTCACCGCGATCACCGCCCAGAACACGCTCGGCGTGACCGACGTGATGCTCGTCCCCGCCGGGATGGTGGTCGCGCAGATCGAGGCGGTCATCTCGGACATCGGAGTCGATGCGGTGAAAATCGGAATGATCGGCTCGCCGGAGACGGCGGGGGCGGTGGCCGGGCAGCTGGAGCGGCTGGCGGTGCCGATCGTCTTCGATCCGGTGATGGTGGCGACCAGCGGCTCCGAGCTTGCGGACGAAGCGACCATAGCCGCCTTCGGCCGATTGATGCGGATCGCTTCAGTCGTCACTCCGAACCTGCCGGAACTCGAGGCGCTCGGCGGCGAGGAAGCGGTGCTCGCTTATGGCTGCCATCTCCTCGCCAAGGGCGGGCATGGCGAGGGTGCGGAGGTCGTCGACACGCTCGTCTCGCCCGGCGGCGGCCGCCGGGAAGTGCGGGGCAGGAGGTTCGACACCGCCGACACCCACGGCACCGGCTGCACGCTCGCCAGCGCGCTCGCCTGCGGTCTCGGCGCGGGCCTGACGATCGAACAGGCCTTCGAGGGGGCCGTGCGCTTCGTCCGGATCGCCATCGCGGAGGCGCCCCGCTTCGGCGTGGGCTATGGTCCGATCGGCCATCAGGCCGTCACCAATTTCCGCTGGGACGATCTCGATCCCGAAGAGGCGAGGCGCCGCGAGGAGAATCCCGGCGGAATGAACCTCAACCAGGTCACCCTGCCGGCACAGGATTATGATGAGTCCGTCGCTTTCTATTGGGGGCTCGGGCTCCGGCAGATCGTCGATTCGCCCGGCCACTACGCCCGCTTCGAATGCCCGGGAGGGGCGACGCTCTCGATCCACGTGGAGGACGGGCGGCAGGCGGGAGACTCGGTCGTTTACCTTGAAAGCGACCTGCTCGACTCCTGGGTCGAGAATCTGCGGGCCGCCGGAATCGTCTTCGAGACGGCGCCGGAGGATCAGAGCTGGGGATGGCGCGAAGCCCGTCTCCGCGATCCCGCCGGCAATCGCCTCTGCCTCTACCGCGCCGGCGAATATCGCCGCTTCCCGCCCTGGCGGATCGACTGAAAAATCCTCCCCCGGATTTCCGGGGGAGGGGGACCATGCGAAGCATGGTGGAGGGGTCTTGCCGAGTCTGAAGTACCCCTCCACCGCCCTTCGGGCGGTCCCCCTCCCCGGCAAATGCCGGGGAGGATTTAAGGCGCTAATCAACAGAAATTGTTCGCTGACCTCTGGCGATGTCGGATGGCTCCATCTAACCTGCCTCGCCATGGCCCGGCCCTGCTTCAAGCTCGAGAAATTCTATCCCGAACCCTTGGCCGGAGTCGACGAGGCCGGCTGCGCGCCGCTCGCCGGGCCGGTGGTGGCCGCCGCCGTGATCCTCGACCGCGAGAGATTCCCGCGCGGGATCGACGATTCGAAGGCGCTTGCCGCCCCGGTCCGCGAATCGATCTGCGCGAAGCTCTACAAGGTCGCCCGGGTCGGGGTCGGTCTCGCCACGGTCGAGGAGATCGACCGGATCAACATCTTCTGGGCGAGGATGCTGGCGATGAGCCGGGCCGTCGACGCGCTCGGGCTCGATCCGGCGATGGTCCTGGTCGACGGCAATCGCTGCCCGAAATGGGAGCGCCCCTCGGTCTCGATCGTCGCCGGCGACACCAGGTGCCGCTCGATCGCGGCCGCCTCGATCGTCGCCAAGGTGACCCGCGACCGGATCATGAGCGACTATGCCAAGGAGCATCCCGGCTACGGCTGGGAGACCAACAAGGGCTACGGCACCCCCGAGCATCATCGCGGCCTCGACGCGCTCGGCCCGACCCCGCTCCACCGCCGGAGCTTCGCTCCGGTGCGCCATTATATGGCGATCCGGGACGGCATTGCGGCGGTCGGCTCGCAGCAGCTGATCGACCTCTAGCTCGCGCGGTCGAAGCGCAGGCGGCTTATCCCCGACAGAGTCGACAACGTCAGGCCGGCGACCGCTCCGGAGGAGTCGCGCAGAAAAGCGATCCGGCCGAAGCCTTGGGCCGGCGCCGCAAACGTGTCGGGAGCGATCGCCCCCAGCGGGACCTCTCCGCCCGGCAGCTTCATCATCAGCCTGCCGTCTTCGCCCAGGAAGACCGCCTCGCCGTCCACCTCCTTCGAGACGTAGCGCCCGGCATAGGAATCGAGCGGAGCCGGCTCGGGCCCGGCGAGTCGGGTGAAGGCGAGGGTGGGCCCGGTCTCGACCATCTTCTCGCCCTCGAACCTCAGCTCGCCCAGCCCCTCGAGGGCGAAGCGGCCGCCGCCGAGGTGGGTGAGGGGATAGGCTTCGCCCGCATAGACGAATTTCAGGGTCGAGCCCTCGGCGGCGAAAGTGCGAAGCTCGTCGCCTTCGGGATCGTGATAGATTCCGGCGAGGCGGGCGGCTTCCTCCGGTGACAGGGGAACCGCCGCCATCCCGGCGGAGGCGGGCGGCGAGGGGCTGAACCTCGACTTCACCCACGCGCCGGCAATCTCCCGGGCGAGGCCCAGCGGCGCATTGCTGACGTTGCACAGCATCATCGTTCCGGACCTCTGCTCCGGGAAATAGGAGAAAGTGGAGCGATAGGCGGCGGTCTGGCCGCCATGGCCGATCATCGTCAGGCCGCTCACCCCTTCATGGTCGCGCTCGACCTGGAGGCCGTAGCTGTAGGAGACGGGAGTTCCGTCCTCCAGCTTCGTTCCGGCGAGCATGCGCTGGAAGAGCGGCTTCTCGATCACCCGGCCGTCGCCCAGCGCGGCGAGCCATTTGGCGAGATCCTCGACCGTCGAGAGCAATCCGCTCGAGCCGCGGGCCCGGTTCACCGCCTCGTTGAGCGCGAATTTCCCGTCCGGCGCGGCATTGTAGGCGCGCGCCAGGCGCGGCGAAGCGAATCCGGTGTCCCTCATCCCGAGCGGCAGGAAGATCCGTTCCTTCAGGAAGCGCTCGAACTTCATGGCCGACACCCGCTCGACGATCTCGGCGAGAAGGACGTAATTGGGGCTGTCATATTGGTGGCGCGTTCCGGGGCGGAAATTGAGCGCCTTCTGGCGGAAGACCAGGCCCAGCGCCTCTTCGTGGGTCGGCAGCGGCCCGTCCGGCTGGAAGCTTGCCAGCGCCATATGGTTCCTGAGGCCGCTCATGTGGTGGAGGAGGTGGCGGATCCGGATCGTCGGTCCGTAATCGGGAAGCTCGGGCAGATATTTGCGGACGTCGTCTTCCTCGCCGAGCTTGCCGTCGGCGATGAGCAGTCCGATCGCCGCGGCGGTGAACTGCTTCGACATGGACGCGATGTTGAAGGCGGTCCGGGCCGTGATCGGGCGCCCGGTCGACAGGTCGGCCGAGCCGTAGCCGCGGGCATGGACGAGACGCCCGTCCTCGATGATCCCGACGGCGCATCCGGGGCGATAGGGATCGGCGAGAGCGGCGAATCGGGCCTCGGGCGGGAGGGTGGAGGCCGCGAGGGCAAGAGCGAGCATCATCGGCAAAGGCTAGGCGGCCGACGCGGCGGGGACCAGCGCGGCGGCGTGTTTGAGCAATCGAGGAATAGCGGGCCGCGCCCGCCTCCCCTCCCTGGAAGGGAGGGGCCGGGGGTGGGTCCGCCGAAGGCGGCCGAAACTCGAAAGTCAGAAGGAAGTCTCGCTGCGCTCGCCTACCCACCCCCAACCCCTCCCTTCCAGGGAGGGGAGACGTCTCGCCAACTTCGCCCCCGGGCTGAGTCCTTTCGGCCACACCACATCATGTTGAGTCCGTTCCGGCGGCTCGGACTCCATTAGTAGCGGAGACTCGTTTCGTTCCCAACATGTTAACCATATTCTCAACCACAGGTCGTAAACCCTTGTTCTTGACCACGGACTCCGGCTGACTCAGGCTGGCTGTCTGGACGAACCGGGGGGCGGTATCGAATGACGGCACATGTGCGCTTGGGTTCGAGGGAAAGAAGCGCGACGATCCCGGATCCCGCTTTGCCGCTGGACGAGATCCTCCAGGACGATTGCGTCGCCGCGATGGCGCGGCTGCCGGCGGGAAGCGTCGACATGGTCTTCGCCGATCCGCCCTACAATCTGCAGCTCGGCGGCGATTTGTTCCGGCCCGAGGGCGGGCTCGTCGACGCGGTCGACGACGATTGGGACAAGTTCGCGACCTTCGCCGCCTATGACGAATTCACCCGCGCCTGGCTCCGCGAAGCGCGCCGGATCCTGAAGCCGAACGGAACCCTCTGGGTGATCGGCAGCTACCACAACATCTTCCGGGTCGGCGCCGCGCTCCAGGACGCCGGCTACTGGATCCTGAACGACATCATCTGGCGCAAATCGAACCCGATGCCCAATTTCCGCGGCACCCGCTTCACCAACGCCCATGAAACGTTGATCTGGGCGAGTCGGAGCGAGGACAGCCGCTACACCTTCAACTACCGGGCGATGAAGGCCCTGAACGACGAGCTTCAGATGCGCTCCGACTGGCTCTTGCCGATCTGCTCGGGCGGCGAGCGGGTCAAGGACGGCGGCATCAAGGCCCACCCCACCCAGAAACCGGAGAGCCTGCTCTACCGGGTGATGCTGGCCTGCACCAACAAGGGCGACGTCGTCCTCGACCCCTTTTTCGGCACCGGCACGACCGGCGCGGTCGCCCGGCGGCTGGGGCGGCGCTGGATCGGGATCGAGCGCGAGAAGCGCTATGTGCGGGTCGCCCGCGAGCGGATCGATTCGACCCTCGAGCTCGACGAGAGCGCGATGAAGACGATGGCCTCCAAGCGCTCGCAGCCGCGGGTGCCGTTCGGCGCCCTGGTCGAAATCGGCATGATCCAACCTGGGACAATGCTGACCGATTCGAAGCGGCGCTGGCAGGCCCGGGTGCGGGCCGACGCCTCGATCGAGATGGACGGCCAGGCCGGCTCGATCCACCGCATCGGCGCGCTTGCCCAAGGAGCGCCGGCCTGCAACGGCTGGGCCTTCTGGCATTTCGAGGAGGAGGGCGGGCTCGCCCCGCTCGACGCCTTGCGGCAGCGCCACCTGCTGAGTCTCGATTGATCCATATCGAGCAAAAAAGGTTGCACTCCGCCACTCGACAGGAGCGTGAAACAAAGGCACATTGCGGGCGGCGACCGTCCCTTCACGCTCAACGCCCGCACGCCTTTGACCACGGGAGACGCGCGGGAGCCCCTTTGAGTGTTGATGGGTCCGGACCGATACCATGCCCCACATGGTGGTCTGGGCCTCGGGGAATTCAGTTACCCTACTGACCTTCGATAAGCGGCGGTCGCCACCTTTCCCTTCAGCTTCCGGCGCAGGCCGGGATCCGGTTTCCAGCGCTTCGCCTGGCAACGCGAAGCCTTAGTCCTCGCGCTTCGGGATTCCTGTCGCAGCATTTATGCGCTAGCCGCTTCGCTATGACTCTCCGGCACTATCTGCGGCCCACCGCCTTCGTCGACGCGCCTTTCGGCCATGACGGCAAGGTGGCCCGGCTCGCCGGCGGAATGCTCTGGTTCGCCGCCGTCGAGCGGGTGACGATGGACGCGAATCGCCGAATCGCCGCGGAGCTGGTCCCGGTCGAACGGGTCGAGGAGCTGCTCGCGCTGGGAAGCGAAGCCGAGCAGGCCTGGCGGAATTTGATTTCGCCGCGGCCGCCGCTCCAGCTTCGCGAGCGCGTGGTCAGGCTCGATCAGCCGCAGGTGATGGGGATATTGAACCTCACGCCCGACAGCTTTTCGGACGGCGGCCGGTTCGACGGCGGCGAAGCGGCGGCGCAGGCGGGCTTCGCCATGGCCGAAGCCGGGGCGGCGATCGTCGACGTCGGCGGCGAATCGACCCGGCCCGGGGCCAAGCCGGTCTGGGAAGGCGACGAGATCGAGCGGGTGCTTCCGGCGGTGACCCGGCTTGCGGCCGGCGGAACCGCCGTTTCGGTCGACACCCGCAAGGCCGCGGTGATGGGGGCCGCGCTCGGCGCCGGAGCGGCGATGGTCAACGACGTCTCGGCGCTGACCTATGACGACAAGGCGGCCGGGCTGGTCGCGGGCGCCGGATGCCCGGTCGTTCTGATGCACCATAAGGGCCCGCCGGAGACGATGCAGCAGGCGCCGTCCTACGACAGACCGGTGCTGCTCGAGGTCTACGACTGGCTCGAGGCGAGGATCGCCGCGGCCGAGGCGGCGGGGATCGGGCGCGCGCGGATCGTCGTCGATCCCGGCATCGGCTTCGGCAAGACCGTGCAGCACAATCTCGACCTGATGAACGGCCTCGCTTTGCTCCACGGCCTCGGCTGCCCGATCATGCTCGGGGCGAGCCGCAAGCGCATGATCGGCGCCCTGTCGGCCGAGGCCCCGGCCGACGCCCGGCTGCCGGGCTCCCTCGCTTTGGCCCTGAAAGCGGCCGACCAGGGCGCCCAGCTGCTCCGGGTCCACGACGTGCCCGAGACGGTGCAGGCGCTGAGGATCTGGCGAGGGTTGCGCGACGCGGCGCTGACTCCGGATTAGCCGCCGAAGCGCGGCCGCCTCTGCCTCCCCTCCCTTCCAGGGAGGGGAGGTCCTAGTTGGGTTCCACCTCGACCGCCAGCGGGCCCTTCCTCCCCGCGGCGATTCGGGCGCGCAGCGGCTGGTCGGGGCTCAGATCGGCGAGGCCGCCGCGGCGGACCGTCTCCATGTGGACGAAGATGTCCTGGCCGTCCTCCTCCTCGCGGACGAGGAAGCCGTAGCCCTTGAGGCGGTTGAACCATTTCACCCGCACCGGCTCATATTCGCCGGCCTGGTCGAGCAAGGCGGAAGGATCGATCCGTTCGCCCGAGCCGGTCCCGGACGGGCGCTGAGGCTCGGGCATCACCGCCTGGCTGAGGTCGATCGACAGGATCTTGCGGGCCTGGAGGCCGCGTTCCTGCTCGGCGACCAGGCATTCGACCAGCGCGCCTTCGGGAAGGCTTCGCCGGTCATGCTCCTTGAGGACGCTGAAATGGACGAGGATGTCGCCCTTCGCCTGATCGCTGACCAGGAAGCCGAAGCCTCGGGTGGCGTCGAACCATTTCATCGTTCCGGTGAGCTTGACCAGGGCCTCGTCCTCGGGGCGCGGAGCCTCGTCCGCGCCGTCGGGGTCCTGCGCGCCGTTCCCAGCAGTCAATCCACGGCGCGAAGTCATTAACGGCCGATCCACCATCCAAACCGCGGTGACTATCACGCCTCGCGCGCTTTTGTGAACAATTTACGATTGTTTTTATGGGACATCCGGCTCCGGCAGGTCCTCGGGGGCCGCGGCGAGCACCTGCCGGACCAGATCGAGGCGGTGGCCGGCGCGAAGCATGGCCGCCGCCGCTTTGTCCCGGGCGGCCCGGTCCGGGACGTTCGGGGCATAGGGGCCGAGCCGCCGCCGCCGGGCGAAACGATGGGCCGCGGCCAGCGCCTCCTCCCCGGAAATGTCGCTCGCCCCGGCGCAATCCTCCTCGGCGATGCCGGCCGAGCGCAGGGCCTCCTTCACCCGCCGTTCGCCATAGCCCCGGCGCAGCAGCGAGGCGGTCCGGGCCGAGGCGAAGCTCTTGTCGTCGACATAGCCCAGTTCGGCGAAGCGCTCGACCAGCCGTTCGACCGGCGGTTCGCCCGGGCCGCCCCAGCCCCGCTCGTTCAGCTTCCGGCGAAGGTAGGAAGCGAGCTTCGCCCGGGTGGTGGCATAGCGGCCGGCATAGAAGAGGCCGAGGCGCTCCAGCCCTTCCGGATCGAGGGCCGAGGGGGGTCTTTTGTCGGGCCGGAATCTCACGCGCCATGATTGTGCCACAGTCGGTCCCGATTATAAACGCGTACCTCTCCCGTCGCGGGAGGCGGTTCGCGCATGACTGGCCACCACCGGAGAGGATCCGCTACACCCGTGCCCGAGACTTTGGTCCCGACGCCGACTGCGGACATATTGCCGCGCCGCTTCGCCGACTTCGACAGGCTCGGAGACGCGCTCGATTATGCGGCGGGGGGTCAGCGCGGCCTCAACTTCCACGATCCGCGCGGGGTGCTGGTCCGCGCCTATCCCTATCGCGAGTTGCGCGAGGATGCGCTCGCCGCCGCCTGGCGGCTGATCGCGGCGGGGGTGAAGCCGAAGGACCGGATCGCGATCGTCGCCGAGACCAGCCCGGAATTCGCCGCCTTGTTCTTCGGCACCGTCTATGCCGGCGCCTGGCCGGTGCCGCTCCCGCTTCCGACCTCCTTCGGAGGCCGGGATTCCTATATCGACCAGCTCAAGGTCCAGCTCGACAGCGCCGATCCCACCCACCTCTTCTACCCCGATGAGCTGGGTGCAATGGCGGGTGCGGCCGCCGAGGCGGCGGGAGTCGCCGGCCTGTCCTGGGAAAGCTTCGCGGCGGGCGAGGGGCCCGAGGCGGAGCTTCCGCGGGCGGCCCCGGACGACATCGCCTATCTCCAATATTCGAGCGGCTCGACCCGCTTCCCGCACGGGGTCGCCGTCACCCATCGCGGCCTCCTCAACAACCTCGCCGCCCACAGCCACGGCATGGAGGTGATCGAGACCGACCGCTGCATCTCCTGGCTGCCCTGGTATCACGACATGGGCCTGGTCGGCTGCCTCTTGTCGCCGATGGCCAACCAGATCTCGACCGATTATCTCAAGACCGAGGATTTCGCCCGGCGCCCGCTCGCCTGGCTCGACCTCATCACCCGCAACGAGGGCACGACCGGAAGCTATTCGCCGACCTTCGGCTACGACATCTGCGCCCGCCGGGTCTCGAGCCTGACCAACGTCGCCGAGCGCTTCGACCTGTCGCGCTGGCGGCTCGCCGGCAACGGCGCCGACATGATCCGGCCCGACGTCATGCAGGCCTTCGTCGACGCCTTCGGCCCGGCCGGCTTCGACGCCGGGAGCTTCTGCCCGAGCTACGGCCTCGCCGAGGCGACGCTGGCGGTGACGATCATGCCCCCGGGCGAGGGCATCGTCGTCGAGCTGGTCGAGGAGACCACTTTGTCGGGCGACGGCAAGATGCACCGCGACCGGCCGCAGCGCTACCGGGCGATCGTCAATTGCGGCAAGCCCGCGCGGGACATGGAAATCGAGATACGCGACGAGGACGGCGGCACGCTGGGCAATCGCGAGATCGGCAAGGTCCATTGCCGCGGCCCCTCGGTCATGGTCGGCTATTTCCGCGACGAGGAGGCGACGAAGGCCTGCCTCGATTCCGAGGGTTGGCTTGACACCGGCGACATGGGCTATCTGTCCGACGGCTATCTCTACATCGTCGGCCGGGCCAAGGACATGATCATCATCAACGGCAAGAACCACTGGCCCCAGGACATCGAATGGGCGGTGGAGCAATTGCCCGGCTTCAAGGCGGGCGACATCGCCGCTTTCTCGATCACCACGCCGGGCGGCGAGGAGACCCCCGCGGTGCTCGTCCAGTGCCGGACCTCCGACGCCGGCGAGCGCGGACGCCTTCGCGAGATCATCCGCGAGCGGGTGCGCGCAATCACGGGGATGAACTGCGTGATCGAGCTGGTCCCGCCGAGGACGTTGCCGAGGACGAGCTCGGGCAAGCTGAGCCGGGCGAAGGCGCGGAGCCTCTATCTCACCGGCGAGATCCAGCCCTACGACATCGCGGCTTAGGCCGAAGCGAGGCGCGCAGCGAAGCAGCGCGCCGGTGCCGCAGGCACGCGCAGCCGCCGGCCGGCCTGCCCGCTACCGCACCCGCTGGGCCCGAGACTGCGACACGTAGGTCGAAGGCCGCTTCTGCGCCACCATCGGGAAGGTTTCGCCCCCGTGGTAGGTTACGGTTCCGCACATGAGATCGCTCTTGGCCGAGAGCCTGCCGTCGAACATGACATCGCCCTCGCGGGAGGCAACGACCATGTGGATGCGGTTGCCGGTCAGGGTGATCCTGCGCACGACGACAGGCGCGGTCCTCGCCGGCGCCAGCGATCCGCCATAGTCGGCACCGACGAAGCCGATCGACATGAGCCCGAAGCTGGGCGTTCCCCGGGGAACCATCAGGAAATCCCAATGGCCGTGGAGGTTCGGGGACTGGCCGCGCGCCGCAGTGTCTCCCGCGTCGCAGTCCACGGCGATCGTCGTCGCGGGCTGTGCGGCAACGGCCGCAGGGGCCGCGAAGGCGGCTAGGGCGAGCATCATCGAGCATCTCATCTTCATTCTCCATGTTGGACAAGGCGTTGGGCGCGGATCACGCCGGCCGCGATCACCATCCGCGCTCCGCCGCATCGACAAGCCGGGATTTCGCCAATAGCGTCCGCTTTTTCGCCAATGTGGGAAGCATGCCGTTCACGCAGCGCCAATGGACTTTCGGGGGGAGATGGAGGCCGTTGCTGGCCGCGATACCGGTGGGCCTGCTCCTCGGCTTCTTGGGCCCCTTCGGCTCCTATCCGGCCTATCCGACCGCGACCCGCTACGCCTTCTGGCTGGGGCTGACGGCGGCCGGCGCGGTTGCCGCGGTCGCGGCGGACGCCGTGCTACCCGCAATGAGGCTTCGCGCCGGCGCGATCCGGGTCGGAGCCGTCGCCCTGGTCTCCGCACTGCCGATGACCTTCGTCGTGGCGTGGACGATGTCGCTCGTCCAGCCGGGTCGAGTCTTCTCGCCCCTGCAACTGCCGGCCCTGTTCGCGGCGGTCGCGGCCGTTCAGCTGCTGATCGTCTACGCGACGACGACCGCCGCGCCCACCGCGCCCACGGCCGCCGGCCCCGAGGCGCCCGGCCCTGCGCCGGCGCTCCCGGAGCCGGGGGCGGCACCGATTCCCGCTACCTTTCCGTCGGCCCTGCTGAGCCGGCTGCCGCCGGGGATCGGCACCGACATCATCGCTCTCGAGACGGAGGATCACTATCTTCGCGTCCATGCCGCCGGAGGGAGCGCCCTGATACTGATGCGGATGGCAGATGCGGTAGCCTTGCTCGACCCGCAGCTGGGAGCGCAGGTTCATCGCCGCTGGTGGGTCGCCCAGGCCGCGGTGGCAGGCGTGCGGACGGAGGGGCAGAAGCGTTTCCTATGCCTGATCGACAAACGCCGGGTGCCGGTCGGCAGGACCTTCTCCGCAGCCGCCAGGGCCAGGTTTGCCAATGCCCGCGACATCGGCCCTCCCGCTCAGGCTCCAGCCGCTGAAAGAGCCGGTGCCGGGCAGGTGCCTGGCAAGTAGCTGGCACCTAAGTTCCCCGTCACTATTTTCCCCAAATTGCGCGGTTCTGAGCGCGTGGGCGATGCGCGTGTCGGGGAAAAACAGTGACAATATACCTTTTCTCGGGAGGCGCGCAGAAAGCCGCGGTGCCAAAATTGTATACGGTCACTGTTTTCCCTGAACCACCATCTTGCCCACGTCCTCGGCCGGGCGGAGCGGGCGGCGCTCCGTGCGGCCGGGCTACTTCGAGACGGTGAAGCTGTAGGGAATGTACAGGAATATTTCGGTGTTGCTCACCTGGGCCCAGCCGACGTCGCGGTCGAGGCCGGTGACCTTCACGCTATAGCCTTCGCCGTAGAAGCTGGCCGCGTGCTTGGCGCCGGCGGCGACGAGTCGGTAGATTTCGTCCCGGTACTGGTCGGGGTCGATGATGGTCAGGGCGATGCCGCCCTTCTGCTCGATTTGCGAGCGGCCGGTGGCGGGAACCCCTTTTACAAAGGCGGCGATCTTCTGCTGCGCACTGGCGATCGAGCCCTCGAGCCTGGTCTTGACCATCAACCGCACGGTCGCGGTGCTGCCGTCGTCCTCGAAGCCGGGCTTGGGCTTGTCATCCTCGTCGTCGTCATCGTCATCGTCTTCGTCTTCCACGGCGGGCCTGCCGGCGAGCGCGGGGAACGCGTCGCGCCAGTTGTCGCGGGTGACCTCGACCACTTCGTAGTGACCGGTGACAAGGCTCATCCCCTCGCGCTTGGCGCGGTCGAGCGCGGCGAGCAGCATCGCCTGCACTTCGCGCTGACGCAGGTCCGCCTCGCGCGAGTCCGAGACGATCTCGATCCGCCGCACCGCCGAATCCGCCTGCCGCTTCAGCCCGATGACGGGGCGCTGCTCGACCACGGCGACGGCGGTCGGGCCTGAGATCCGCGTTCCCGTGACGATGATCTCGCCTTCGCCGCCGTCCTGGGAGAGAGCGGGACCGGCGAACAGCGCCAGGCCGGCGAGCGCTAGACAGGAAAGTCGGTTCATGGCTTCTCTCCGGCGCCCCTCATTTCGGCACTATGGTGTAACGGTAGGGCAGGGAGAGAAACACGTCGGTGCTGCTGACCTGCGACCAGCTGACCGGCCCGTCGATCCCGCTGATGTTGAAGGTGAAGTCGGGGCCGAAGATGCCTGCGTTGTGCCTCGCGTCCTGGGCGACCAGTTGCACGATGGCATCGCGGTACTGATCGGGATCGACGATGGTCAGCGTCATCGCGCCGTTCTTCTCGACTACGGCCCGTCCCGAACCGGGGACCGCCTTGATGAAGTCGACCAGCCGCTTCTCCGCGGCCGCCGCAGAGCCGGCGAGCCTGACCTTGACCATCAGCTCGATCTTGCTGGTATCGACTCGGCCGGCCCACTGGAACGGCAGCTCCTGATAGTTCGCCTTGGTGATGGGGTTGAGCTGGGCCGTGCCCGAGACCAGCTCCAGCCCGCCCGCCGCCGCACGGTCGATAGCGGCGAGCAACGCGGTATGAATTTCGCGCTTGCGGGTGGCCTCCTCACGCGTGTCCGAGGAGATCGCCAATGGCATCGCCGCGGCGTCGGCCGCCCGCCGCAAGCCCACCACCGGGCGGTCCTGCTGGAAGTAGCGAATGTTCCCCCGGGTCGCGGTGACGACCACTTCGCCGAGCCCGGCGGCTTCCGGCTGCTGCGCGAGCGCAGGCGGCGATGCCCAGGCGATCGCCGCCACCACCAGCGCACGTGATGCTTTCATGAATGTCCCCTCCCGATGGATACTTTCATCATTCCAGGTAATTGGCAATGCCCGGACGGCTCTGTCGGAGCAAATGCAGCACCTGGTAAAAGTGTGGGGAAACGGGGCGGCTTCCGTCGTCTTCCCAACCAAGCTAGCCCGTTCCGCTACGCCATTTCGTCACCCGCGGTGCGCTGAGCCGTATCGCAATGTTCGGGTGCGCCGTAGCGCCAGCGACACCTGATGTCCGTAATGGGTCGATTGTGTTGATAAAGTCAGTTTCTGGCAGAAGCGGACGTTGAGACGGGTGTCGGATGAGCGAGGGCGGCGGCCCTCACCCGGCCAGCGCCGGCGCGGCCTGCGGGATCAGCTTGGCCAGCTTGCGGAGGTTCTGTGCCGCGGCTGCGAGGTGGAACTCGTCGCGGGCGCCATTGGGGCCTCGTAATCGCAGCCGATCGAGCCCCAGGATGCGCTTGAGGTGCGCGAACAGCATCTCGACCTTCTTGCGCTCGCGACGGGAGGTGAGCCATTCGTCGGTCCTGGCGATGTCCCGGGCCATGTCGCGGGCGCCTTCATGGATCGACCTCGGCACCTTGCGCGCCGGCTCGTTCGGGCAGCAGCGGACCTTCAGCTCGCAGTCCTGGCAGTCGAGCTTGCTGGCTCGGTACAGCAAGGTGGCGCCGTCATTGACGAGCGTGCCGCTGGTCCGCATGGGCTTGCCGCCGGGGCAGCGATAGAGGTCGCCGCGCCGATCATAGGCGAAGTCCTCGCGGCTGAACGTCCCGTCGGTCCTGCGCGACTTGTCGAACACCGGGATGTGCGGCTCGATTGCTTTCTCCTCGACCAGCCAGGCGAGCATCTCGGCCGAGCCGTAGCCGGTGTCGGCCACCAGCTTCTCCGGCCAGGTTCCGAACCGGTCGATGGTGCGCTCGATCATCCGCTTGGCGGCGGTCACCTCGGCCTGCCGAACCGCGGTCGTCGCCTCCACGTCCATGATGACGGCATTCTCGACATCGATGAGGTAGTTGGTGGCGTAGCAGAACTGGGCCGGGCCGCCGGGAGCGGAGGTGTAGCGCGCGGCCGGATCGGCCGGCGAGAGATACTTCGGCACCACCGGCGTGGCGGCTCCGAAGGCGGCGTCGTCCAGCACCTCCAGATACTCGGCCACGGCGCGGCTCGTCGCCTCCGCAGGCAGGCCGTCCTCGCCCTTGCCGCACCGCTGCCGGTTGGCGTCGGCCCGGATCAGGCTGGCATCGACCGCGAAGCCCTCGCCGCCGACCAGCCCCTCGGCCAGGCAGCGCTCGACCGTCGCCTCGAACAGATGCCGAAGCAGATCGCTGTCCCGGAAACGGCCGTGACGGTTCTTCGAGAAGGTCGAGTGATCCGGAACCGCCCCGTCGAGGCCCAGCCGGCAGAACCAGCGATAGGCGAGGTTCAAGTGGACCTCGTCGCACAGCCGGCGCTCCGACCGGATGCCGTGCGTGTAGCCGACGATCAGCATCCGGACCATCAGCTCGGGATCGACCGACGGGCGGCCCGTCTCGCTGTAGAAGGGCCGCAGGTGCTCGCGGATGCCGGATAGGTCCACGAACCGGTCGATCGACCGCAGCAGGTGATCGGACGGAACGTGCCGCTCCAGGCTGAACTCGTAGAACAGCGCTTCCTGCGCCACCGTCCGCTCGCCCATCATCAGCCAGCTCCCGCTTCACGCCAGGAGAAGTGAATCAGAACCGAGCCACCGCCGCAAGGGCGAGTTTTTCAACAGCATCGGTCGCAAGCGGACCTCGAACCCATCGCTGGGGCTATGTCCGCTTTTCGGTTCCGTTGCTCCAGAGCGGACTGAGGCCGCTCCTCGCCACCCGGCCGGCGAAAAATATACGCTGTCACTGTTTACCAAAACGATATACCATCACATGGCCGGTAGCGGGAAGACGAGAGGATCGGACTCAGCATGAAGTTGAAAACGTCGGCGGTGGCTGCAGCGGCTGCGCTTATGTTCGCCCCCGTCGTGCAGGCCCAGCAGGCTCAGCCCGATGCCGCCCCGGCCACCGAAGCGCAAATCGCCGCCTCCCCCGCCGTAAAGCGTCTCAAGGAACTGCTGGAGGTGGTGAACAGCGGCGACTCTGCCAGGATCAAGACCTGGGTCCAGGCGGCCGCTGCGCAGCCCGGGCCGGTCCCCGTCGCCGTCACGCTCGATCTTTATCACCGCAGCCGCGGGCTCGATCTCGTGCGCATGCAGACGGTGGAGGGCAGTGGCATTGTCGCGGTCCTTCGCAACCGGCTCACCGGCGACGAGCAGGCGCTCGCTCTCGAGGTGGAGCCGCAGGCGCCGCACCGGATCACGGTGATGCACGACGTTCCTTTCACGCCGGCCGCTGCTCCGGCCTCGACCTCCGAGGAGGCGCAGCTTCGGCAGATCGGCGCCTGGCTGAAGCGCCTCGGCGATGCGGAGGTCTTCTCCGGGGTCGTGTTGATCGCAAGGGACGGCAAGCCGGTTTTCTCGCACGCTTATGGCTATGCGGATCGGGACAGGAAGATCGCCAACACTCTCGACACGCCCTTTCTCCTCGGCAGCATGAACAAGCTTTTCACCGGCCTCGCCATCGGCCGGCTCGTCGAGCAGGGGAAGCTCAGCTACGAGGATCCGCTTTCGAAGTTCGTCCCCGATTTTCCGGACGCACAAAGCGCCAGGCGCATCAAGATCAAGCATCTGCTGAGCCACACCTCCGGGCTGCCGAGCTTCGACCCGGCTTTCTCCCCGCCCGGCGATCGCACGGTCACCGTCCAGGCGATCCTCGACTCGATCAAGAGGGAGCCGCCCCGGTTCGAACCTGGAACGCGCTGGGCCTACAGCAACACCGGAATTCAGCTTCTCGGCCGGGTCATCGAAATCGTCACCGGGCAGGATTATTACGAATATGTGCGCAAGAACGTCTATCGGCGGGGCGGGATGAGGAGAGATCCGTTCCCCGATTACAGCCGAAATGCCGTGGCGATGGCGCAGCCCTACGAGATCGAGTGGGACGGGGGACGGCCGCGCTGGGCGAACCAGATGGCGATAACCACCCGCCGCGGCGGCCCGGCGGGCGGCGGTATCGCTTCGGCAACCGATCTCATCAGGCTGGGCAACGCGATATATGCCGGACGGATCGTCAAGCCCGGGACTCTTCGCCTCCATGCCAGCGCGAAGCCGGAGCTTGCGACGCAGCATTACGGCTACGCCTTCGCGGTGCGCGCAAGGATGGCAAAACGTCCTCTCGTCGGCCACGGCGGCAATGCACCGGGGCAGTGCACGGAATATGGTGCGCTCACCGACACCCCCTACACGATCGTCGTTCTTTCCAATCTGACCGGGGGCACCTGCATGTCGGTAACCGGAAAGATCCTGCAGGTCCTGCAGCCGACCGAGCCGCCTGCCGGCTGAGGTCCGGGTCGGCGGGATTTGCGTCCTATCGGAAACGCAGTGCCGTCAGTCGCGCTTCGCGCGTTGGCCGGCGGCTTCGCGCCGCCTTCGGCGACCGCGGTCCAGCTTCGCTGGTCCGCTCGCTCCGGCCTGGCAGGAGTGGAGGGATTCGAACCCACGACCCTCGGTTTTGGAGACCGATGCTCTAACCAAACTGAGCTACACTCCTAAGGCCGAGCGAGCAGATAGCGGCCCCGTGCCGGGTTCGCAAGGCGGCGGGCGGCCAACCCGGCCGCGCATGGCCTCCACCGCCCTTGCCATTGCCGAAGCGAGGCACGCTGCGCAGCAGCGCGCCGGTGCCGAAGGCACGCGCAGCCGCCGGCCAGCCTGCGCTCGAAGCGAGCGACAGGACTGACGTCGCGGAATTCAGTTCCGCGACGTTCCGGTTTCCGAAGGCTCCCTCCACCGCCCTTGCCATTGCGCCCCGCGCTCGCTATCTCGCGAGCCTCGCATGCATCGGCAAAGCTCGGCTGACCGGCCCCCCGGTCGAGAGCGGCTGCCCGAAAGGCGTTCACACGGAAGGACGAAGGACAGGTGGCAAGAGTCAATCCCGGCGAATTCCTCCGCCAGGTCAGGGCCGAGACCGGCAAGGTCTCCTGGCCGACCCGCAAGGAGACGGTGACGACCGCGATCATGGTCCTGATCATGACCAGCCTGCTCGGAATCTTCTTCTTCGGAGTCGACAGCGCCTTCGCCGCCCTCGTCAGCACCCTCCTGGGCCTGCTCAGCTAGCGCCCGCCCGCCCGGCCAGACCAAGGTAACAAACGCACATGTCCCGCTGGTACATCATCCACGCTTATTCGGGCTTCGAGAACAAGGTCCGCGACGCCATCCAGTCCGAGGCGAACCGGCTCGGCCTCGCCCAGCTGGTCGAGGCGGTCGAGGTCCCGACCGAGAAGGTCACCGAGGTCCGCCGCGGCAAGAAGGTCACTTCCGACCGCAAGTTCTTCCCCGGCTACGTGCTCGCCAAGCTGGCGATGAACGACGACGTCTACCACCTCGTCAAGAACACGCCCAAGGTCACCGGCTTCCTCGGCTCGTCGGGCAAGCCGCAGCCGATCACCGACGCCGAGGCCGCCCGGATCCTCAACACCAAGGACGAAGCCGCCGCCGCCGCGCCCAAGACCAAGATCAACGTCGACTATGAGATCGGCGACCAGGTCAAGGTGCTCGACGGCCCGTTCGCGAGCTTCAACGGCGTCGTGGAAGAGCTCGATTTCGACCGCGGCCGGGTCAAGGTCGGAGTCTCGATCTTCGGCCGCGCCACCCCCGTCGAGCTCGAGTTCGAGCAGGTCGAGCGGGTCAAGTAGCGCGGGGACACGTACCTTTTCGCGAAAAGGTACGTGTCCCCCTTCGCCCGCTAGCGGCGGCCCACCTCATAGGTCTGCAGGCATTTGTCCGTGACCGTCGCCGTGCAGGCCGGATAGGCGTCCGGCGCGATCGTCTCGCCGGTGACCGCGTCCAGCTCCGGCCCGCCCATCGCTTCGGCCGGAACGCCGTTCCAGCCCGGCGGCGCGACCGCGGCGGCCGAGATGACGGCGATTCCGCGGGCGTCGCGCTCGGGATTGGCGTTGCTCGGCTCGATGATTTGGGCGGTCGCGGCCGGCAGGTCGCTCGCCAGGGCGGTAGTGGTGGGAGCGGCCTCGGTTTCCCAGGCGAGGGTGGCGAGTCCGTCGCCCTCATAGGCGGTGGCGGCCGGGTCGGCACTCTGGGCGAAGCCGGCGCTGCCCATCAGCAGCGCGATCGCGAAAGCGGTGGTTCTCATCCTATTCCTCCTGTTCATCCCGGAAGCGGCGCTGGCGGAGGTCTGAGAAAAAGGACCGTCCCCGCGCCGTCTCGAGCCGCGAAAGTCGCGGCGGGCAGTGGGATCGTTGGTGTAACGAGCGACGAACCGCTTCTTTCCCGGCAAGGGCGGGGCACGTATTTTTACGCAAAAGGGTGCGAGCCCCACGCGAAGAACGCGAAGGAGGGAGCCGCTTCGCGCATTTGCGCTCCGCCCGCGATTGCGCTAAGGGCGCGCCCTTCCAACGCAGCAGCAATGGAAAATGCGGGAGGCGGGCCCTCGGGCCCTCCGTCTGGACCGCTAAACTTGAACCGGCCGGCCGCCTCGCGGCGGGCCGCTAACAGAGTGAGACATTATGGCTAAGAAGATAACGGGCTATATCAAGCTCCAGGTGCCCGCGGGCGCCGCCAATCCGTCGCCGCCGATCGGGCCCGCCTTGGGCCAGCGCGGAGTCAACATCATGGAATTCTGCAAGGCGTTCAACGCGGCGACGACCGAGCTGGAGAAGGGCATGCCCATCCCCACCGTCATCACGGTCTTCGCCGACAGGAGCTTCGCCTTCGAGACCAAGACCCCGCCGGCGAGCTTCCTCCTCAAGAAGGCGGCGAAGATCACGTCCGGCGCCAAGGAGCCCGGCAAGCAGACCGCCGGCCGGGTCACCCGCGCCCAGCTGCGCGAGATCGCAACCATGAAGATGAAGGACTTGAATGCCAACGATATCGAGGCCGCGGCCCGGATCATCGAAGGCTCCGCCCGCGCGATGGGCCTCGAAGTGACGGGGAATTAAGGCGATGGGCAAGCTCAGCAAGAATCAGAAGGCGATCAACGAGGCCGTCGACCGCACCCGGCTCTACGGAGTCGACGAGGCGATCGAGACCCTGAAAGCGAACGCCAGGTCGAAGTTCGACGAGACGATCGAGATCGCCTTGAACCTCGGAGTCGATCCCAGGCACGCGGATCAAATGGTGCGCGGCGTGGTGACGTTACCCGCCGGCACCGGCAAGGACGTCCGGGTGGCGGTGTTCGCTCGCGGCGACAAGGCCGAGGAAGCGAAGAAGGCCGGGGCCGACGTCGTCGGCGCCGAGGATCTGATGGAGACCATCCAGGGCGGAACGATCGATTTCGACCGGGTCATCGCCACGCCCGACATGATGGGCATCGTCGGCCGGCTCGGCAAGGTGCTGGGCCCCAAGGGCCTGATGCCGAACCCGAAGCTTGGAACCGTCACCCCCAACGTCACCGAGGCGGTCAAGGCGGCCAAGGGCGGCCAGGTCGAGTTCCGGGTCGAGAAGGCCGGGATCATCCACTCCGGCATCGGCAAGGCGAGCTTCCCGGCCGAGGATCTGAAGCGCAACTTCCAGGCCTTCGTCGACGCCATCGTCAAGGCCAAGCCGGCCGGCGCCAAGGGCAAGTACGTCAAGAAGGTGGCTTTGTCCTCGACCATGGGCCCCGGCCTCAAGGTCGACGTCGCCGAGGTGGCGAGCGCTTAAGAGATCGGATCAAAGTAAGCTTTGATCCGGGCAGAATGAAGGAGGGCCGGGGCGGAAGCTCCGGCCCTTTTTTCGTCCGCCACTTCTTCTGGAGGGACCGGACCGCTACCGTGAGGCCATGCCCGCTCCTCCCCCCTGGTATCAAACCGCCCTGCAGGAGCTGGCCGCCATCGTCGCCGAGCAGGCGAGCGGCGACCATCCGCGGATCCTCGAATATCTCGCCACCTGCACCGACCTCGAGGACGGCGAGTGGGAGCGGGATTCGACGCCCTGGTGCTCGGCCTTCGTCAACTGGTGCCTGGCGCAGGCCGGGATAAAGGGCACCGATTCGGGCTGGGCGCGCTCCTGGGCGGAGTGGGGAGAGCCGGTCGACCCGCCGCGGCTCGGAGCGGTGGCGGTGTGGGCGCGCGGCCGGACCTCGCCCGATGAGCCCGTCGTCACCGGCCATGTCTCGTTCTTCGTCGAGGATCTCGGCGACAGCCTGCTGGTGCTGGGCGGCAACCAGAGCGACTCCGTGTCCCTCAAGGCCTATCCGAAACGGGGTTGTCTCACCGACACGGTCGTCTCGGGCGCGCCGGTGCGCGAGCTTTACGAGCTGCTCGGCTATCGCTGGCCGTCGCCGGCCGAGCGGCGCCCGGTCAGTTCTGGCCCGGTCAGTTCTGGGCCGTCAGCGCCCCGGTGATCCCGTGCACCAGCTGGCCGCGATGCTGCATCGCCTGGCGGTCGAGCGGGAGCCGGTAGAGCGCGCGAAGGAAGCCCAGGTCCTGGGCGGTGAGATCGCGCGGCGGCGCCGAGGATTCGAACAGCGCCAGGATCGATCCCGCCGGAGCGGCGTCGGCGTTGCGGATCTCGGCGAGGGCGACGAGGGCCGCATAGGCGGCCAGAGCGTCGAGCCTGCGCCCCATCGCCTCGTCCGTGTCGATGATGACGATCGCGCTGGTCAGGACCCGGTTGGTCAGGGTGCTGAGGATGCTGCTTTCATAATGCATCAAGGTGGGCATGTCGCCGCCGATCGCCGAGCCCGCGCCGGAGCCGGCATGGGTCGCAGGGCCCGATTCGGCGGCATTGCCCGACGTCGTCCCGGCGGCGCCGTGCCGGCCGCGGGTCTCGGTCGAATAGAGCCAGCGTATCGGCGCCGAGCCGGTCAGAACCGCGGATTTCGCCCGCGGGGAGTAATTGGCGATGCGCCAGGGCTCGCGCTCGACCACCGCCCGGGCAAGAGAAGCGCCGTCGGAGGTGAAGCTGACGATGATATTGCGGCGGCAGCCCTCGGGCGCGACGTCGGCGCCGGCGGCGGCGGCGACCCGGCGGATCTTGGCCTCGGCGGCGCGCTTGCCGATATCCTCGAGCCCGACCACTTCCGGGCAGATCGGCTGGGTCCAGCGCGCGGCCGGAGTCTCGCCGGCGGCGACTCCCGTCGCCTTGACGAAGCGGACGGCCTGGTCCCGGGCCGCCTTTTCGGGAAGAAGGGCTCCGACGGTGATCGACTGACCGGGATCGGAGGAGTCCGGCGCCTGGGCGGCGGCCAGCGTGAGGCCCAGGCCGGCGGCCACGGCCGCTCGGGCCAATGTCCGGCGGCGAAGGCTTGGGAGGTGCGCGGGAAGCTTCGTCATGGCCATCTCCAATCGACCGTCTCGAGGACTTTTTCGGGCCTTCACTCCACCAAGGTGGCGGGCAGGATATCATCCTTTCGGCCGATCGGCACCTGCTACCGGTTTGCGACGAAAGCCGGGGCCGCGACGACAAGGAGCACGTGGGGCGGGCGGCCATTGTGCCGGCCCGCGGTTGACAGGGGCCGGCCGAGGCCGGAGACAGCCCGCTCTTCAGGGAGATGACATGCGTAAGATCGGCTTGGCATTGGCGGCGGTCGCGGCGGGGGCCGCTCCGGCGGGAAGCGCCTGGGCCAGGACCGAGCCGGCGACCTGGGTGAACCGGATCCTCGTCGAGTGGGACCAGATCCAGAGGAAGGACGGCTGGGTTCCGCAAGGCGAGATGCGCCCCGGCGTGCTGGCGAACGGCGGCGAGGTGCGCCTGGATTACGCGCTGGCGGCCGGGACGACCTATCGTTTCGTCGTGGTGTGCGAGCCGGGCTGCGGCGCCGGCGACGTCGAGCTGCTCGACCCGGCCGGGACTCGGGTCGGCGATCCCAAGCCGCTGGTCGAAATGCCCAAGCTGGACGCGGCGCCGGCGGCCGCCGGGACCTACAGATTGCGGATCGCGATGACCGACTGCGCGTCAGCGACCTGCGCCTGGTCGGCGCGGCTCTATGCGAAGAGGGCTTTAACGCGATGATGACTTAAGGCAGACTGCCCCGGCACGATAGAAGAGGTGCGAGATGGCAGCGAGTCTGGAAGCCACATTCTTGATGGGGGCCGTCGGCGCGCTCGCACCGGAAATCGTGCGGCTGTACAATATCCGACAGCAGCCTGAGGGGGCCTTTTCTACCTATTACCTCCTTATTTCAGCAGCTTTTGCCGCTCTGGGGGGAATCCTCGCCGTAATACTTCCCGCCCCGAACCTGCTTGGGGCGTTTCACGCCGGGGTCACTACTCCGGTCCTCATCAACGCCGCTCTTCGCCAAGGCATGCGCGCTTCGACCGCACAGCTTCGGGGCAGCCGTCCCGCAGCCAGGCCTGACGGGTGGCTAAGTCGTTTCGTGAGTGGGCTCTGAGGCTCGCCTTGGGAGCGCTGCAGGCGCGACTTTCCGCCTCACGGACGGTCTCATCGATCGAGTCGAGATCGCCAGAGGAGGGCAGACGTTCGGCTTCCGCGAAACGATCGATGCCGGTCCCGGGCGCCGCGACGACATAAATCTCGATGTCGCCAGAATCCGGTTCGGGGGTGATATCGACGACGACGAGGAGATCGTCGAATCCCATGAGGCCAGGCAGTCGATTGGAGGCTTGCAGCGCACGCTGAAATTGGAAAATCGGCTGACTTCGGTTGCTCCGAAGGACCGCTTTTCAGGGAACCAGCCGAAGATCGTTTCCTCGCTCGTCATGGATTTCATCGCTCCGGCCCCGGTCGAATGGATCGTGGAGGTAGAGGATGTGCAATCGGTGCGGGAGGAGGAGGGGAAGCTCGAAATCCGGCTGGATGGCAGCACGCGCCTCACCCTGTCGGGCGAAAATCCGCCTTCGGTGACGCCAGGCCAGGAGCCCGGCACCGTGAAAGGCCGTTTCCCTCTCGGCGAAGCTGGCGGCCGAATCACCATTCAGCTGGAATGCTCGGGCCACGAAATCGTCGCCGAGGCGGCTGTGCTTTGCCGGCCGTCCCAGCTGATCGAGGCCGCCGTCGCACTCTCGGCGGTCCCCGGGAAAGGCTATGTCCCGCTGATCGTCGTCGAGCCTTCGGACTTGTCCGACCAAGACCATGACCGCGCCTATCAGGAATATCGCGGATTGGTGGAGTTCACGCTCCAATCATCGGGGCAGCTGGGACGCCGTGACCTGCAAGACGACCCTGAGCGGACAGCCGAATTTGTCGCGAAGACGATACGGCGACGCCAGCTGCTCAAGACGCTCGCCTCGCGGCGTTCGCTCGCGAAACGAAACCTCTTGCTTCGGCTGGCCCTCCAGGACCTCGGGGTTCGAAAGGCCCTGATCCTTTTCGATGCCCCGCCTGGCGAACTGGCGATCGCCGCTCCGGAAACAGAATTTTCCAAGGACAAAAAGCGTTCGGAGGAAACGCTGCTTCCGCCCGGGTCCGAAAGCATAAGGATCCAGTGTGCCGATCCGATCTCGTCCCGGACTTTGCGCGACTTTGCCGGACAATGCGCCCAGGCCTTGGGCCGCGACCCTTCGCTGAGCAGCTTCGTGACGGCACGGGCGGCAAACGTGGCGGACGTCCTGGTGGCGCTTCATCGCGCGCGCCTGAGCGGAGCGCTGCTGGCGCTACCCGACTCGCCCTCCGGCGAGGACGACGGCTCGATCAAGATCGCAGGACCCGAGGCTGGGAACGGCCATGTCGTGCTCGTCGAAGCGCAAGACGATTCGAAATGTCTGGTCGGCGCGCTTTTTGCTGCCCACCTGGGCGCACGGCTGGTTGTGCGGCCAACGTCCGACCTCGCCGGCGTCAAAGCAGCTGTGGATTCCATGCAGCACGCGATACTTCGATATGGGTCGCCGATTCAGGACGATTCCGGGAGCGCGCCGGTATCGACACGCCTGCGGGAGACCCTTTTCGGCCGGCTCAGTGCCGCCGCGCGCGAAGTCCTGTTCAACGACAAACGGCGCCCGGCCTTGCGTGACCTCTATCGAGCCGTGGCGGAAGCCATACCCACCGAAGTGCGCAGCGCGATCGGAGAGGCGCAACTCACGGCGTTCACCCCGGGGCTTCCTTATCATCTCCTTTGCGACGGCAACGACGATTGGAGCGGCAAGCCGATCGGTCACATCATAGCGGATCCCGATTTGCAGATCCTGGGGGAGCTGGCGAGCCAGGCCACGCTGGACCCGCTGGTTTCGTTCAACGTCATCCTCGATCCCGGATTCTTCGAGCATTCCGAGACCGACGACGTCGAGGCCTCGCTCAAGGGCAGGCCGAGCCGAACCCTCGTGATCCGGGTGAGCGACACGACCCGCGCAAGCTTCGCGGTCAATCTCAGTCACCGGCTCCTGAACAGCCTGCCCGTGGAGTTCGTCCTGTTCAACACGCACGGCAGCGACGAAGGTCTGATGCTCGGCAATTACGAGTTGCACGCGTCCGCCATCCCGCAGTGGATGCAATTCGCCGAGCGTCCAATCATCTTCAATAATTCCTGTATCTCTTGGTACGGCGTCGGCCGGCAGTTCGTGCGGGTCGGCTCGCGCGCTTACATCGGGACGCTCTGGAGCGTGGAAGCCCGGGATGCGGCGACGACCGCGCGCTCGATCATGACCGACGTCACCCAGGGGGGCGCAACCCTCAGCTCGGCGATGGCTCGAGCGCGCGCCACCGGCGGGCTCAACCTGCCGGCCTATCTCATTGTCGGAACCGCCCTTGCCCGCTTCCCGGACCCGGCGCGTTACCGCGCAGCCGGAAGCGCGGCATCGTCAATCGCCGAGTTGAATCGCCTGCTGGTCATCTTGGAAAATTCGCGGAACGACAATGATGACGAAGGCGCAGCGGCTTATATTTATGAAAGCTATCTGGAATTGCGAAGGCGGCTGGCTGAGCTCCAGCCGCGGGAATGCGCCCACGCGATCATCCAGCTGATACTGCGGGAGGTTAAGTTGCTGCTGAAGAGAGGCCTCACTCTCAACCTGGACAACCCGACGCTGCGGGCGATCTTGAACGAAGGCGAGACTGTTCTCGGCCGCGGTTCCTTGGAGATGCATGAGGAGCGGCGGCTGAGCCGGGAGATTTTGCTGACAAGCGCAACTCTTATGGACGACGCAGGCGATGTCGCCGCCGGCGTGAAGATCATTCGCGAGCTGCTTCGAACCGGCGACGCGGACGAGCAATTCGTCGATAAGGCCACGGTCACGCTCATCGACCAGATGATCGGAAGCGGCGCCTGGGACGAAGCCTTCGCCCTGGCCGAGGCGATGCGCGATGCCGCTCGGGCAAAAGGGGACAGGGCCCAGCTGCTGCTCGCCCTGGGTAGGGTAGCGCAGGTAGCGAAGCGACTCCCGAAGGGTCGGGAAGCCGGGATCGCCGCGGCGGTCGAAGGCGAGGCGCTTGCCCTCGAGCTTGACTCGACCATCGAACAGGCGGCCATGGCGACTGATCTCGCGCACCATTACATGCTGTCGAAGCGGTTTGCGGAGGCCGTTCCGGTCGCAGAGCGGGCCTTGGCGTTCGCGCGGCAAAGCGGAGATACCACGGCGGAAATCGCCGCTTACGGCACGCTCGGAAATGCCTATGAGCGGGTCGGCGATCTGGTGAAAGCGCGGCGAATGGCCGAAATCGGCCTCGATCGCGCCATCGCCCTGAAGCTTCCCCAGCGGATAAACGTGTTCATGGCGGATCTTGCGCGAGTCTCCGCCGCGGCCGGGCCTGAGGCACAGACGAACGTCGAGCATTTGGCCGGACGCCTGGAAACGCTGGAGCGGACGGCGACGACGATGCACATGCCGTTTCGACTGGCATTTCTCGCGGACTTGATTGACCTCGCTTTCCGGTCCGGGGACGCCGTCTCGGTCGTCCGGGCGACTCTGCAGACGCCGGCATGCCTGACCGACGAGGAAGAGGAGCTTGGACAGGTGGCTACGACGGTTTTGGTCGCCCTGGCGCGGGCCGGAGCGAGCGTCGATGCCTCCCATGCGGCTTCGCAGTTCGCGCTCCTGAGGTTCGCCAGCCTGGAACTCCTTGGCAAGCTCCAGGCACAGGGCAGCGGCCCGCGCAGCCTCGGCTTCCTCTGGGCACTCGTCGCCGACGCCGCCACGATCCTGGGCCTGGCTGCCGGCGGCGAGGTCGAGGAGGCTCTCGCTCAAGCCGACAAAGCCGATGAGGGCGGGAAGCCCTTGTTCCGCGGCGCCGTGGAACGGCTGCTCGGCCGGGCGCCGGGTTCTGACGATTCAGCCTAGCTCACCCGACGCTGTAGTGCGGTTCGCGACGAATGCCTCTGCGGCCGGGCGGCCGGATTTCCGCATTCGCGCGCCATGGCCTGATCGCGCTCCTTCCGAACTTCGTCGGCGGCCGCGCCCTGAAAAAGGGAACCTTGGCCCCAGCTAAGCTTTTCCGCGCCATGGACGACGTGCGTTTCTTCCACCAGCAGGCCGAGAAGTGCCGAGCGGCTGCGGTCGAGGCGGAGAACGAGCACGCCCGCCGCGGGCTTCAGCAGCTCGCCAGTCACTATGAGCGCGAGGCGCGGCGGCTGAACCTGGCGGAGATCCAGGCAACGTAAGCTTGGTCGGCGCCTGCCTGCGCTCTACTATCATCTTGATTTCCTGCCCGGCCGCCAGTACAGGCCCGCTTCCGCTTTCGTCGTCTACGGCGAAGGCTCCGTCCGAGACCGCCGGTGGGCTTGCCCTTAATGCCCGGCCTAGACGGGGAAAGATATTCGGCGCCGTGCGCGCCGTCTCACCGGTTCGCCCGGTGTACTCTCCCCATCACGGACACGAGGCGTTCGGCTTTTGCCGGGCGCCTGAACTGCGTCCGGCGGATGGTCCGTCGGGCGGTGTTGGCCAACCGGCGGCTTGCCGCCGGGAAGCTTGAAGGAATGCAATATGGATCGAGCTCAGAAGTCCGAGCAGGTCGCCTCGCTGAAGCAGACGTTCGACGAGACGAGCGTGGTGGTCGTCACCCGCAATCTCGGCCTGACGGTCGCCCAGTCCACCGCGCTCCGCAACCGGATGCGCGATGCCGGCGCCAGCTACAAGGTGACCAAGAATACGCTCACCCTGATCGCGCTCGAGGGCAGCACCTACGCACCGATCGGCGACATGCTGACCGGGCCGACGGCGCTCGCCACCTCGGCCGATCCCGTCGCGGCCGCCAAGGTCGCGGTGGATTTCGCCAAGACGACCGACCGCTTCGAGATCGTCGGCGGCGCGATGGGCGATACGCTCCTCGACGTCGCGGGCGTCAAGGCGCTGGCCGAGCTGCCGTCGCTCGACGAGCTGCGCGCGAAGATCATCGGCCTCATCCAGGCGCCGGCGAGCAAGATCGCCCGCACGATCAACGAGCCCGGCGCGATGCTGGCCCGGGTGATCGGCGCTTTCGCGGCCAAACAAGACGCGTAGTTTTTCGACTTTGAACTGAACCTCATGGGCGCGAGCGCCCAGGAACATGGAGACTTAAAATGGCTGACATCAATTCCCTCGTCGACCAGCTCAGCGAGCTGACCGTTCTCGAAGCCGCCGACCTCGCCAAGGCGCTCGAAGAGAAATGGGGCGTTTCGGCCGCGGCTGCGGTCGCGGCGGCTCCGTCCGGCGGCGGCGCGGCCGCTCCGGCGGCTGAGGAGCAGACCGAGTTCGACGTCATCCTCGTCAACGACGGCGGCAAGAAGATCAACGTGATCAAGGAAGTACGCGCGATCACCCAGCTCGGCCTCGGCGAAGCCAAGGCCCTGGTCGAGGGTGCGCCCAAGCCGGTCAAGGAAGGCGTCAACAAGGCCGAAGCCGAGGAGCTCAAGAAGCGCCTCGAGGAAGCCGGCGCCACCGTCGAGCTTAAGTAATCCGTCGCCCCAGCGAAGGCTGGGGCCCCGAGGGGTGAAAGGCGCCCGCGCTTTTCACCCGCTGGGATCCCGGCCTCCGCCGGGATGACTCAAGAGAAAAGGGCGGCTCCTGCGAGGGGCCGCCCTTTTTCGTCGCCGTTGACATACGCTGCCGCGGAAAGCCTAATCTGCGTAGGGAGGGCGGCACTATGGATGAGGACAATGAGAGGTTCGACGCCGTTTTGGTCAGCATGTCCTATGACCGCAAGATCGACGTCATCAAGCTCGTGCGCGAGATAACCGGCCTGGGCCTCGCCGAGGCGAAGCATTTTATCGAGCATCCGCCCCAGGTCGTGAAAGAGGATATCTCGAGCGACGAGGGATGGGCGCTGGTGCGGCGTTTCGGCGATCTCGGGGCGAACATCGACACCCGGCCGTCAA
>DASTFN010000056.1:0-23021 GCA_035719905.1 Allosphingosinicella sp.
GCCTGCGCCTCCGCTCGCGCTTTCTCCTCCCACGCCTGCTGGGCCTCGCGGGCGATGGCGATCCTTTCGGCCTGGCGGGCTTCCCATAACCGGTAATCGCCGTCGCGACTGCCCAGATAGGTGCGTTCGGACGGCTCGCCGACGGCGGTTTGCTCGTCATGCTCGCCGAGCGGCGGCAAAGGCGGGCGCTCGGGCTCGTCGTCCTCTTTCCACGCCAGGCGGCGGGCATAGTCGAGGAGGAGGCTCATCGGTGTGGCGACGATCTCGTTGATCCAGCGGCCGCCGAGCTTGAGGTCCTTGAGCAGCTCATGGGCGTGGCCGCCGGCCTCGAGGACGATCTCGATATAGGTGAGCTGGCGGACGTAATAATCGGCCGCGACGATCCGCCCTTCGCGGCGCGCTTTGCGTTCCGCCTGGACCTTCAGCCAATATTGCCTGACGATCTGCTCGAAGAGCTCGTCGTCCGCCCGCGCCTCCGCTTCGGGGCTTTCGAATATTGGGCTGGAAGGGCCGGCGTCGTTGGCCGGCCACGGCTTGCGGCCGACGCCCGACTGGAGCTCGCCGCGCGACGGCCGGCCCCTGGGCTCGGGGCGGGGGTGGCGGCGCAGGTGGAGGGCGAGGGCGGAGTCCCAGGCGGCGGCGAAGCCCTCGCCGCCGTCGGCGGTGCGCAGCTTGTAGGCGCCGCTCATCGTCCCGCCGACGGCGATGGCGGCCCGCTCGGCGTGGCCGAGGATGGTGAGGGCGATGATGAACTCGCGCTGGCGGCCGGGCCGCCAGCCGTCGTGGCGGACGCATTTGCGAACGACCGGCTCGAAGTGGAGCAGGGCCTCGACCTCAGGATCGGGATGCGGCCCGGGGCACGGATCCTTGTCTTCGCTCATGGTCGAACAAAGACAGAACATTTCCTACATTGCAAGGGGCCCGGGGGGGTTGAGAAGATGGGGATGGGCATAACGCCGGCTCCGGCGAAGGACCCCTTCCACCGCGCTTCGCGCGGTCCCCCTCCCCGAGCAAGCCCGGGGAGGATCTAGAAAGCCCTGATCGCCTCGACGATCTTCGGGAAGGCCCGGCCGCTGACCGCATAGCCCATGTGGCGGCAGTCGAGCTCCTGCTCGCGGTCGCGCTCGCCGGGCTCGCCGCGGGCGCAGGCGGCGGCGATGAGGCCGTCGCGCCTCGACCACAAGGCCAGGGTCGGGACCGGCGGCTTCACCGCCGGATCGCCGCCGACCGGCGGCCGGTCGACGGGATGGCGGGCGATGGTCTCGTAGAGCCGCCAGACGTTGTTGTTGCGCCGGTCGCCGGAGAAAGGCGTGCCCATGGTGACGACCTTGGCGACCAGCCCGGGCCTCAGCTTCGCTACCTCGCGGGCGTAGATGCCGCCGAGGCTCCAGCCGACCAGGACGACCGGCTCGCCGCCGCCGAATTCCTGCAGGCGGGCGACGATCCGCTCCAGCGTGTCCGGGCGGACGCCCCGGTTGATCCCGAGCCCCCAGCCGCTCACCCGGAAACCGGCTCCGGCCAGCGCCCGCTGAAGCCCGAGCGTGGTCCGGTCGGTGGCGAGGAAGCCGGGGAGGACCATCAGCTTGCGCCCGTCCGGCGGACCGCGCTCGCCGAGCCGGCCGAAGGCCCGCCAGAGGCGCGGAAGCAAGGCGGTGCCTTCCAGAGCGATCCGCCAGCGCGGCGGCCGCCGGTAATCGGCCTCAGAGATAGTCGCTCCCCATCAAGGCCTGCAGGGCCTTGGGCAGCCGCACCCTGCCGTCCGCCTGCTGATGGTTCTCGAGCAAAGGCACGAGGATCCGGGGGCTGGCGAGCGCCGTGTTGTTGAGCGTGTGGACGAAGCGGACCTTGCGCTCCTCGTCGCGCCACCTGAGGTTGGCCCGCCGCGCCTGCCAGTCGTGAAGGGTCGAGCAGCTGTGGGTCTCGCGATATTTGCCCAGGCTCGGCACCCAGCTCTCGATGTCGTTCATCCGGAACTTGCCCAGCCCCATGTCGCCGGTCGAGGTCTCGACCACCTGGTAGGGGATTTCGAGGCCGTTGAGCAGCGTCTCGGCATTGGCGAGCAGCCGGGCGTGCCAGCGCGCCGATTCCTCCTCGTCGTCGGCGCAGATGACATATTGCTCGAGCTTGTAGAATTGATGGACCCGAAGCAGCCCGCGAACGTCCCGGCCGGCGCTTCCGGCCTCGCGGCGGAAGCAGGGGGAATAGCCGGCATAGAGGATCGGCAGCTGGCCGGAATCGAGTATCTCGCCCGAATGGAGCGAGGTCAAAGCGATCTCGCCGGTGCCGGCGAGGTAGAGCCCGTCCTTCGGCATCTCATAGGCCTCTTCCTCGTGGCCCGGGAAATGGCCGGTGGCGACGAAGGCCTGCGGCCGGGCCAGCGCCGGAACGGTCATCAGGGTGAAGCCGTCCTGGGCGATGATCTGCTGGGCCCAGAACATCAGGGCCTGCTCGAGCAAGGCGAGTCGGCCCTTGAGAGCGTACATGCGCGAGCCGGCGACCTGGGTGATCCGGGAGAGGTCCGCCCAGTCGTTCATCTCGACCAAAGCGACATGGTCGCGCGGCTCGAAGTCGAAGCGAGGCGGCTCGCCTTCCGTCCGGACGATCGTGTTGAAGCTCTCGTCGGGCCCGACGGGGGCGCCCTCCCAGGGGATGTTGGGGAGTCGCAGCATCAGCGCCTCGAGCTCCTCGCCGAGCGCACCCAGCGAGGCTTCCGCCTCGGCCGCCTCGGCCCCGAACGCCTTCGCCTTGGCGCCGAGCGCCGGCCGCTCCGAAGGATCGGCGGTCTTGAAGCTTGCGCTGATCTCGTTGCGCTGCCGCCTGAGCTCGTCGATCCGGGTCTTCAGGGAGCGGACCTCGCCGTCGAGCGCGAGCAGCCGGTCCAGATCGAGGGTGACGTTCTTCGCGGCGATCGCCTTTTCGACGATCTCCCGATTCTCGCGGACGAAGCTGAGGCTGAGCATCCGGCGCGCCTAGCGCCCAATCGGCGGGAAGCCAATGCCGCCGAGCGCTTCGGCCCCTCGCCTGTCCGAGCGATCAGGCGAAATCGACCCGGCTTTCGGGCGGGATGCCGTCGAACGCCTGGTCGCGATAGGGCCCGTCGCGGTCGACCCAGTGCATGAACAAATGGGCGGACCAGCGGTTCGGATTGGGCGTGGTTCGTCCGTGGCGGCGGTCGACGCCTCGGTAGAGGAGCGCGTCGCCCGGCTTCAGGCCGATGGCGGCATGGGCTTCCCCGCCGAAATCGTCCTCGACGCCCTCCGCCCGGCCGGCGAGGTCGCGCTTGCCGATCTCGAGGTCCCAGACCTTGTCGTCGCTATAGCCGAGCGCGAGCGACAGGCTGTGCTCGCAGGACGAGCGGTCGGAATGGACCCGGCAGACGTCGCCGGCGCGGTAGACCCGGAAATAATCGTAGGTGGGCAGCAGGTCGCGGCCGGCGAGGCGGCTGACCAGCGGAGTCAGGCCCCAAAGGAAGAATTGCATCGGCGCATAATCGCCGCCGTAGACCTGAAGCGCCGGCCGCCTGAGGATTTCGGGCCGGCTCGCCTTGCCGGGAAAAGGCAGCGCGGTCCGGCCGAGATCCTTTGCCACGCGCTGGAGGAGCGCCCGGGCCACGAGCGGATCGACCAGCCCCTTCAGATGAGCGTAGCCGTCGTCCGCGTAGCTGCCGACCACTTCCATGCCGACCGGGCTATCGCCGCCGGCGCCGCGGCGCAACCCGGCGGACGCGGGCAAATTCCGGTGTGTCCGGCCGATTCCACTCAAGCCCAGACGCGACTGATTTCGCCCGTGGTCCGCAGGAACCGGTCCAGCTCAAGATCCAATATGCCTTCGATCTCGAGGGCTTCGTTCTTGCCGCATGGCCATAGCAGCTCCTGCAGCGAGGGCTCGGTGGAGCCCGCGGTCATGAAGGCCAGGACCGATCCCGTCTGCTCGCTGGACGCGATGACGGCCAAATCCTCGATCAGCCGGTCGGACGAGGGCAAAGCTGTGACGTGCGGCCCAAGCGCCGACCAAGTGCGCGCGAGCACGTCGCCGATCGCGGCCAATTGTATCAACCTCGCCCCCTCCGCTTCGAGATCCTCGCCTATCTGGGCGCAGGCGACCGCGCACAGGCAATATAAGACCCGGGCAGGCTCCGTGGCGTGAAGCAGAATCAAATTCTCGACCTGGGTGGCGCCCCCCGCGCGCGACAATAGCTCGCCAAGGCCGCGGTGCTCCGCACCCAGGCGGCGAACCGTTTCACGGAGCTTATCAACCAGAATCCCCGGCAGCCCCCGCCATTCCAGGGATTGCACCCGGTCGAACATCTTTGAACCGCTTTCCGGGTCCATGCTCGCGAGCTGGAGCACTTTTCCCGTTATATCCCGGAGTAGCGCTTCCTCGACCGGCGCCAGTTCGGCGGCGACCTGCGAGGTGGCGGCGATCTCGTCGATGGCCGCCGCGAGACGCTGGATGATCCTTGCCGCCTCGGGAGGATCCCGCCAGAGTGCGCGGGCGTGCCAGGCGCCGAGATAGGCGGCATAGATTCCGCGTTCACGTTCGGTCGTTCCGAGCGCGTCGACCTTCAGCCTGATGGCGTCCCAAAGAACCTCGACATGATGGCGGCCGTGCACCTCGCGCATGGGATCGAGACCGCGGCCAACCAATCGTCCAAGATCCTCTTCCAGAAAACGGATCGCCTCCAGGCTTCGCTTTACCAGGCCGGCAACGGGGCTTTCCGGCTGGAACGATGGGGGCTGCAAATAAGCGTCGACCTCCTTGAGCGCCTTCCACAGGCCGCAGCCGATGGCGCTGGCGATATATTCGCGAGCTTGCGCCGGTTCGCCCCAAAGGGAGTCCATCAGATCGGCGACCGCGCGCCTGGAAGCGACCCGGCCGATGAACCAGTCGCTGGCCCGCGACCTGGCATCGACGTGGCGGACGACGCGGACCGACGGCGCGGCTCGGGCGAAGTCCTGGAACGTTGCGACAGCCTCCTCCGAGGGCGGGTAGCCGGGGTGACCGTCCCCGAAGATATCGCGCCAGACTTCGGCCTGAGCGTCCAACTCCGCTCGCTTCTGGGTGAAATCGAGCAACTTGCGGTCGCGGATCGAAAACCTGGCACCGGGGGCCGAGCCGAGCGCAAGCGATGGCAGCATGTCGAGGACGGACCAGCGATCGTCCAAAAGACTGTCGCGGAAAGGCCCGACATTGTCGCCGGCGGCGCCGAGTAGCGCCAAGGTCGGCGGCGTCCGGCTGCCAGCCGGCGAAGCGATCGTCAGCTGATCGACATGATCCGCGAAGACGAGGTGGAGAGCATACTCCCAGGGCTGGCCGGCAAAGTCCTCGAGCAAGAGGTCGCTTACCAAGGAGCGCCCGTCGACGTGAATGACGATCGTAAGAAGGCAGCCGGACGGCACGTTAGAGCTCAAATGCCTGAGCCGTTCGATATCGCCCTTGGCCCATTGTTCTACCCCGGTCAGGACGATCGTCGCCGCCCGGTGGCCGCTTCCGAACAGGTGGCGGCAAACCCATTTGTGCCAAGTCCGAATTTCCCATGCGGCGGGCCATTTCGCACCTACTTTCGCCAAGCCCTTCTCGATGTTCTGCGTCAAGCCGAAGTCGGCGACCAGCCGCCATGCCCGCAGGAGATGGATCGGCTCGAACCTGAGGCTGCTCGGCAGCAGCCGGTTGACGAGAAAGAGGAGAATCATGGCGGCGGATGCTGTCGCGGTGAGCAGGGTCAAGATTTGGGCCATACCGAGCGGGTCGTCGTCCACCAGCTGGGCCCTGAGCCACGAGCGTAGCGGTATCGCCGGTACCAAGACGACGGCCGCAACGGCCAAGGCAAGGACCAGAAAGGCCGGGGAGCGGGCCGCGGCGGCGAAGCGGGCGGCCCATCGGGACCTGCCCGCAAGAAGTTCCTCCTCGAGCAGGTCGAAGCGCCGCCGCGCATTGTTCCTCGGATTGCTCGCTGTGTAATCGACCATCAAAGGCTCGGCGACGATGATGGTGTCCGAGTCCGGCGAAGCTTCGACCGCAAATTGCGCCAGGGTGTCCCGAAGGGTCTCCACCTCGCGCTCGTCGGAAGCCACGTAGGCGATCCAGAGCGAGCTTCCGTCGGCCCAAGGCTTGGTGCGCCGCACCTGATCCGCCAGTATCTGCCTGACCAGCGCTGGCGCAGTCGGCGCATCGGCCGGAGGCGCGTTGATGGTGAACGGCCGCTCGGTCCCGGTCCGAGCCGGGGCCCGCTTTCTGAGCACCAGGTGACGGTGAGGAGTCCTTTCCGCGCCGTGCGTCGGTTCAGGCGATCCGATCCGCGATCCACGCAAATAGGCCTGGAAGCAGCCGACGCAGCCCGAGTTCAGGAAACCGGTCAACGCCTCCGTTATCGGCCGGTCCGACCCTCTCAGCTTCTGCTGGAGCTCCCGCCCGGCCAAGCGGCTCAGCTCGATTGTCGCACCGACCCGATGATCGGCGACTTCCGGCGGCGCGAGACCGGCGAGGCCGCCGGGCATGAACTCAACGCCGTCGAATTCATTCCCGGACGCCTCGTTGGAGCGCGCTGAGCCGGTAGATCCTTCGAACATGATGCTCCAATGGTTCCGGACGCACCGGTTCCTCTCGACCTGCGCGAAGGACGGCGGCTGATCGGGGCCTGGATAGCGCCGAAGGGCGATGCCCGACTTGTCGTTGCGCCAGCATTCATTGTCGGCGATCAGCGGCGCCTTGGACGAATAGAGGACGATGCCGGCTTCGGCATTGTCGTGACATCGATTTTCGCGAATGGTCGCCGTGGAGCGCTGCGAAAGCGAATTGCTGTCACGCTGCAGGTTGATGCCGGAGCTGCCGTTCGCCCAGCATTCATTCCCGCCGATGAGCCCGTTCGAGGAATGAAGAGTGACCCCAGGTCCGGCGTTGTCGTGGCAAAGGTTGCCGACGACGTCGCTGTGAGCGGGTTGGCTCTTGGAGCGTGGGTCGCGTCTGAGGCCTATGCCGGAAGCGCCATTTCCCCAGCATTCATTATGGGCGACCTTGGCGAGCGTGGCCGAAAGGAGCAGAATTCCGTCGTCCTCGTTTCCCCAGCATCGGTTGCCTCGCATTTCTCCCCGCGGGGACCGGAAGGCGATTATCCCCGGACCTTTGTTCGCGAAGCAACGGTTGGTCAGAACCTGCGCTGTGGACGCAATATTCTGCATTTCCTGGCTGGGGAGGACGCCGATCCCACCATCCTCGTTATACCAGCAGGCGTTCCGCTCCACCTTCGCACCCTCGCAGGAGCTGACGAGGATTCCGAATTCCCGGTTGGAATGGCACCGGTTGCCGGTCAGGGTCGCAACCGACGAGGGATATCCTGCCCCATGCTGACGCTGCAGGACGATGCCCGACTTGCCGTTGCCCCAGCACTCATTGTCATCGACCTGCTCCCCCAATGACGAGATTATGAGGATTCCTGCCTCGCGGTTCGAATGACAGCGATTGGAGAGGATTTTGGCGCGCGAGCCGTCTTTGGGTGTCCTGAGAATGGGCGTGAGGAGGATTCCCGATATTCCTCCGGAGGCCTCGTTACGTTCGATCACGCCTTTCGAGCTGGCGAACGCGATACCGCATCCCCCTCCCACAAGGACGTTTTCCGACACTTGGATGTGCTGCGAGCCGTTCGCGCCTATGCATGCCCTTGCCGAATCATGCACTTCGATCCGGCAGGACCTCACGCTGACATGGCTGGACTTGGCAATGTTGATGAGGCCGATCGCCTGCTCCCCTAACTTCGGTATCTCATCGGGTCGCGACGGGTCCACCTTCGACATCAGCATAAGGCCGTCGATCAGGACTTCTTGGCAATCGTTCAATTCGATCGCGGCGCCCAACCCCATATAATAGAGGCGCGCGGCCGGGTTGCCGCGCAAGGTTATTTGCTTTTGGGCGATGCGAAGCGGCTCGCTGCCTTCATAGTCGCCGGGCTCAATTGAGACGATTTCGTCGGGTTTCGCCCGCTCGACCGCCTTTTGTATTCCTGACCATCCGTCAGCTTTCCCAACCACTTGCTGCGCCATGCGATCCCCCACGAGAGAGCATCATTCACCCGGACGGCCGACACAAGCGGAAAGCGGATGGCTTAAGCGGCGCAAGACGTAGGGTAAAAAGAACACGTCGAAAGATAGGGCGGATGCGAAAGCGACTGGCCGACCGCCTCGCCATTCGCTGATGATACCACCCCCGAAGGTCATTAGAGCGATCACAATGCCAATGCTCGCCGCCCTCTTCCTCGTCACCGCGCTCCTCTACGGGGCGGCGGGGTTCGGCGGGGGATCGACCTACAATGCTTTGCTGGTGCTGGCCGGGACCGACTATCGGGCGGTTCCGGTGATCGCGCTCGCCTGCAACATCGCGGTGGTGTCGGTGGGAAGCTGGCGGTTCGCCCGCTCGGGCCATGTCGACGGGCGGCGGATCTGGCCGTTGTTCACCCTGTCCATCCCCCTGGCCTGGCTCGGCGGGCGGCTGGCGGTGGCGGAGACCGTCTTCATCGGCCTGCTCGCGGCGTCCCTGCTCGTCGCCGGGCTGCTGATGCTGTGGCAGCCTTTGTGGGAGAAAGAGGCGCCGCCCGCGATCCGCTCGCGCTGGCTCGAGCCGGTGGCGGGCGGGCTGCTCGGCTTTTTGGCCGGGGTGGTCGGGATAGGGGGCGGAATCTTCCTCGCGCCCCTGCTCTACATGTTGCGCTGGGGCCCGCCCAAGGCGATCGCCGGAACCTGCGCCGTGTTCATCCTCGCCAATTCGGTATCCGGCCTGGCCGGCCAGCTCGCCAAGGGCAGCGACGGCGCGGCCGGCCAGGCGCTCGCCATGCATTGGCCCCTCTTTCCGGCGGTCCTGATCGGCGGGCTGATCGGCTCGACGCTCGGCAGCGGCCGGCTCGATCCGAAATATGTCCGCATTCTCACCGCTTTTCTCATTTTATATGTGGCGATCAGGCTTTCGATCCGCTTCTATGGCGAGACTTTGGGAGCCGGCCGATGATCGACCCGCTGGGACGGACGATTAGCTATTTGCGGCTGTCGGTGACCGACCGCTGCGACCTGCGCTGCGCTTATTGCATGCCCGAGCGCATGGTCTTCCTGCCGCGCGCCGAATTGCTCAGCCTCGCCGAGCTCGACCGGCTGGCGGCGGCCTTCATCCGCAAGGGCGTGCGCAAGCTCAGGCTGACCGGGGGCGAGCCTTTGGTCCGCAAGAATTTCCTCGACCTGGTCGGCAGCCTGTCGCGCTTCCTCCGGTCGGGCGAGCTCGACGAGCTGACCCTGACCACCAACGGCACAAGGCTGGCCGGGCATGCGGCCGAGCTGGCGCGATGCGGAATCCGGCGGGTCAACGTCTCGATGGACAGCCTCGACCCCGAAACCTACGCCCGGATCACGCGCGGCGGGCGGCTCGACCAGGTCATCGAAGGGATCGACGCCGCGATCGAGGCCGGCCTCGAAGTCAAGATCAACGCCGTCGCTCTTCGCGAGGACAATCTGGACGAGCTCGTCACCCTCGCCGAATGGGCGCACGCCCGGGGCGCCGCGCTGACGGTGATCGAGGTGATGCCGATGGGATCGGTCGAGGCGGATCGGATCGACCAGCACGTGCCGATGACCGAGGTCCGGCGGCGGTTCGAGCGAAGATGGGCTCTGACCGATCTCGTCCGCCGAACCGGCGGGCCGGCGCGCTATGTCCGCACCGACGAAGGCGGGACGATCGGCTTCATCACGCCGTTGAGCCGCAATTTCTGCGACGGCTGCAATCGCGTCCGGGTGACCTGCACCGGCGAGATCTACATGTGCCTCGGCCAGCCGGCGCGGGCCGACCTGCGCGGCCCGCTCCGCGCCTCGGCGGACGATGCCCTCCTCGAAATGGCGATCGACGAGGCGATCGGGCGCAAGCCCAAATCCCACGACTTCGTCGTCCGCGCCGGCGCCGCACCCTCCATCGCGCGGCACATGTCGGTGACGGGAGGATGAACATCCACTTCTTCGGCCGCCTCAGGGACGGCGCTCCGGCGGATCCGGTGCCTCCCGGCATCCGCGACACCGATGCGCTCAGGGCGTGGCTCGGCCGCGGCCGGCCCGAGCTGCTCGACGAGTCGATCCGGATCGCCGTCAACGACGAGATCATCTTCAGGAGCCGGCCGCTCGATCGAGGCGACGAAGTGGCCTTCCTGCCCCCGATGAGTGGCGGATGATCGCCCTCCAGGCCGAGCCGTTCGATCCCTCCGCTTTGCTGGCGGCCTTTACGGCGCGAGCGGAGGGCGCGGGCGCAATCGCTTCGTTCACCGGGCTGGTGCGCGAGGAGAATGACGGAGCCGCGGTCCTCGGCCTGGAACTCGACCACCATCCGCGCCTCACGCAGCAGGCGCTCGCCGGCCTCGAGGCCGATGCCGTCCTGCGCTTCGGGCTGGCCGGAATCGCCATCGTCCACCGCCACGGCGCGCTGGCGCCCGGGGAGGCGATCGTGTTCGTCGCCGCCGCCGCCACCCATCGCCGGGCCGCGTTCGAGGCGGTCGATTACGTGATGGACCGGTTGAAGACCGAGGTGCCCTTCTGGAAGCGCGAGCGGCGCAGCGACGGCGCGCATTGGCTGGAAGCGCGCGACAGCGATCATTCCGACCGCCGCCGGTGGGAGACGGAACGGCGATGAGCCAGGCCTTCGTCCCGGTCCGGATCGCGGTGCTGACCGTATCGGACACGCGCACGCCGGAGACGGACGGCTCGGGAGCCTATCTCGCCGGCGCGATCGAGGAGTCGGGACATGTGCTGGCCGCGCACGCCATCGTGCCCGACGACATCGGCAGGATCCGGGCCGCCGTTCAGGCCTGGATCGGCGATCCTGAGATCGATGCGGTGATCTCGACCGGCGGGACCGGCCTCACCGGACGCGACGTCACGCCCGAAGCCGTGGCGCCTTTGTTCGACAAGGTCATCGAGGGGTTCGCGGTGGTGTTCCACAATGTCAGCTTCCAGTCGGTCGGGCTGTCCACGATCCAGTCGCGCGCCTGCGCCGGCGTCGCCGACGGGACCTTCATCTTCTGCCTGCCCGGCTCCGGCGGCGCGGTCCGCGACGGCTGGCAGAAGGTGATCTCTCCCCAGCTCGACGCCCGCACCCGGCCCTGCAATTTGGTCGAGATCATGCCGCGGCTTGGAGAGCGCTGATGGACCTCACCCATTTCGACGAGGACGGCCGCCCGCGCATGGTCGATGTGTCGGCCAAGCCCGAAACCGATCGATTCGCGGCGGCGCGCGGCTATGTGCGGATGGATGAAGAGACGCTGGCCCGGGTCCGCTCGGGAAGCAGCGCGAAAGGCGACGTCGCCCGGATCGCCGAGCTGGCCGGAACGATGGCGGCGAAGCGGACCGGCGACCTCATTCCGCTCTGCCACCCGCTGCCGCTGACCGCGGTCGCCGTGACGGTCGAGCCGGACGAGAGCCTGCCGGGGCTCGCCGTCACCGCCGAGGTTCGGACGACGGGCCGGACCGGGGTCGAGATGGAGGCGCTGACCGCGGTCTCGGTCGCCTGCCTCACGATCTACGACATGCTCAAGTCCCAAGCGCGCGGAATGACGATCGAGCGGATCGAGCTGATTCGGAAGACCGGCGGCGCTTCGGGCGATTGGCGGCGGGAGTGACCCTGCTCTCGCTGGACGAGGCGCGCGCTCTGCTGCTCGCGGGCGTCGTGCCGCTCGAGGCCGAAACCCTCCCGATCGCGGCCTGCGGCGGGGCGACCCTTGCCGCCGACATCGTCGCCGAGCGCAGCCAGCCGCCGGATCCGGTGTCGGCGATGGACGGCTATGCCGTGCGCGGAGAGGAGGCGGTGGCGGGTGCAAATCTGAGGGTGATCGGCGAGGCCCCGGCGGGCGCACCGTTCGGCGGCATAGTCGCGCCGGGGACGGCGGTTCGTATCGCGACCGGAGGCGTGGTTCCGCAAGGCGCCGACCGGATCGTGATCCAGGAGATAATCGAGCGCGACGGCGACCGAATCCGGATCGCCGCCCCGCCCGGCCCGGCACGCTACGTCCGGCCCGCCGGCGGCGACTTCGCGGCCGGGGAATTGCTGGTCGCCGCCGGCGAAAGGTTGACTCCCGCCCGCCTCGGTCTCGCCGCGGCGGCCAATTGGGGCACGCTCCAGGTCCGCCGCCGGCCGCGAGTCGCCCTCTTCGCCTCGGGCGACGAATTGCGCGAGCCCGGCGCCGCGCCGGCGCCCGGCCTTGTCGTCAACTCGGCCGCTTATGCGCTGGCCGAGCTGGTCGCGGCCTGGGGCGGAATCGCCATCCGCCACGCCATATTGTCCGACGACCGCGTCCTGTGCGCCGAGCAGATCCGCCGCGCCGGGCTCGACTCCGACATCATCCTTCCGCTCGGCGGCGCCTCGGTCGGCGAGCGCGACGTGCTTCGGCCGGTGCTTCAAGGCCTCGGCGCCGAGATCCTGTTCGATAGGATAAGGGTGCAGCCGGGCAAGCCCTGCTGGCACGCGCGCTTCCCGGACGGCCGGCTTGTGCTCGGGCTGCCGGGCAATCCCGCCTCGGCCTTCGTCTGCGCGCATCTGCTTTTGAAGCCGCTGATGCTCGCTCTGCTGGGCCGCACCGAGCCGGACCCCCTGGTCCCGGCGGTCCTGACCCGCGACATGCCGGAAGGCGCCGACCGCGAAGTCTATTGGCGGGGCCGGCTTCGAGTCGACGGCGGCGGACGGCTCGAGGTCGCCCCGGACGACCGGCAGGATTCGAGCCTGCAGACTCCGCTGGCCTCGTCAAATGCCCTGATCCGCCGCCTGCCGAACGCTCCGGCCGCGGTCGCCGGCGACCTCGCCGACGTGCTGATCATCGGCGAGCTCTAGAGCGCGCTGGCTTCACCGATCCGCTCATCCTGAGTAGGGACTGAGCCTGGCGAAGGCCCGTATCGAAGGACCGTCCTTCGATACGCCGCTTCGACTTCGCTCAGCGGCTACTCAGGATGAGCGGCAGGTGGATCAAGCTCAGCCGAGCACGCTCTAGATACCGGCATACCATTGGTAGCCGGAGCGATCCTCCCAATAGCCGCCCTTGCCGAGGCCGAGGCCCGCAAGGCTGGCGACCGCCTCGACCCGCATCACGAATTTGGCGTGCTTATAGCCGAGCTGGCGCTCGACCCTGAGGCGAAGCGGTGCGCCGTGGCCGACGGGAAGCATTTGGTCGTTCATCCCCCAGGCGAGGATCGTCTGGGGATGGAAGGCGTCGACCAGATCGATGCTCTCGTAATAAGGGATGCCGCCAAAATCGTCGGCGCAGTGGAAGACGATGTAGCGCGCTTCCGAACGCAGGCCCGAGCCCTCCAGCAACAGCCGCAACGGCACGCCGGTCCATTTGCCGATCGCGCTCCAGCCCTCGACGCAATCGTGCCGGGTGATCTGGGTGCGCGCGGGCAGCCGCCGGATCCGGTCGAGCGAAAGCGACAGGGGCCGGGACACCAGCCCGTCGACGACGAGCCGCCAGTCGGCGAACCCTGAGCCGAGATGCGCCCGATAGGCGGCCGAGGCGGGCATGGAATTGCCGTTGGTGCGGAAAATGGGCGACATGTCGGCGGAGTCATATTCGCGGGCGAGCGCGCCCCGATCGATCACCAGCCGCTGGGCGCCCATGGTCAGGTCCTGGGCGGAGGATTGCGCCGATTGGAAGGCCGACGAGCGGGTGATCTTGTCGCAGCCCGACAGCAGCAGGCCGCCCGCGCCGGCGCCCAGCGACGCGATCAACCGGCGGCGCGTGATCCGCTCGATCATGGTTTCTCCTTGGGCAGGCGATAGCGGCCGGTGATCATCGAGCCGATCTCGTTGATCGGCCCGGCCAGCACCACCATGACCAGATGGACGAGGATGAACGCGGCGATCAGGGCCGCGGCGATGAAGTGGATCGAGCGCGCCGATTGCCGTCCGCCGAACAGGTCGAGCAGCCACGGCCAGGCCGCATCCAGGCCCGGCGACATGGTGAGGCCGGTGAGCACGACCAGCGGCAGCAGGAGGAACAGGATCCCGAGATAGCTGGCCTTTTGCAGGATGTTGTAGCGGCGTGCGGCCTCGCCGGTGGGGAAGCGCAGGCGGGCATGGTCCCTGACGTCCCGCCAGATGTGCCGCGGGGCAAGCTCCTCCCGCCGGGGCGCGAGATCGCGCTGGATGTGGCGATTGAGGAAGCTCCACAGCCCGTAGAGGAGGCCGGGAACGACGAGCAGCCAGGCGAACAGGAAATGCCAGCTGCGGGCGCCGGCCAGATTGTAGCTGGTGGGGATCGTCATCCAGCCGGGGAAGGCCGGCGCGGCGCGGCTGCTCTCAAGCGCCAGCCAGGCATGATCGGCATTCGCTCCATATTCGCCCCAATAGAGGCGCGGATGCGCGTTGAAGATCATCATCCCGCTCATCAGCATGACGAAGACCGTCAGCGCGTTGAGCCAGTGCCAGATCCGGGTCGACCGGCGATGGCGATAGACGATATCGCCGCCCCGCGGCTCCGAGGGAGCCGTTTCCTCAACCTCGACCTCTTCTTCGGGCGCGTCGGGGGTCATGGGCGTCTTCTTGCGGTTCAGGCCTGTCTATCGGGATTCGGCGCACATCCCAAGTGGCGAACCGGGCCCTGAATGCTATGCTGACGAAGCCAAGGGGGCGGCCGATGACGGAGCCTGAGACCGACACCGAACCCGCGGGCCTGCTCGAGCGGCGGTTCGAGCTCGGCGCTCGGGGCAGCGACCTGCGCACCGAGGTCCTCGCGGGCTTCACCACTTTCCTGACCATGGCCTATATCATCCTGGTCAACCCCGCGATCCTCGGCCAGGCGGGAATGCCGGTCGCCGCCGTCGCCGCGGCGACCTGCCTCGCCGCCGCCTTCGCCTCCATCCTGATGGGGGCGAGCGCCAACATGCCGCTCGCGCTCGCGCCGGGGATGGGCCTCAACGCCTATTTCGCCTTCACCGTCGTCGGAGCGATGGGGGTGCCCTGGCAAGTGGCCCTGGGCTGCGTCTTCCTCTCGGGAATCGCGTTCCTGCTGCTCACCTTCGCCGGCATCCGCCAGCTGATCATCGCCGCCATCCCGCCCTATCTGTTCGCCGCGGTGGCCGGCGGCATCGGCCTGTTCATCGGCTTCATCGGACTGAAGAATGCCGGCATAATCGTCTCCAGCGAGGCGACTTCGGTCGCGCTCGGCGACCTGCGCGCTCCGGGCGCCGCGCTGGCCCTGCTCGGCCTCGCCATCGTCGCCGCTCTGGCGGCGTGGAAGGTGCGCGGGGCGATCCTGATCGGCATCCTCGCCACCACGCTGGCCGGCTGGGCGCTCGGCTTCGTCGAGTTCAAGCCCCAGCCCTACGACCTGAAGGCGATCGCCCAGACCGCCTTCCAGCTCGACCTCGCGGGCGTATTCTCGGGCCGCTACGGGATCGGCCTGTTCGAGATATTGTTCGTCTTCCTGTTCGTCGACCTGTTCGACAATATCGGCACCCTGGTGGGCGTCACCCGCCGCGCCGGCCTGATCGGCGAGGACGGCCGGATCCCCAGGCTCAACCGGATCTTGTTCAGCGACTCGGTCGCGACCATGTTCGGAGCGCTGGCGGGGACCAGCACGGTCACTTCCTATGTCGAGAGCGCCGCCGGCGTCCAGGCCGGCGGCCGCACCGGCATCACCGCCATCGTCACCGGCCTGCTCTTCCTGCTGGCGATGCTCGCCGCCCCCTACGCCCAGCTCATCCCCCTCGCCGCCACCGCGCCGGCGCTGATCCTGGTCGGCGGTCTGATGATGGCGCCGCTGGTCGACATCGCCTGGGACGAACCGGAGGTAGCGATCCCGGCCTTCCTCACCGTCGCGATGATCCCGCTCACCTTCTCGATCGCCAACGGGCTGGCGTTCGGGATCACCGCTTATGCGCTGCTGAAGCTGGTGCGGGGCAGGGTCACTCGGACGGACTGGCTGCTGCTGGCGATCTCGGCGCTGTTCGTCGTGCGCTTCGTGTGGCTGTCGGCGGGGTGACCGCGCACCCACGACGCCATAAGCTATAGTTTGAATTCTCGACCCACTTTCAATCCGGCGAGCCGCGGGTCCCCCGCCTTCAGTTTGATAGCATCCCACCTTGGCTCGACGACGCCCCCGGTTTCGATGATGACTATCCTCTCATCCTCGGCAACGATTCCGAGGTCCACCTCGCGATCTGGGAACACGATGGTGGACCGCCCGCCAACTATGACCATGATGCTCTGCCCCTGCCTCGCAGCCATCGCCGACCATCGCGTTATCTCATCGTAGTAGGGGCGGTCGCGCCAAGCGTTCGGTCTGGACGGGTCGACGTGAATAACCACACGATTCTCGTCCTCCTCCGCCACTAGGACCATCTTGCATCTCGCCGGAAGCCAGTGCTCGCCCACAATAGGCCAACCGAGATATCCGCAGATGAAACCTCTACACGACGGAGGACGCTCGGCGTAGATTCGGCAACCTTTCCCAACTGCACAATGCGGACACCACTGATCCCGTGGCTTATCCAGTTCGTTTATCCCCATGATCTTACAACACAGAGTGCAAGATCCGCATGCTCGGCCGGGCAAGATGGTGCCCTCGTCGGTCTCGCTATTTGGCTGCAGTTCCGTCAAAATCACAAACTCGTTAGATGGGGCTGGTGTCCGCCTACCAAGAGCGGATGGGCCCTCACTGTGACCGCCTTTAACCCTCCCGATATTCGAACTCCACGAGATAGACCTTCTCGCCGGGTCCATGCTTGGCCACCTTCAGAAGGTCCACCACGCCCAGGAAGCCCGAGCGGCGCGCCAGTTCCGGGGTGATGCTCGAAAGGCCGATCTCACGAATCGCCGTCACGTGGATCGCGCCCGGCCCCAAGGGATAGCGCCCGCCGACCTTCACATGCGGCCTCTGCCAGATCCGGACGCTGCAGGTGATTTCGCCCCGCATGACCGGCTCCCGAAGCCGCCTGGTGAACATCATGGTCCCGTTTTTCCTCGACCTTCGTTATGCAGATCCCGCCCAAGCAACTCGGGAATATCAGCCTTCGACGCCGGTGAATCGCTCGGGATAACCGCGCGCCATGGCTTCGAAGGAGGGGTCGCCGGCGCTGTGAACCTTCAAGATCCAATCTGGTCTGATTGGCTCTACGGCCACGATATCGGCTCCACCACCCCAACCGCCGGTACAGCCGAGCCGAAAGGAATAGTGATCCAGCACATTCTCGCCAGCGCTGAAGGCGCGTGTGGTTGCCGCGAGGGGCAGGGCAATTTCAAGGATGCGGGGCCGGCCGATCGTTCGCAGCAGCTCATGCAGGCGGCCTTGGCGATGGATGAAGCTGACCGATTCCCCGCCCCACAGTTCGAGCAGTTCCCTTACCCCGCTGTCGTCGATCGGATATGGCGTCGCGGCGAGCCAGATGCGAGCCGACCGTCCATCTGCGAGCCGATCATGGAAGGGACTCGTGGCGTAGAGCGCCTCAGAGTCATGCCGGTGGAGCAGGCCTTCACCGACAACAGCGGCGAGGCGATGTTGGATTAGGTCCAGCGACATGGGCTGCATGCCGGCGAGCCGGATCGATTCGACCTCCTGTTCGGTCAGGCGCGTAAAGTGCCATGCCCGGATAGTTCGTCGTTCCATCAGCCCGCCCAGGCGCTCCTTCAGCCGCACATAAGCCCCGCCGTGAATGTTTTCTTCCGGCGGCCCGCGGAGCGTTTGGGCCTCTCGCTCCATGAACAAACGACTGGATTCTCGCCAGTATGAGCGGATCAGTTCGCTATGATCATCGAGCAGCGTCCGCAATTCGGTATCGAACGTGTCGACGTCCCAAACATCGATCCAATCGTCGACCGAAATCTCGTTCACTGCCAGACCCGAATCTTCTCGCCAGGCGCCAACTCAACTTCCTCGCAATTTTCGCCAGGTCCCGCTCGGTCAACGACGAGGAAGTCGCTCTCGTCGAGGACGAGGAGGAAGTGGTGCCAGACGCCCTTGCGGTAGTGGACGCCCTGGTGGCCCTTGGCCCGGAACAAGCGGATGGCGCCGGGGTCGAAGGCGCCGGCCGGGGCGACGGCGACCAGGTAGGGGCGCCCGCTCAGCGGGACGAAGGTCTGGCTGCCGAGCGGGTGGCGCTCGAACACCTTCAGCACCAGCTCGGCGAGCGGCTTGGCGCGGAAGAGGCTGATCGCACCGGTGCCGCCGCAGTCCCCAACGTCGATCTCGGCGAGGCGGTCGTAGCGGATGGCGTGACCCTGGTTGATGTCCAGCTTCACCGCGTCTTCGGAGGCCTCGATGACGCTTCCGAACGGGGCGAAGGCCTCGGCGGTCAGCGGCTCGGGGGTGAGCTCGCGCATCGGCGTTCCTCATTTGCAGGGTTGTGCACCCGTTAGCTCCGTTTCATCGTGCCACGCGTGACCGAGGATAGCTACCCGCGCGACCTGGCCGGCTACGGCCGAACGCCGCCCCATGCGCAATGGCCCGGCGGAGCGCGGATCGCCGTTCAGATCGTCCTCAATTATGAGGAAGGCGCCGAGTCGAACGTCCTCGACGGCGACCCGGCCTCGGAGGTCTTCCTGTCAGACATCGCCAATGCGGCGCCCGTCCAGGGCGCCCGGCACATGAGCATGGAGCAGATCTACGAATATGGCTCTCGCGCCGGCGTGTGGCGGCTGCTTCGGCTGTTCGAGCGCTACGAGGTGCCGGTCACCGTCTTCGGAGTCGCTCTGGCGATGAAGCGCAATCCGGCGGTGGTGGAGGCCTTCCTGGAGGCGGGACACGAGATCGCCTCGCACGGCTGGCGGTGGATCAATTATCAATGGGTGCCGGAAGCCGAGGAGCGCGCCGACCTCGAGCGGGCGATCGAGGTTCACCGGCAGCTGACCGGCGAGCGGCCGCTCGGCTGGTATACCGGCCGGACCGGCCCCAACACGCGCCGGATCGTCGCCGAGGAAGGCGGCTTTCTCTACGATTCCGACGATTATTCCGACGACCTGCCGTTCTGGACCAAGGTTGCCGGCAAGAGCCAACTGATCGTCCCTTATTCGCTGGAGACCAACGACATGCGCTTCGCCAGCGCGAACATGCACACCGGCGACCAGTTCTTCGCCTATTTGCGCGACACGTTCGACATTCTCCATGCGGAGGGCGAGGAGAGGCCGAAGATGATGTCGGTCGGGCTCCACTGCCGGCTCGCCGGCCGGCCGGGCAAGCTCGCAGGGCTGGAGCGGTTCCTCAAGCATGCGCTCGGCCATCGGGACGTCTGGTTCTGCCGGCGCATCGACATCGCCCGCCACTGGCGCGCCACCCACCCGGCTGACGCCTGACATGCTGGACGACCTGCGCCGGCATTATGTGAACCTGGCCCAGCCCCGGCTCGGGGCCGAGGTCGTCTTTGCGACCGACGATTTCTTCGCCGACAAGGCGCGCCTGATCGAGGCGGCCGAGCCCGCCTTCATTCCGGGCCTCTATGACGAGAACGGCAAGTGGATGGACGGGTGGGAGAGCCGGCGCAAACGGACCCCCGGGCACGATTGGTGCGTGGTCCGCCTGGGCGTGCCGGGCCTGGTCGCCGGCTTCGAGATCGATACGCGGCATTTCACCGGCAATTATCCACCGGGCGCGGAGATCGAGGTCTGCCGAAGCGACGAGACAATTCCCGGCGAGGCGGCGGGCTGGACTAAGGTGACCCGGCGCCTGGCCCTTAAGGGGGACGACCGCGTCTACGTGCCGATCGAGCATGGCGAGCCCGTGACCCATGTCCGCCTGCATATCTTTCCCGACGGCGGAATAGCCCGGCTGCGGGTCTGGGGGAGGGTCGCCAAGGATTGGTCTACGGTCGGCGCGGACGCGCGCGTCGACCTGCTGGCGATGGAGAATGGCGGCCGCGGGATCATCGCCAATGACGAGCATTATGGCTGCGTCGAGAATCTCACCGCGCCCGGACACGGCGTCAACATGGGCGACGGCTGGGAGACGAGGCGGCGGCGCGAGCCGGGGCATGACTGGGCCGTGCTCGAGCTCGGCGCTCCGGGCCGGATCGAGGAGGTGGTCGTCGACACCGCTTATTTCAAAGGCAATTATCCGGACCGCTGCTTCCTCCAGGCGGCTCCGGCCGCTTCCGGCTCGCCCGAGGAGATCGCCGCGGCTTCGGAGCGCTGGCCGCTGTTGCTTCCCGAAGTGAAGCTCGAGGCGGACAAGGTCCACGTCTTCCAGGACGGGCTCGCCGATCTCGGCGCGATCCGATTCGTTCGGCTGAACATCGTCCCCGATGGCGGAGTCAGCCGGCTGCGGCTGATCGGGCGGGCCCAGCGATGAGCGCCCTGTTCGAGCATTCGCCCTGGGTGGAGGCGCGCGCCGATGCGCGCCCGTCGTCCGGCGACCGGCATTCCGACCTGATGGCCGTCGTCCAGGGCGCCGCGCCCGAGGAGCAGCTCGCCCTGATCCGAGCCCACCCCGAGCTCGCGGGCAAGGCCGCGGTCGACGGCAGCCTCACCGAGGCCAGCGCCGCCGAGCAGGCCGGCGCCGGGCTCCACCGGCTCAGCCAGGCCGAGTTCGACCGCTTCCACGCGCTCAACGCCGCCTATCGCGACAAATTCGGATTTCCCTTCATCATCTGCGTGCGCCTGACCGATAAAGTGGGCATCCTCGCGGCGATGGAATCGCGCCTCGCCAACGACCGCGACACCGAGATCGCCGCGGCCCTGGAGCAGATCGGCGAGATCGTCCGGCTGCGGCTGGAGGACTTTGCATGAGCACGCTCTCCACCCATGTCCTCGATACCATGCACGGCCGGCCGGCGGCCGGGATGAAGGTGGCGCTGAGCGGCCCGGACGGCGAGATCGCGCGGGGCACGACCAATGGCGACGGCCGTTGCCCCGATCTGCTGCAGAGCGCGCTCGCTCCGGGGCGCTACGCGATCCGCTTCGGCGTGGCGGACTATTTCCGCGGGCTCGGAGTCGAGCTGCCCGATCCGCCCTTCCTCGACCAGGTGATTGTGGATTTCGGAGTCTCGGCGGACGGCGGCCATTACCATGTGCCGTTGCTCGTCTCGCCCTACGCTTACTCGACCTACCGGGGCAGCTGAACGATGGGCGTCGACCTCGCGGAATGGCTCAACCTCGCGATACGATGGCTGCATCTGACGGCGGGAATCGCCTGGATCGGGTCGAGCTTCTATTTCGTCTGGCTCGACAATCATCTGACCAAACCGGCCGAGGGCGACGCCTCGGGCGAATTGTGGTCGGTCCACGGCGGCGGCTTCTATCACAATCAGAAATACCAGGTCGCGCCAGCCAAGATGCCCGAGCGGCTGCACTGGTTCAAATGGGAAGCCTATTTCACCTGGATCAGCGGCTTCTCGCTGCTGGTGCTGGTCTATTATGTCGGGGCTGAGAGCTTCCTCATAGATCCGGCCAAGGCGCCGCTGAGCCCGGCCGTGGCGATCGGCCTCGGCCTCGGCGCGCTGGCGTTCGGCTGGCTGGTCTATGACGGGCTGTGCCGATCGCCGGTGGGCTCCAGCAATCTCGCGCTCGGCGCCTTCTGGTTCGCCATCCTGCTGCTCGCCGCGATCATGCTCGATAAGCTGTTCAACTCCCGGGCGGCCTATCTCCACGTCGGAGCGATCATCGGCACCGTGATGGTCGCCAACGTGTTCCTCATCATCATCCCCAACCAGCGCAAGGTCGTCGCCGATCTGATCGCCGGGCGGACGCCCGATCCCGCTTTGGGCGCGGCGGCCAAGCAGAGGTCGCTGCACAACAATTACATGACCCTGCCGGTGCTGTTCATCATGATCAGCCCCCATTATCCGATGACCTACGGTGCCGGGCGGCCGTGGCTGGTGCTCGCCCTGCTCGGGCTGACCGGGGTGGCCGTCCGCCACGTCTTCAACCTGCGCGGCCGAGGCAAGGCGACCGGCCCGACGATCGTCGTGGCGATCCTGCTCGCGCTCGCCAGCGTCACCTACGTCACGCTGGAGAAGAAGGGCGCGTCGGGTCCGGCCCAGAATCTCGCTTATGCCGAGATCGAGCCGATATTGGCGACCCATTGCGCGGGCTGCCACAACGTCGATCCGCCGCCTCTCGGCGTCGCTCTGGACAGCTGGGACCATGTCAGCGCCGCGTCGGCCCGGATCCAGCGGGTGGCGGTCGATTCCCAGGTGATGCCCTTGGGCAATCCGACCGGAATGACTCCGGCCGAGCGGCAGAAGCTGGGCGCCTGGATCGCCGCGGGAAGCCCGAAATGATCCGCTTCCTCCTCGACGGCGAAATGGTCGAGATCCCGGACCCCGATCCCACCGGCACCGTCCTCGACTATCTGCGCTACGCGCTTCGCCGCACCGGCACCAAGGAAGGCTGCGCCGAGGGCGATTGCGGCGCCTGCACCGTGCTGCTCGGCGAGCTGGCGGGGGACGGGGTCGAGTGGCGCGCGGTCAACGCCTGCATCCTCTTCCTGCCGATGCTCGACGGCAAGGCGCTGAGGACGGTCGAGAGCCTCGGCGGCGATCATCCGGTCCAGCGCGAGATGGTCGAGCGTCACGGCTCGCAATGCGGCTTCTGCACGCCGGGCTTCGTCATGAGCATCTTCGCGCTCTACCAATCGACCGACGGCAAGGTCGGCCGCGGCGAGGTGAACGACTGGATCGCCGGCAATCTCTGCCGCTGCACCGGCTATCGACCGATCGTCGAGGCGGCGCTCGCCGCCTGCTCGCAGCCGCGGCGCGACCGCTTCCGCGCCAACGCCGGCGACACCGCGGGCCTGCTCGCCTTTCTCGCCGACAGCGAGGATCTCTTTGTCGGCGACGAAGACAATTTCTTCGCCGCACCCGCCTCGATCGACAGCTTTGCCGACCTCTACGAACGCCATCCCGAGGCGACGGTCGTCGCCGGAGCGACCGATGTCGGCTTGTGGATCACCAAGCAGCTTCGCGACCTCCAAAAGATCATCCATGTCGGCCGGGTGCGCGGCTTCGACCGGGTCGAGGACACCGGCTATGAGCTGATCGTCGGCGCGGCAGCGACCTATGCGACGGTCGAGCCGCATTTCCGGGCGATCG
>DASTFN010000057.1:0-10683 GCA_035719905.1 Allosphingosinicella sp.
CGCCATTGTCGCCCTCGATCTCGCCTTTTTCGAGCGAGGCCAGGGTGACGTTCGCCCCGCGCTCGCTGAGGATCCGCCGCGGCTCGATCAGCTCCGAATCCTCATAGCCATGGGTGGCGATGATCAGGATCCTCGCCTCGGAAATGTTCGGCATAAATTCCTCCTTCGGCGCCTTCAACGGCAGGTCCTCGCGGGCGTTCCGGAACGAAGCGCCCGGGCGGGCGCTTAGTGGCCCCATGCTCTGCTTCGTCGACGACCAGAATCTGCCCGGAATCACCCGCAAGCGCAGCGGCCGCTATTGGCAATATTTCGCGCCCGACGGTAGCCGGATCAAAGACCGCGACGAGATCGACCGGCTGAACGCGATCGGAATGCCGCCCGCCTACGAGCGCTGCTGGTTCTGCCCCAAGCCGAACGGCCACATCCAGGCGACCGGCTACGACGCCAAGGGCCGCAAGCAATATCGCTACCATCCGGATTTCCGCGAGCGGCAGGAGGCGGCGAAATATGAGCGGCTCGCCGCCTTCGGGCTCGTCCTGCCGAAGCTGCGCAGGAAGGTGGAGGACGATCTGGCCGGCAAGCCGACGGTCCGCGACACGGTGCTCGCCGCCGTGGTTCGGCTGATCGACGAGACCAGGATGCGGGTCGGCAACGAGGAATATGCGAAGGAGAACAAGAGCTTCGGAGCGACCACCCTGCGCAACCGCCACGCCAGGGTCACCCGCGGCCGGCTCAAGATCAGCTATGCCGGCAAGCACAATGTCAAGCGCACCGTCACCCTGACGGACCGCAACCTCGTCCGGATCGCTCGGCGCACCCAGGACCTGCCGGGCCAGAATCTGTTCGAATATGTCAACGAGGAGGGCGCCGTCTGTCCGGCGACCTCGGGGGACGTCAATTCCTACATCAAGGAGGCGATGGGCGAGGAGTTCACCGCCAAGGATTTCCGCACCTGGGGCGCAAGCACCATCGCCTTCGAGGAGATGATCCGTCGCTGCCGCAAGCACGGCAGCGTCAAGCTGAAGAGCATGATCGAGCCGGTCGCCGAGGCGCTCGGCAACACCGCCGCGATAAGCCGAAAATCCTACGTCCACCCCGCCCTGATCGAGGCGGCGAAGGATGCCGGGGCGATCGGCGACCGGCCGCTGCCGCGCGCGACCAAATATCTGAGCTCGGCCGAGCGCGGCCTGATCGAGTTCCTCGACTCTCTGCCGCAGGAGCCGGCGAGGGTGGACGGGAAGGGCAAAGTTCGCGCAAAGGCCGCCTGATGGCAGGCACGACGACGAACTTGATCGCCAGGAGCAGCGCGCTCGGGGCCGAGGCCCAGGCCTGGGTCAGCGGAAATCTGGTCGGAATCCTGGTCGCGACGGCGATCGGGGTCGCGATCGCCCTGGCGATGCTGGCGGTGCGTTCGCTCGGCTGCAAGATGATCGCCCGGATCGGCGGCGACCCCCACTGGCCGGCGATCTTCGCCCGGGCGCTCGCCAAGACCAAGATCTACTTCATCGTCTTCACCTCGGCCCAGCTGGTCGCCGACCACGCCAACACGCCGCCGGCGCTGCAGGGCGCGATCCACTTCGGATTCGTCATCGCGGCCTTCCTGCAGGCGGCGATCTGGGCGCGCGAGCTGATCCTCGGCTATGTCGCCCACCGCACCGGCGATCAGGAGCAGGGCACGCTCGCCTCCGCGATCGGGATCATCCGGCTGCTGGTGACGGTCACTCTCTTCGCCATCGCCATCATCCTCATCCTCGACAATCTGGGCGTCAACGTCACCGGCCTGATCGCCGGCCTCGGAATCGGCGGGATCGCCATCGGCCTCGCCGCCCAGGGCATCTTCTCGGACCTGTTCGCGGCGCTTTCGATCCTGTTCGACAAGCCCTTCCGGCGCGGCGACACGATCACCTTCGACCAGCATAGCGGAACGGTCGAGCGGATCGGCCTCAAGAGCACCCGGATCCGCTCGGTCAACGGCGAGGAGCTGATCGTCTCCAACGCCAATCTGCTCAACGCCCGGCTTCAGAACATGACCCGGCTCGAGCACCGGCGGGCGCAGATCCTGCTCAGCCTCGTCTATCAGACGCCGCCCGAGATGCTGGCGAAGGTGCCCGCCGAGCTGGAGGCGATCGTCCGTCGCCGGCCGAAGGCGAAGTTCGACCGCGCCCACCTCGTCAAATTCGCCCCGTCCTCGCTGGATTTCGAGCTCGTCTTCAGCGTGGAATCGCGCGAGCTCGAGGATTTCCTGGACGCTCGCGAGGCGGTGATGTTCGACATCCTGCGCCGTTTCGCCGAGCTCGACATCCAGTTCGCCTATCCCAGCCAGGCCAGCTTCACCGCGGCTCCGGACGGACGGCTGATCATGCCCTATCCGGAGGGGGAGACGTCGGAATAGGCCGTCATTCCGGCGAAAGCCGGAATCCATGAACCCGGTTAGCCTCAAGCGGATGCGGCGGTGTTCATGGATCCCGGATCAAGTCCGGGATGACGATATTGCCTTTCAAGATGGCGAATGGGCCCTCACGTAGACGTCCAGCCTCTCGATCTGAGCCGCTTTCTCCGCCTCACCCAGGAACGACCCCTCGAAGCTGTTCCTCGCCAGCGTCGCCAGCTTCTCGCGGTCGAGCGCACCGGCGACGGCACGGTAATTGTCGTTCACGTAGCCGCCGAAATAGGCGGGGTCGTCCGAATTGATCGTGGCGCTGAGGCCGGCCGCCATCATCCGGTCTATGGGGTGCGCCGCCAGGTCCGGGACCACGCACAGCCTGTGGTTGGAGAGCGGGCAGACGGTCAGGGTCATCCGCTCCCGAGCCAGCCGCTCGACCAGCCGCGGGTCCTCCAGCGACCTATTGCCATGGTCGAGCCGGTCGACCTTCAGGATGTCCAGCGCCTGCCAGACATAATCGGGCGGCCCTTCCTCGCCGGCATGGGCGACCCGCTTCAGCCCCCGCTCCGAAGCGGCCCGGAAGACCCGGGCGAATTTCTCCGGCGGGTGGCCGAGCTCGGAGGAATCGAGCCCGACCGCCTCGATCCGGTCCAGCCACGGCTCGGCCTCGCGCAGGGTGGCGAAGGCGGCGTCCTCGTCGAGATGGCGGAGGAAGCAGAGGATGAGCTTCGAGCTCAGCCCGTGCCGCTCGCGCGCCTCGGCCATCCCCGCCAGCAGCCCGGCCATCACCACGCCGAAATTTATGCCGCGATCGGTGTGGGTCTGGGGATCGAAGAAAATCTCGGAATGGGTGACCCTATCGGCGGCGGCGCGGTCGAAATAAGCGGTCGCGAGATCGCGGAAATCCTCCTCGGTCCGGAGCACCGCCGCGCCCTGATAGTAGATGTCGAGGAAGTCCTGCAGGTTGGAGAAGCTGTAGGCCGCCCGAACGTCCTCGACGCTTCGGAACGGTATCTCCACCCGGTTGCGCCGGGCCAGCTCGAACATCAATTCGGGCTCGAGGCTGCCCTCGATATGCATGTGAAGCTCGGCCTTGGGCAGGCCTGCGATGAAGGTGTCGAGATCGGTCATGGGGCGACGGTAGCGGTGACGCCCTCGGTCGTCACCCCGGACTTGATCCGGGGTCCATGAACACCGTCTTCGGATTACGACGCGCCGCCGTGTTCATGGATGCCGGATCAAGCCCGGCATGACGGATTTCTACTTCCCACCCACCGTCAGGCGCTTAACCTGCCGCCATGCTGCCCGCCCGGACCATAATCGCAATCGCCGCGCTCGCGCTCGCCGCGACGGCGGCCGAGGGCGAGCAGCTTCGCGGCTTCTGCCCGGATCGGCCGGGGCTCGGAACGCCCGCCTGCACGATCGACTCCGGGCATTTCGACGTCGAGCTGGGCATTGCCGACTGGACGCTCGACCGGGCGACCGGCAGCCGTACCGACACGGTCGAGGCCGGCCAGCTGCTCGTCCGGATCGGCCTCACCGACAGCCTCGAAGCCCAGCTCGGCTGGACCGCCTTCGGCCATGTCCGAACCCGCGATCGCTCGAACGGCTCGGTCGATCGGGCGTCCGGCAGCGGCGATCTCGCCGTGGCGCTTCGGCAGAATCTGGTGAGCCCCGACGGCAGCGGCTTTTCGCTGGCGGTCATGCCGTTCGCGACCCTGCCGACAGGCGGCGCGGCGATCGGCGCCGGGGATTGGTCCGCCGGGCTCCTGGTCCCGCTCAGCTACGATCTCGGCGAGGGCGTCCAGATCGGGCTGACCGGCCGGATCGAGGCCGCCGCCGATTCGGACCGCTACGGCCGCCATCCCGCTTATGGCGGGGTCGCCGGCCTCTCGGTGCCGCTGTCGGACGCCCTTGGCGCCACCTTAGAGATCGCCGCGAGCCGCGACGAGGATCCGGCGGGGCATAAGACGGAATGGCTGGCCGGGATCTCCGCCGGCTGGATGGCGGACGAAGACCTCCAGCTCGATGCCGGCGCCAATATCGGGCTTCGCGGGGCGGCCGACGTGCAGCTTTACCTGGGCGTGTCGAGGCGGTTCTAGATCATCGTCACCCCGGACTTGATCCGGGGTCCATGAACACCGCTTTCGGATTACGACGCACTGCCGTGTTCATGGATGCCGGATCAAGTCCGGCATGACGATTCAGGGATTGGCCGGAACCGGCGGCGGCGCTGCTCGATCTCGAAGCGGTAATTCGGCTTGATCTCGCGGTTCACATATTCCCCGGCCGAGGAAGCCTCCCGAAGCGAGCGGTAGACGTCCATCGGCACGTCGAAATAGCGATAGCGGTCGCCGCCCGCATACCAGAGGTCCAGAGTTCGGGCCTCGTCCTCATAAGCGGCGCGGTCGATGGCGCTCGATTGGAACTCGGCGACGTGGAGCGCCATCTCAGAGCCCTACGTCCTCCAATGACAGCAAGGTGGCGTTGCCGCCGGCGCTGGTCGTGTCGGTGCTGGTCACCCGCTCCGCGCAGAAGCGGGGGAGGTAGTGAGGGCCGCCGGCCTTGGGACCGGTTCCGGAGAGGCCCTCGCCGCCGAAGGGCTGGGAGCCGACGATGGCGCCGATCATCGAGCGGTTGACGTAGAGATTGCCGACCGTCCCATATTCCTCGACCGTCTCGGCCGCCCGGGCGATCCGGCTGTGCAGCCCCATGGTCAGGCCGAAGCCCGACGAATTGATCCGCCGCACCGTCTCGGCGAGGTCGCCGCCCTTCCAGGTGGCGACGTGGAGCAGAGGCCCGAACCATTCCTCGCGAAGGTCCTCGATCGAGTCGATCCGGATCAGGGTCGGCGGTACGAACAGACCGTCCTCGGGCCCCGGGACCGTCTTGAGGATCCGGTCCTTCATCGCTTCGCGCCGGCCCATCAGCCGGTCGTAGGACGCCTTGTCGATCACCGGCCCGACGTCGGTGCGCGGATCGGCCGGGTTGCCGACGACGAGCGTGTCCATCGCTCCGGACAGCATCTCGAGGGTCCGCTCGGCGATATCCTCCTGGAGCACCAGCAGGCGCAGCGCCGAGCAGCGCTGGCCGGCCGAGCGGAAGGCCGAGGTGACGACGTCCTGCACGACCTGCTCGGCGAGAGCGGTCGAATCGACGATCATCGCGTTGATCCCGCCGGTCTCGGCGATCAACGGAATGATGTCGCGATGATCGTCGGCGATCAGGGTCCGGGCGATGGTCTTGGCGGTGGCGGTCGAGCCGGTGAAGGCGACTCCGGCGATGCGGACGTCCTCCATCAGTTTCTGGCCCATGTCGCGGCGGCCGGCGGCGAGGATCAGGGCGTCCTCGGGGATTCCCGCGCCATGGGCGAGGCCGACCGCATAGGCCGCGATCTCGGGCGTCTGGGACGCCGGCTTGGCGACGACGCTGTTGCCCGCGGCAAGCGCCGCCGAGACCTGGCCGAGGAAGATGGCGAGCGGGAAGTTCCAGGGCGCGATGCAGACCCAGGCGCCCCGCCCCTCCATCCTCAGCACGTTGCGCTCCCCGGTCGGCCCCGGAAGCTCGACGGGCTGCAGATGCTTACGCGCCTGCGCGGCATAATAGCGGCAGAAGTCGACCGCCTCGCGCACCTCGGCGAGGGCGTCGGGAATCGTCTTCTTCGCCTCCTGAACCGCGATCCGCATCAGCATGTCGCGCTCCTGCTCGAGCAGGTCGGCGAGCCGCTCGAGCGCGGCGGAGCGTTGCTCTACGCTTCGCTTCGACCAGATTTCGAAGCCGTTCAGGGCGCGGGTCACCAATTCCCCGGCGTCCGGGCTCGCCATGGGGGCGAAGTCGAGCGCCGGGGCCACCGCCGCCGCGACCCGGTCCAGCTCCGGCCGGTCGTTGAGGTCGAGGCCTTGGCTGTTCGGCCGCTCGGGCGCGAACAGGTCGCGCGGAAGGGGAATGGCCGGGTGGCGGGTGCCGCCGACCGCGGCGATCTTCGCCACCGGATCGGCGATCAGGTCCGCGTCGCTCAGGCTCTCGTCGGCGAGCTGGTGGACGAAGCTCGAATTGGCGCCGTTCTCGAGCAGGCGGCGGACGAGATAGGCGAGCAGGTCGCGGTGGCCGCCGACCGGCGCGTAGATCCGGGTCTGGTAGCCCTGCTCGCGGACCAGGGACTCGTAGAGTCCCTCGCCCATGCCGTGCAGCCGCTGGAACTCGAAGTCGCGGCTAGTCCCCGCCCATTCGAGAATAGTGGCGACGGTCAGCGCATTGTGGGTGGCGAAGGCGGGGTAGATGTTCTTCGCCGCGAGCATGTCCCTGGCGCAGGCGAGGTAGGAGACGTCGGTCGAGGCCTTTCGGGTGAAGAGGGGGTAATCGGCCAGTCCCTGCTCCTGGGTGCGCTTGATCTCGCTGTCCCAATAGGCGCCCTTGACCAGCCGGACCGCGATCCTCCGGCCGGTCGCCGCGCCGATCGCATCGGCCCAGGCGATGGTCGGGCGGCAGCGCTTGCCATAGGCCTGGACCGCCATCCCGAGCCCGTCCCAGCCCTTGAGCGAGGGCAGGCCGGCGACCGCCTCGATGATGTCCAGGCTCATCTCGAGCCGCTCGCTCTCCTCGGCATCGACGGTGAAAGCGATCCCGGACTGCTTGGCCAGCAGAGCCAGAGCCTCGACCTGCCCGATCAGCGAAGGCACGCAGCGTTCATATTGCGCCACCTCGTAGCGCGGGTGGAGGGCGGAGAGCTTGACCGAGATGCTGTGCCCCCGCTGCGCGACCTTGCCGACGGCGCGGATCGCGTCCTCGTAGGATTGGAAATAGCGTGTCGCGTCGGGGAGAGTCCGAGCCGCCTCGCCGAGCATGTCGAAGCTGGCGGTGAAGCCGGCATTGTCCCGCTTCTCCATGCGCCGGATCGCCTCGTCGATGGTCCGGCCCATGACGAAGATCTCGCCCATCAGCCGCATCGCCGCGCCCACCGCCTGGCGCACGAAGGGCTCGCCGGCGCGGGACAGGAGGCGCTTGAGGGCGCTCGCCTGCTCGCTCTCGCTGACCAGGGCCCGGCCGATCACCAGTCCCCAGGTCGCGCTGTTGACCAAAGTCGAGTGCGACTTGCCCTTGTGCGAGCGCCAGTCGGCATTGCCGAGCTTGTCGGCGATCAGCTGGTCCGCAGTCTCGGGATCGGGAACGCGCAGGAAAGCCTCGGCGAGCGAGAGGAGGGCGATGCCTTCCGACGTGTTGAGCCGATATTCCTGGAGGAACTGGTTGACCCAGCCCGACGACTGGGCGGCGCGCAGATCGCCGAGCATGGCCAGAGCCCTCGCTTCGACCCGCCCCCGCGAATCGGCATCCAGGGCCGCGTCGCGCAGCAACGGCTTCAGCACCTCCGGCTCGGGCGCGCGGTGCAGCTTCCTCAATTCGGTACGCGCGGTTGCCGTAGCGTCCGCCATGTCGTTTCCTCGCAGGGCTTGAGATTCGTGTCGGCGAGGCTCTAGACCGCCTCAATGCCCATCGCCAGCATCGAAGATATCCAGTCGAAGGTCGGGACCGAAGTCGGGGTTTCCGACTGGATCCTGGTCGACCAGGCCCGGATCGACGCCTTCGCCGACGTGACCGAGGATCCGCAATTCATCCATATCGATCCGGAAGCCGCGGCGAAGACCCCGTTCGGCGGCACGATCGCCCACGGTTTCCTCACCCTGTCGCTGCTCAGCCGGATGGCCGCCGACGCGATGCTCCGCCCCGAAGGCGTGAAGATGGGCGTCAATTACGGTTTCGAGAGGGTTCGCTTCATGGCGCCGGTCCGCTCGGGCAAGCGCGTCCGCAGCCGCTTCACCCTCGCCCGCTTCGAGGAGAAGAAGCCCGGCCAGTGGCAGTTCGTCCACAACGTGACGGTCGAGATCGAAGGCGAGGAGAAGCCTGCCCTCGTCGCCGACTGGATCGGTTTGATTTTCGTATGAGTAGGATGACGAGCCTCCCCTCCCTGCAAGGGAGGGGCTGGGGGTGGGTTCCGCCGAAGGCGGCCGAAACTCCGACGCTCAAGAAGTCTCGCTACGCTCGCCTACCCACCCCCAACCCCTCCCTTCCAGGGAGGGGGGCTGCTCAGGAGTAACCCATGGCCACCCGCGAAGCCGTCATCGTTTCAACCGCCCGCACGCCGATCGGCAAGGCGTACCGGGGCGCGTTCAACGCGACTCCCTCGCCGACCCTCGCCAGCCACGCGATCAGGGCGGCGGTCGAGCGGGCGAAGATCGATCCGGCCGAGGTCGACGACGTGATCATGGGCGCGGCGCTCCAGCAGGGCGTCCAGACGACGATCGGCCGCACCGCGGCGCTTCGCTCGGGCCTCCCCGTCACCGTCTCGGGAATGTCGGTCGACCGCCAGTGCGCCTCGGGCCTGATGGCGATCGCCACCGCCGCCAAGCAGATCATCGTCGACCGGATGCCGATCTGCGTCGCCGGCGGGGTCGAGAGCATCTCGATGGTGCAGACTCCCGAGATGCGGGTCGGCCCCGACCCCGAGCTCCTCGCCATGTACAACGGCGTCTACATGCCGATGATCCAGACCGCCGAGGTGGTCGGCAAGCGCTACACCGTCAGCCGCGAGCGGCAGGACGCTTATGCTCTGCGCTCCCAGCAGCTCACCGCCAGGGGCCAGGCCGAAGGGAAGTTCGACGACGAGATCGTTCCGGTCACGGCGAAGATGATGGTCAAGGACAAGGAGACCGGCGAGACCTCGATGAAGGAGGTCACCCTCACCAAGGACGAGGGCAATCGCCCACAGACGACGCTCGAGGATCTGCAGAAGCTCCAGCCCGTCATGGGGCCCGAAGCGATGATCACCGCCGGCAACGCCTCGCAGCTGTCGGACGGAGCCTCCGCCTGCGTCCTGATGGAGGCCGGCCTCGCCGCCGAGCGCGGCCTCCAGCCGCTCGGCCGCTATGTCGGGATGGCGGTCGCCGGCACCGATCCGGACGAGATGGGCATCGGCCCCGTCTTCGCCGTTCCCAAGCTGCTCGACCGGTTCGGCCTCAAGGTCGACGATATCGGCCTGTGGGAATTGAACGAGGCCTTCGCCGTCCAGGTCCTCTACTGCCAGGACCGGCTCGGAATCCCCGACGACCGCCTCAACGTCGACGGCGGCTCGATCTCGATCGGCCACCCCTATGGAATGTCGGGCGCCCGGATGACCGGCCATGCGCTGATCGAAGGCCGGCGCCGAGGCGTCAAATATGTCGTCGTGACGATGTGCGTCGGCGGCGGCATGGGCGCGGCGGGGCTGTTCGAGGTGCTGTGAGCCGACGCGTCATCCCAGCGAAGGCTGGGATCCCAGGGGGTGAAAAGCGCCGGCATTCTTCACCCGCCGGGCCCCAGCCTGCGCTGGGGCGACGGATCACCTGGCGTAGAGCGCCGCCTCCGCCGCCCGGCGCCGGGTCAGGCCGGCCATCACCTTGCCCGCCGCCTTGTTCCAGCGGGCGAACTCGGCCGCCGCGCCCTTATAGTCGCCGGCCTTGTGCTTCTTGAGCAGGGTGCTTGCCGAGAGGTTGGCCGGGCCGACATTGTAGGCGAAGCTGACCATGGCATCGAACTGGTTCTGGGTCGTCTTCGTGCTGCCGAGGATCTTGGACACCTTCTCGCCGAACTCGTCGAGATGCTCGGTGAAGCGGTCGTCGCATTGCTTCTGGGTCCAGACCACGCCCTTCTTGATGTCGGGGCCGGTCGAGCCCCAGCCGATCGTCCAGGGATCGCCGCCGGAGCCGGGGTCGGGATAGGCTTCGAACGACCCGTCCGGCCGCTTCTTGGCGCAGCCTTCGAACTCCTGGACGAGCTTGATGCAATCCGGCCCTGGCGTCATTTTCCGATCTCCCCCTGCGAGTCGCTATTATCGGATAATGGTCGGGTTTCGGCCACGCCTCAAGAGTCCGCAACCCGTCGCCGCTTCCGCCGTTGTCTGCTCAAACGAAGGAGGTCCGTCCATGCCCGTCTCGAATCTGACCCTGGTCGAGCGAATCGCCCGAGTGCTGGCCGGCCGCTTTCACAGCATCAACGCCGACGGCGACGATCCCTCGGCCGGGCCGAGCGTCGACGAGACCTGGCACGAATATGTCCAGGACGCGCTGTCGATCCTTCGCACCCTGCGCGAGCCGGACCGGGTGATGGCGGCGGCGGGCGACCCGGAGACCTGGGAGCGGATGGTCGAGGCGGCGCTCGACGTCGAGCGGGCCGTGGGGAACGCGTAGGAGTCAGAATGGGGACACGTACTTTTTCGCGAAAAAGTACGTGTCCCCTCGGGGCTTCGTCGCTTCGCTCCTCGCAATGAC
>DASTFN010000058.1:0-2400 GCA_035719905.1 Allosphingosinicella sp.
CGGAAATTGAAACGCAGCACCGAGAAGCCGCGATGCGCAAACGCGTAGTAGCACTGATAGACGATCTGGTGGTTCATCGTGCCGTGAAACTGCGGATGCGGATGCAGGATCATCGCGATCGGAGCGTTCTTCTGCTTGGCCGGATGGTAACGGCCTTCGAGGCGGCCTGCGGGGCCGGTGAAAATTACTTCAGGCATTGATGATCCTTGGAGGTGTTCCTTGGCAACGGACGTGATCCGGCGGAAAAATCTGATCAGACGTCGTTGGGCGATGCGCGAACGGCGCTCACGTGAAACTGGTGGCGGCGTTCTAGCATGAGGCGAGGGGCAAAAAGCAAGCATCTTGAACATCTAGAAGGCTATTCAAGGCGTTAGCTTGCGATTGTAAGAGACGGGACGATCCCCAATTTCCATAAGGCGTCTTGCGCTCGCAGCGCGCTCTGGCTCAAGAGAGCCGCGCGCCAACACAGGTAACATTGTACGGAAATGCCTGACCGGGTCTATCTCGACTGGAACGCGACCACGCCGCTTCGGCCCGAGGCGAGGCAGGCGATGGCGGCCGCTTGGGAAGTCGCCGGCAACCCGTCCTCGGTCCATGCCGAAGGGCGCCAGGCGCGCCGTCTGGTCGAGGATGCCCGTGCCGCCGTCGCGGCGGCGGTCTCCGCTCGGCCCCAGGACGTCGTATTTTCGTCCGGCGGCACGGAGGCGAACGCGCTGGCGCTGACACCGGGACTGCGCCGGGCCGCGGGCGAACCGGTTCGGCGGCTGCTGGTCTCGGCCATCGAACATACATCGGTGCTGTCAGGGGGGAGGTTTGCGGCGGAGGCGATCGGGACCATCAAGGTCACCGCCTCCGGCTTGCTCGATCTCGACCATTTGCGCGAGCGGCTTGCTGAGGGCGCTCCGGCGCTGGTCTCGGTGATGCTGGCCAATAATGAGACCGGCGTCATCCAGCCGGTCGCCGAAATCGCCGACATCGTGCATACAGCAGGCGGGCTGCTGCATGTCGACGCGATCCAGGCGTTTGGAAAAATACCCTTTTATATCAAATCGATGCGGGCCGACCTGATCACGCTCTCGGCGCACAAGATCGGCGGCCTCAAGGGCGTCGGCGCGCTTGTGATGGCCGAGGACGTCCAGGATCTGGAGCCGCTGCTGCGTGGCGGCGGGCAGGAACTCGGGCGCCGTGCGGGCACCGAAAATGTTGCTGGGATCGCGGCCTTCGGGGCCGCGGTCCGGGCTGCCATGGCGGCCTTGCAGGGCGACGCGGAACGGCTGGTGGGTCTCCGGAGGCGCCTTGAGGCGGGCCTGCGAGAACCCCCGGGAATGATCCTGTTTTCGGTGGATTCGCCCCGCCTGCCCAACACCACGCTGTTCACCGTTCCCGGGCTCAAGGCCGAAACGGCCGTAATTGGCTTCGATCTCGCCGGTATTGCGGTATCCTCGGGTTCCGCTTGCTCGTCGGGCAAGGTCCAGCCCTCCCACGTCCTGGCCGCCATGGGGTTCGACCGGGAACTGGCCCAGGGAGCGGTGCGGCTCAGTCTGGGCTGGTCTACATCAGAGGCAGACATTGATTTGGCCCTTGAGGCTTGGCGAAAGCTTGCCGATGTCTTACTTAGAGGACGACGAAACACAGCTTGAAACGTTCTAAGTGAGTTTCGCCGGAACGCTTCGTCACTGATTTGGAATTGTTCCACCGCGGTCCTTGAAACCGCGAGCGGAGGATGGAATGCCAGCCGTACAAGAGACGGTCGAGCGCGTCAGGCGCATCGACGTCGACCAGTATCGATATGGGTTTGAGACCCTGATCGAGTCCGACAAGGCCCCCAAGGGTCTCTCGGAAGACACCGTCCGCTTCATTTCCGCGAAGAAGAACGAGCCGGCCTGGATGCTGGAATGGCGTCTGGAGGCCTATCGCCGCTGGCTGACCATGACCGAGCCGACCTGGGCCCGCGTCAACTATCCCAGGATCGACTACCAGGATCTCTATTACTACTCGGCGCCGAAACCGAAGAAGCAGATCGGCTCCCTCGACGAGATCGATCCGGAAATTCTCAAGACCTACGAGAAGCTCGGCATCCCCCTGCGCGAAGTCGAGGTGCTCGAAGGCGTCGTGAGGCCGGAAGGCGAGCGCAAGATCGCGGTCGACGCCGTGTTCGACTCGGTTTCCGTCGCCACCACGTTCCAGAAGGAGCTGAAGGCGGCCGGCGTGATCTTCATGCCGATCTCGGAAGCGATCCGCGAACATCCCGAGCTCGTAAAGAAGTATCTCGGCACGGTGGTGCCGACGTCGGACAATTATTTCGCGACGCTGAACTCGGCGGTGTTCTCCGACGGCTCGTTCGTCTACGTGCCGCCGGGCGTGCGCTGTCCGATGGAGCTGTCGACCTATTTCCGCATC
>DASTFN010000059.1:0-63496 GCA_035719905.1 Allosphingosinicella sp.
CCCCGACCCCTCCCTTCCAGGGAGGGGAGACCCTCCGCTTCCGGCGCTATCCAATCTCACAATGTCAAAGAGCCCCGCCGAGCCCGCGACTCGGCCAGCTCTCAATTTAATAGGAAAAGTCCTACAAAGCAAGAACAAAAAAAGAACACTAAATTTTAAGGCCCTGAGTTGGCGCCGCGGCGGACCGCGCTCTATAGGCCGCTCGTGCCCAGCGCTCTCTACAGCCGCGACATATTGCGCCTCGCCGCCTCGATCCCCCATCTCGGACGGCTCGATCGCCCGCAGGCGAGCGCCGAGAAGAGCTCGCCCGTCTGCGGCAGCCGGGTCGCCGTCGACGTCGCGCTCGACGGGGAGGGCAGGGTGGCTGAGCTCGGCCAGGAGGTGAAGGCCTGCGCCCTCGGCCAGGCTTCGGCCTCGCTGATGGCCGCCCACGCCGTCGGCCGGACCCGCGCCGAGCTGGAGTCGGCGCGCGACTCGCTCGCCGCCTATCTTTCCGGCCGAAGCGACAGCCCGGGCGACTGGCCCGGCCTCGACGTGTTCGCCGAAGCCCGCCGGGTCCCAGCCCGCCACGCCTCGATCCTGCTCCCCTTCGATGCTGCCGCCGAGGCCGCGGCCCAGGCCCGGAAGACGGGGGCTCGCGGCTGATGGAGCCCGTCGCCGGCGCCGGCGCCCAGGCCGCCACCCTTCTGCTCCGCGACGGGGTCATCATCCTCGGCGCGGCCTTGGCCTTCGTCATGCTGTTCCGCCGCCTCGGCCTCGGCGCCGTGCTCGGCTATCTCGTCGCCGGAGCGGTCGTCGGGCCCCACGGGATCGGCCTGATCAGCGCGCCCGAGGAGATGCTCCACATCGCCGATTTCGGAATCGTCCTCCTCCTCTTCCTGGTCGGCCTCGAGCTCCATCCCAACCGGCTGTGGCGCCTCAAGCAGGACATATTCGGGCTCGGCCTGCTCCAGGTCGCGGTGAGCGGGCTCGCCGTCACCGCCTTGGTCTATTTGGCCACCGGCCTAAGCGCGGCGGCGTCGCTCGCCATCGGCCTGCCGCTCGCTTTGTCCTCGACCGCGCAGGTGCTTCCGAGCCTCCGCGCCGACGGCTCGATCAACACGCCCGCGGGCGAGCGCGCTTTCTCGATCCTGCTTTTCCAGGATTTGTCGATCGTTCCTCTGATCACGATCGTCGCCGCCATGTCGAACGCGCCGGCCGATCCCGGGACTCCGCCGGGCTGGCAGCTCGGCCTCTACACGCTCGCCGCCATCATTGGTCTCGTCCTCGCCGGCCGGTTCCTGATCAACCCGCTCTTCCGGCTCGTCGGCCGGATCAGCGAGCGCGAATTGTTCGTCGTCGCCGGCCTGTTCATCGTCCTCGCCAGCGCGGCGGTGATGGAGGCCCTCCATCTCTCGACCGCGCTCGGCGCCTTCATCGCCGGAGTAATGCTCGCCGATTCGCCCTACCGGCACGAGCTCGAGGCGGACGTCGACCCGTTCCGCTCGATCCTGCTCGGACTGTTCTTCGTCGCCATCGGGATGATGCTCGATCTCGGGGTGATCGTGTCGCGTCCCCTGTTCGTGATCGGCATGGCCGCGGCCCTCATCGCACTCAAGGCGGCCATCCTCTTCGGCCTCGCCCGCGCTTTCGGGATGCAGTCGCGCCGGGCGCTCAAGCTCGGCCTGCTGCTCAGCCAGGGCGGCGAGTTCGGCTTCGTCCTGTTCGCCGCCGCCCAGGGCGCCCTCCTCATCGAGCCGGCCGCCGCCAGCCTGTTCGGCGCCATCGTCACCGTCTCGATGGCGACGACGCCCTTCCTGATGATGCTCAACGACTGGCTCGACCGCCGCTCCAGCCGCCGCGCCGGCGATGATCTCGACGGCCCCGAGCTTTCCGGCCCGACCCAGGCGATCGTCGTCGGCTACGGCCGCTTCGGCCAGACCGTCGCCCAGATGCTGATGGCCAAGGGGATCAGCGTCACCCTCATTGATTCCAAGCCCAGCCAGATCGAGATCAGCGGCGATTTCGGCTCCAAGGTCTATTATGGCGACGGCACCCGCCTCGACCTGCTTCGCCTCGCCGGCGGCGCCGACGCCAGGGCGATCCTCTTCTGCCTCGACGGGCGAAGCCCGACCGCGCGCCGGCTGGAGCCGATCCTCGAGGCCTTCCCGCAGGCGGCGGTGCTGGTCCGGGCCTTCGACCGGCTGCATCTGATGGAGCTTGCCCCGCTCGACATCAAATCCACCGTCCGCGAGGTGTTCGAATCGGCGGTGGCGATGGGCCGCGAGGCGCTCGCCCTCTTTTGCGTCGATTTGGCTGAGGTCGACCGGGTCGAGCAGGAATATCGCGAGCGCGACCGCCAGCGCCTCGACAGCCAGACCGCCTCGGGCGACATCCACGCGCTCAAGGAGACGATGTTCAGCCCCGACAATCCGCTCGGGGCGCGGGACTGATCGTCATCCCGGGCTTGACCCGGGATCCATGAACACGGTGCGTGCCATCGGGTCGGAGGCGGTGTTCATGGATTCCGGCTTTCGCCGGAATGACGGGTCAACTCCCGCTCCAGGAATTCCTCCACCTCGCCCAGCGCCACCGAGCGGTCGACGAACGCCTCGCCGATCCCGCGGGTCAGAACGAACGCCACCCGGCCCCCGCTCGCCTTCTTGTCGCCGGCCATCCGCGCAGCGAGCCGCCGAGCGCTCATCCCCTCCAGCCGGGTCGGCAGCCCCGCCGCCTCGAGATGCGCCGCCACCCGCTCCGCTTCGTCCGCCCCGCACAGCCCCCGCTCGGCCGAGAAGCGGAAGGCGAGCGCCATTCCGAGCGCCACCGCCTCGCCGTGGAGCAGGTCGAAGCCGCTCTCCGCCTCCAGCGCGTGGCCGAACGTATGGCCGAAATTGAGCAGAGCCCGCCGCCCCTTCGTCTCGAGCTCGTCCTCGGCGACGATCGCCGCCTTGGCACGCACGCAGGTCTCGATCGCGTGAAGCCGGGCGTCCCCGTCGCCTGCCATCAGGGCCGCGCCGTTCGCTTCGCACCAGGCGAAGAAGCCGGAATCGCCGATCAGGCCGTATTTCACCACCTCGGCATAGCCGGCGCGAAGCTCCCGCTCCGGCAGGGTGTCGAGCGTCGAAGGGTCGATCAGCACCGCCGCCGGCTGGTGGAAGGCGCCGATCAGATTCTTTCCCGCGGCCGAGTTGATCGCGGTCTTGCCGCCGACCGAGGAATCGACCTGGGCGAGCAGGCTCGTCGGCACCTGCACGTAGGAGCAGCCGCGCTTGAGGATGGCGGCGGCGAAGCCGGCGAGGTCGCCGATCATCCCGCCGCCGAAGGCGAGCAGGCAATCGCCGCGCTCGATCCCGAGCTCGAGCAGCCGCTCGGTCAGCGCCTGGAGCTGGGCCCAGCTCTTGCTCGCCTCGCCCGCCGGCACCAGCACCGGTACCACGTCGAGCCCGCCGGCCCCGAGCCGCGCCCCCTGCGCCGCCCACACTCTCTCGTCCGACACGGCCACGATCCGCCCGCTGCGGGCGTAGGGCGCCAGCCGCTCGCCCGCCTGGTCGAGCAGGCCGGCGGCGATCGCGACCGTGTAGCTGCGCGCTCCCAGCGCGACCTCGACCTGCCTCACCGCGCCTGCTCCGCCAGAGCGTCGAGGATCCGGGCGACAGTCTGGTCGTGCGGGCCGGGGCCGCTTTGCACGCGCAGATGCGCCTCGGCGTAGACCGGGCCGCGCGCCTCGGCGAGCTCGCGAAGCAAAAGCAGGGGATCCTTGCCCGCGAGCAGCGGCCGGTGCCCGCGCCGGGCGACCCGCTCCGCCAGAATCTCGACCTCGGCCTCGAGCCAGATGGCGACGCAGCGGTCGAGGATCAGGGCCCGGGTCCCCGGGTCCATGAACGCGCCGCCGCCGGTCGCGATCACCTTGCGCTCGCCCTCGATCAGGCGGCGAAGCACGCGCCGCTCGCCGTCGCGGAAGCTCGCCTCGCCGAAGCGGTCGAATATCTCCTTTATCTCATGGTCGGCGGCGCGCTCGATCTCCTCGTCCGAATCGACGAAGGGCAGGCCGAGCCGCCGGGCCAGCCGCCGCCCGACCGTCGACTTGCCGACCCCCATCAGCCCGACGAGGACGATCGATCTTTCGGAGAGTGGAGGCGCGTCCGACATGGCGGCAGGGGCTATACAGGGGGGCGGGTCGTGGGGCAAAAGGCCGGCCATGCGTATCTCACCCCCGCCGCGTCGGCGCCGATCGATCCTTCCCAAGCTGCTTATCGCCCTGGTCCTCCTCTTCCTGGGCTGGCTGGTCTGGCTCGGCTTCCGCGACACCGAGGTTCCGACCCAGCGGATCGAGCAGGACGTCACCAATGAAGCCCTGGCGGGCTAAGCTCCTTCTCCTCGCCGGCGGCGCGGCTTTGGCCTTCGCCATCCCGGCGATGGGCCAGCGCGACAAGGGCCCGGAATCGCTGCTGCCGCCCGGCTTCGGCGATCCGCCCCCGCCTGCGCCCAAGGAGCCGTCGCCCGCCGCTCCGGCCACGCCGTCGCCCGCTTCGCCGGCGCCTTCGACGCCCTCGCCAACCGCGCCGCGCCCGAGCGACCCGCTGGCGATCGAGGATTCCGCGGCCGAGGATCTGGAGGAGCTGACCGAGCGGTCGATGCCGCCGCCGATCGAGATCCCGGAAGGGGCCCGCCGACCGGTCAATCCGGTCGGGCCGCTTCGTCCCGGCAATTGGGGCCTCGGCCAGGGCGCCTTCGGCAACGCCAATGGCCGCTTCCTCGGCGGGCTGATGGGCCGGCTCAACGCGCCCTTGCCCTCGCGCTGGACCTCGATCCTGCTTCGCCGCGCCCTGCTCTCCGAAGCGACGGCGCCCAAGCAGGTCAACGAGGTCGACTGGATCGCCGAGCGCGCCTGGCTGCTTCTCCGGATGGGCGAGGCGGACAGCGCTCGGATGCTCGTCCAGGCCGTCGACGTCGACCAATTCACGCCGCGGATGTTCAGCGTCGCCGTCCAGACCGCCCTCGCCACCGCCGATCCGGCGGCGCTCTGTCCCCTCGTCGAACCCGGACGCAAGGTCTCGGACCAGCCGGTCTGGCCGCTCGCCGACGCGATGTGCGCCTCATTGGAGGGCGACGCCGCCCGCGCCAGCCAGCTGATCGAGCAGGCGCGGCGCCGAAGCGGCGGCGGAATCGACATCTTGCTCGCCGAGAAGGTGATCGGCGCCGGGACCAACACCCGTCGCGCCGTCACCATCGAATGGCCGGGGGTCGACGAGCTGAGCAGCTGGCGCTTCGGCCTGGCCAGCGCCACCGGCCTCGAGATCCCGGTCGATTTGCTCAACCGCGCCGGCCCCGCCGTCTGGGCCTGGCAGGCGCGAGCGCCGATGATCCCGCTCGAGCAGCGCGTCGGCGCCGCCCAGCGGGCCGCGACCCTCGGGGTCTTTTCCAACGCCTCCCTCGTCGAGATGCACAGCCTCCTCGCCGACCGCACCGATCCTTCGGAGATCGAAGCCAGCATCGGCGGCCGGCTCCGCAAGGCCTATGTCGGAGGCTCGATCGACGACCGCATGGAAGCCTTGCGCAACCTGTGGGACGAGGGCGACGACCCTTACGGCCGACTCATCCTCACCGCCGCCGCCGCCGCCCGAATTCCCGTCTCCGCCGATCGAGGCAACCGGACCGACGATCTCGTCGGCGCGATGATGTCGGCGGGCTACGATCGCTTCGCCGCCCGCTGGGGCGGGGTCGCCGACGGCCTCGACGGCGACGACGGCCACCGCGCCTGGTCGATCCTCGCCGTCGGAGCGCCGCGCCCGGTCGTCGATCTCCGGGCGAGCCGGATCGAGGCGTTCACCGACAGCGCCGGCGACCATCGCGGCCGGATGCTGGTCGCCGCGCTTGCCGGCCTCGGCCGTCTCGACGATCCGCTCCCCTACGGAGTCAGCATTGCGCCGCGCAGCCGCTGGGCCAATCTGATTGCCGCCGCCGCCCGGGCGAACCAGCCCGGCACCGTCGCCTTGCTCGCCGGGATCGGGATGCAGACTCCGAGCTGGCGCGGGGTTCCGCCCGAGCATCTCTACCATATCGTTCGGGCGCTGAGGGAGGTCGGGCTCGATTACGAGGCGCGGATGATCGCGGCCGAGGCGATGACCCGGCTGTGAGCGCGGTTCGCGAGGACGGGCAGCTGATCGCCGCCTTCCTCGAGATGCTCGCCGCCGAGGCCGGCGCCGCCCTCAACACCCGCCTCGCCTACGAACGCGACCTGCGCGGCGCCTCCGAGCTGCTCGGGGGCGGGCTTTCCGGCGCGACTCAAGAGGCTCTGAAGGGCCTTGCCGAGGCCTGGCTTCCGCTCAAGCGGTCGACCGTGGCGCGCAAGGCGGCCGCCCTGCGCCGCTTCTTCGGCTTCCTTCACGACGAGGGATTTCGCGGCGACGATCCTTCCGCCGCTCTGCCGCGCCCGGCCGGAGGGCGGCCGCTGCCCAGGATCCTCGACCATAAAGCGGTCGGCGCTCTTTTCGCCGAGCTCGACCGCCGCCGCAGCGAGGCGCCGGAGGCGGCCGCTCTTCGGCTGACGGCGCTGGTCGAATTGCTCTACGGCTCCGGCATGCGCGCGACCGAGCTGGTTTCGCTCCCCCGCCATGCCGTCCATCCCGACAAGCCCTTCCTCATCCTTCGCGGCAAGGGCGCGAAGGAGCGGCTCGTCCCGATCTCCGACCGCGCCCGGGCGGCGGTCGCCGAATGGGCGGCCCTGGTCCCGCGCGACAGCCTCTGGCTCTTCCCGTCGGGCAAGGGCCATCTCAGCCGGGTCCGCCTCCACCAGCTTCTCAAAGAGCTCGCCGCCGCCGCCGGTGTGCCGCCCGAGCGGGTCAGCCCGCACGTCCTTCGCCACGCCTTCGCCACCCATTTGCTCGAAGGCGGCGCCGATCTTCGCGCCCTCCAGATGCTGCTCGGCCATGCCGACATCGCCACCACCCAGATCTACACCCATGTCGACAGCCGCCGCCTCATCGACCTGGTCAACAGCCGCCACCCGCTCGCCGACGCCGGCCGCAAGTCGTCATCCCGGGCTTGACCCGGGATCCATGAACACCGGTCGCGACCCGCTGTCGCCGGTCCTGTTCATGGATTCCGGCTTTCGCCGGAATGACGGGTTTCGTTGACGCAAAGGCCCTCTGCGCTTAACCCCGCGCCCAATCATGCCCACCTTCCTCGATTTCGAAAAAGCGATCGCCGAGCTCGACAACCGCATCGAGGAGCTGCGCGAGACGGCCGAGGATTCTGACCTCAACATCGACTCCGAGATCGTCCGGCTCGAGGCCAAGTCCGACCGGCTGCTCCGCGACACCTATGCCCGGCTCACCCCCTGGCAGAAGACCCAGGTCGCTCGCCATCCGGATCGTCCGCATTTCAAGGATTATGTCGCGGCCCTCGCCGAGGATTTCATCCCGCTGGCCGGCGACCGCAACTTCGCCGAGGACGCCGCCATCGTCGGCGGGCTGGGCAGGCTGGGCGGCCGCAAGGTCATGCTGATCGGCCATGAGAAAGGCGACGACACCGCCAGCCGCCTGACCCACAATTTCGGAATGGCCAAGCCCGAAGGCTATCGCAAGGCGATCCGGCTGATGGAGCTGGCCGACCGCTTCGGCCTCGCCGTCGTCACCCTGGTCGACACGCCCGGCGCCTTTCCCGGAGTCCAGGCGGAGGAGCGCGGCCAGGCGGAGGCGATCGCCCGCTCGACCGAGGCCTGTCTCGCCCTGGGCGTTCCGATGGTCGCCGCGATCGTCGGGGAAGGGGGCTCGGGCGGCGCCATCGCCATCGCCACCGCGAACCGGGTGCTGATGCTCGAGCACAGCGTCTATGCGGTCATCTCGCCCGAAGGCTGCGCCTCGATCCTCTGGCGCACCGCGGAAAAGGCCGCCGACGCGGCCGAGGCGATGCGGGTGACCGCCCAGGATCTCAAGGCCCTGGGGGTGATCGATCGGATCGTCCCCGAACCGGTCGGCGGCGCCCACCGAAGCCCGGCGGAGGCGATCGCTTCGCTCGGCGAGGCGGTCGGCGAGGAGCTCGATTCGCTGGCCGGGCTGTCGCCCAGTGAGGTGCGCGCGGATCGGCGCGCGAAATATCTGGAGATCGGCTGAGCCAAGGCCGTCATTGCGAGCGCAGCGAAGCAATCCAGAGCGGCTTCCGACGCCCGCTGGATTGCTTCGTCGCTGCGCTCCTCGCAATGACGAACGAAAGAGGCGGCGGAACCTGGGTTCCGCCGCCTCCTTTTTTGTAGTCGCTGATTTAGGCGATTAGACCGCCATGTTGTCCGCGACAGCGTTGAAGGTCGTGCCGAGGTTGCTGCCGATGTTCTGCATGGCGGCAATGGCGGCGACGGCGATCAGGGCGGCGATCAGGCCATACTCGATGGCGGTGGCGCCCTCTTCGTTCTTGAAGATTTTGCGAATGAGCTTCATGTTCCGGTCTCCTGTTCCAAAGCTTTGGAAGTCCACACTTCCCGACCCCCCTGTCCATTTGGCGGTCACTGTCTGATTATTCGAAGGAAGTTTCCAAAAGGTTATCAACTTGCGGGTTTTGCGTAGGTCAGCCGGTGGCCCGGGTGACGTTGTCGGAAACGTCGCTCCACATCCCCGTGGTCTTGCTGGCGACGGCGTTCAAACCGGCGATCATCGCCAGCACGATCAGGGCGCAGATCAGCGCATATTCGACCGCGCTGGCGGCCTTGATGTCGCGGACCAGCTTTGCAAAGAAGAGTCGCATCGGCCTTACCTTCCCACACCAGGCTTCTCGCCCATCCTCTCTGGATAAGTGAGTTGAGTTAACGGAGTCCTTCCGCTGGCCTCGAATCTGCAAAAAAATCCGACACTCACAGTGGTGGCGGCGGCGCTGGTGGACGGCGAGAACCGGATTCTGCTTCAGCAGAGGGCGCCCGGACGGGCCATGGCCGGGCTCTGGGAATTCCCCGGCGGCAAGGTCGAGGAAGGGGAGCGGCCGGAGGCGGCGCTGGCGCGCGAGCTCGAGGAAGAGCTCGGAATCGCCGTCGAGATCGCCGCTTTGTCGCCGGCCGCCTTCGCCAGCGCCGACAACGAAGGCCGCCACATGCTGCTTCTCCTCTATCTGTGCCGCGAATGGCGGGGAGAGCCGCGCCCGCTGGACGCCGCGGCGCTCAAATGGGTGCGCCCGGACGAAATGGCCGAGCTGCCCATGCCGCCGGCGGACGAGCCCCTGATCCCGCTGCTCGACCGGCTTCTCTGATCTTCTCCCCCTCCCTGGAAGGGAGGGGTTGGGGGTGGGTAGGCGAGCGCAGCGAGACTTCTACTGACTCGGAGTTTCGGCCGCCTTCGGCGGACCCACCCCCGGCCCCTCCCTTTCAGGGAGGGGAGGACCGCTTCAGCGCCTCCGCCAGCGACACCGTGCCGCTGCCGCGCTGTGCGGGCCTCGGCTGGTCGGGGGAGGGGCTCCAGCCGAGCAGATGGAGAATCTCGAAGCGCTCCGTCGTCTTGTCCCCGGCCGTGTCGAAATCGGCGATGGCGGCGGCGAGGCCGTGCCGGCCCAGCGGCCGGCGCGAGCGCGCGGCGAGGAGGTTGGTCGCGCCCATCCCCCTCAGGTCGCGGACCAGGTCGAGCAGCGAGCGGAAGCGGACGTCGACCGGCTGGGCGTCGACGACGGGCAGGGCGAAGCCCGCCCGGGTCAGCAGGTCGCCGGCGGCGCGGACGTCGATCTGCGGATGGATCCGGGCCGCGGCGCCGCCCTCGATCTCGTCCGCCGCCAGCATCGCCCGCCTGAGCCGGGGCAGGCTTCCGGCGCCGGCGAAAGCGCCGAGGAACAGGCCGTCGGGTCGCAAAGCCCTGCGGACCAGCAGCAGCGCGCCGGGCAGGTCGTTGACGCCGTCGAGCGCTCCCACCGAGACGATCAGGTCGAAGGCGCCGTCGGCGAAGGGCAGGCGGTCCTCGTCGGCCTGGACTCCGCCCGCCCGCCGGGCGAAGGCGCTTCCGCAATCGCAGGCCGTCACCTCGAGCCCGCGCTCGCGCAGTCGGCGGGTCAGATAGCCGCCGGCGCAGCCCAGATCGAGCGCCCGGCGGAAGTCGCGTTTGACGAAATCGAGCCGCTCGATCAGCTCGTCGGCGGCCAGCCGGTGGAGATAATCGGCCTCGGCGAAGCGGGCCGCCGCCCGGTCGCGCCGAAGCCGCCGAAGCCGCCGGTCGAAGGGAACGTCCTGGCTCATCGCGCCTGCGTTAGAGCGAGGTCGCCTCCCAGTCATGCTGAACTTGTTCCAGCGTCGAGAGCCCGTCACTTCGACGGCCGGCAGGCCCTTATTTTTTGAGAGAAGGCACGAAGGTACAAGAAAAGGGAGGGGAAGTGGCGTCGCTCCCCATCCTTGTACCTTCGTGCCTTCTCTTCAAAAAGCGGCGCCGAGGCGCCGGGAGCAGGCGAAAACGTTGGGCACACGTCCGACCCCCAAAGTTGAGGGTGACGGTCAGCCCTTCCGCGACAGCTTCAGGATATAGCCCTTGCGGCCCTTGAGGTCGCTTTGCACCGATAGGTAGAGGGCGCCGCTTTCGTCGGCGGCGATGCCCTGGATGTTGGCGAGGCTGCCGCCGAAGACGGCGACGACGTTCAGCCCGTCGTCGGGCGTGTAGCGGAACAGCTTGCCGTTATCGCTGTCGGTGATGAACAGGGCCCCGTTCGCGAAGCGCAGGGATTCGGGCGAGAAGCCGGAACGGTCGGCGATCGCCCGGTGCAGCCTGCCGTCGGGCCTCAGCAGATAGAGGATCTTGTCGCGATTGTCGGCGATGTAGAGGTTGCCGTTGTCGTCGAAGGCGAAGCTCTCCGGCTTGGCGATCTTCTTCTCCGGACCGATCAGCACCGAAACCTTTCCGTCCGGGCTCACCTTCAGCACCCGATGCCCCGGCGCGTCGCCGACGATCAGATCCCCGTCCGGCGCGAGTCCGAGCCCCTCGGTCGAAGGGAGCCCGCGGCCCGGCGCGACCAGAGCGGTGGTCCAGCCGAGCCGGTCGGTCCGCCACAGCCCGCCGCGCGTGTCGTCGGTGAAATAGACGTTGCCGGCGGCATCGCGCACCAGATCCTCGGGCGAGGCGAGGCCCGCTCGGGAATCGGCGAGGATCGTCGGCCGGGCGCCGGGCCGCCACGCCCGCACGGCCGAGCCGCCCTCGTCGGCGACGTACAGCGTTCCGCTTTCCCAGAGCAGGCCGTCGGGCGAGGCGAAGCCGTCCTTCTCGCTCGCCGCGACCTCGGCGGTCCAGCCCGGCTCGACCGTCAGCACCATCGCCTCCTGGTCGAGCTTGCCGCAGCCGGCCAGGGCCAGAGCCAGAGCGAAGAGGGCAAGCCGGCGCATCGTCTCAGCTCCCCGCGACATGTTCGACGATCGCCTCGCCCGTGCCGGCGAGATCGCGAACGTTGGTCAGCACGTTGGTCGATTCGAAGGCGACGAAGAAGAGCAGGGCGGCGGCCAGCGCCTCGTGCCGCAGGGTCCAGCCGGCGAGCGGCTCCAGCGCCCATCGCCGGGTGCGGCGGGCGACGAACTGGATGGCGAAAAGCACCGCCGCGCCGATCCCGGCTCCCGCGAATATGTCGAGCGGCGAATGCATCCCGGTGACGATCCGCGGCAGCAGGATCGCCGCCCCGGTCCAGGCGAGCGCAATGGCGCCGGCTCGCCGCGAGGCGAGGAAGATGCCGAGCGACAAAGCGAAGAAGAAGCCGGCATGGTCGCTCGGGAAGGAGCCGAGGTCGTTCTGCTCGATCTCGCCGCGCTTCAGGGCCCGGTAGCGGTTGCTCACTCCGCCGTTCAGCGGCTCCCGGTAGGCGAGCTTGCCGGTCTCGACCAGCCTGCCCTCCTCGAGATGCCAGGCCTGCTGGGCATGGACGAAGGGCCGAGGCTGGAAGAAGCCGTCGGCGATCGTCTTGGTGCCCGCCATGACGAAGAGGAGCGACGCGACCGTGACGAGCAGGGTAGAACGGCGGCGGCGAACGTCGGCCTCGTCCCCGCCCGACCACCAGGCGTAGACGAAGCAGGCGCCGATCGGCCCGGCCTTGACCAGATTGTTGTCGAGCGGAAGCGAAATGAGGGTGTCGAGCATCCACGACCGGCCGGCGAGGCCGTTGAGGAGCAGGTAGAGCCAGTCGCTCAGCCGGACGATCAGCTCCATCAGCTCAGGCCTCCCCAGCCGCGGGCCGCCGACGAAGCCGCTGCCGGATCTCGGCGAGGAAGTTGACGGCCTCGCGCTCGCCGCCCGGCGGCCGCCCGCTCGCCCACCACAAGCCGACGAGGAAGAGCGGATAGGCAAGGATTCCGATGGCGACCCCGCCGGTCAGGTCGACGATCGAGCTGCCGCTGTCGGGCCCGAGCAAGCGAACGCTCGCCGCCATCGCCGCCGCCGCCGCGAACGGCCGGAAGACGTGGAGTCCGAGGGCGAAGGGATTCTGCTTCGAATAGCGGGCGATCACGGCGATCCCGGTGGCGAGCACGAGGAAGTTGGCGGCGAAGGCGGCGAGCGCCACCGTGAAGGCATCGGGCCGGATCCAGGCGGCGCCGGCGACCGTGACCACCAGGCACAGGGCGCCGCCGCCCGACATGTAGGCGGCGCGCCGGGCAAAGCCGGCGGCCTGGAGCGAGGAGGCGATCACCTTGTAGACGGCGTAGAAGGCCGAATAGATGGCGACGATCTTGAGGAAGGGCGCCGCCGCTTTCCACTCCTCGCCGAGCAGCAGGTGGATCGCGGGCTCCGCGGTGGCGGCGAGTCCGAAGCCCATCGGCGCCGCGATCATCGCATAGATGCCGAGGATCTGCGCGGTGGTGAGCGGCGCCAGCGGCTCGTCGGTGCGCGCGACGGTGACGAACGTCACCCGGTTGAGCGCGGTCGCGATCTCCTGGGTGAAGATTTCCGACAGATCCTTCGACACCGAATAGAGGCCGATGACATGGGCGCTGCTGAACCGGCCCATGACCAGCCGCTCGATCTGCATCTGGACCGTCTGGGTCACCGCATGGACGAAGATCCACAGCGACGTGCCGAGCAACTCGGCCCGGCGCTTCAGCGACAGCCGCGGCCGGAACGGGTGGGCGATGTAGGTGGCGATCGCGTACAGGCTGCTCTGCGCGACCATGCCGACGACGAGGGCCCAGTAATTGCGAAACCAGAAGGCGGCGCTGATCGTGACGACGAACGCCGCCAGCCGCGAGCCGATCCGCATCCTGAGATCGCGCCCGAAGGCGAGCTGGCGGTCGAACTCGACGACCCCGATATTGGCGAGCCCGAGCACGACGAAGCGCACGGACAGCACGGCCAGGACCGCGGTCAGCGCCGGCTGCCCGTAAATGTGCCCGACCAGAGGCGCCGTTGCGAGGGCGAGCAGGCCCATCGTCCCGAACACGATCAGCTGGATCGTCCAGGCCGTGTCGAGATGCTCGCGGTCCCATTCCTTGATCCGGAGCAGCGCCTGCCAGAGGCCGACGGCGCCGAGCAGCTCGACCAGGGCCAGGGTGGCGACGGCGAGGCCCATGATCCCGAAGTCCTCCGGGTGGAGGAGGCGGGCGAGGATGAGCACCGAGATGAGGCCGATGAAGCGCATCAGCCACTGCATCGTCACGGCGAGCACGGCGCTTCGGTAGAGCGCGTTGCGGGAGGGAGGGTCGTTCACCGCTCGCCCTCAGGCCGCCTGCCGGCAGGGCGGAGCCGCGCCCGCCGAAGCTTCGCTCGGGCGAGGGCGCAATCCTGCCTCCACCACCCGCGCCAGCCGGGTCAGCGCCGCGGCAATGGCCGGGAAGGCCTCGGCCCCGGCGCCGGTCGCTTCGGGCAGGGTCACCGTCTCGGCGGCAAAGTCCGGAGACATCTGGCGGAGGCGCCATTCGGTGTCGTCGTCGAACAGGATCAAGACGTCGGCCCGTTCCAGTTCCGCCACCGAGAGGGCGCTGGAGCTGTGTCCGGCAAGGTCGACGCCGAATGCGGCGGCGGCCGCGAGGGTCGCCGCGGAGGGCGAGGCTCCGCGCCTCGGCACGTGGCCGGCCGAGGCCACTTCCACCGCAAGGCCCGCCAGGCGAAGCCGAAGCAGCCGCTCGCCGAAGGCGCTCCGGCAGATATTGTCGCGCCCGACCAGGGTCAGCCGGAGCGGCCGCCCCTGCGCCCTGTCAGAAATCCGGCGCATCACATCCTCGAACCGGATCCGGCGCCGGCGGCTGCGGCCGGGCATCCGCTTGAGCAGGGCCTGGCCGGCGCGGAGGGCCAGCATCCGCCGCTCCGCCCGCCACGGCGCGGGATCGTCCGCCGCCCAGCTGTCCGCCGTCTTGCGCGCCAGCAGCAGCTTGGCGGCCGTCGCCAGGCCGGCCGCCGCCGCCCGGAGGCGCCCGAGCCCGCCCGAATCCTCGAATCGGTTGACCGACCGGTCGAACTCGCCGGTGAGATCCGACTTGAGGATCCCGCCCCGATACTCGCCTTGCCCTTCGCGGCCGCGGACGGCGAGGTCCCACCACAAGGCCGGGAAATCCGCCCCCGCCGCCACCGCCAGCGGCAGCGACCCCCAGAAGCGCGGGTTGACCTCGAGCAGGACATGGCGGCCGGAGCGGCGGTCGAGCCGGAACTCGAACATCGCGACCCCGTCGAGCCGGGCCTCCGCCGCCAGACTCTCCGCGGCGGCGAGCAAAGCGGGATCGGCAGGCTCGCTGACCCGGCTGGTGCTGGCGCCGGTCTCCGAGCTCTCGTGAAGCCGGCGATGCTGGTAGGCGAGCAGGATCCGCCCCTCCCGGGCCAGCACCGAAAGCCCGATCCCGACCCCGGGGAAGAAGCTCTCCGCGACGCAGCCGTCCCAGGCGCCGGAGCGCAACTGCCGGTCGAGCTCGGCCGGGTCGCGCACGACGAGCGCCGATCGCTTGGTCTCGATGTCGCCCAGCACATAGGAAGCGCGCGGCTTGAGCACGAGCGGCAGGCCGAGCGAAGCGGCCAGGTCCGTCGCCGTCTCGCCGCTGCCGAGCAGCCGGCCGAGCGCCACCTTCACTCCGTGGCGCTCGGCGAGCGCCCGGGTGTTCGCCTTGTCGCTGAAGAGGACGAGCGCGGCTTCGTTGGCGATCCCGATCCGCTCGCGTCCCAGCGCCTCGGCATGGTGGCGGAGCATGAACAGGCCGCTGTCGCTGGTCGGCACCAATTTGCGAAAGCCGTGGTCGGCGATCAGCCGGGCGAGCGCCGATTCCCATTTTCCGGGGTCGAGCGGGTAGGGGGGCAGCCGGTGCGCGGCGACGATGTAGCGGGACTTCAGCGCGGGCGAGGAGAAGTCCGACGGCGCGGCATGCACCTCCACCCCCCGCCGCCCGAGCGAGCGGGCGATGGCGAGGAAGGCGCGCAGGTCGTCGCCCAGCAAAAGCACGCGTTCCGGCATATTCCTCGCTTCGCCTCGGTCCCTTGGGCGCCGCTATGCGCGCCGGGCGGTTCAAATATCCCTAACGTTCGGGGAAGAAATGGCGGTTTTTCGCAGGTCGCGCAGGATGCCGCCGCGCTTGCCGAGACCGCCGGCCCGCGCCACACTCGCCTCATGCCCGCCCCGGCCGCCGCCGTCGCTCGCCAAGCGCTTCGCCAGATGCTCGACTTCGCGCTTCCGCCGCGCTGCCCGGGCTGCGGCGCGATCACCGGCGAGCCGCACCGTTTCTGCCTGGATTGCTGGCGCTCGCTGACCTTCCTCGGCGAGCCTTGCTGCGCCCGCTGCGGGCTGCCTTTCGACTATGGCGGGCAGGACGAGGCCTGGTGCGGCGCCTGCCTCGCCGAGCCGCCGCCCTTCGACCGGCTCCGGGCCGCCGTCGCCTACGGGGACGTCAGCCGCCGGGTCGCGCTCAAGCTCAAATATAGCGGCCGCCCCGGCCTCGCCGAGACTCTCGCCCATTTCATGCTCCGCCACGTCTCGGACCCGGCGGGCGATGCCCTGCTCGTCCCGGTGCCGCTCCATCGCTGGCGGATGTGGGGCCGCGGCTACAACCAGGCCGCCCTGATCGCCTCCGCTTTGTCCCGCCGTACCGGCCTTGCCGCCGGCCTCGACCTGCTCCGCCGGACCCGGGCGACCCCGCCGCTCCGGGGCCTCGGCCGCCGCGAGCGGGCGCTCGCCGTCCGCGGCGCCTTCCGGGCCGCTCCCGAGGCGAAGGGTCTCATCGCCGGCCGCCGGATCATCCTCGTCGACGATGTCTATACGAGCGGCGCCACCGCCTCGGCCTGCGCCCGCACCCTGAAGCGGTCCGGCGCCGCCTCGGTCGACATATTGTGCTGGGCCCGGGTCGTCCGGATCGACGAGGCGTGAACCTATCGCCGCCCGCTTTGTTCTCCTAGACCAAGTCAAAACCAGGCAGGAGCGGACGATGGCCCGAGTCGAGATCTACACCAAGTTCGGCTGTCCCTATTGCGCCCGGGCGATGCGGCTGCTCGAGGAGAAGGGCGTCGTTTACGAGGAGTATGAGATCAATTCGCTGCCCGGCAAGCGCGACGAGATGCTCGGCCGGGCCAACGGCCGGACCACCGTCCCGCAGATCTTCATCGACGGCCGCCATGTCGGCGGCTCCGACGACCTCGCCGAGCTCGAGCGCGGCGGAAGGCTCGATCCGATGCTCCAGGGCGAAGGGGCGGAGGGCTGAGGCCGCAGGGCGGGCCGTTATTGCAGGCTCGCGCTCCTCGGCCGGGTGAAGGTCACCGTCACCCGGTCGAAGGCGCGCGAGGATCCGCTGCTGACGGAAACTCCCTTGCCGCCCGCCGAATCCGAAGTCACGTGCCCGCGTCCCGTGGCCAGCGCCGCCTCCACCGCCCGAAGCAGAGCGGCGAGGCCGTCCAGGTCGAGATGGATGAACAACTCGTCGTCGCGGCTGGGAAGTTCCGGTTTGAGCCCCGGCGCCATCTTGAATCCTTCATGCCGCTTTTATCGACTGCACCGGTCGGCCGGCCGCAAGTAATCGCACCGACGGCCCACCGCAATTCCACGCAGGGTTGGGGCGCCGTTTAGGTCGCACGCCTCCCAAATCACAGCGGAAATGTCTCGGCGAGCGGCAATTAATCCGATCGGCGGGCCGCGTACAGGGATTTCATTGCGGCTCGACCCTTCCGCCATTGGGCTCGGGCGCGCTTTTGCCTATAAAGCCTCGGATTCGTCGCAAGGGAGAGGGAGATCATGGCCTGGGTCTACGCCTATACGTCGCCCTCGCTCGCCGGGCCCGGCGGGTCCGGGGCCCTGGCCGCCGCGGTTCAATGGCTTCAGGCGACCCTGCTCGGGACGGTGGCGACCGCCGTCGCGGTGATCTGCGTGGCGACGGTCGGGCTGATGATGCTGTCCGGGCGGATCGACCTGCGCCGGGGCGCGAGCGTGGTCGTCGGCTGCTTCATCCTCTTCGGCGCCTCGACCATCGCTGCGGGCATCCGCTCGGTCGCCGCGGCCGATTCCGCGCCCGTCGAGCCGGTCTACCAGGTCGAGCCCTGGCTTCCGCCGCCACCGCCGCCGGCGCCGGCGCCGCCTCCCCGGCCTTCGGATCCCTATGCCGGCGCGGCGGTGCCGACCCGCTGAGCTGCCGCGGCGTCCCGCCGGGCGCGATACCGTCTCAAGTCCCTGGTTCCGGTCAGTTCCGCATCTGGAGCACCGGCCCCCGGGCTTCGCATTCCGGATCGGGGGGGGCGGTCCAGCCGGCGTCGTCGGAAGGGCCGGGCGGATCGGCGAAGGTCACGGTCACCTTCTCGAACCGGTGCGAAGTGAAGCTGTCGGCGACCGTCGACCCGCTGCCGCTGCCCAGGCTCAGGCAGCCGCGGCCGTTCGCCATCGCGGCCTCGATCGCCTTCATCAGCGCGGCGAGCCCTTCGAGATCCAGATGGATGAACAGCTCGGCCTCGCCGGTCGCCGCCTCAGTCATAAGCCATGGCCCCTTTTCCTGCCCGCGACGCGTACTCGGCCGCCCGGATTCGGCAACCCGTCCGGATCGCCGCGATATTGCTCGCAATCGCCCCGGTCGGCAACTCCGGCTTTGATCCTGCGCGGGAAGAATCGGCGGCGCTGGCGGGTCCGACTCGCCGAGCGCTCCGCAACCCTCCGCCGCTCCGGCCGGCTTGACTTTGCCGCCGCCGCCGCCGCACCTCGGGGCCGTGACCCGCATCGCTCTCCACCAGGCCCGGACCGGGATCGACCCCGAGGCCAATGCCGCCGCGCTGGTCGCGGCGGTCGGGGAAGCGGCGGCGGGTGGGGCGGCGATCCTGTTCACGCCCGAAATGTCGGGGCTTCTCGACCGCGACCGGGCCCGGGCGGAGACTCATCTTTACGCCGAAGCGGCGGATCCGGTGCTGGCGGCGGTCCGGGCGGCGGCGGCGCGGTTCGGCATCTGGGTCCATCTCGGCTCGCTCGCCATTCGCGGCGACAGTGACGGAAAGCTGCACAATCGTGGCTATCTGATTGCAGGAACCGGCGAAATCCGGACTTTCTACGACAAGCTCCATCTGTTCGACGTCGACCTTGCGACCGGCGAGAGCTGGCGCGAATCCGCGTCTTACGCTCCGGGGAGCCGGGCGGTGGTCGCGGACAGCCCGGCCGGCCCGCTCGGCCTGTCCATCTGCTACGATCTGCGCTTCCCCGATCTCTATCGGGCGCTGACCGACGCCGGGGCGCAAATCCTCGCCATCCCTGCCGCCTTCACGGTGCCGACGGGGCTCGCGCACTGGCATGTGCTGATGAGGGCCCGGGCGATCGAGGCCGGCGCCTTTGTCGTCGCCGCCGCCCAGTCGGGCCGCCACGAGGACGGCCGCGAGACCTTCGGCCACAGCCTCGTCGTCGGCCCCTGGGGCGAGATCCTGCTCGACATGGGGGAGGGGGAGGGAGTCGGTTTCGCCGAGCTCGACCTCGCCGAGGTCGAGGCGGTCAGGGCCCGGCTGCCGGCCCTGCGGCATCGCCGCCCGATCCCGCCGGTGACCCGGGTCCAGTGATCATCTTCGACCTCAAATGCGCCCCGCACGGCCATGTCTTCGAAGCCTGGTTCGGCTCGTCCGCCGACTTTGCCGGGCAGCAGGAAAGGGGGCTGGTCGCCTGTCCGCTGTGCGGCTCGGCCGAGGTCGCGAAGGCGCCGATGGCGCCCGCGGTCGGCGCCAAGGGCAACGCTTCGGCCGTGCCCGCCGGGGCCGGGGGCCTGTTCACCGGCGCTCCCGAGGAGGTCAAGGCGATGCTTGCCGCCGCCGCCGAGCTTCAGAAGACGATGCTCGCCGGCTCCGAGGGCGTCGGCCCGCGCTTCGCCGACGAAGCCCGGGCCATCCATCTCGGCGAAGCCGACCGCCGGGCGATCCATGGCGAGGCGACGCGCGCCGAGGCCGAGAGCCTGATCGAGGAGGGCGTGCCGATCGCCCCTCTGCCTTTCCCGGTGGTTCCGCCGGGCGAGGAGAATTGACCCGCGCGCCGCTCGGCCCTAGTCGGGCACCAGGCGGCGCGGCCCCGTAGCTCAGCAGGATAGAGCATCAGATTCCTAATCTGAGGGCCACAGGTTCGAATCCTGTCGGGGTCACCAGCCTTTGCCCGAGCCTTTCGCTTTCGCGGCGCGGCCCGGCACCTGATCGGCGCGGCGACTAGAGTTACTCCGCCGCCTCGGTTATGCGCCGCTCCTTGAAGGAGCGAGCGATGTCGGATGGCGATCTGGTCCAGGCTTCCGCGAAGTTGGCGGTGCCCGAGGACGTGCGCGAAGCGGTGCGGACGCTGATCCGCTGGGCCGGCGACGATCCCGACCGCGAAGGCCTGCTCGACACCCCCGCCCGGGTCGGCCGGGCCTGGAAGGAATATGCGCGCGGCTATGGCGAGGATCCGGCGCAACATCTCAGCCGCACCTTCGAGGAGGTCGGCGGCTATGACGAGATCGTGCTGCTGAAGGACATACCCTTCCAGTCGCATTGCGAGCACCATCTCGCTCCGATCATCGGCAAGGCGTCGATCGCCTATCTGCCGGCCGAGCGGGTGGTCGGGATCTCCAAGCTCGCCCGGGTCCTCCACGGCTTCGCCCGCCGGCTTCAGGTCCAGGAGCGGCTGACCGCCCAGGTCGCCGACTGCATCTGCGAGCATTTGAGGCCTCAGGGCGTCGCCGTCGTCATCGAGGCGAGCCACGCCTGCATGACCGCCCGCGGAGTCCACACGCCCGGCGTGATGATGACGACCAGCCGGATGATGGGAGTCTTCCGCGAGGACGAGCGCAGCCGGCGGGAAGTGCTGGCGCTGATGGGCTATTGAGGGTCCTTCGATACGGGCCTTCGCCAAGCTCAGTCCCTACTCAGGATGAGCGATTGTGGCCTTCTTTCCCGCTCATCCTGAGTAGCCGGTGAGCTTGTCGAGCCGGCGTATCGAAGGACGTCCTTAAAGCACCGCCTCCAGCACCGCGGTGCGAAGCCGTTCGATCCCCATGCCCTTTTCGGCCGAGGTGACGATGATCTCCGGATGCGCGGCCGGATGCTTGCGGCCCTCCTCCGCCGTCGCGGCCTCGACCGCCTCGAGCTCCGACGCCTTGATCTTGTCCGCCTTGGTGAGGACGAGGTGGTAGCTCACCGCGGCGTCGTCGAGCATCTTCATCACCTCGAGGTCGATCTCCTTGAGCCCATGGCGGGAGTCGACGAGGACGAGGGCGCGCTTCAGCACCTGGCGGCCGCGCAGGTAGCTATTGATCAGCTGGCGCCACTTCTTGACCACTTCCTTGGGCGCCTTGGCGAAGCCGTAGCCGGGCATGTCGACGAGCCGGAAGCGGATCGGCTCGCCGACCTCGAAGAAGTTGAGCTCCTGGGTCCGCCCCGGCGTGTTCGAGGTCCTGGCGAGGCCGTTGCGGTTGGTCAGGGCATTGAGGAGCGAGGATTTGCCGACGTTGGAGCGGCCGGCGAAGGCCACTTCCGGAACCCCGGGATCGGGCAGGAACCTCAATCCCGGCGCCGATTTCAGGAACGCGATCGGCCCGGAAAAGAGCTTCCGGGCGGTTTCGTCCAGCGCGTTGGCGGCTTCGCTCACTTCACGGGCGCGGGCGCTTCCGCCACCGCCTTCATTCCCGGATAGCGGCTGTACAGCCATTTCTGCTGGAGGATGGTGAGGACGTTGTTCACCGTCCAGTAGAGCTGGAGCCCGGCGGCGAACGGCGCCATCACGAACATCAGCACCCAGGGCATGATCGCGAACATCTGCCGCTGCACCGGATCGGTGGCGGGCGGGTTCAGCTTGAACTGCAGCCACATGCTGATCCCGAGCAGGATCGGAAGCACGCCCAGCGCCAGGAAGGAGGGCGGGGTGAAGGGCAGATAGCCGAACAGATTGACCGGGGTCAGCGGATCGGGCGCCGACAGATCCTTGATCCACAGGACGAACGGCTTGTGGCGCATCTCCACCGACACCATCAGCACCTTGTAGAGGGCGTAGAAGATCGGGATCTGGATGAGGATCGGCAGGCACCCGGCCATCGGGTTGACCTTCTCCTCCTGGTAGAGCTTCAGCATCTCCTGCTGGAGCTTCGGCTTGTCGTCCTTGTGCCGGTCCTGGAGCGCCTTCATCTTCGGCTGGAGGATCCGCATCGCCGCCATCGACTTGAACTGCTTCTGGGCGATCGGGAACATCAGGGTGCGGACGATCAGGGTCAGGCACATGATCGCAACGCCGAAATTGCCGATGACGGAGTAGAGCCAGTTCAGAAGCGAGAAGATCGGCTTCATGAACCAGCGGAACCAGCCCCAGTCGATCGCGCGCTCGAGCGGGGTGCCGAGCTGCTCGGTGTAACGGTCGAGGAGCTGGATCTCCTTCGCCCCTGCAAAGACGTGCGACACGTAGCGCGACTGAGCGCCGCGCGGAGTGATCACCGGCTCGGCGATCGTATCGGCCTGGAAGCTGTCGCCGGCCTTCTTGTGGCGCAAGGTGGCGTCGACCGATTTCGACTGGTCCGGGATGACGGCGGTCAGCCAGAAATGGTCGGTGAAGCCGATCCAGCCGCCCTTGCTGTTGAAACGGCGCTCGCCCGCTTCGGCGACGTCGCTGTAATTGTTGCCGTAATCCGCCGCTCCGTTGAACACGCCCATCGGCCCGATATGGGCGGTCCAGGAATCGGGGTCCTTCGACGCTCCGCTCCGGCTGAGGACGGAATAGGGCCGGGCGGCGAAGTCGCCGGCGCCGCGGTTGACCACTCTCTGGTCGACCGAGAACAGATAGGAATCGTCGACCGCGAGGACGATCTGGAAGAGCTGGCCCTGGCCATTGTCCCAGCTGAGCGTGACCGGGCTGCCCGGAGCCAGGCGCGTGGCGGTCGACGTCCACAGAGTATCCGGCCCAGGCACCAGCTGGGGCTGACCGATCCAGCCCAGGCCCGCGAAATAGGAGCCCGGGCTGCCCTCGGGCGAGAGCAAACGGATCGGCGGCGAGTTCTTCGCCACGCCTTCGCGATGGGTGGTGAGGACGAGATCGTCGATTCGGGCGCCCTTGAGGTTGATCGATCCGGCCAAATGCGGGGTCTCGATCCGGATTCGCGGAGTCTCGCGCATCACCTGGGTCCGGTCGCGGATCGCGATCGGGCCGTCGGCGGCCGGGTCGGCCTTGGGCTGGGGCAGGGGCACCGTCTTGCCGTCCACGACCTTGGTGGGCGGCGGATTCGCGGTTGGAAGGAAGCTTTCGCTCAGAAAGCTCCAGCCGATCAGAACGATCGCCGACAGGACGATCGCAAGGATCATGTTACGTTGGTCGTTCAACCTAATTCCCTCTCACGGTACCGGATCCGGGCCCGAGCCCCCCCAGGGGTGGCATCGCAGCAGGCGTTTGGCGGCCAGCCAGGAGCCGCGCAGAGCCCCATAGCGCCGGAGCGCGGTGATTGCATAGGCCGAGCAGCTGGGCTGGAAGCGGCAGCTCGGCGGAAGAACGCGCGACGGGCCCAATTGCCAGCCCCGAGCGACGAGAATGAACAGCTTTGCGATCACCGCTGCAGCTTCGCCAGCGCCTTCTCGAGCTCTGCCTTGAGCAGCGAGAAATCGCGTTCGAGGCCGCCCTGACGGCCGATCAGCACGTGATCCGCCCCCGCGATGCCCTTCACCGGCAGGATGTCGCGGGCCAGGCTCCGGAAGCGGCGCTTCATCCGGTTGCGGACGACCGCTCCGCCGATCTTCTTGGTGACCGTTATACCCAGCCGGATCGCCGAATCGCCGTCGTCGCGCGGCCGCACCAGCAGGACGAAGCCGGGCATGGGGGCGCGCCGGCCGCGATTGGCGGCCAGGAAATCGGCTCGGCGGGTGAGAGAGCTCAGGCGGAGAGAGTCTTGCGGCCCCGCGCCCGGCGCGCGGCCAGAATCTTGCGGCCGCCGACGGTCGCCGTCCGGGCCCGGAAGCCGTGCCGGCGCTTGCGCACGAGATTGCTCGGCTGGAAGGTGCGCTTCATCGCTCTTACCTCGAAAATCGAAATTAAAAGGGCCGCCCTCGCGAGAGCGGCCTTGGTCGGCGGTCCCGTTAGGCAAATCGTCCGCGAAAGTCAATTGTCCCATGGCCGCCTGTGCCTCCTGCTCGGCCTTGAGCCGCTCCCGCCGCCGCTTGGCGCTGGGTCGTCTCAGGCCCCAGTCGGCCCAGTCGCCCTTGTTCGGGTGGCGCCGCTTGAACTTCACATAATAGCGCTTCGCCCAGGCGCTGTACCTCAGCACCAGCGAGAGCCCGGCGGCGAAGACGATCACTCCGCCGGGGCCGGGGACCGGCCCGACCAGCGGGGTCAGCCCGATCAGGATGAAGCCGAGCACGACCAGCGCGCTCCGAACCGCCGGATAGTTGGTCAGGTGCCGCCAGTCGATCTTTCCCATCGCCCCCATGTGGGAAAGCTGTGTTAGCCGCGCAAGACGCCCTAGAGCGCGGTTTGATCAAGCCTGCTGAAGGCGACCTCGCCGGTCGAGATTTGCATGCTGCGATAGAGCCAGGCGTTGCCGCGCCGCACCTCGTGATGATCGAGGATCTCGTCCGTGACCGGGGCGAGCGCGTGGGCATTGTTGAGGCCGGTGCGGCGGTTGACCTCGCCGCACGCGTCGTCGGGCTTGTCCAGGCCGACCATGTAGAAGCTCATGGTGTCTCCATGCTCCGTCATCACCAATTGTCCGCTCATCCGACCCTCCCGGTTCGATCCCGCGGATCTCGGCGCTGCCCGCGCATTCTCGTTCGGCCTTCTTGGAGGCGCCGTCAAATACCCGCCCGGAGAGTTTCGGAAAGCGTTGACTATCGTGCATCCGTACCCTGAAAAGGCGGGAACGGAGGATTTGGCATAAATGGTCGCGCATGTCGCCACGGTGGCGTTCCTGGGGCTGGAGGCACGGGCGGTGGAGGTGCAGGTCCAGATCTCCGCCGGCTTGCCGAGGTTCCTGATGGTCGGCCTTCCCGACAAGGCGGTGGCCGAGAGCCGGGAGCGGGTCCACGCGGCGCTCGCCGCGATCGGCCTCTCGCTTCCGCCCAAGCGGATCACGGTCAACCTGTCGCCGGCCGACCTTCCCAAGGAAGGCTCGCATTACGACCTTCCGATCGCGCTCGGAATGCTCGCCGCCCTCGGCGCGATCGATAGCGAGACCCTGGCCGGCTATGTCGCGGTCGGCGAGCTCGGGCTGGACGGCCGGATCGCCCCATCGCCCGGAGTGCTTCTGGCGGCGATGAACGCCTCGGCTCGGAGCCTCGGCCTGGTCTGCCCCGCGGCCCAGGGGGCGGAGGCGGCCTGGGCGGGCGACGTCGAGATCGTCGCCGCGCCCGACCTCATCGCCCTGCTCAACCATTTCCGCGGCAACGCGATCCTCTCGCCGCCCGCCCCGGGCGAGGCCGAGCCGCCCGGGCACGGGCCGGACCTCGCCCAGGTGAAGGGCCAGGAGACGGCCAAGCGCGCGCTCGAGATCGCGGCGGCGGGAGGGCATAATCTGCTGATGGTCGGGCCGCCCGGCGCGGGCAAGTCGCTGCTCGCCGCCTGCCTGCCCGGGATCCTGCCGGAGCTGACCCCGGCCGAGGCGCTCGAAGTGTCGATGATCGCCAGCGTCGCCGGAACCCTCTCCGGCGGCCGGCTGATCCGGACCCGGCCCTATCGCGCCCCGCACCACAGCGCCTCGATGGTGTCGCTGGTCGGCGGCGGCCTCAAGGTGCGTCCGGGCGAGGTCAGCCTCGCCCATCTCGGCATATTGTTCCTCGACGAGCTTCCCGAATTCCAGCGCTCCGCCCTCGATTCGCTTCGCCAGCCGCTCGAGACCGGAACGGTCAGCGTCGCCCGCGCCAACGCCCACGTCACCTTCCCCGCCCGGGTCCAGCTCGTCGCCGCGATGAACCCCTGCCGCTGCGGCCATCTCGGCGACCCGGCGCTCGCCTGCTCGCGCGCGCCGCGCTGCGCCGCCGACTATCAGGCCCGGGTGTCCGGACCTTTGCTCGACCGCATCGACCTCCACGTCGACGTCCAGGCTGTCGCCGCCGCCGACCTTGTCCTGCCGCCCCCGTCGGAAGGCTCGGCCGAAGTCGCCCGCCGGGTCGCCGCCGCCCGCGCCATCCAGACCGAGCGCTACGAGGGTCAAGGCATCCGAACCAACGCCGAAGTCGACGGCGGGCGGCTCGACGAGGTGGCGAAACCGGACGAACCCGGCCGCCGCCTCCTCGCCCAGGCCGCCGAGGCGATGCGCCTCTCGGCCCGCGGCTTCCACCGGGTGATGCGCGTCGCGCGCACCGTCGCCGATCTGGCGGGGAGCGATGAAGTGCGTCGGATCCACGTTGCCGAAGCGCTCAGCTACCGAAGGCAGGCGCCGCGGAGTTGAGGGTTCGTCCTTCGCCAAGGGCGGCCTTTTGATGCGGCAAATGGCTGATAGGAAGGGAAAGCGAAGGTGAAGGGGCTCTTCAAGGCGGAGCTAAAGCGCCGGGACGTCTCCGATAACAGCTAGTCGAGAAGCTGGCGGCTATCGGCGTGACGGAGACGGTGTCCAATATCCGTAACAAGCTTGCGCGGGGTAAGTTTAACGCCGTATTCCACCTGCAAATGTCTGAGCGCAATTGGGGCATCATCGCTGCGGCTGGACTTGGAGTAGTCAGCTTCTCCGCAGTGGGTGGCTTTATGCTAGCCACTCAGACCCACAGCCAACATGAGAAGCGCGTAGCTAGCGATAGCGCCGCCCGCGATAAAGGGCGCCAACCACAACAAGCTGATATGGATCATGCGGGCGTCCCTACCTTTGCCGAGCGCATAATAAGCAACCCAGACCCCAGCGATGGCACCGAGCGCGAGAAACGCGATCTCGCGGCCCAAGAGAACACTGCCGCTTGGGCGTTCTGGATAGTCATCCTCGCTGCCATTCAAGCCGCGCTCAGCGCTGCCGGCATCCTGTTCATTGTCCGCTCGTTGCGACAAGCGGAGGCCGCCCTGAAGCATGCCCGAGAGGTATCGCATACGGATTTTAGGCCGTGGATAGAGATCAACGTGGAGCCTTACATAGGGTACAACAATCCCTATCAAGTAAGCTTTTTCTGCTTTGCCACGCTTCGAAACCTTGGCAGAACTCCCGCTCAGGACGTGAGGGTTAGTACTACCGCTGCGCCAATTCCGGTCACGTACTATAAAAAATACTGCCAGCCGGACCGCTATTTGGCGGCTGACGGCTACATGGAAAGGTGGCAGCCCATCCAGCCGGGTGGCGAAGTCACTCTCCTTATTTCCTTCGAGGTGCGTTGGGAGGACGCCGATCCCCCCTATACGGAAGGCGAGGACAGGCACATGTGTCCGTATTTCGGGGTGCATGTGATGTATAGTTTGGGCGGTGAGGGGGAAGCCGAGACTGTTGCCACCTTCCAAATTGGATTGCCGAAGCCCGACAATCCGCGAGACGTACTCAGCTTCGCTGAGTCCATTCCGCGAGAGCTGACCAATCTCAGGGTGAGGCCGGGGGTTCGCGGAAAAATCACCTAGCGCCAGCAGCGCGGCGAGCGGGCGAGCCACCCGTCCGGCTTCCTTGACACTCGGCACTATTTATGGTGCAATCTGCTTCGCTGTGGTTCCGCATGAGCGGTGGCGAGCAGGCGAAAATTTCGCTCTTCTTTTACTGTACCGAGCGAGGACGTGAACCGGTGCGCGATTGGTTGAAGTCGCTCGATCGGCGCGACCGGTTGGAGATAGGAGCCGATCTTCAGCGCCTGCAGTATCGCTGGCCCGTCGGGATGCCTTTGTGCCGATCGCTCGGGGGCGGCCTTTGGAAGTCCGCACAAATTTGCATGGCCGCAGAACAGGACGCGTGTTCGTCTGCTTTCATGATGGGATGGCCTACGCGCTGCACGGCTTCCTCAAGACGACGCGAGCCACGCCCGAGGAGGACCTTGCCCTTGCGCGGATGCGTATGAAGGAGGTGCAAAGTGGCTGACAGGCACAAGGGGTCGAGCCTCGACGACTTTCTGCGCGAAGAAGGCGTGTTGGAAGAATTCCAGAACCGCGCGGTCAAGGAGGTGATCGTCTGGCAAATAACCGAGGCTATGAAATTGCAGGGGATCAGCAAACGCCAATTGGCCGGACTCATGCTTACCAGTCGGACGCAGGTCGACCGCTTGCTTGATCCAGGGCAGGGAAACGTGACCCTCGAGACGCTGAGACGGGCCGCCGACGCTCTTGGCCGAAAGCTCCAAGTCGGGCTCGTCTAGGTTTCCCTGGGGACCGGGCGACGACTGTCATGCTGCAGCCCGTCGCCCGCATGGTCGCGGATCCGGCTGGGAAACGAGGGCGTCGCACGAATCCACATCGCCGAGGCGCTCGGCTATAGGCGGCAGGCACCGCGCAATGGAGAGGGAGAGGGATGCACTGGATAAGGGAGGCGTTCCGGCGCAGCTTCGACTATTCCGGCCGGTCGAGACGCAAGGAATATTGGTCCTACGCGCTCTTCGCCTTCGTTCTCCTCAACATCGTCTCCGTCATCGAGACGAAGCTGGGATGGCGGGCTCCGCGCGGGGCCGGGGGGCGCGACGGCAGCCTGTTCGGATCGATCGTGCTGGTGACCCTCGTCGTTCCGGGTCTCGCGGTCGCCGTCCGGCGCCTGCACGACAGCGGCCGCGCCGGCTGGTGGCTGGCCCTCCCCGCGGCGCCGATCCTGTTCTGGATCGTCGCGCTGATCGGCGGATTCAGCAGCCCGGGCCTGTTCAAGCCGGTGCTGGTCGCGATCCTGGTGACTCCGCTCGTCATCCTCGTCCTCATGTGCCTGCCGGGGACTCGAGGCCCCAATCGCTTCGGCCCGGATCCGAAAGGGGTGGATCTGGCGGACATCTTCGCCTGAGTCGCGATTTTGCCCCTTATTTCTGCCGAGGCTGCTCCAGCCCGTCGCCCGCGCTGACCAGCCGCCCCGCGCGCCGCGCCTGAACCGCCTCCAGCAAAGTCCGGGCCGCGTTCCTCACCTCCTCCTGGATCGCCAGATCCTTGTCGAGCGCCTCGTGGCTGGTCGCATAGGGTTCCCAATAGCCGATGTAGCGGTCGAGCTCGGCGGGGACTCCGGCGGGGACGAGGTGCATGAAGCGAAGCCAGTCGGCGAGGCTTCGGCGGACGTTCTCGGCGCCTTCGACGTCGCCGTGGACGACGATCGAGAACAGGCGCCCCTCGAGGTGGCGCGGATAGGGCCAGCCGTCGAGCTCGAGCTGCTTGGCTTTCTGCGCGTCCTTGCCGTGGGTGGTGGTCGGGTCGGGATTGCCGCCGTCGGCGCAGACCAGGCGGTCGATCATCAGCTTCATCGGCGACGAGGTATGGTACCAGTTGACCGGCGTGATCAGCATGATGCCGTGCGCCCGCACCCAGAGCGGATAGATCTCGTTCATCATGTCCTGGGTCTGGCCGAGCGAATAGTTCGGGTAGCAGGAGCAGGGCCAGTGGCAGAGCGCCGCGGCGGTCGAGAAGCAGGCTTTGCAGGGATGGATGCGCTTGCCATATTCGGCGGCGAGGCGCGACAGGTTGAGGGTCCGGACCTGGACTCCGTCCACCCCGCAAATCTCCGAGGCGAGCTCGAGCAGCCGCCAGCTTTTCGACATCTCGCCCGGGCAGGTATGCTCGCTCCGCGACGAGCCGTTGACGATGAGGATGCAGGGCGGCTGGTCCGGATCCTCAAATTCCGCCTGCGCCCGGTCGATCGCCGCCTTGGCGTCGATCCAGTCGACGGCGAGGTCGTAATCGGGATCGGCATGAGCCGGGCCCGCCTTGCGGGTGACGGGCGACTTGCGGCCGCCGTCATAGGCCTCCCAGGCGACTTGGGCGACCCGGTCGAGCTCGGAGCGAAGCGGCTCGAAAGCGGGATCGGCATATTGGGAGAGGAAGCGGCGCTTGAACTCGCCCTCGTCGAGCTGGACGTCGGGCATGCCCTTGCGCGGGGCGGGCGCCGGGTCGGACATGATCATCTCCCTTTACGGCTTCCGCAACGGCCCTTTCGCCGCCCTGTTCCGCTGTTGCGCGGCCGAAGAGGCTGGTTTAGCTAGCGCCCGGCGTGCCCCCGTGGCGGAATTGGTAGACGCGCTCGACTCAAAATCGAGTTCCGCAAGGAGTGCCGGTTCGACTCCGGCCGGGGGCACCACACCGGTTCGCCAGCCTGCCCGAATCGGCCCTGGCTCCCGCGAAGCGGAAAACCCTACTGTCTTGTACCTTCGTGCCTTCGTGCCTTCGCTTGAAACCGGGTGCCGAGGCGGCCGGCCGATAGGCGAGAGCGCCCGGCCGGGTGTAAGGCCGAGGCCGGCACGCCGATGCGTCCAGCGACCCTCCTTCAGGCGAGGCGCCAGACCTGTTTTTTGAGAGAAGGCACGAAGGCACGAAGGTACAAGAAGGAAGGGTTTTCCGCTTCGCGGGGGGACGGCGCGCGCGTCCTGTCCACTTCGTCCACTTTGCCCGATTACGTGCCTAATTGACGATGTAGCCGAACAGTAGGGTGAAGCTCGAATTGGCCGCCATCGCGCCTTTCGGGCGGATCCGGATTCGGTTGACGAGCGGATCGGCTCCGGCGCTGTTGGGCGTCGGCACGTAGGTCCAGGTCGCTCCGCCGTCGCTCGAGAAGTCGATGTCGTCGGTCGTGCTCGCCAGGCTGGTGAAGCTATAGGTCAGGCCCGAGGCGGTGGCGCCGTTCTGGAAGCTCAACGGTCCGCCGCTCGAGCCCGAGATGTTGCCGACATAGAGCGACAGCCTCGCCGGAGTCGGATCGATGACGAGGATGCTGTCCGAAGTCGCCGCGAAGGGGTTAGGGTTGGCGATGCTGACCGTGTAATGGACGCGGGCGCCCGGGATCAGCTTCGGGCTGACGGCGCCGTTGAAGGGATCGGTGCCGGGCTGGCTCGTCTTGGCGACGGTGAGCGGAACCGGAGTGATCACGGTGAAGGCCGCGCTTGCCGTCGGCGTGGTGGCGGTGCCGAAGACGGCCCGGGCGCTGTTGGTGTAGGTGCCCGCGGTCGACGGCATCTGCACCGTGTAGATGAGACTGACCGTGCCGCCGGCGGCGATCAGATAGGATTGGTCCTGGCGGCCGGTGAAGGTGAGGGTGCCGGTGGCGTTCGCGGCCGGGACGCTGCTCGAATTGGCCGCGGTGACGTTGCTCGCCGCGTCGAGCGCGAGGAATTTCGCGCCGGCGGGCAGGGTGTCGACGAACTGGGAGATCCGGCTCGCATAGACCGAGGGGTTGGTCACCGTGATCGTATATTTGACGGTCGCCGCGGTGCCGGCGATGGCGTTGCTGATGTCCTGGGTCTTGCTGATCGTGAACGGGTTGGTCGCGCCCGGAAAGCCGATGCTGACGCTTCCTGAACCGTCGTAATTGCCGGTATATTTCAGCGAATTGCCCGACGTCATCGTGGCGTAGGGCCGTGCCGTCGTCGAGGCGCCGGCGCATTGATATTCGAAATAATAGCGCACGGTGGCGAAATAGCCGTTGCCCGACTGCGTCTGCGTCTGCCGGAAATAGATCCGGTTGGTCGTCCCGACGACGATCGGGGTGATGTTGCTGGCGCGGATCTCGGTGCCGACAAGTCTAAAGCAGAGCGCGTCGAAGGCCTGGCTGCCCGAAGGCTGAAGGATGAACTCGTCGCCGACGCCGGTGCCGCCGAAATCGTAGGAGGCGTCGAAATAGATGGTCTGGCCGACCACGGCACCGGGGCCGAGCGTCGAGGAGAGGACGTTGCCGCCGGCATTGGCGCTGATCGAACTCTTGGTGCTCAGCCCGACCGTCCGGGTGACGGCCGCCGCGCTCGAGGTAACGCCTATCGTCGAAGTAACAGTCGAGATGCTGCAGCCATAGTCGACATGCCAGTAGACGCCGGTGCTCTGCCCCGCGCCGAGCGAGCCGACCGACTGGGCGGCGACCTGGCCGAGCGCGAAATTGCCGGTGACGCCGCTTATCGTCGCGACGATGTTGTTGACCGTCGTCGCGCCGGTATTGGTGATGACTCCGCCGACATACATCGCCCTCGGTCCCGAACCGGCGCAATTGTTGCTGTCGATCGGCATCGACTGGACGTTGGTCACGGGATCGCCGGTGCGCAGCTGGAAGGTCAGCTGGGCGCTCGCGGCCGAGGCGAAGCCGAAGGCGGCGAGGAGGAAGGCGAGGAGGCGCAGCAGCATCACCGCCCTCCCAGCCCGAGCGACTGAAGGGTCAGCTGGTCGAACTTGAAGCGCATCGTCACATAGGGGCCGCTGCGCGTGTAGCGGGCCTCCTCGAAGTCGCGGTCGTGGAAGCCGGCGAGGTTCCAGCCGACCGAAAGCCAGCCATTCTCGAACGGCGTGAAGCCGAGGCTCGGCCCTGCCGACCAGGCGAAGCTGTCGCCGCCCAGGCCGCCGCGGACGGTGCCGGCGAAGCCGACGTCGATCGTGTCGCTGAGGTCGAAGCGGAAATCGGCGCCGACGACGTTGCTCCAGCCGCCGACATCCTGGTCGCCGAATTTCTCGGAGACGTAGCGCGAGCCCCAGAAGATCGAGATTTCGGAACGGCCGTCGGTGCGGTTGACCGAAAGCGCGTTGACCAGCCGGCGCGAGCGGGCGTCGCCGCTCACGGTCAGCGGGATCCCGATCGGCCCGGGCTGGCCGGCGACGGCGCCGGTCACCCGGTCCTCGCGAAGCTCGAATTTCTCGAGCCAGGACCAGCGGCTTCCGGCCGGGCGGTGGGCCCAGCTCAGCTGGAAATTGGCGGTTCGGGTCTCGGCGCCGTCCTGGCCCTTGGCGACGAACCAGTTGAGCGATCCGCCGACCGCTTCGCCCTCGCCCAGCTGGCGGAGCGCGGCGGCGGTGAAGCCGTAGCGGTCGCCCTGGTCGCCGGCGCGATATTCGGCCCGGCCGGTGATGCTCCAGCGGTCGGCGCGGTAGGTGGCGCCGGCGGTGAGCGCGGTGAAATCCTCGGTGATCGTCCCGGCGCTTCCGCCGACGAAGCCGCCGCTGGCGACCGGGTGGAGCGGGTTGAGGACCCGGGCCGGATCGATCCCGCCCAGGGTATTGTTGGCGTCGATCGAGGCGTCGACCGACCAATGCTCGTCCAGCACCAGCGACTGGGAGAGGCCGAAGGCGGCGAAGCTGCGCGGGCCATATTCGGCGATGTCCTGGACGTTGCCGCTGAGCGCGATCCGGGCGCCGGCCCAGGGCTGGAGATCGAAGCCGAGGCGGGCGGTGCGCGAGTCGACGGCCTCGCCGTCGGCGATCTCGTAGGCGCCGACCAGCTGGATGGCGCTGGTGACGGCGTAGCGGGCGCTGAGCCGGTGGCGGGCCGGGAAGTCGACGCTCTCCGAATTGCCGAGCGGGATCTCGGTCTGGCCGTCGAGCTCGAGCTTGTTGTCGAGCAGGCGCTTGGTGGCGCCGAGGTTGAGCAGGGTCGAGCGGGCGCGCCGGCCGTCGGCGAGCCGGTCGTCGGCCAAGGTCAGGCCGGCGCGGGCGGTGAAGTCGGGCCGGCGATATTCGACGAGGGTGCGGGCGGCGATCCGGCGGGCGCCGCTGCCGAGATAATCTTCGTGCCAGGCGCTTCCGAGGACGGACCAGGTGTCGCCGAAGCGGGCGCGGGCGTCGAGCCCGAGCTTGCGCGTGCCGGCCTCGGCGGCGCTGGTCTGGCCGACCCCGAAGCCCGCCTCGCGCTCGCGGGCATAAGCGAGCAGGTCGAGCTTCGAGCCGTGATGCTCGGCTTCGACCTGCCAGGCGGTCGCCGTCCCGGCCGACGGGGTCGCCGAGCCGGCCTCGGCCTCATGGTCGCTGACGGCGACCTCGGCCCTGATCTCGGTGGAGAGATTCGGGCGGTAGCGGACGTCGGCGCCGGCGAGGTTGGTCCGGGCGGTGCCGTCGGAATCGCTGATCGCGGTCGCGGCGACCTGCACCTTCTGGTCGCGGCTGCGCCAGCTCGCCCTCCCGCCGGCATTGACCGTCCGGCTGGCGATTCCGTCGACCTCGTAATCGGCGACGATGAACTGCGGGTCGAGGGCGGAGCTGCGGCTGAGGATCGGCTCGCGGAAGCGCAGGGTGCCGGCCGCATAGTCGATGTCGTAATCGACGTGGCGCGAGAGCAGGCGGCGCTCGACGATCCGGTCCGAGCGCAGGCGGTCGCGGACCTCGATCCACACCCGCTCGCTATTGGCGAGGATGTTGCGGGCGCCCAGCGCATAGGGGCCGCTGAGGCCGTTGCCCTGCAGCTCGTCGTGGCGGTGGCGGTTCGGGCTGTCGGCGGCGAAGGCGGTCGCCGAGAGCCGGTCCGAGCGATATTCGGCTTTGACGCCGTTGAAGGCGCGGACGTAGCGGGCGAGCTCGGGCTCGTCGATCCCGGTCTCGTAATCGCCGAACAAGGCGTAGAATTGCGGCCGCTCGAGCTTCAGGTAGAGCTTGCGCACCGAAGCGGCGTCGAAGCGGCGCTCCGAGCGGTCGGCGTAGACGGTGTAATAAGCGTCGGGATCGATCACTCCGCCGAAGCGGGTCTCGTCCTCTTTCTTGTCGCTGTCGTAGGCGAGGGTCATCAGCCATTTGCCGCGGATCCGGCCCTTGGCGTAGAGCGCGATGCGGCCGTCGGTGAGGAGCTTGTCGTCGTCCTCGCCGAGATCCTCGACCTTGCCCTGAAGCCGGTTGTAGCCGACCGTTCCCTCGGCGAGGCCGACGATCGTCCAGGGCCGCTGCCCCGGGTCGAGCCAGGCTTCGACCCTCTGCTCGCGCTGGGCCTCGCCGTCGCGGAAGTCGAAGCGCAGGCTGATCGTTCCCGAGGCCGTGGTCGGCTCGAGCTCGATATAGGCCACGCCCTCCTCGCCCTGGACCCGCCAGAAGGGCCGGGCCCGCTCGAGGCCGGCGAGTTGGCGGGCCTGCTGGGCGTCGGCCTCGACGGCGGGATAATAAGGGGCGGGCACCTCGAAGTCGCCGGTCAGGCCGTGGCGGACCGGCCGGCCGTCGCGGTCGGTGAGGCGCACCGCGAGCACCGGGCGGCTGACTCCGTCGGCCACCAGGACCGATTGCTCGCGGAGCAATTCGGCGCGCATCGGGCTGGCGCCGTAGCGGACGGTCCGGCGCAGGGTCTCCGCCAGGCTGCCGTCGGCGTTGCGCACTTCGGCGCTGAGCTCGGTCTGCCGGCCCTCGACCGGAATGCCGCGCCAGACGCTGACGGCGGCGGTGCCGGCGGCATTCTTGCGGCTGCCCTCGAAGGCGACCGGATCGACCTCACGGCCGCCGGCGAGGAGCTTCACGCTCTGCCCGGGCAGATGCTTGATCGCCACCCGGACCATCGGCGCCCGCGGATTGTGCTCGGGCTCGGGGAACAGCCAGGCGATGCCCGGCTCCTGCCCGGCCAGCCAGTCGCGCTCGGCGCCGGCGGCGACGGGGTCGGTCATCGCGACCGGCCTCGGCCTGGCGGCGGCGGCGAGGTTCGCGCGCGGCGCCACCTGGACGAGCTTGAAATCGACCCGCTTCAGGGCTCCGCCGCGGCCGTCGACGAAGCGTGAGAAGGCGCGGCCCGCCGAGCGGCTGTTGCGGGCGCAGTCGGCGGCGGCGCGGTCGGCCGGAAGGGTCATGTCGTCGAGCTGGACGACATGGGTGCCGGGCATCACGCCTTCGAAATGGTAGCGGCCGTCGCGGTCGGTGACCGCATAGCTGCCGTCCTCGAGCATCACCCGGACGCCCGGGACTCCCGCCGCCTTGGCGGGATCGGCGCCGCAGCCGCCGTCGGTCACCCGGCCGAGGATGGTCATCCGGCCGGCGATCTCGTCGCGGCGGATCCGGACGGTCGCGTCGGCGACGTTGCTGGCGAGCCCGCCGTCGCCCACCGCCTGGACCCGGTTGACCGCGTCGCCCGCGGCGGCGCCCGGCCTGACCTCGGCGGCGTAGCTGATCGTGCGGCTGGCGCCGGCGGCGAGCGCCGGCAGGGTCAAGGTGAAGCTCGATCCGTCCGCCGCGATCTCGGCGACGGCGGCCTGGTCGTCGACCCGAAGCGACTTCGGCCGAAGCCGCATCGCCGGCGGCAGGACGTCGGTGACCCGGACGATGCCGGTCGGGAGATGGGCGTCCGAATTCCTGACCTGGATCGTGAACAGGACCGCCTCGCCGGGAGCGGCGGTGTCGCGCGACGCCTGCTTGACGAGGAGGATCGGCGCCCGCGGCCCGTCGACCGGGATGCTGATCCGGACCGGCTCCGGCCCGGCCAAAGTGAACGACCGGCCGTAGGAGGCGTCGACGATGGTGAACGGCCGCCCCCTGGGCGTGCGCAGCCCCGCCATCTCCGCGGGCGACCGGACCGACGGCGCGGTATAGCCCTGCGGCGGCTCGACCCGGAGGCGGTAGACGCCCGGCCGGATCAACGGGAAGCGATAGAGGCCGGGCGAGAAATCGTAGACGGTGCCGCCGCTGTCGGTGACCGTTCCTCCCGTCACCACGCTGCTCGGATAGGCCGAATTGCCGTCGTCGCCGAACACCTGCGCCGGCTGGCCGGTGGCCTCGTCGACCAGGGTGACGCGGGCGCCGGAGAGGACCCTGCCGTCGAGGCTGTCGAAAACGAAGCCGAACGGATCGGCGAGCACTTCGAGGGTTGCCGTCGCGGCAACGGTGCGATGGTCGGCGCCCAGGCTCTCGACGGTCAGATGATCGCCGGCCTCGACGCTGAGCCGGCAATCGTCGCCGGTCGGCGCGGGCGGGATCTGGATCGTCTGGAGGAAGCCGGCGAACTTGCCCGAATCCGCCGCGGTCTCGAACACGGTCAGGCTCTCGCTGTCGCCGCTCTGCGCCCGGACGACGACGTCGATCGTCTCGATCCGGCTGGGATCGTGATTGCGGTTGCCGTCCTCGACCACGAACAGGAAAGGCTCGCCGGGAAGGATCTCCGACACCGCGAGCAGCGAGGCAGGGTCGAGCCGCTGGCCGTCCCAGGCGGTGGCGAGCCGGGCGCTCGGGCCCTCGGTGCCGCATCTGGGCGCGGCGACCGGGATCGACACCGTCGCCGAATTGGCGGCGAAGCGGTAGACCGAGAGGGAAAGCGGGAACTCCGTCGGGACGACGCTGATGTCGACCCGGTTGGACTGCTGGCTGACCCTGCCTCCGGCCGCCTCCCACTCGATCGTCGCGACGTTCGAGATGGTGCGATGGGCCTGCGCGTCCGCGGCGAGCGCGGGCGCGGCGCCGGCGAGCCAGAGCGCCGTCACCAGGGCGAGCCAGATCGCCCCCAGAAATGGAGTGGTGCGTCCCATTGCGAGGGAGGGGAGGGGGCTTGGTGTCGAGGACACTTTGCCGCTCCTCCCCTTTTTCCGCCTAATTCACGCTCACCCGGAAGACGAGCGTGCGGGTCACGCCGCCGGCGATGTCGGTCAGCGTTCCGCTGACGATGCCGCCGGAGAAGGATCCGCCGCTGGCGCCGTCGGCGTTGCAGCTGCTCCCGGTCACCGTGCCGTTGAGGAGGATCCCGAAGGCCGGATCGTAGGTCGTCGCTTCCGGCACTTCGTCCGAGATGTTGATCCCGCTCGCCGTGGCGCTGCCCGCGCCATTGGCCACCGCGATGCAATATTCCACGACCGCGCCCGGAATCATCTTGGGATTGGTCGTGCCGTTGAACGGATCGCTGATCACCCGGCTGGTCTTGGTCGCGATCAGCGACGCCGCCAGGATCGTATAATCGTCCTCGGCGAAGTGGATGCCGTCGCGGGCGACGTTGCCGTTCGCATTGGTGTCGGCGAACACCGTGTCGACCCCGGACGTGTTGGCGCCGGCGGTCTGGGTGATCGTCGCTCCGAGCGAGCCGGACGCGGTCGCTTCCGAGGCGGTGGCGGTGAGCCGGACCCCGGCGACATCGCCGGTGGCACGGCCGAGCGGCACGTCGGTAACGATGAAGACGGTCCGGCTGGTGTCGGCGGCGACCTGGTCGAGATAGGTCGTCTCCGTGTCGGTGCCCGGATCGTAATTGCCGTTGCTGTTGGTGTCGACATAGATCTTGACGTTCGACACGTTGAAATTGTCGGTGCCGCCATGGGCCGCGGTGCCGCCGCTCAGCTGAGACCCGGCAAGCGCGAAGTCGAGCGGAGCGTTAGAGGAGTTGCTGACGCTGAACGTCGTCACCGCCCCGGTCTGGCCGGGCGTCACGGTGGTCGTGACCGTCCCGACTTCCGACACCGTCAGGTTGACCTTGCGGTCGACCGTGAAGGTGTCGCTTGCGGTCACCTGATTCTGGTCGATCCCGCCGATCTTGTAGTCGAGGGTGACGCTGTTGGTGACGGTGGTACCGGCCGCGGTCCCGGCCGCCGAGGCGGGGGAGGCCGCAACCGCCGCTGCCGCCAGCACGCTGGCGGAGGCGAGCAATCGCATGTTTCTGGTCATCTCTGGTCCAATCGTGTTTGCGTGAGCGCCGCAATCCCCCCCGCCGGCGCCCTGGTGCGGGTTACGGAATTATTCGACGACGCCCCGGAAGCTGAGCTCCCCGCCGCTGCCCGCGGCGATCGGCTGGCCGAACGACCAGCGGATGTGGGTGACGTCGGCCGCCACCGCGGGGCGGCTGGTGCCGTCCGCGGCCACGACCTTGAGGGACGCCAGCGCCCCCCAGCTCTTGCCGCCGTCGACTGAGACGGAGGCGCTCGCGTCTTCGGTGCCGGTGAAGGCGACCGCCGGCGGAATCGGGTTGGTGAGCGTGAAGCCGGTCGCCGGCTGGGCGCCCGAATTGCGGTAGCTGAGGACGAAGGCGAGCTTGTCCCCCGGAGTCACCACGCCCGGCTCCTCCCGGACGGTGACGGGCTTGCCGTCCGCGCCGGGCTTGACCCGCTCGACGAACACCTTGCTCGTCAGAGTGACATTGTCGGCCGCGATGGCGGTGGCCGGAGCGAGCAGCGCGAGAAGCGCAAGCCAGATCTTCATGGACGTCATCCTTCTCAGTCGATCTTCACTTGAAACGTGATGGTCTTGGTGGCGCCGGCGGCGACGGTGCCGAGGCCGACGTCGATGGCGGTGCCGGTGAAGCTCCCGGCGTCGGCATCGGCCGCGTCGGTGAGCGCTCCACCCTCGAGGGTGAGGGAGCCGGGCTTGTAGGTGGTGCCGGCGGGCACGGAGTCGTTGACCCTGAGGTTGGCGAGGCTTCCGGTGCCGCTCACCGTGGCGGCGAGCGTGTAAGTGATGGTCGAGCCGGGCGCTGCGGCGGTTCCGCCGAAGGCGTCGGCGATCGTCGCGCTCTTGACGAAGGCGACGCTCGCCCGGGTGACCCGATAATAGCCGTCGTCCTCGGAATCCGCGCCGGTGGCGCCGACGACGGCGTTGCCGCCGCCCTGGCCCTGGCCGGCGAAGCTGAGGCCCGGCGCTCCCGATCCGGTCTTCGCGACCGCGGTCAGGTCGACCCGGCCGCGATGGCCGTCGCCGGCGCCGGCCGGGATCGTCGAGAGGACGAAGATGGTGATCGATTCGTCGGGATCGAGCTCGGGATCGTTGCTTCCGCTCGAATAGACGGTGTCGACCCCGGCGTCGTAGGCGCCGTTGCCGTTGCTATCGAGGACGATCGAGTTCACCGACGGGTCGAAATCGTCGCCTCCGCCATTGGCGACGGTGGCGAGCGCGAAGCTCTCGGCGCCGTTGCCGCCGTTGGTGACGGTGAACTTGAGCCGCTGGGCGGTGCCGCCGGCCGGGGCCGAGACGTCGGACGGGTCGCCCCAGGCGACGCTGACGTCGAGCAGCTCGTCGACCATCAGGGTGACGATGTTGGAATCGATGGTGGCTTCGTCGCCGTTGGGAAGCTCGTAGGTGGCGGTGGCGACGTTGGTGATGTTGGTGCCCGCCGGGGTGCCCGCGGCAAGCGCCGGGCTCGCGAAAATGCCCGCGGAGACCGCCGAGACGGCGACCAGCATGGCATTTTTGCGGAACGCCGGTGATTTGGCGCCCGTGGCCTGATATCGCATTGCTGGGTCCCCGCCCGAATTGGTCCGAATGCGGAGCTAATGCGGGGGGAGCCGCTAAAAAAAAGTTAACGGCGGATTAGTCAGCACGATTAAGCCAAGATCGAAGGGCGGCGGTAAGCAAGATGAACAAGCTGCAGGGCGACGAAGGCAAAAGCGGGGCGACCCCGATCGAGCAGGCCGATCCCAATTGGGAGCCGGAGGCGGTTGCCTATCGTCGCGACCGGCTGCTCGCGGCCCTGACCCTGATCGCCGGGGCCGGGCTCACCATCGCGCTCCCTTTCGCGCTCCGCGCCGGCGCCGAATTCTTCCTTCCGGTGACCGCCGCCCTGGTCATCGCCATCGCTTTGGTGCCCATGCTCGAATGGCTCGAGCGGCGGCGCGTGCCCTCGACCCTCGCCGCCTTCACCTGCGTCCTCGTCCTCATCGCCATGGCCAATGTCGCGGTCGCCTCGATCGTCCTTCCGGCGGCCGAATGGGTGAGGCTCCTGCCCGAGCGGATCGGCCGGGTGCGCGACACGCTCGCTCCGTTGATGGAGGTTTATTCGGACCTCGAGCGCTTCATCAACGACATCGTCGAGCAGTTCGGCTCCCGCGGCAGCGCCCAGCGGACGGTGGCGCTCGAGACCCCCAATTCCCTGCTCGACATCATCGCCACCTCGGCGCCGTTCGCCGCGATCCAGATGTTCTTCGCGGTGCTGGTGATCTTCTTCTTCCTCGCCGGCTGGACCCGGATGCGGCGGCGCACGATCACCGCCCGCTCGAGCTTCGACGGCGCGATGACCACCGCCCGCGCCATCCAGGAGGTGGTCGATGCCACCTCCACCTATCTCGGCACGATCACCATCGTGAACATCGCCATGGGCCTCTCCGTGGCGCTGATCCTCTATCTGCTCGACATGCCGACGCCCCTGATGTGGGGCGGGATCGTCGCCGTGCTCAATTACATACCCTATCTGGGCCCGATCGCCTCGGCCCTGCTGCTCGCTTTGGGCGGGCTGATGGCCTTCGCCGATCCCTGGTACGCCTTCCTTCCGGCGCTCTGCTTCATCGGGGTCCATCTGGTCGAGGCGAACCTCATCACCCCCTTCTTCGTCGGCCGGCGCCTGACCATCAACCCGCTGCTGATCCTCGTCGCCCTGAGCTTCTGGGCCTGGGTCTGGGGGACGACCGGGGCCCTTCTCGCCGTGCCCCTGCTGATCATCATGAAGACCGTCCTCGACGCCGCCGGCAAGCCCGACATCGCCGGCTTCCTGTTCGAGGAAGGCACCCTGACCGGCACCCACCACGAGGAGCACGGCGATGCCGATCGGGCGGCGGCGGCCAAGCCATAGGGCTCAGCGCCATCCGTGCCTGTCGTTCCGGCGGCGGGTCTAACCGATGGATTCGACGCAAAGACGCAAAGAGCGCGGAGCGCTCCAAATTCTGCCTGCGGAAGTACCGGGGGCCGCCGGTGATCGTTGAGGGTGGTCCGCTTCGCGGATTCTTCGCGTCTTTGCGTCTTTGCGTTAAAAAATGGGTTCGCACCGCGAATCCGGCCTATCGCCCGAAACGAGGCGCGCCGCCGGTTGACAGGGCAGGGGCCAACGCATAGTTCGCCCCCTCCCACGCGGGTGTAGCTCAGTTGGTTAGAGCGCCGGCCTGTCACGCCGGAGGTCGCGGGTTCGAGCCCCGTCACTCGCGCCATTTCCCTAGATGTTGCTCTGCTCGGCCGGTACCCCCTCCGGTATCGTCGCCGCGCCTTCGGCCTCGGCTGCGGTCAGACCGGCCGGGACGTCGAGGCCGTAGCAGCTCATCGAGATCGACCCCATCGCATAGCCCCTGACCAGCGGCTCCAGCGTCGCCCCGCCTTCGGCCGCGAGTCCGGCGAGGTAGAGCAAGGGGATGAAGTGATCGGGCGTCGGAACGGCGGCTTCATAGTCCGGATGCCCGGCGAGCTCGAGGATTTCGCCGGGGGCCTCGGCAAGCTGGCGGGCCGCGGCATCGTCGAACCTCTCCGCCCAGTCGAAGGCGAGGTCCGGCCGGTTCCACTCGAGGCGGCGCAGATTGTGGACGATGTTGCCGCTCGCCACGATCATGACGCCGCGCTCGCGCAAGGCGGCCAGCCGGGCGCCGAGCTCGACATGATAGTCGAGCGGCTTCAAGGCGTTGATCGACAGCTGGACGACGGGCACGTCCGCCTCCGGATAGAGGTGGGCGAGGACGCTCCAGGTGCCGTGGTCGAGCCCCCATTGATCCCGGTCGAGCCCGCACCAGCTCGGCTTCACCGCCTCGACGATCTCGCCGGCGACGTCGGGCGCGCCCGGGGCGGGATAGTCGAACTCGAACAATTCGGGCGGGAAGCCGTAGAAATCGTGGATGGTCCGAGGCCTCGCCATGGCGGTGACCGCGGTCGCTCCGAAATACCAGTGGGCGGAGACGACCAGCAGCGCCCTCGGCCGGGGCAATTGCCGCCCCCAGGCGCGCCAGGCCTCGGTGAAGCCGTTGCGCTCGAGCGTGTTCATCGGGCTTCCGTGGCCGATGAACAAGGCGGGCATCAGGGTCATATCGGGCCTTTCGCTCATTTCGGACGGGTCTCGCGCATGGTCAGGAAGACCGGAGCGACGCAAAGGGCGACGGCGGCGATCATCAGGCCCGGGATTTCGCTCCGCCCAGTCTCCTCGATCAGCCGCTGGGCGAGCCAGGGGGTGAGCCCGCCGAAGATCGCCGTCGCGATCGTCGCCCCCAGCGCCAGCCCGCTGACCCGGGCCTCGCCGGTGAACTGCTCCGCCGTCGCCACCGCCCCGACCGCGCTGACTCCGCCGGCGACGAGGGCGAGGACCACCGCCGCGAACAAGGCCTGGCCCAGCGACCCGCCGGCCATCAGCGAGAACATCAGGATCGGAAGCAGGGCGCTGAGCGCGGCGAGCGCGAGCAGGACCGGCTTTCGTCCGACCCGGTCGGAGAGCAGGCCGACGCCGGGGGTGACGAGGATGACGGCGATCGCGGCGAGGGTGGAGAGCCACAAGGATTGCGCCTCGCTCGCCGACCCGGCCGAGGTGAGGAAGGCCGGGACGTAGGTGATCCCGACATAATAAGTGATCGATCCCAGCGCCGAGATGGCGAAGCCGCGGACGATCCCCGAGCGCTGCCGGGCGAGCGCCTGGAGGACCGGGTAGCGCGGAATGCTTCCCTCGGCGCGCTGCCGCTCGAAATCCGGCGATTCGTTCATCGCCCTGCGCGCCAGCCAGACCGCTCCGGCGAGGGCGGCTCCGACCAGGAAGGGGATCCGCCAGCCCCATTCCTCAAGGTCGGCGTTGGACATGGAGCTGACGGTGAGCGCGGCGACGCCGACGGCGAGCAGCGCCCCGATCTCGCTCGCCGCCGCGGCCAGCGACGCAATCAGGCCCCGGCGGGCCCTCGGCGCGCTTTCCAGCAGATAGGCGACGACCCCGGTATATTCCCCGCCGACCGAGAAGCCCATCACGCAGCGCAGGAGGACGAGCAGCCAGGCGGCGAGCGGGCCGATCTGGGCCTGGGTGGGGAGCAAGGCGGTGGCGAGCATCGCCGCCGACATGATCGCCATCGATAAGAGCAGCATCGGCCGCCGTCCGCGCCGGTCGCCGATATGGCCGAAGACGAGCGCCCCGACCGGCCTCATCAGATAGGCGATGGCGAATCCGCCGAGCGTCGCGATCAAGGATTCCGCCCCGGGCCCGAAGAACACCCGGGCCAGCACCGTCGAGAAATAGAGGTAGAGGGTGAAATCGTACCATTCGACCACCGTCGAAAGCGCCGCGACGACGATCGAGCGCCGGTGAAGCCTGGGATCGGTTTGGGAAGAGCCCATGGAAGAAAAACCTATAGCGTCCCCGTTCCCGTCCCGTCATGCTGAACTTGTTTCAGCCTTCGTCATTCCGGCGAACGCCGGAATCCATGAGCACGGCCGGTCGAAATCCTGACTCGGCCGTGTTCATGGATCCCGGGTCGGGCCCGGGATGACGGGTTCAGATTCAGGATGACCGCCTCTGAGTGGTCTGCAACGAGAATTGGACATCGCCAAATGCCGCGCCGGCTTGTTTCAATCCTCCTCCTCGCCGCTTTGGCCACCGCCCCCGCCGCGGCCGGCGAGCGCGACTTCGAGGCGGCGCTGGCCGGCTTTCGCAAGCTCCACCGGGCGGAAGTGAAGCGCTCGGGCATCGCCGGAAGCAGCTTCTATCTCATCCGCGACGGCCGCACCGTCGCCGCCGACCATCTGGGCGAGCAGGATGCCGAGGCCCATGCCCCCGTCGATTCGCTCACCATCTATCACTGGGCGTCGATCACCAAGACGATGACCGGGATCGCGATAATGCAGCTTCGCGACCGCGGCCTGCTGAAGCTCGACGATCCGATCGTCCGCTACGTCCCCGAGCTGGCCGCGGTCCACAACCCCCATGGCGACACCGCCGCGATCACCCTTCGCCACCTGATGAGCCACAGCGCCGGCTTCCGCGGCGGCACCTGGCCCTGGCGCGAGCAGGAATGGCAGCCGTTCGAGCCGAAAAGCTGGGCCCAGCTGGAGGCGATGCTCCCCTATACCCAGGTCCAGTTCAAGGCCGGCACGAGGTTCAGCTACTCCAATCCGGGCATCGTCTATCTCGGCCAGGTGATCGAGCGGCTCTCGGGCGAGGATTTCGAAATCTATGTCGACAAGAACATCCTGAAGCCGCTCGGCATGCACTCCAGCTATTTCGACCGAACCCCGCCCCATCTCCTTCGCCACCGCTCGCACAGCTACTACATACGCGACGGCAAAAGAATCGCCGCCCCGTTCGACGTCGATACCGGCGTCACGGTCTCCAACGGCGGCCTCAACGCGCCGATGCCCGACATGGCGAGATACGTCGCCTTCCTGCTCGGCGATCCGGCGCGCTCGGCCGAATATGATCTCGTCCTCAAGCGCTCGTCGCTCGAGGAGATGTGGCGCCCCCAGATCGCCGCCGGCGACGATTTCACCCAGGGCCGGATGGCCAGCACCACCCAAAGCGGCCTGTCCTTCTTCCTCGACCGGGGCAGGGGAGTCCGCTTCGTCGGCCACAATGGCGACCAGAACGGCTTCAGGGCCTATCTCAGCCTCTGCCCCGACCAGCGCGCCGGCACCCTGCTCGCCTTCAACACCGAGACGAAGGGCGTCCGCAACGACCCCTCCAACCGCTCGACCGCCGAATCCCGGATCGCGCTTGCGACCGATGGGCTGTGCGAGGCGCTGGCGGAACCGGATTAGGCGAGGAAGCTTGAAGTCCCATCGTCGAGGAACGTTCAGGGAGACCCGCAAATGAGCGCACAGGAACTCCATCGAGGTCGTCTGATTGATCACATCCAGCTGGTCGTCGCCGACCTGGACTCGAGCCGCCGCTTCTACCGGGCGGTTTTCGAAGTTCTGGGGATTCCGATCGGAGGCGAGGCGGACGATTATTTCAGGGCCGACGAATTGTTCGTCTCCACCCCGGGGAGCGTCGCCGCAAGCGGACGACCGACCGGCCGAACCCATCTCGCCTTCCAGGCGAAAGACCGCGCCATGGTCGCCTGTTTCCACGAAGCCGGCCTCGCCGCCGGCGGAACCGACAATGGCGCCCCCGGCGAGCGCCCCTACCACCCGGGCTATTACGCCGCCTTCCTCCTCGACCCCGACGGCAACAATATCGAAGCCGTCCATCACGGCGAGGCGGAGCGGAGCGCGGAATCGGTGAAGATCAGCTTCTGAGGGCTGAGTCCCGGCCGGACGCCCAAATTTGGGTTCGCACAAAGATCACTAAGGCACCAAGGGGCCGGCGCGAAGCGGTGCGCAGTGCCTTTCATTCCAATCCGGCAGAACAGGCTAGACAGCTTCGCCGCCGCAGCCCCTTCGTGATCTTTGTGCGAACGATTTTTCAGCCTTCGACCGATATGGTGGATGGCTCGCAACTCAGGATCTGAGGTCGCTGCAACCTTGATACCGCAAGCGATAATGACGGCGAAGGGCGGCAAATCACTCCCGCCACCTTCCCAGCTCCATCCATCGCAGCAGCGGCTTGAATTGCGGGGACACAATACCTAATTGAGGCGGCAAATAGGTATTGTGTCCCCGAATTTGGTGCGAACGATTTTTCGGCCTTCGACCGATATGGTGGATGGCTCGCAACTCAGGATCTGAGGTCGCTGCAACCTTGATACCGCAAGCGATAATGACGGCGAAGGGCGGCAAATTACTCCCGCCACCTTCCCAGCTCCAGAATTGCGGGGACACAATACCTAATTGAGGCGGCAAATAGGTATTGTGTCCCCGAATTTGCGTTCCCGGCGAGCTACCTAGCCGCCTCGCCAAGCCCTTGAAAGCTCTCTGCTTCTGCCCGGGGGTACGGGTAAGGAGCACCCGTCATCCCGGCGAAAGCCGGGATCCCAACGAGCGAAAGGCGCCGGCGCTGCTCACCCGCGGAAAACGGGGACAGCATACATTTTTCGCCGGCACCGCCCTGCTCGACCGATCGAGAGGAGTGATGCTGATCCTAATCCTCGTCCGGTGACTCGTAAAACGAAGCCGTATCGACTTCTATGTCGCAGACATCGTGGATGTCGCTCAGATCATCAACGCTTCCCATCATTTTGCACTTGAACGGGTAACTATCAGTCGTCGTAGCGCCCTCGCCGCGGGCCCTATCTGAACTCGAGCCGTAGTTGAGTTCGACGTACACGGTTCCCTCCGCCTCGTAGGTGATCTCATACGCCCCGATCCGAACGACCCGCACCTCTTCGACGTCAACCTGCTCGACGAAGGAGTGGGTGGAGAGTGCGTCGATCATGTCGTTTGCTTCCTGCAGGAACGACCCGAATACTGGCGCACTCGCGTTGTGAACGACCGCGCCGGCGACGGCATCCCGCATGTCCGCGACAATTTGACGGAACTCAATGACCGCATCGACAACTCCGTCCGCGAAGGCTTCGATCTGGCCAGGATCAACGAGGAGCGTCCCCGGTCTCACATGTGTCCGCTTATTCAGCTCACCGATCGCAGTGGACATCTCTTTGTGCATGTCGGCGGCATCGACGCCGAGCTCATCTACGGTCGAAACCGACATGCCGCCTTGAATCGCGAAGGTCATGCGCTGCTTTCGAGTTGGCCGATCTCCATCCAGAACGAACCAAGGCGCCTCCGCCAGTTCCTCATCGGGGGCCATCTCCTGCAGCAGGTATCCAACCACCTCGCGTAGCGCCGCTGCGAACAAATGCGCTCGGATCGGGTTCGCGGTCTCCAGCACCTCTAGGCCGCCGGCCAGTAGGGTCTTGGAGAAGGCATCCGGGAGCATATTCTCGAGTGGCACGGCATTCTTCACGGGCATTGGGAGCTCTCCGGCGGGCTTATGACCCGGGACGAGTCGTCATTGAGGCGCGTCATCGGCGCTTGACTCCTCCTACACTATTTAATGCGCGGCCGTTTGGATTGAACCTGCTTATTCGCGCCACCGCCCCAGCTCCATCCACCTCAGAAGCGGCTTCAGCGGCAGGATCCAGACGATCCCCGCGGCGATGTAGAACAAGGCCTTGAGCGGCCAGGGGAGCTCCGGCAGCGCCTCCGCCACCGTCACCACCACGAAGCCCCAGGCCGCGATCAGCAGCAGGAGCAGGAGCATCCCTGCGGGCTTGCGCCAGCTCGGCCTGGGCGGTGTCATCTTCATCGGTCCATCTCGCGGTTCACGCCGCCAAGCTATGGCAATTGCCGCCCGCTTTGAAGCCCGTGCGGGCGCCTCCAAGCAACGAGCGCCTCTCCATCGGGTCGAGCGGAGAAACAGCGTGGATACCGCGCAGTTGAAGCGCGTCAGCCGATCGCATTTATCAAATATATGCCGTCCCGGTTCCGATCCCCGCCACTGGAAACACTCAAGGAACCAAACCCGCGTACGCAACAGGATCGTACGAGTGGTTTGCGGAAAGCAGTTGATCGACTATGCGTGTCCGCTCCAGCACCTATCACGCAGGCAAAGATCCGCATGGCCGCTCAGAACGTCCAATCGGAACGAGATCCAAGAAACGGCCTGCGGTTTTACATCACCGTTCCTGAGGCGAGCATAGGGTCGATACAGATCAAGGACGTCGGGCTAACGATAGCGGCTGCTGAGAAACTACTCGGAATGATCAAGAAGGAAATGGCGAGACGAGGGGCTGAGCATCTATTGAAGATATCGCCCAAGCTGCGAAAAATTGCTCCGTCAGGAACCTACGGCGATACAAAGCCTTGCCACATCAAGCGACCGAAAGCCGGCAGCGTTCCGGCGCATTACCGCGTGGGGCTGCGGATCACGTTCAACGACCCGGGTCATGCCCAGGCCTTTGCCGCTGCGCTGGGTGTGAGCTAGAAGCGGGTTACTGCAATGCGTTCGCTCATCTCCGAATTCTCCTATGGTTTCGCGCTCACTCACGAGCTCGTTCAGGCAATGGGAACACTTTCCGCTGCACCCGTTTTTCCGTCATTGATCGACGAGGGGGCGGCAGGCGGCGGCTACGACGTGAAGCTTGAACAGCCCGGATTGCCGCTCTTCATCCAATTCAAGCGATCGGAATGCATCATCTTGACATCCGGGAGAGAAATCAAAAACGGAGCGGATTTGGCAACACCTTACTATCGGTTCCCCGTGACGGCCTCCGCCGATTCGGAGCAGCACAAGATGTTACTCGAATGGGACGTGGCGCCGAACGAAGTTTTCTATGCCGCGCCGATGTTCCACACAAAGCCTGAGTTCGACGGCGCATACCTCGGTGGAGAGGTTCGACAGCGATCCTTCTTCGTAAGGCCGCGGGTGATAGGGAGATTTGCTGACGACAAGACTCACCACGTCTCCTTCGATGGCAATAAGTGCTACAAGATGTCAGAACCCTTGAAGATCGAAGCTATGGGAATAGCCGACTTGGAACGGCATTTTCTTAATAAGCTCGCAGAGCAGAAGCAGCCATGGAAGGAACAGCTGCCTGACATTCTTGGTCGCGCCCGCCAGGTGCGAAGTGCGATCCGCAAACGAGAAGCCGACGAGCAAGCGGAGCGCGAAGCCAGGCAGCCACAGCTCCGTCTCCCCACAACCGACCAGGATCGCATCCCCGGCCGTCTCTCTGCCGTTGCCGACGGCCGGGTTCCGAACGAAGGCCAGGACATTACCCCTGCCGAGGAATTCGTTCGGTCGCAACGGGCGGAAATCCCCCCGGTTCCGGCACCGCAGGTACCGGCCGGCGATCCGGACGGGCAATTGGCCGAGCTCGCGGACATAAGCATCAGAGAGTTCAATGCGCAGCTCTATATCGTTCAGGCTCGCGATGGGGACGTGGCGGGCGAATAAGCGCCGGCGCCAAGGTCACTGCCCGTTTTGGCTTTCGTGGGCTTGTCCCATTCTATCGGCGGTCGATCCACTCGCCCGGCGTGGCGATCGCATCCAGCGGCACGTCCCAGGGGTCGGCGGGGATCGGGTCGGGGAGGATCTGGGGCTCCCAGGCGAGGCCGATGGTGAAGACCCGGCCGCTCTCGCGCAAATGCGAGAGGGCTCGGTCGTAATGGCCCTTGCCGTGGCCGATCCTTGTGCCGCGGCGGTCGGCGGCGACCAGCGGGACGAGGACGAGGTCCGGGGCGAGCGCTTCCGCCTCGGCGGAGGGCTGCAGGACTCCCCAGGGGCTCGGCTCGACGGCCGGAGCCGCCCGGAACAGCATCCGCGAGTCGCGGCCCTGGAACCAGGGCAGGACGGCGCGCTGGCCGTCGCCGAGCCGCTCGAGGAGAGGATAAGGGCTGATCTCGTCCCTGAGCGGATGATAACCGGCGACGATCCTCGCGCCGATCAGGTGCGGAAGGACGATCTCGGCGAGCTTGCGCTCAAGCTCGGCCCGCACCTCGGGCGCCAGCGAGGCGGCGTAAGCGCGCCTCTCCGCCAGCGCCTCGCGGCGAAGCCCGGACTTGTCGGGAGGGGAGGGTGACGGGACCACCATGGCCGTTTGCTTGAATATCCTCTGACGCGTCAACGTCAGTGTGGGGACCATATGTGCCGGACCAGGGCCCGACCAGGGATAGCCCCCGAGGATGCTTATCGCCCAGGGATGTTCTAGAAGCTCGTACCGGGCAGTACCCGTCGGTTCCTATCTAGTGTCCGTGACCGATGCTGACAACGGCAGGGCATAGCGGCGACCGCCTCGCCGCGGCCGAAGGCCGCAATTTTGTTCGCACAAAGATCACGAAGGCACAAAGGGGCTTCGCGGTCGAAGACGCCGCAGCCTCTTCGAAGGGGCCCTGGAATAAGCCGCTGCGCGGAGTCTTTGTGCCTTTGTGATCTTTGTGCGAACCCAATCCTTCCGGGCCTGAACCGGCCTAGGAAGCCTCGGCGCTGCGCTCGAGCTGCTCCGCCAGGCTTTCGACCCGTCCGGCGAGGCGCTCCAGCGCATCGGCGAGGGCGGGGTCGATCGGCGCGGGCGGCACGGGCGGCTGGCCGGAGCGATGCTCCTTGAGCTCGTCGGCGAGGAGCAATGAGGCGAAGAGCAGCTGTCTCGCCTCGCTGAGGCTGCCCAGAGCCGAGGCGGCGTCCTGCGCCTTGGAATCGACGATCGCGGCGACCGAGCGCAGATGCTCCTCCTCGCCGTCGCGGCAGGCGACCGAATATTTGCGTTGGGCGATCTCGACCTCGACCGACGCCATCAGCGCGCGTCCGCCGTTTCGATCAGCCCGTCGAGCTGGGTGAGAGCCTCGCGGACCCGGCCGCGAAGCCGGTCATGGGCCTCGCGAAGGGCGACGTTCGCGTTGGTCGCGGAGGCCGAGCTTCGGCCCGCGGCAACTTCGATCCGCGCCAGAGCGCGCTCGATGCGGCCGATAGCCTGTTCCACCCTGTCCTGCCCCATGGACTGTGCATAGCACGGCCTCGCCGGCTTTGAAAACAGCGTGCCTGCGGTTGACGGGCGCGCCGTCGCCGATAAAGGAGCGCTCTTGCCGGAGAATCCTCCCGACTCTCCTCGCGCCCGCCGGGCGCCGCCTCTTGGGAAAGTGCATGGCCGCCGATCCGAGACTGCTCGCCAACGCCATTCGCGCGCTGTCGATGGATGCCGTCCAGGCGGCCAATTCGGGCCACCCGGGAATGCCGATGGGGATGGCGGACGTCGCCACCATCCTGTTCACCGAATATCTCAGGCACGATCCCGCCGATCCGGCCTGGCACGATCGCGACCGCTTCGTCCTCTCGGCCGGCCACGGCTCGATGCTGATCTATTCGCTCCTCTATCTGACCGGCTATTCCAACCCGACGATCGGGGAGATCGCCAATTTCCGCAAGCTCGGCAGCCCCTGCGCCGGGCATCCCGAGAATTTCATGCTGGACGGGGTCGAGGCGACGACCGGGCCGCTCGGCCAGGGGCTTGCCATGGCGGTCGGGATGGCGATCGCCGAGCGGCATCTGAACGCCGTCTTCGGCGACGATCTGGTCGACCACCGGACCTGGGTGGTCGCCGGCGACGGCTGCCTGATGGAGGGGATCAACCACGAGGCGGCGGGTCTGGCCGGGCATCTCGGCCTGGGACGGCTCAACGTCTTCTGGGACGACAACAGCATCACCATCGACGGCTCGACCGACCTCTCGCGCTCCGAGGACACGCTCGGCCGCTACGCCGCGAGCGGCTGGCACGTCGTTAAGTGCGACGGCCACGATTTTGCCGAAATCCGCCGAGCCATCGACGAGGCGCTGGCCGATCCGCGGCCGTCGCTGATCGCCTGCCGGACGATCATCGGCTGGGGCGCTCCCAACAAGCAGGGCACCGCCGCCACCCACGGCGCCGCGCTCGGCCCGGAAGAGGTCGCAGCGGCGAGGAAGCAACTGGCCTGGGACAGCGCGCCGTTCGACATTCCCGAGCCGGTGCTGAGCGCCTGGCGGGAGGCTGGGGGGCGTTCGCGCGGCGACCATGAGGCTTATCGCGCCCGTATGGCGGCAAGCCCGCAGCGCGACGAGTTCGTCCGGCGGATGGAAGGCCGATTGCCGCGAGATTTCTCAATCTCTCAACATTTGGAGCAATTACTGGCGAATCCGCAACTTGTCGCCACCCGCAAGGCGTCCGAGCTGGCGCTGGAGGCGATCAACGCCGCGCTGCCCGAGACGATCGGCGGCTCGGCCGACCTGACCGGTTCGAACAATACTAAAACAAAAGCCCAGAAACCTCTGACAAAAGAGGATTATTCAGGCCGCTACATCTATTACGGGATTCGCGAGTTCGGGATGGCCGCGGCGATGAACGGGATGGCGCTTCACGGCGGCGTGATCCCTTATGGCGGCACCTTCCTGGTCTTCTCCGATTATTGCCGCCCCGCCATCCGACTCTCGGCTCTGCAGGGGGTAAGGGTGATCTACGTGATGACCCACGATTCGATCGGCCTCGGCGAGGACGGCCCGACCCACCAGCCGGTCGAGCATCTCACCAGCCTCAGGCTGATCCCGAACCTCGCCGTCTATCGCCCTGCGGACGCTGTCGAAACCGCCGAATGCTGGGGGTTGGCGCTGGAGCGCCGCGACGGCCCCTCCTTGCTGGCGCTTACCCGCCAGAACCTCCCGCAGCTGAGGCTGGAGCGAAGCGAAAACCTCTGCGCCCGCGGCGCCTACCGACTGCGCGCTGCCGAAGCGGCGCGGCAGGTGGTGCTGGTGGCGACCGGCTCGGAGGTCGAAATCGCCGTCGCCGCCGCCGAGGCGCTCGAAGGGCAGGGGATCGGCGCCGACGTCGTCTCGATGCCCTGCTGGGAGCTGTTCGACGGCCAGGACGAAGCCTATCGCCGCGACCTTCTGCCGGGCGATGTCCTCAAGGTTTCGATCGAGGCCGGGACGACGCTCGGCTGGGAACGCTATGTCGGCCCGGGCGGCCTCGCCATCGGCCTCGACCGGTTCGGCGCGTCGGCGCCGGCGGAAGATCTGTTCAAGCGCTTCGGCTTCACCGCCGAAGCGATCGTGCCGCGGATCGTCGCGGCTCTCAAATCTCAAGGAGATCAATGACATGGCGACGAGAGTTGCGATCAACGGATTCGGCCGGATCGGCCGCCTGGTGGCCCGGGCCCTGCTCCACAAATCGGACAGCGGCCTCGAATTGGTCTCGATCAACGACCTCGCCGACGCCGAATCCAACGCTTTGCTGTTCAAGCGCGATTCGGTCCACGGCGCCTGGCCGGGCGAGGTCCGCGCCGACGGCAACGACCTCATCATCGACGGCCGCCGGATCAAGGTCACGGCCGAGCGGGAGCCGGGCAAGCTGCCGCACGGCGACAACGGCGTCGACCTCGTGCTGGAATGCACCGGCTTCTTCACGGACCGCGACAAGGCCGGCGCCCATCTTACTGCAGGCGCACGGAAAGTCCTGATCTCCGCGCCCGCCAAAGGAGTCGACCTGACCGTCGTCTACGGAGTCAATCACGACAAGCTGGAGGCGGGCCACACGATCGTCTCCAACGCCTCGTGCACGACCAACTGCCTCGCCCCCGTCGCCAAGGTGATGAACGACGTGATCGGCATCGAGCGCGGCCTGATGACCACCGTCCACGCCTACACCAACGACCAGAAGATCCTCGACCAGATCCACTCCGACAAGCGCCGCGCCCGGGCCGCGGCCATGTCGATGATCCCGACCACCACCGGCGCCGCCCGCGCCGTCGGCGAGGTGCTCCCGGAGCTGAAGGGCAAGCTCGACGGCTCGGCGATCCGGGTTCCCACGCCCAACGTCAGCCTCGTCGACCTCACCTTCACTCCGAAGCGCGACACCAGCCTCGAGGAGGTCAACGGCGCCCTGAAGGCCGCGGCGGAAAGCGGTCCGCTCGCCGGGATCCTCGACTATAGCGAGGAGCCTCTGGTCTCGATCGACTACAATCACTGCCCCGCCAGCTCGACCGTCGACAGCCTCGAGACCGCGGTGCTGGAAGGCAAGCTCGTCCGGGTGCTCTCCTGGTACGACAATGAATGGGGCTTTTCGAACCGGATGGTCGACACCGCCGCCGCCATGGCGCGGCTGGTCTGACGTCATGACGTCCTTCGATACGTCGTTTCGCCAGGCTCAACGGCTACTCAGGATGAGCGGTTGGGCTTTTCCGCTCATCCTGAGTAGCGACCGAGCTCGGCGAGGGCGCGTATCGAAGGACGGGAGTCACCATGGCTAGCTTCCGAACCCTCGACGACCTCGGCGACGTGCGCGGCAAGCGGGCGCTGGTCCGGGTCGACCTCAACGTCCCGATGGCCGACCTCGAGGTGACCGACGACACCCGCCTCCGGGCGACGGTGCCGACCGTGACCGAGCTCGCCGACAAGGGCGCGATCGTCCTCCTCCTCGCCCATTTCGGGCGTCCCAAGGGAGAACGGCGGCCGGACATGTCGCTGTCGCTGGTGACCCGCGCCTACGAGCAGGTGCTCGGGCGGCCGGTCCGCTTCGTCGGCGACTGCCAGGGCGAAACGGCGCTCGAGAATATCGCTCAGCTCCGGCCCGGCGACGTCGCCATCCTCGAGAACACCCGCTTCCATTCCGGCGAGGAGAAGAACGATCCGGGGCTGGCACGGGCGATGGCGGCCCTGGGCGATCTCTACGTCAACGACGCTTTCTCGGCCGCCCACCGCGCCCACGCCTCCACCGAGGGTCTGGCCCATCTGCTTCCGGCCTATGCCGGCCGCGCCATGGAGGCGGAGCTGAAGGCGCTGCAGAAGGCGCTGGGCGAGCCGGAGCGGCCGGTGGCGGCGGTGGTCGGCGGCGCCAAGGTCTCGACCAAGCTCGAAGTGCTTCGCCATTTGGTGACCAAGGTCGACCATCTCATCATCGGCGGCGGAATGGCCAACACCTTCCTCGCCGCCCGCGGCGTCGACATCGGCAAGTCGCTCGCCGAGCATGATCTCGGCGACACCGCCCTCGCCATCCTCGACGCGGCGGAGCGGGCGGATTGCACCGTCCATCTGCCCTACGACGTGGTCGTGGCGACCCAATTCGCCGCCAACCCGTCGAGCCTCAGGACCTGCAACGTCCACGAGGTCGCCGCCGACGAGATGATCCTCGATATCGGCCCCGCCGCGGTCGAGGCGCTCGCCGACGCGCTCAAGAATTGCCGGACCCTGGTCTGGAACGGGCCGCTCGGCGCCTTCGAGACGCCGCCCTTCGACCGCGCCACCGTCCAGCTGGCGCAGACCGCCGCGGCCCTGACCCAGGCCGGCCAGCTCGTCTCGGTCGCCGGCGGCGGCGACACCGTGGCGGCGCTCAACCATGCCGGGGTCGCCGGCGACTTCACCTTCGTCTCGACCGCCGGCGGCGCCTTCCTCGAATGGATGGAAGGAAAAGCGCTTCCGGGCGTCGAGGCGCTTTCCGAATGATCAGGCTCGCCGCGATCGACCATGTGGTCTTTCGTGTTGCCGATCTGGACCCGGCGCTGCGTTTCTACACCGAAATTCTCGGCGCGACCCTGGAGAAGGTCCAGGCCGGGATCGGCCTTTACCAGCTCAGGGCCGGAAGCGCGCTGATCGACCTCGTCCCGGTCGACGGAAAGCTCGGACTCATCGGTGGCGCCGGCCCCGGCCCGGAGGGTCGCAACGTCGACCATGTCTGCTTCCGGGTCCTGCCCTGGGACGAAGCGGCGATCCTCGCCCATCTCGCCGGCCATGGCATCGAAGGGCAGGTGGAGCGGCGCTACGGGGCGGAGGGCGACGGGCCGTCAATCTATCTCTCCGATCCGGACGGCAACGGGATCGAGCTGAAGGGGCCGGCGGACGCCGAACCTTTCTCGGCGGGCGCCATTTGAACGGCGGCGTCCGCTGGGATACGGGACGCGCGACTTTTTCACGAATCATGAGGGACGAGAGCAGATGGATCACGCGAAGATGACGGCGCAGATGGCGGAAGGCGGGGGCTTCATCGCCGCGCTCGACCAGAGCGGCGGATCGACGCCCAAGGCGCTCAAGGGCTATGGCCTCGAGGAAGGCGCCTGGAGCTCCGACGAGGAGATGTTCGACCTCATCCACCAGATGCGATCGCGGATCATCACCTCGCCGGCCTTCAGCGGCGACAAGGTGATCGGCGCCATCCTGTTCGAGCGGACGATGGACGGCGAGATCGACGGCCGGCCGGTGCCCGACGTCTTGAAAGAGCGGGGCGTGGTGCCCTTCATCAAGATCGACAAGGGCCTGGAGGCCGAGGAGAACGGGGTCCAGCTGATGAAGCCGATGCCGGACCTCGACGTCCTGCTTGCCCGCGCCAAGGCCCTCGGGGTCTTCGGCACCAAGGAGCGCTCGGTGATCAACCTCGCCAACCGCGAGGGCATCGCCGCGATCGTCCGGCAGCAATTCGAGGTCGCCCGGCAGGTTCTCGCCGCCGGCCTCGTCCCGATCCTCGAGCCGGAGGTCAACATCAAGAGCCCCGAGCGCGCCGAAGCCGACCGCCTCCTGCTCGTGGAGCTGGCGAACGCGCTCAATTCCCTGCCCGGAGACGAGCGCGTGATGCTGAAGCTCAGCATTCCCAAGCTGCCTGGGCTGTTCGGCCCGCTGGTCGAGCATCCCCGGGTGCTGCGCGTGGTGGCACTGTCGGGCGGCTTCAGCCGCTCCGAAGCCTGCGCCCAGCTCGCCCGCAACCGGGGCATGATCGCCAGCTTCAGCCGAGCCCTGCTCGAAGACCTTCGCCACCAGATGAGCGACGAGGAATTCGACCGCTCGCTGGGCGGGGCGATCGACGACATCTATCGCGCCTCGACCGAGAAGGTCGCGGCATAAGCCTCCACCGCTTCCTGGCCGGCCAGTTCGCGCGGCCGTCGGGACCCGTCGGCCGGTTCCTGATCGCCCCCTGGCTCGACCGGATCAGCCGGGAGATGAACGCGCTCGCTTTGGCCTGCCTGCAGCTGGAGCGGGACGACTGGGTCCTGGAGGTGGGCTTCGGCGGCGGCGGGCTGCTTCGCTCGCTTCTGCTCGGCACCCGCGGCGAGGTGTTCGGAGCCGACCTCTCCGAAACGCTCATCGCCCGGGCTCGGGGCCGCTTCGCGCGCGACGTCCGGCGCGGACGGCTTCACCTCCTTCGAGCCTCCGTCGAGAGCCTGCCGCTGCCGCCCGAGACGGTGACCAGGACGGTCAGCGTCAACAGCCTCTATTTCTGGCCCGATCCGGCGGCGGCGCTGGCCGAGCTCGCCCGGGTGACGAAGCCCGGCGGACGCCTGGCGATCGTCTTCGAGCCGGCGGCCGAGCTTCGCAAATGGCCCGGCCACCGCTTCGGCTTCCGGCTGTTCGAAGCCGCGGAGGTGAAGGCCCTGATGGAGGCGGCCGGCTTCGCCGAAATCGTCGAGAAATGGGGGATTGGCCGCAAGCCCGCCCGTTTTTGCTGCTTGAGCGGCAAGCGCATCGATGCGAACGCCTGAGGCGATGGAAGACCCGCTCGATCCCGAATTCGCGCATCTGTTCGAGCCGACGGCGCGGCCGCCCTGCCAGCTCTATCTGATCTCCCCGCTCGAGGTCGGCGGCGACTTTCCCGGGCGGCTGGAGCGGGCGCTCGGCGGCGGCCCGGTTGCCGCCTTCCAGCTGCGGGTGAAAGGCGTCGACCAGCACGAGGCGGCGCGGCTCGCCGGGCCCCTCCAGCGCCTCTGCGAAGCGCGCGAAGTGGCGTTCATCGTCAACGACGACATGGCGCTGGCCAAAAGGCTCGGCGCCGACGGGGTCCATCTCGGCCAAAGCGACGGCGACCCGCGCGAGGCCAGGGCCTTGCTCGGCCCCTCCGCCCAGATCGGGGTCACCTGCCACGACAGCCGCCACCTCGCGATGGAGGGTGGGGATGCAGGCGTCGATTATGTCGCCTTCGGCGCCTTCTACCCGACGAAGACCAAGGAGACCGCCCACCGGCCCGACCCCGCCATCCTCTCCTGGTGGTCGCGACTGTTCGAGATACCCTGCGTCGCCATCGGCGGGATCACTCCGGACAATGGAGGCGCGCTGGTGAAGGCGGGAGCGGACTTCCTCGCCGTGTGCAGCGCCGTGTGGGGGCATGAGGCGGGGCCGGAGGCGGCGGTGGCGGAGTTCGCCCGGCTTCTGGCCGAGCCGCGCGAGCGAAGCTGACCCGCTCTATCGCCGCGAAGCGGCTATCCAATCCCCTTTCTACGTTGCGCCTTCGTGCCTTCTCTCAAAAAATAACCAGGTACGTCGCCTGAAGGAGAGGCGCGGGATGCATCGGTGCCGGCCTGTGTCTCGCACTCGGTCGGAGTCCGTCGCCTTCCGGTCGGCCGTCCCGGCACCCCGTTTTGAGAGAAGGCACGAAGGCGCGAAGGTACAACGTAGAAAGTAACAGGAGGGATGCCCGCTTCGCGGGAATCGGTTGCGTCCGTTCGCGCCGCGAACGGAACGGGTGGGAAATAAGTTGCGTTGAGCGGGGATGGAACGGCTGAGAACCTTCGTTATCGTCCTTGTCACCGCGATCGTCACCTGCGCTTTGACGAGCGCCTTCTGGTTCATGGCCTATAGCGGCGTGAGCGTTGCAGGTCCGGCGCCCGGCCCGACCGCCGCGCCGCCGACTTCGCCCGATCCCACTTCGCGCGGCGATTTGGTGCTCGGGCCGACCGGGCTCGCAATCCCGGTCGCGGGGGTGAAGGCCGGCGACCTCCAGGACACTTACACCCAGTCCCGCTCCGACGGCGCCCGGGTCCACAATGCGATCGACATCATGGCCCCGCACGGGACTCCGGTGATCGCGGCGGCGCCGGGGACGGTCGAGAAGCTGTTCAACAGCCAGGGCGGCGGCGGGATCACCGCCTATGTCCGCTCGCCGGACGGCAGATGGACCTATTATTACGCCCACCTCCAGGCCTACGCCCCGGGCCTTCGCGAAGGCCAGGCGGTGAAGCAGGGCGACGCGATCGGCCTGGTCGGATCGACCGGCAACGCCAATCCGGCCGGTCCCCATCTCCATTTCGCGATCAACAAGATGGCGGCAGGGGAGAAATGGCATGAGGGAACTCCGATCAACCCCTACCCGCTGCTGGTGAAGAGGTGAGGGCGCGGACCTAGCGGTCTTTGAAGGCGTAGACAGTGCCGGAGAGATCGGCGGCGTACAGCCTCCCGCCCGCAACGAGAGGCGCCGCGGCGAAGCCGTGGAGAGCGGCCCCTTTCGGGCTCGCCACATCGAGCCGCCAGCGGAGCCGCCCGTCGCGCCGGTCGATCGCGGCGAGCGCCCCGTCGCGCCGTCCGACGTAGCGGCCGGTGGTGCCGACCGCGCCGGCATAGACGGCCGTCGCCCCCGCGGCAGGCCGCGCCCAGGCCCAGCCCGGCACGCGCGTCGTCCAGAGCGGGCGTCCGGAAGCGGAGTCGAGCGCGAAGACCCGGCGGCTGTCCGACGAGCCGATGTAGAGCTTCCCGGCGCTGACCAGGGGCGGGGAGTCGATCCAGGAGAACCAGACGTAGCGGGTCCATTCGGGCCGGCCGCTTTCAGGGTCGAGCGCGAGCAAATCATAGGATCGGCTGCCGGCGAGGATCCGGCCGCCGGCCAAGGCGAGATCGCGCGGGACCGCGCCTCTGGCATCGCGTTTCCACAATATCGCTCCGTCGGTGAGGCGCGCCGCATAGACGTGCCCGTCGAAGCTGGCGAAGAACAGCCGGCCGTCCGCGACGACGGGGGTCGCGGTGATCTGGCCTTCCGTGCAGATTCTGCGCGCCTGCCGGCCGCTCGTCGTCTCGAAGGCATAGAGGCAGCCGTCGCGGCTCCCGACATAGGCATGTTTGCCGCGGATCACGGGCGATGCGCCATAATGGTCCCAGAGCGAGTTCCGGTCGCCTATCTCCAGCCTTTTATGGCGCTCCACGCCCAGCGGCGCCGTCCAGAGCGGCCGGCCGGAGCGGGCGTCGAGCTTCACCAGGGCCTTGTCGGCGGCGACAAAGAGGGCGCCGGCCTCGACGGCGGGGGTCGAACGCACCGGCGAGCCGACCGAGACGGACCAGGCGAGGGCACCGGTCGTCGCCCGAAGCCCATAGACCTTGCCCGAGTCGGCGGCGATGAAGAGAAGGCCGGAGCGGCGGTCGTAAGCGGGGCCGCCGTAGACGGCGCCTTCGACCTGCCTGCGCCAGAGGGGCGCCGGAGCGGCTTGGTATCCGGACGGATCCGGCTCGGCTTCGGGCGCCGCCGAACGGCGGAAGCGCGCCTGCAGCGGGTAGACCGGAACCAGCGCCCCGGGAAGCTGGCCGGCCAGGGTCTCACCGCCGTCCTCGATCCGCAACGTCCAGCCGGCGTCGGGGAGCTTGATCTCGTTCTCGCCGACGGCATAGCGGCCGAGCGGCGATTCCTGCGCGCCGATCTCGGGGATGGAGAAGCTCGCGGTCGCGCGTCCGTCCCGATTTGCGAACCGGAGGTAGAGAAAGCGGCTTTCCCCGCCATGCTCGACCCGCGCCGACCACCAGCCGTCGAGGCTCGCGCCCTCCTTTCCCTTCGCGCCGGCGGGCCCCGCGACGGCCAGCGCCGCCAGAAGAAGCACGGCCGCGTTGCGGAGCATCTTCACGCCTTTCCCCGAGACCTTCCGAGCGGCAGGCTAGAGCCCGGCCGGGACCGCGACAATGCGCGCGCCTTGCTCATTTTCAGGCCAGCGGCTAAGGCCCGCCCCGGCTCTTTTTACACTATCTCCCGAGAGACAGACATGAAGATCAGCGGCGTGGACATCCGTCCCGGCAACATCATCGAATATGAGGGCGGCATCTGGCGCGCCGTCAAGATCCAGCACACCCAGCCGGGCAAGGGCGGCGCCTACATGCAGGTCGAGATGAAGAACCTCATCGACGGCCGCAAGAACAACGTCCGCTTCCGCTCGGCGGAGACGGTGGAGCGGGTCCGGCTCGACACCAAGGATTTCCAGTTCCTGTTCCGCGACGGCGACATGCTGACCTTCATGGACAAGGAGAGCTACGAGCAGATCACCCTTCCGACCGACCTGCTCGGCGACGCCGCCGCTTTCTTGCAGGACGGCATGGACGTGGTCATGGAGCTTTGGGAGGAAAGGCCGATCTCGGTCCAGCTCCCCGACACGATCGAGGCGACCATCGTCGAGGCCGACGCGGTGGTGAAGGGCCAGACGGCCTCCTCCAGCTACAAGCCGGCCCTGCTCGAGAACGGCGTCCGGGTGATGGTGCCTCCGCATATCGGAGCGGGCACAAGGATCGTCGTCGACGTCTACGAGCAGACCTATGTGAGGCGCGCGGACTAACCTTCCTCCTCTCCCGGCAAGGGAGGGGCCGGGGGTGGGTGGCGAGCGCAGCGAGCCCTTCCCACCTCCGAGTTTCGGCCGCCTTCGGCGGCACCCACCCCCAACCCCTCCCTTGTCGGGAGGGAGAGGACGAAGATGGTATCCCATTCCGGCCTGATCACCGTCATGCAGCGCGCCGCGCGCAAGGCGGCGCCGCGGCTTCGGCGCGACTATGGCGAGGTCGAGCAGCTTCAGGTCAGCCGCAAGGGGCCGGCCGACTTCGTCTCCATGGCCGACAAGAGGGCCGAGCAGACCATCCTCGAGGAGCTTCGCCACGCCCGCCCGGACTGGCGGCTGACGCTGGAGGAGGGCGGCTCGATCGAGGGCGATCCCGACAAGCCGCGCTTCATCGTCGATCCGCTCGACGGCACCTCCAACTTCCTCCACGGCCTGCCGCATTTCGCCATCTCGATCGCGGTCGAGGATCCGCGCGGCTCCGGCGGGCGGCCGGAAATCACCCAGGCCCTCATCTACCAGCCGCTCACCGACGAGAGCTTCTGGGCGGAGAAGGGCAGGGGCGCCTGGCTCAACGAGCGCCGGCTTCGGGTCTCCGCCCGCCGCGACCTCGCCGACGCCCTGATCGCGACCGGAGTGCCGTGGAAGGGCCACGGCCATCTCGACCGCTTCCAGAAGATCCTCGATTCGGTCGGCCCGGAAGTGGCGGGGATCCGCCGCTTCGGCTCGGCCGCGCTCGATCTCGCCTGGGTCGCCGCGGGCCGCTTCGACGGCTTCTGGGAGGAGGACCTCCAGCTCTGGGACGTCGCCGCCGGGATCCTCCTCGTGCGGGAGGCGGGCGGCTTCGTCACCGACTTTCGCGGCGGCGATTCGGCGCTGGCCAAGGGGCAGGTGCTGGCCGCCAACGACCAGCTCCACTCCAAGCTTCACAAGCTGGTCGCGGGTGCGCTACGAACCTGAGCTGGCTCGGGGGCGCGCATGAAAATCGGATTGGCGGCGCTGGTTTGCGCCTTACTGTCGAGCGGGTGCGCGGCGTCTGCAGAGGTCCGGACGGGGCCGCCGGTCGCCTGGCCTGCCGCCGTCCGTGATTTCGCCACGCCCGGCGATGCGGCCCGGGTAGCGGCTCAATTCCCGAACAGCGCAGGAATGGTGCGGCGGCGGCTTGCGGCCGCCGTCCAGGCGAAGGACAAGGCGGCTGCCGGCGAGGCCTTGCGCCAGCTCGCGGCGATGGGTGCCGTATTGTCGCAAGCCGCGCAGGCGCAGGTGTCATCGCTGATCGGTCCGGAAGCGATGGCGCCGGTCGCGGCGCAATTCGCGGCCAATGGGGTGCCGATCGAGGCCAGCCGGGTCCACGCGCTCATCCCGGCCGAGCATGATCTGGTCGAGGGCGTCGCCTGGGATTCCACGGCACGGCGGCTCTATGCGACCACGGTCGTCGACCGAGCGCTGCTCGCGGTCGGTCCCGGGCGCACCTCGGTCGCGGCTTCGGGCGGGCTGGGCAGCCTGCTGGGCGCGGCCTACGATCCGGTCCGAAAGCGCCTCTGGGTCGCTTCCGCTTCGGTCGAGCCGACTCCGAAGGCCGATCCGCCCTTCGTCGGCCTGATCGCCTTCGATCCGGATCGTCCGGCACAGCCGCTCCGGATTCCCGGTCCCGCCGGCATCGCTTCGACCCCGGGCGACGTGGCGGTGGCCCGGGACGGCAATGTCTATGCCAGCGACGGTCTCAACGGCGCGCTCTACCGGTGCCGGCCGGGCTGTCGGGCGCTGGAGGTGCTTCTCGAGCCCGGCACCTTCTTCAGCGCCCAGGGGCTTGCGCTCTCGCCGGACCAGAAAAAGCTCTACATCGCCGACCGGCGCTACGGGATCGCCGCACTCGAGCGCTCCAGCGGCCGGATCGTCCAGGTCACCGGCGACGCGGGCATGATGCTCGACGGGATCGACGGCCTCGCCCTGCACGGCCGGGATCTGATCGCGACTCAGACCGCCTATTCGCCGGCGCGCATCGTCCGGCTGCGGCTCTCGGCCGACGGGCTCCGGGTCGAGCGGCTCGAGGTGCTGGAACGCGCCCACCCGTCATGGGGCGAGGTGACGCTCGGCGCGGTGGCCGGCGACCGGTTCCTCTACGTCGCCAACGCGCAATGGGAGAGCTATGGGGAAGGGGGCGTGCCCCTGGCCGGCAAGCCTGCGGTTTCGACCCCGATCCGGAGCCTGGAGCTGAAGCGGGGCCGGTAAACCGCAGTCCGTCATTCCGGCGAAAGCCGGAATCCATGAACACCGACGTTCGAATCGTCGTACCGCCGTGTTCATGGATCCCGGGTCGAGCCCGGGATGACGGCTACGTCCTAAAGCCGATATGCTTCTCGAATTCGCCGAGGATGCTGCTCCAGAACTGGATATTGTCGATGAACAGCGCCTGGGACAGGCCGCCGTCGTCGAGGTCGACGTCCATTTCGAGGATCGGATCGTTCTCCGCGTCGAGGAAGGCCCGGCCGAAGCGCTTGGTCCGGTTCCACTCGTTGATCTTGTCGAGGCCGATCGGGCTCTTCAGGTCGTAACCCGAATGGAACTGGACCGTGGCGCAGGCCTTGTGATCGGTGCAATTGTAGAAGAAGATCTGGAAGGTCGTTCCGCCGACCCCGCTGGTGATCATCGGATCGCCGACCTTGTCGACGCCCACCTTGGCGGCCATGCCTTCCTTCTGGAGAGCGCGCACGAGCGTCGAGGGGTCCTGGGCCCTGACCAACTGCGCCTGAACGGGAAGGGCCCAGGCCCCGGCGAAAGCCGCCATCGCAAGCCATTTGTATCTCATGCTTATCCCCCTTTTTCCGGCGTGCAGACTGTTCCGCCGTCCGGCGTCTGTCAATGTCCCAAGAGTGTTGCGATGGCCGGGCCGCTGCCCTAGAAGCGCGCAACTTCGCGTCCCCTGGAGAGTCTCGATGGCGTCGACCGCCGCCGAATATCTGCCTATCCTTCTGTTCCTCGCCGTCGCCCTGTCGCTGTCGCTGTCCTTCGTCGTCCTTCCGATGATGGTCTCGAAGCTCACCGGGGCGGCCAATCCCTATCCGGACCAGCTCGCCGAATATGA
>DASTFN010000060.1:0-42592 GCA_035719905.1 Allosphingosinicella sp.
CGAGCCGACCGCCGGCCTCGATCCCGAGGAACGCAACCGCTTCTTGAACCTGCTCGCCGAGATCGGCGAGAATGTCGTCGTCATCCTCTCCACCCACATCGTCGAGGACGTCTCCGACCTGTGCCCGCGGATGGCGGTGCTCGCCAACGGCCGGATCCAGCTCGAGGGGGCGCCGCTGGAGCTCATCCGGGCGACCAAGGGGCGGATCTGGATGAAGGTGATCGAGCGCTCCGAGCTCGAGCGCTACCGCGAGAAATACCAGGTCATCTCGACCCGCCTCTTCGCCGGACGAACCGTCATCCACATCCTCGCCGATTCCGACCCGGGCGACGGCTTCGCCTCGGTCGAGGGCGGGCTCGAGGACGTCTATTTCTCGACCCTCGACCAGTCCCGCCGAGCCGCCTGAGGAGCCTGAGCCCATGTTCCTCAAGATCGCCCGCTTCGAGCTTCGCTACCAGCTCAAGAACCCCGTCTTCTGGGTCGCCGCGGTGCTGTTCCTGCTGCTCACCTTCGGGGCGATGGCGTCCAACAGCGTGCAGATCGGCTCGGGCGGCAACATCCACAAGAACAGCCCGGTCGCGCTGACCCAGATCCAGATCCAGATCAGCCTGTTCTTCATGTTCGTGACGACCGCCTTCGTCGCCAATGTGGTGGTGCGCGACGACGATACCGGCTTCGGGCCGATCATCCGCTCGACCCCGATCACCCGCCTGCAATATCTGGGCGGCCGATTCGCGGGAGCGGTCGCCGCCGCCGCCCTCGCCTTCCTGTTCGTTCCCCTGGGATCGTGGATCGGCTCGGTGATGCCGTGGGTCGACGCGGAGACGCTGGGCCCCAACCGCCTGGCTTATTACGCCTACGGCTTCCTCGTCTTCGGCCTGCCCAATCTGCTCGTCACCGGGGCGGTCTTCTTCACCGCGGCGACCCTGACCCGCTCGATGATGTGGACCTATGTCGCCGTCATCGTCTTCTTCCTCGCCTGGCTGATCATCATCGGCATCGCCCAGGCCAAGCCCGAGCTGCGCGGTACGATGGCGCTGATCGAGCCCTTCGGAGTCGCCGCTTTCCGGAATACGATCCGCTATTGGACCAGCGCCGAATCCAACGCGCTGATACCGGCGTTCGAAGGGGCCATCCTCCTCAACCGACTGATCTGGCTCGGCGTCGGCGCGGCCTTCCTCGCCCTGGGCATCGCCCGTTATCGCTTCGCGGAGCCCGGTCTGTCGAAGAAGCGCAAGACGGAAGCGGCCCAGGAGGCCGAGATCGCCGCCGCTTCCGCGCCGGCCCGCCCGCTGCCTGGCCGGATCGGCTCCGCCGCCGGCGCCCAGCTCTGGGCGCGAACCAAGTTCGAGATGAAGCAGGTCTTCAAGAGCCCGGCCTTCGCCGTCCTCGTCGCGCTGGGCATGATCAACACGGCCGCCAGCCTCTGGTTCAGCGGCGAGCTTTACGGAACGCCGACCCTGCCGGTGACCACCGCCATCCTCCCCATCGTCTCCGGCTCGTTCGGGCTGTTCCCGATCATCATCGCCATTTATTATTCGGGCGAGCTGGTCTGGCGCGAGCGCGACCGGCGCATGCACGAGATCATCGACGCCACTCCGCTGCCCAATTGGGCCTATGTGATCCCGAAGACCCTGGCGGTGACCCTGGTCCTCTTCGTCACCCTGCTGTTCGGAGTGCTGGCCGCAATCCTGGTCCAGCTGATCAAGGGCTATACCGACGTCGAGCCCGCCCAATATCTGCTCTGGTATGTCCTGCCGCAGAGCGTCGGCATGGTGATGATCGCGATACTCTCGGTCTTCGTGCAGTCGCTAAGCCCCAACAAATATGTCGGCTGGGCGGTGATGGTCGTCTACATCGTCTCGATCATCGTCTTGAATTCGCTCGGTTTCGAGCACAACCTCTACCAGTTCAATTCCTATCCGCAGGAACCGCTGTCGGACATGAACGGCGCCGGCAGCTATTGGATCGGGGCCTGGTGGTTCCGGCTCTATTGGGCCGCCTTCTGCGTGATGCTGCTGGTCCTCTCGCATCTGCTGTGGCGGCGCGGGACGGAAACCCGACTGAAGCCGAGGCTGCGGCGGGCGCCCCGGCGCCTGCTCGGCGTTCCGGGCGTGGTCGGCGGCGCCGCTCTGGCGGTCTTCGCCGCGACCGGCGCCTATGCCTGGTACAATACCAACGTCCTCAACCGCTACGAGACGAGCAGCGAGCGCGAAGAGATGGCGGCCGCTTACGAGAAGAAATATCTGAAATACGAGAAGCTGCCGCAGCCCGTCATCGCCAAGGTCGTGCTCGACGTCGCCCTCTATCCGAAAGAGACGAAGGCGCTGGTCAAGGGCAGCTACCTTCTCGCCAACCTCACCGAGGCGCCGATCCGCGAGGTCCATGTCCGGATGCCGGGCCGCGACCTCGAGCTGCTCGGGCTCGCCTTCCCGGGCGCGAAGCTGCGCTCCGAGGACAAGGACTATGGCTACCGGATCTACGCGCTCGACACGCCGATGAAGCCGGGCGAGACCCGGACGCTCGCCTTCGAGACCCGCCGCTGGCAGCGCGGCTTCCGCAACTCGATCAACGACACGAGGCTGGTCGGCAACGGCACCTTCCTCAACAATATGGAGATCGCTCCGGCGATCGGCATGGACCGGATGATGCTTCTCCAGGACCGGTCCAAGCGCCGCAAATACGGCCTCCCGGCCGAGCAGCGCCCGCCGAAGCTGGAGGATCTCGCCGCGACCCGGAAGAGCTATTTCGGCGGCGGCTGGTCGACCGCCGACATCACCATCTCGACCGACGCCGACCAGACCCCGATCGCTCCGGGCAAGAAGGTGTCGGACACGGTCGCCGGCGGCCGGCGAACGGCGCGCTTCGTCTCGGACGCTCCGATCCTCACTTTCTTCTCGATCCAGTCGGCCCGCTATGCGGAGAGGCACCGCAACCATCGCGGCGTCGACCTCGCGGTCTATTACCATCCGGGCCACGAGCGGAACGTCGATCGGATGCTGACCGCGCTGGCCGGGGCGATGGACTATTACCAGGCCAATTTCGGCCCCTATCAGTTCGACCAGGCCCGGATCATCGAGTTCCCCGGCTACTCGACCTTCGCCCAGGCCTTCGCCAACACCATGCCTTATTCGGAGGCGATCGGCTTCATCGCGGACAATTCGAACCCGGAGAAGATCGACTACGTCACCTACGTCACCGCCCACGAGCTCGGCCACCAATATTGGGCCCACCAGATCATCGGCGCGGAGATGCAGGGCGGGACCATGCTGTCGGAGACCCTGGCCCAATATTCGGCGCTGATGGTGATGAAGCACCTCTACGGCGAGGACAAGATCCGCCGCTTCCTCAAGTTCGAGCTCGACGGCTACCTGCGCCGGCGCGGCGGCGAGCTGGTCGAGGAGCTGCCGCTGATGCGGGTCGAGAACCAGCAGTACATCCACTACAACAAGGGCTCGCTGGCCATGTACCTGCTCCAGGACCGGCTCGGCGAGGCGGCGGTCAACCGGGCGCTGCGCACGGTGCTGGACAAGTACAAGTTCAAGGGCGCGCCCTATCCGCGCTCGATCGAGCTGGTCGAGGCGTTCCGCAGGGAAGCCAAGTCGCCCGAGGACCAGGCCCTGATCACCGACCTGTTCGAGCGCATCACCCTCTACGACCTCAAGGTCGGCGAGGCGAAGGCGACGAAACGGGCGGATGGAAAATGGGACGTGACCGTCCCGGTCGAGGCGAAGAAGGCCTATGCCGACGGCCAGGGCAACGAGCGCCCCGCCGCCTTCGCCGACCGGATCGCCATCGGCCTGTTCACCGCCGAGCCGGGCCGCGGCGCCTTCGACCGGCGCAACGTGATCGTGATGCAGCGTCAGCCGGTGAGGAGCGGCAAGCAGGTCTTCCGCTTCGTCACCGACCGGAGGCCGAGCCACGCCGGCATCGACCCCTACAATTTCTATATCGACCGCAACAGCGAGGACAATGTCGGGCCGGTGGTCTAGGTGATCCTCCCCATGCGAACGCATGGGGAGGGGGACCAGGCGGAGCCTGGTGGAGGGGTAGAAGGCGAGGCATTAGCGGTTTCGCGCTAGAACCTCTGATCGCGGCACCAGCTACCCCTCCACCACACTTCGTGTGGTCCCCCTCCCCATCTTCGATGGGGAGGACCTAGGCGACCGTCTGCTCGATCACGCCGAAGATCGGGTGGCCGGCCTCGTCGTCCATCCAGATGCGGACGGTGTCGCCGCGCTTGAGGAACTCCGTTTTCGCCTTGCCCTCGAGGATCGTCTCCACCGTGCGCACCTCGGCGATGCACGAATAGCCGAGGCCGCCCGCGTCGATCGGCTTGCCCGGGCCGCCGTCCGAATCGCGGTTGGAGACGGTGCCGGAGCCGATGATCGAGCCGGCGCCGATGTTTCGGGTCTTCGCCAGATGGGCGATGAGCGTTCCGAAATCGAAGGTCATGTCAGTGCCGGCGTCGGCCCGGCCGAACGGCTTGCCGTTCAGATCGACCTTGAGGGCGCCGTGGAGCTTGCCGTCCCTGAAGCGCTCGCCGAGCGCCTCCGGAGTGACGAAGACCGGCGAGAGGGCCGAGGCCGGCTTGGACTGGAGGAAGCCGAAGCCCTTGCCGAGCTCCGCGGGGATGAGGTTGCGAAGCGAGACGTCGTTGACCAGGCCGACGAGCAATATGTGGTCCCTCGCCTCCTCGGGCGTGATCCCCTGCGGGACGTCGCCCACCACCACCACCACCTCGGCCTCGCAGTCGCAGCCCCAGGCTTCGTCGGGGAGCGGGATGGGCGCGCGCGGCGGAAGCATCTCGTCGGAGCCGCCCTGGTACATGAGCGGATCGGTCCAGAAGCTGGCCGGCATCTCGGCCGCCCGGGCCTGACGGACGAGGGCGACATGGTTCACATAGGCCGAGCCGTCCGCCCATTGATAGGCGCGCGGCAGCGGCGCCAGCGCCTCGCGTTCGTGGAAGCGGTCCTTCGGGATGACCCCATGCTCGAGATCGGTGGCGAGCAATTCGAGCTGGGGGGCGAGCCGGTCCCAGTCGTCGAGCGCCGCCTGGAGGGTCGGGGCGATGTGAGTCGCGTCGGCGCACCAGGCGAGGTCATCGCTCACCACCACCAGCCGCCCGTCGCGGCCCTGCTTCATGCTGCCCAGTTTCATCCGGCTCCACTGGCATTTCCCCCTGGCCTTGGCTAGGGCCTGTACTCATAACCGGCAACGGCCATGACGGTGCGGAGAGGCGGTCAGGGCCAGGAGCGAGCGAGGGCGCGATGCTCTACGCATCGTGACCGACGAGCGACGCCGCCATGGCCGCCTCTCCGCCCCGCCCCCTTCGGGGGTCGCCCGGAGAAGGGCACCGGCTGCGTCGAAGCGCTTGTGCGGGCAACCAGCCCGCCCTGCACGCTCCTCCTTGCCGGTGCCCTTCTCCGGGCGATCCTGGCCATTGCCGGTTATGAGTACAGGCCCTAGGGGTCGCCGCGAGTCAGGAGTTTGAAATCATGGGGAAGCAGGAACGTATCTTCGCCAGCGACGAGCAGGCGGAAGCCGCGGCGGAGATTGCCGGCCTGGTCGCGCGGTCGCGGAAAGCCCAGGCCGAGATCGAGCATGCAACGCAGGAGCGCGTCGACGAGCTGATCCGCGCCATGGTCTGGGCGGTCGCGAAGCCCGGCGTCGCCGAGGAGATCGCCCGCCACACCGTCGAAGAGACCCAGCTCGGCAATTACGACGGCAAATATCTCAAGATCTTCCGCAAGACCCGTGCCGCGCTCATGGACATTATCGACGACAAGTCGGTCGGCGTGATCGAGAATTATCCCGACCGCGAGATTGTCGTCTTCGCCAAGCCGGTCGGCGTGATCGGCGCGCTTTCGCCCTCGACCAACCCCGAGGCGACCCCGGTGATCAAGGCGATCAATGCGGTCAAGGGCCGCAACACCATAATCATCGCTCCGCACCCGCGCGCCAAGCTCACCAACAAGCTGGTGGTCGACAAGATGCGCGACGCGCTGGTCAAGATGGGCGCGCCCGCCGACCTCGTCATCGCGATCGAGACGCCGACGCTCGAGAAGACCAACGAGCTGATGAGACAATGCGACCGAATCCTCGCCACCGGCGGCGCGCCGATGGTGAAGGCGGCCTATGCGAGCGGCACGCCGGCACTCGGCGTCGGTGCCGGCAATGCCGTCATCACGGTCGACGAAACCGCCGATCTCGACGACGCCGCCGAAAAGATCCGAATCTCGAAGACGCTCGATCAGGCCGCGTCCTGCTCGTCGGACAACAGCGTCGTCCTCGTCGAGGCGATCCACGACGAGATGCTCGCCAAGCTCGAGGCGAAAGGCGGCCTCGTCCTGAACGATGCGCAAAAGGCGAAGCTCCAGGCCGTGCTCTGGGTCGACGGCGCGCTCAATCCGAAGATCGTCGCCCAGCCGCCCGAAACGATCGCCGCCATGGCCGGCTTCGACATTCCGGAAGGCACGAAATTCTTCATCGTGCCGGAGACCGGCACCGGCTCCGATCATCCCTTCTCCGGCGAGAAGCTGACCGTCACCATGACGCTCTACCGGGTGAAGGACATCGACGAAGCGATCGCGCTCACCAACGAGATCCAGGCCTATCAGGGCCAGGGCCACAGCTGCGGCATCTATTCGCGCTCGGACTCCAACATCCTGAAGCTCGCCGAGGCGACCCGCACCTGCCGGGTGATGGTCAACCAGCCCCAGGCCGCCTCCAACAGCGGGAACTTGTGGAACGGCATGCGCCAGACCTTCTCGTTGGGCTGCGGCTCCTGGGGCGGCACCGGCACCAGCAACAACATCAACTGGCGCGACCTGATCAACGAGACCTGGGTATCGAAGCCGCTGCCTGTGCCCAAGGAGCTGCCCAGCGACGAAGCCCTGTTCGGCGACGTGATTCGGAAGCTTGGCGCCTGAAGGCGCTCGTCGAGGAGGCTGGCCGCGGCCCCTGGCTCGAGGACGTGCCGATCCCGGTGCCGGTCGCCTATCACACATTCGGCGGCTGGGGGCGTGACGGGAGAGAATGGGTTCGTCGTCCCGACGATGGGGTAAACGAAAATCGTATGATTGACATCCCGCCTTGTACGGAAACGCCGCTCGGTTAAATTTGGAGAGTGACCGCGCAATACGCTTTCGACACACTCGCGTTCGTCAAGCGCCTCTCGGCGGCGGGGATGGACACACCTCATGCCGAGGCGCTGGCCGAAGCGCTTGTCGATGGCGCGTTCAACAATCTCGCGACGAAAGCCGATCTGCGGGAGCTGCAGTCAGCGACGAAAGCCGACCTGCGGGAGCTGCAGTCAGCGACGAACGCCGACCTTCGCGAGCTTGAGCATCGTCTGACGAACAAGCTGACGGCCCGCATGGGCGCTATGACCGCGGCGACCATCGCTATCATCGGCGCCCTCAAGATCTTCTCCTGAATCCCAGCCGATTGCGGATCCCACCCCGTTCGCTAGAGCGGGCGCATGATCCGCCTATTCCTGGCCCTCCTCGTGCTGGTCCTCGCCCCCACCGCCCAGGCGGCGCCGAAGCCCGAGCCCAAGCGCATCGCGCTCAGCTTCGACGACGTTCCGCGCCGGCCCGGCGCCTTCCTGACCCCCGATCAACGGACCCAGGGAATCCTCTCCGGCCTCGCCGCGGCGGGCGTGAAGCAGGCGGCCTTCTTCGTTACCACGGGCAATCTCGACAAGCCCGAGGGCAGGGGCGGCGAAGAGCGGATCATGATGTATTCGGGGGCCGGCCACCTCATCGCCAACCACAGCCACGCCCACCGCCGGCTCTCGCAAATCTCGGCCGAGGATTATCTCGAGGACGTCGACCGCGCCTCCGTTTGGCTTCGCAACCGGCCGGGCAGCCGGCCCTGGTTCCGCTTTCCCTTCCTCGACGAAGGCCGTGCCGACAAGGCGAAGCGCGATTCGGTCCGCGCCGGGCTGGCCGCCCGCGGCCTCGCCAACGGCTACGTCACCGTCGACGGCGCCGACTGGAACATGGAAGCGCTGACCGTCGCCGCCCGCGAGGCCGGCAAGCCCATGGACATGAAGGCGCTTCGCCAGCTCTACGTCGAGACGATGGTCGGAGCGGCCGATTTCTACGACGGCCTCGCCCGCCGCACCCTCGGCCGTTCGCCCGCCCACGTCCTCCTCCTCCACGAGACCGATCTCGCCGCCTTGTTCCTGCCGGCCCTGGTCGACGCTCTGCGCAAGGACGGTTGGGCGATCATCAGCGTGGACGAAGCCTATGCCGATCCTATCGCCCGCGCCCGGCCGGACACGCCGTCGGCCCAGGGCACAAGGATCGAGGCGATGGCCTGGGAGAAAGGCCTGCCCGCTCCGCGCTGGTACGAGCGCGAGAATTTGAAGACTGCCAACGCCCTGTTCGCTGAGCGCGTCCTCAAGGAAACGCCCGCGCCCTGATTGCGATTCCCGCCGCGTTCGCTAGAGCGCGCGCATGAGCCAGTTCGACCTCAATGACGAGCAGCGCCAGATCCAGGAGATGGCGCGCAACTTCACCGCCGCCGCGATCACGCCCCACGCCGCCGAGTGGGACGAGAAGCATATCTTTCCGCGCGACACGATCCGGGAGGCCGCCGGCCTGGGCTTCGGCTCGATCTACGTCTCGGAAGAGAGCGGCGGGATCGGGCTCGGCCGGCTCGAGGCGGCTCTGATCATGGAGGCGATGGCCTATGGCTGCCCCTCCACCTCGGCCTTCATCTCGATCCACAACATGGCGAGCTGGATGATCGACCGCTTCGGCTCGGACGCGGTGAAGGAGAAATATCTGCCCTCGATGATCCCGATGGAGCGGATGGGCAGCTATTGCCTGACCGAGCCGGGCTCGGGCTCGGACGCGGCGGCTTTGAAGACACGGGCGGTGAAGGATGGCGATTGCTATATCGTCTCCGGCTCCAAGGCCTTCATCTCGGGCGGCGGCGAGAATGAGGTCTATGTCACCATGGTCCGCACCGGGGTCGACGGGCCGAAGGGCATTTCCTGCCTGGTGATCGAGAAGGACATGCCCGGAGTCAGCTTCGGGGCTCAGGAGAAGAAGCTCGGCTGGCATTCGCAGCCGACCGCCCAGGTCAATTTCGACGAGGTCCGGGTGCCGGCCGAAAATCTGGTCGGCGGCGAGGGCGAGGGCTTCCGGATCGCGATGATGGGCCTCGACGGCGGCCGCCTCAACATCGGCGCCTGCTCGCTGGGCGGCGCCCAGCGCTGCCTCGACGAGGCGATCGCCTATACCAAGGAGAGGAAGCAGTTCGGAACCCCGATCGCCGACTTCCAGGCGACCCAATTCACCCTCGCCGACATGGAGACCGAGCTCCAGGCGGCGCGGATGCTGCTCTACGTCGCGGCGGTGAAGGTGACCGGGAACGCCCCCGACAAGTCGCGCTTCGCCGCCATGGCCAAGCGCCTCGCCACCGACACCGGCTCCTCGGTCGTCGACCGGGCGCTCCAGCTCCACGGCGGCTACGGCTATCTCCAGGATTATCCGGTCGAGCGCTTCTGGCGCGACCTTCGGGTCCATTCGATCCTCGAGGGCACCAACCAGATCATGCGGGTGATCGTGGCGCGGGACATGCTGAGGCAGTGAACCGTCATTGCGAGGAGCGCAGCGACGAAGCAATCCAGTGGGCGTGCGAGGCAGCACTGGATTGCTTCGCTTCGCTCGCAATGACGAGTGAAGCATGACCCCCGACGTTCTCACCCGGATCGAAGGCAAGGTCGGCCGGATCCGCCTCAACCGGCCTAAGGCGATCCACGCCCTCACCCGCGACATGTGCAGCGCGATGATCGAAGCGCTCCTTCCCTGGCGGGAGGATCCGGCCGTCCAGGCGGTGATGATCGACCATGCCGAGGGCCGCGGCTTCTGCGCCGGCGGCGACGTCGTCATGCTCGCCCGAAGCGGCGCCGGCGACGGGGCTGAGGCCCGGGCCTTCTTCCACGAGGAATATCGGCTCAACCATTTGCTCTTCACCTACGCCAAGCCGACCATCGCCTTCATGGACGGGATCACCATGGGCGGCGGGGTCGGAATCTCGCAGCCGTGCCGATACCGGATCGCCACCGAGAACACCCGCTTCGCCATGCCCGAGACAGCGATCGGCCTCTTCCCCGACGTCGGCGGCGGCTGGTACCTGCCGCGGCTGCCCGGCCGCACCGGCCAGTTCCTGGCGCTGACCGGGGCCCGGCTCGACGGCGCGGAGTGCCTCCGCCTCGGTCTCGCCACCCATTATATGCAGTCGCTCGCGCTCGACGATCTCAAGGCGCGGATCCTCAGCCAGCCCGGGCGGACGGAGGAGTTGCTCGACGACAGCAGCACACCGCCGCCTCCGGCGCGGATCGAGGGCAATCTGGAAGCGATCGACCGCCTGTTCGCTTCCGACGATTATGAGGAGATATTGGCCGCGCTCGAGGGGGACGGCTCCGATTGGGCCAAGACCGAGCTCGCCACCCTGCGCGCCAAAAGCCCCCAGGCCTGCAAGGTCACGCTCCGCCTCCTCTACGATGGCGCCAGGGTCCAGGATTTCGGCCACGAGATGCGCCAGGAATATGCCGTCGCCACCCGTGTGGTTCAGCGCCACGATTTCGTCGAGGGGGTTCGGGCCCTGCTCGTCGACAAGGACAATCGGCCGCGCTGGGAGCCTGCCACGCCCGAAGGCGTCACCGAGCACTTGATCGACACCATCTTCGCGCCGATGCCGGAAGGCGAGGAATGGACACCGCTTTGACGTCGTCCCAGCGCAGGCTGGGACCCCGGCGGGTGAAAGGCGATGGCGCCCTTCACCCCGCGGGACCCCAGCCTTCGCTGGGGTGACGACCTATGGAGATGCCAATGAACTACGAGAACATCCTGGTCGAGCAGCGCGGCGCCGTCACTCTGATCACCCTGAACCGCCCGAAGGCCTTGAACGCCCTCAACACCTCCGTGCTGGCCGAGCTGATCGCCGCCTTCGCCGCCTTCGACTCGGACGAAGGCCAGCGCTGCGCAATCCTCACCGGCAGCGAGCGCGCCTTCGCCGCGGGCGCCGACATCAAGGAGATGTCGGACCAGGGCTTCGCCTCGATGTACGGCTCCAACTTCTTCCAGGGCTGGGAGAAGGTCACCGCCACCCGCAAGCCCTGGATCGCCGCGGTCGCCGGCTATGCGCTGGGCGGCGGCTGCGAGGTGGCGATGATGGCCGACTTCATCATCGCGGCCGACACCGCCCAGTTCGGCCAGCCCGAGATCAAATTGGGAGTGACGCCCGGAATGGGCGGCTCGCAGCGGCTGACCCGGGCGGTCGGCAAGGCCAAAGCGATGGAGATGTGCCTCACCGGCCGGATGATGGGGGCGGAGGAAGCCGAGCGCTCGGGCCTGGTCGCCCGGGTGGTGCCCGCCGCCGAGCTGCTCGACGAGGCGCTGAAGACGGCGGAGGCGATCGCCTCGATGGCCCCGCTCGCCGCGATCGCGACCAAGGAGATGGTGGGCGCCGCCTTCGAGACCGGCCTCGCCCAGGGCATAGTCTTCGAGCGCCGCCTGTTCCACGGCCTGTTCGGAACCGGGGACCAGAAGGAAGGCATGGCGGCCTTCGTCGACAAGCGTAAGGCGGAATGGACGGGGAAGTGACCGTCATTCCGGCGAAGGCTGGGGCCCCAGGGGGTGAAGAGCGCCTCTGCCTTTCACCCGCTGGTATGCCAGCCTTCGCTGGCATGACGAGCCTGGTAGGAATGGGGACACGTACTTTTTCGCGAAAAAGTACGTGTCCCCCTCAGGAGTGAACAATGGCACGGATCGCATTCATCGGGCTCGGCAACATGGGCGGCGGGATGGCCGCGAACCTGGTCAAGGCGGGCCACGAGGTGCGCGCCTTCGACCTCAGCGAGGCGGCTCTGGCCAAGGCCGAGGCCAGTGGCTGCGCCCGGGCCGGCTCGGCGGCCGAGGCGGTGGCGGAGGCCGAGGCGGTGGTGACCATGCTCCCCGCCGGCAGGCACGTCCGCGACGTCTACGAAGCGAGCGTGATCGGCACCGCGCCCGCCAGCGCCCTCCTGATCGACTGCTCGACCATCGACGTCGCCACCGCCCGCGAGGAGATCGAAAAGGCGGCGGCGGCCGGCTATGCGATGGTCGACGCCCCGGTCTCGGGCGGGATCGCCGCGGCCGACGCCGGCACCCTCACCTTCATGGTCGGCGGCAGCGACGAGGCGTTCGAGCGGGCGCGGCAGATACTCGAGAAGATGGGCAAGGCGGTGATCCATGCCGGCGGCCCCGGCTCGGGCCAGGCGGCCAAGATCTGCAACAACATGCTGCTCGGCGCCTCGATGGTCGCGACCTGCGAGACCTTCGTCCTCGCCCAGAAGCTCGGCCTCGACCCGCAGACCTTCTTCGACATCGCCTCCAAGGCTTCGGGCCAATGCTGGTCGATGACGACCTATTGCCCGGTGCCCGGGGTCGGCCCGGCCACCCCCGCCGACCGCGACTATGAAGGCGGCTTCGCGACGGCGCTGATGCTGAAGGATTTGAGGCTGGCGATGGAGGCGGCGCAGAGCGTCGATGCCTACACGCCGATGGGCTCGGAGGCCGAGACCCTCTACGCCCGTTTCTCGGAGCTGGGCGGCGCGGGCAAGGATTTCTCGGCGATCATCAAGATGATCGACGACAGCTGGAAATCATCCGCAGAGGGCTGAGCCGTCATTGCGAGCGAAGCGAAGCAATCCAGCGCGGCCGGAGGCCCACTGGATTGCTTCGTCGCTTCGCTCCTCGCAATGACGGCTCAGGACAACCTTCGATAGCTGGCTCCCGCCCGGCGCCGCTCGCCGCCGCCGTGGCGCTTCGCCAGCTCCAGCGGATCCGGCGCTGCCACCGGTAGCTTCACCACCGCCGACCGCCTCCGCAGGTCCTCGACGCAGCGGGCGGCGGCCCTGCCGTCCCAAAGCTCCGGGCAGCGCACCGGGCGGGGGCCGGCAAGGGCCCGGTCCAGCTCGAGCAGAAGGGTCTCGGGAGTGACCAGCCGGTTGGTGCCCTCGGTGATCGTCACCGGCCGCTCGGTATTCTCCCGCAGGGTCAGGCAGGGGATTCCGAGATAGGTGGTCTCCTCCTGGATCCCGCCCGAATCGGTTATCGCCGCCGCCGCGCCCGTCACCAGGCTCATGAATCGGACATAGGGCAAAGGCTCGACCAGCCGGATCCCGGCGCGCGCCAGCCGGCCGTCGAACAGGGCGCCCGCCAGGCGCTTGGCGGTGCGCGGATGGACCGGAAAGACCAGAGGCAGCCGCCGCTGGGTCTCGATCAGGGCGTCGACCAGCCGGATGAGCTGGGCCGGATCGTCGACGTTGGCCGGGCGGTGGAGGGTGACCATAACGTAGCCGCCGCGCTCCAGCCCGAGCTCGCCGGGCACGTCCGCGGCCTCGATCGCCGGACGGACCAGCTCGAAGCTGTCGAGCATGATATTGCCGACGCGCGTGATCCGGCCGGCCGGGATGCCCTCGGCGAGCAGATTCTCGTCGCCGTCGGCGGACGGGGTCCAGAGCACGTCGGCGAGCACGTCGGTGACGAGCCGGTTCAGCTCCTCCGGCATGGTCCGGTCGCGGCTCCGCAGGCCCGCCTCGAGATGGACGACCGGGATTGCGAGCTTGCCGCCGACCATCGCGCAGGCCGCCGTCGAGTTGACGTCGCCGACGACGACGATCCAGTCGGGGCGATCCTTCAGGGCGACTTTCTCATAGGCGATCATCACTCCGCCGGTCTGCTCGGCATGGCTGCCCGAGCCGACGCCGAGATGATGGTCCGGCTCCGGAAGCCTGAGATCGGCGAAGAAGGCGTCCGACATGTTCACGTCGTAATGCTGGCCGGTATGGACCAGCACCGGCGTGAAGCCGGGCTCGGCGGCGAGGGCGTGCCAGAGCGGCGCCACCTTCATGAAATTCGGGCGCGCGGCGGCGATCAGGTGGATGCGCTGGGCCATGGCGGCCTGGGTAGCGCGAAAGCGGTTAAGATAGGGTTGGTCCCGTCGCCCCAGCGAAGGCTGGGGCCCCGGGGGGTGAAGAACGCGGGCGCCTTTCACCCGCCGGGATCCCAGCCTTCGCTGGGATGACGGGTCAGCGCAGCACCCCCTCCACCGCCTTCTTCCACCCCGCCAGCCGGGCGTCCCGCACCCCCGCCGCCATCGCCGGCTCGAACCTCTCCACCGCGCCCCGCATCGCGGCGGCCTCTTCCAGCGAGGCGAACATCCCGCAGCCCACCCCGGCCAGCATCGCCGCGCCGAGCGCCGTCGTCTCGACGAAGCCCGGCCGTTCGACAATAAGCCCCAGCATGTCGGCGAGATCCTGCGCCAGCCAGCCGTTCGACGCCATTCCGCCATCGACCTTCAGAACCTCCCACGGCGCCCCGTCGGCGGCGAAGGCGGCCATCAGATCGTGGGTCTGGTGGGCCATCGCCTCGAGCGCGGCGCGGGCGATATGGGCCCGGCCGGTGGCGAAGCTGAGGCCGGTGATCGCGCCGCGCGCGTCGGGCCGCCAGTAAGGCGCTCCGAGCCCGCTATGGCCGGGGACGATCTGGACTCCGCCGCTGTCCGGCACCGATCGGGCCAGAGCCTCCGTCTCGGCCGCGCTTCCGAGCAGGCCGAGGTCGTCGCGAAGCCATTTGACCAGGCTTCCGGCGACGAAGACCGAGCCTTCGAGCGCGTAGCTTCGCTCGCCGCCCAGCTGCCAGGCGATGGTGGAGAGCAAGCGGTGGCGGCTTCGGCGCTGCTCGGCGCCGGTATGGGTGAGGATGAAGGCGCCGGTGCCGTAGGTCGCCTTGCTGTTGCCGGGCGCGAGGCAGGCCTGGCCGATCGAGGCGGCCTGCTGGTCGCCGGCCATTCCGGCGATCGGAATGGCCGCCCCGAAATGCTCGGGCAATGCCTCTCCCAGCGGCCCGGCGCAGTCGACGATCTCCGGGAGGATGGCGGCCGGCACGCCCCACAGATCGAGGAGCCCTTCGTCCCAGCGGCCGGTTCCGATATCCATCAGCGCGGTGCGCGAGGCGTTGGTGGCGTCCGAGACGTGAAGTCCGCCGGTAAGCTTGAAGACGAGCCAGCTTTCCACCGTTCCGACGCACAGATCCCCGCCGGCCTCGCCAAGCTGCGGCCAATGCTCCAGCGCCCAGGCGATCTTGGAGGCGCTGAAATAGGGATCGAGCAAAAGCCCCGTCTTCGCCTGCACCGCCTCCTCCTGCCCCTCGGCCTTCAGCCGCGCGCAAAGCTCGGCCGTGCGCCGGTCCTGCCAGACGATCGCCGGCGCCAGCGCCCGCCCCGTCCGCCGGCTCCAGAAGACGATCGTCTCGCGCTGGTTGGTGATCCCGAGCGCTGCCGCCCGCCCGCCGCCCGCGGCGAGCGCGGCCCGGGCGCAGTCCAGGCTCGAGGCCCAGATCTCTTCGGCATCATGCTCGACCCAGCCGGGCTGCGGATAGTGTTGTGCCAGCTCGCGCTGCTCGGTGGCCAGGCAGGTGCCGTCGCGGGCGAACAGCATCGCCCGGGTGCTGGTCGTGCCTTCGTCGATGACGAGCAGCCGGTCGCCCATTCCTCCCCTCCGCGTCATTGCGAGGAGCGTAGCGACGAAGCAATCCATTCGACAAGCGCCGTACTGGATTGCTTCGCGCTGCTCGCAATGACGATAAGGGAGCCATGGACTCCTTCGACCTCCTTGTCGTCGGCGGCGGAATCAACGGCGCCGCGATCGCACGCGATGCCGCGATACGCGGCGCGAGCGTGCTTCTGGTCGAGAAGGACGATCTCGCGTCGCACACCAGCTCGGCCTCCTCCAAGCTGATCCACGGCGGGCTTCGCTATCTCGAGCAATATGAGTTCCGACTGGTCAGAGAGGCTCTGGCCGAGCGCGAGATATTGCTCCGGACCGCGCCGCACATCGTCCGCCCGCTTCGCTTCGTCCTGCCGCATTGCCCGGCGCTGAGGCCGCACTGGATGATCCGTGCCGGCCTCCTCCTCTACGACCTCTTCTCGATCCGCGGCAGCCTGCCGCGCTCGCGCCGGGTCGGCCGGAGCGACTGGGCCCTTCACGCCCCGCTGAAGGAGCGGCGGCGGGTTCTGAGCTATTGGGACGCCTGGGTCGACGACAGCCGCCTCGCCATCCTGAACGCCGTCGCCGCCGCCGAGCACGGCGCCCGGATCGCGACCCGCACCGAATTCCTCTCAGCCCGCCGCGACGGCGAAGTCTGGCGCGCCGAGCTGTCCGACGGCCGAAGCGTCGCCGCCAGGGCGATCGTCAACGCCGCCGGCCCCTGGGTCGCCGAGGTGCTCGGCCGGCGCCTCGCCGAGGCCAGCGACAGCCGGGTCCGGCTGGTCAAGGGCAGCCACATCGTCGTTCCGGCGCTGTGGGAAGGGGAGCAGGCCTATATCCTCCAGCAGTCCGACGGCCGAATCGTCTTCGCCCTCCCCTTCAAGGCGGACTTCACCCTGATCGGGACCACCGACCTGGAAGTCGAGCGGCCCGAGGACGCGGTGATCGCGCCCGACGAGATCCGCTATCTTTGCGAGGCGGCCGACCGCTATTTCACCCGCCAAGTCGTCCCCGCCGACGTCGTCTGGAGCTATTCCGGGGTCCGCGCCCTCTGGGACGACGGCGCCGCCGACGCCAAGTCGGTCACCCGCGACTATCGACTCGAGCTCGACACGGACCCCGGCCCGAAATTGCTCTCCGTCTTCGGAGGCAAGATCACCACCGCCCGGGCGCTGGCCGAGGAAGCGCTCGACCGGCTCGGGATCGAGGGTCGGCGCTCCACCGCCCACAGCTTCCTCCCCGGCGGCGACATCTATCCCGATTTCCTGGACTGGCTGGGCCGCCTCGCGGCCTGGATTCCCCAGCCCCTCCTCGCCCGGCTCGCCGCCGCCTACGGAACGCGCCTCAGGGACATGATCGGAGACGCCGGGAGACTCGCCGATCTCGGCCGCCATTTCGGCGCCGGCCTTTACGAGGTCGAGCTGCGCTGGCTCAGGGACAGGGAGTTCGCCCGAACCGCCGAGGACGTGCTGTGGCGCCGGACCAAATTGGGGCTGATGATGGGTAAGGAGGAGGTTGCGGCGGTGGAGGCGTGGTTCGCTTCAAACCGTCGTCCCAGCGAAGGCTGCGACCCCGGCGGGTGAAGACCGCCGGCGCTTTTCACTCCCCGGGATCCCAGCCTTCGCTGGGATGACGGTCCAGGGACCCTCGTAAAGCGGCCCAAGCCGGGAACCCGCTCCCCGCCCCGCGCTTTGGAAGGCCATGGCACCCTCGGCGAAGCAAGCTTCCGCGCAAGCCGGCAAAGGCGACAGCGTCATCGGCTGGAAGCTCGACCGCGCCCAGAGGAAGGAGCTGCTCCAGCAATTCCCGCCCCGCTACCGCAACGTCGACGCCGACCATGTCACCCTGCGAACCAAAGCGGCGGAGGATTCGGCGCTTCCGGACGAGGATCTGGGCGAGATCGTCGGCCGGGTCGACGACGGCCTCGGCGTGGAAGCGATGGTGGTCGCGATCGGCGGCACCACCGACCGCCCGGACGGAAGCACCTACCATATCACCTGGTCGCTCGAGCCCGGCCGCGAGGCCCAGGAATCGAACGACGTGCTCGCCGAACGGGAGTGGACCACCTTCGACCTGCCGATGCCGGTGAAGCTCAGGCCCAAGCGCTGGCCGCACGGCTCGTGAAACGGCAGCTCTGCCTCGATTGCGACCTCTAAAATCCTCCCCGAGCTTGTCTCGGGGAGGGGGACCATCCGAAGGATGGTGGAGGGGTAAATGGCAGAAGCCTCGCCAGCTACCCCTCCACCATGCTTCGCATGGTCCCCCTCCCCACGGCTTCGCCGCGGGGAGGATTTACCCAGCCCTTCCGCCCCTTATACTCCCTCCCGAATCCGGGAGACCGCCTTGAAACCTGTCGCTTACCCACTCCTCGCCGCCGCCGCCCTGCTCCTCACCGCCGCCAAGCCGCCCGAAGCCAGGCCCGTCTCCTTCCGGATCACTCCGATCCTCCAGCAGGACGGAAGCCGAGCGCTCGACGTGCGGATGCGCCTGCGCGGCGATCCGGACGGGGAGACGGAGCTGTTCCTGCCGAGCGTCTGGGCCGGTTCGAGCGAGCTTTGGCGCCACGCCAAAGGGCTCGAGGTCCGCGGCGCCAGGAGCCTCGGCGGCACCTACGACAAGCCCGTCGCCCGCCACCGCCCCGGCGCCCGCCTCAGGCTCCGCTACCGGATCGTCTCGGCTTATGCCGGGGATCCCGGCTTCGCCTACGAGAAGGCCCGGCCGATGGTCCGGCCGGACTGGTTCTTCGTCCATGGCGAATCGATCTTCGCCGTGCCCGGCGGAGGTCAGGAGCGCCCGGCGAAATTCCGATGGGGCAAGCTGCCCAAAGGGTGGACGGTCGCCTCGGACCTCGACCATCTCGCCGGCAAGCCGACGAGCCTCGCCAACCTCATCAACAGCGTCCTGATCGGCGGCACGAAATTGCGCCTCGTCGAGCGCGACCTGCGCGGCGCCCCGCTTCGAGTCGCCCTTCTCGGCGACTGGCAGTTCACGGCCGACCAGCTCGCCGACACAATCACCCCGATCATCGCCGCCGAGGATGGATTCTGGGGCGACCCAAGCTCTCCCTACCTCGTCGCGATGGCGCCGCTGGGCGAGCTTCCGTCCGGCCTTTCCTACCACGGCACCGGACGGACCGACGGCTTCTCGATCGCCTCGACCAGCGCGTTCGAGCTCCGCCAGGCGGTCCGCTTCCTCGCCCATGAGAACATGCACTCCTGGGTCCCGATCGCGCTCGGCGGGATGCCGGAGGAGGACGAGGCCAGGGATTATTGGTTCAGCGAGGGCTTCAACGACTATCTCGCCGCCAAGGTGCTGCTGCGCGCCGGGATCTGGTCGCTGGCCGAATGGGCCGCCGACAAGAACGACACCCTGCTCCGCTACGCCCAGTCCCCGGCGAAGACCGCCGACGGCGCCGAGATCGCCCGGCGCTTCTGGACGGACAGCGCGGTCCAGCAGGTCAGCTACGACCGCGGCCACCTGCTCGCCGCCAAGCTCGATCGGGAAATCGCCGCCCGCTCCGAGGGCAGGCAAAGCCTCGAAACCGTGCTCCGGACCCAGCGCCGTGCCGCCGAGGGCAGCCCGGAGCTCGCCGTCGGCCTGTTCCGCAAGATTCTTCGCGACGAGACCGGGATCGACATCGACCCGGACCTCGATCGCTACGCCCGCCGCGGCGAGACCCTGCTCCTGCCCGCCGACCTGCTCGGCGACTGCGCCCGGCTCGTGACCGAACGCCGCAAGGCCTTCACCCGCGGCTATGACGCCGATGCGACCCGGCGCGGCAACGGAATCATCGCCGGAGTCGACCGCGACGGTCCCGCTTATTCGGCCGGTCTTCGCGACGGGATGCAGCTCGTCCGCCGCGAGTCCGGCAAGATCGGCGACGCCTCGGTCGAGCTCGCCTATCGGGTCACCGAAGGCGGGGTCGAACGGGTGATCAGCTACATGCCGGAAGGCAAGGCCGAGTTCGAGGTCCAGCATGTCGAGCTGACCGCCGCCGGGCCCGAGGCCGAAGCCGCCTGCCGGACCCGCCTCGGCGGCGCCTCATGAGCTTCACCGCCAAAATCCTGCTGCTCGGCTCGGGCGAGCTCGGCAAGGAGTTCGCGATCTCGGCCAAGAGGCTCGGCGCCTATGTCGTCGCCTGCGATTCCTATGCCGGAGCCCCGGCCATGCAGGTCGCCGACGAGGCCGAGATCTTCTCCATGCTCGACGGCGACAGGCTTCGCGAGACGATCGAACGCCATCGGCCCGATTTCGTCGTCCCCGAGGTCGAGGCGATCCGGACCGAGGTTCTGGCCGAGCTGGAGGCTGCGGGCACCGCCATCGTCCCCTCGGCTCGGGCGACGATGATGACCATGAACCGCGATTCGATCCGCGAGCTCGCCGCCGGAGCGCTCGGCCTTCGAACCTCGCGCTTCCGCTTCGCCGAGAGCCTCGAGGAGGTCGAGGCGGCGGCCGCCCACGCCGGCTTTCCCTGCGTCGTCAAGCCGGTCATGTCCTCGTCCGGCAAGGGCCAGCGCATCGTCGAGTCGGCCGCCGATCTGAAGGCGGCCTGGGATTATGCCGTCGCCAACATGCGCGGCGACCGGGCCCGGGTGATCGTCGAGGAATTCGTCCGCTTCGACTATGAGATCACCCTGCTCACCGTCCGCACCCGCGACGGCGTGCTTTTCTGCCCGCCCGTCGGCCACCGCCAGGAGCGCGGCGATTACCGGGAGAGCTGGCAGCCGACGCCGATGTCGCAAAGCGCGCTTCGCGACGCCCAGGAGATGGCGCGCAAAGTGGTCGACGATCTCGGCGGCTACGGCCTTTACGGAGTCGAGTATTTCGTCGCCGGCGACGAAATCATCTTCTCCGAGCTCTCGCCCCGCCCGCACGATACCGGGATGGTCACCCTCATCTCCCAGAATTTGTCCGAATTCGACCTCCACGCCCGGGCGATCCTCGGCTTGCCCATCCCCCACATCGCCCTCACCGCGCCGGCGGCGGCGAGCGCCGTGATCCTGGCCGATCGCGAATCGGAGAGCTTCCGCTTCGAAGGCCTTGCCGAAGCGCTGGCGCTCGGAAGCGAAGGGGCGGAGGTCGACGTGCGCATCTTCGGCAAGCCGGTGACCCGGCCCTATCGCCGAATGGGCGTCGCGCTCGCCACCGGGGCGACGGCGGACGAGGCACGCGCCCTGGCGGTGCGAGCGGCGGCGGAAGTACGGATCGTGTACGACTAACCGTCATTCCGGCGAAAGCCGGAATCCATGAACACCGCCGCGCGAGGCTTCCACCGCCCGTGTTCATGGATTCCGGATCAAGTCCGGAATGGCGGGTCAGCGAAACCTCAGCACCAGATGATCGTACTCGCCGTTGCCGAGATAGCCGTCCCTGTCGGAATCGTGGAAGGCGACGATGTAGATCGGCCGACGGGCGGTCGCGATCGGTGCCTGGCCGCCGGCCCGGGTCCACAGGGCCGAATAATAGACCGACGGCCGCTCCGCGTCGGGGCCGAGCCTGAGGTCGATCAGATAATTGTTCCCGCCCGGGTCCATCATCAGCATCCCCGAGCCCGCCTCGGTATCGGCCATGCCGGTGCCCGGCAGGAAGCAGGGATGCTCGCCGCCGGCATTGGGGTCCCCGGGGACGACTCGCCGCCGAAGCTGGCGGAAGATCGATTTGCCGGTCCAGGCGCAGAGCTGATAGGCGACGTCCGGGCGCCTTTTGGGGAAGAGGATCCGGAACGGCCGCGGCGCCAGCAGGACCTCGGTCGTGCGCAGGTCGGTCCTCACCAGCCGGACCGGCTTGCCGTCCTGGACGATCCGGATTCCGAGCCAGGGCGAGTGGGCGACCTGCGTCGGTTTCTCCCGAGCCGCATCCGCGCCGCTCGACGGGACGGAGGCCAAAGCGGCGAGCAGAGCGAACAGAAAAATCGACTTCGCCACGCTTTGCCCTCCGCCACCGTCCGAACCCACTTACGTAAGAACCTTGCGGGACGGAATTGCGATCTCGCGCGCCACGCGCTATTTCCCGTCGGAAGCGTCCAGGCGCCTCACATCCAGAAGAATCCGGAGATCCGCGTTGAAGAAGCGCCTCGCTTTCGCCGTCCTCGCCCTCGCCGCGCCCGCCGCCGCCCACGAGACTCGTGACTGTCTCGACCAGGCCTGCACGATCGAGGCCTTGTTCCAGATCGAAGAGGAGGGCGGCGCCACCGTCGATGCCGCCCGCTACGGCAGCTGGGGCTTCGACACGGCCGGGATGGACCGCTCGGTCGAGCCGGGCGACGATTTCTACACTTTCGTCAACGGCACCTGGGCGAAGAACACCCGTATCCCCGCCGACCGCTCCTCCTACGGCGCCTTCGCGGTCCTCCGCGACCTTTCCGAAGCCCGGCTCAGGAAGCTGATCGAAAGCTACCGGCTCGGAGCCCCCGGCGACGAGGGCAAGGTGGCGGCGCTCTATCGGGGCTATTTGGACGAGGCCGCGGCCGAGCGCGCCGACGCCGTCCCGCTCCTCGCCCGACTCGTCCCTATCTACCAGGCGAAGAGCAAGGACGACATCGCCCGTTCGATGGGCCGGGCGCTGGGCGGATTCGGCTCGAGCTTCTTCGGCCCCGGAGTCAGCGACGACGCCAAGCGGCCGGACGTCTACGCCCTCTATCTGCGCCAATCGGGGCTCGGCCTCGGCGACCGCGATTTCTACGTCGATCCCAAGTTCAAGCCGCAGCGCGACCGCTACCTCCTCTACGTCCAGCAGATGCTCGAGATGGCCGGCTGGCCCGACGCCGCGCACGCCGCGCGCGAGGTCGTCGCGATGGAGACGAAGATCGCCGAGGCGCACTGGACCCGCGCGGAAAGCCGCAACCGCGACAAGACCTACAACCTCATGACCCGGGCCGAGCTCGAGGCGCAGGCGCCGGGCTTCCCCTGGGCGACCTTCCTCGACTCCGCCGGAGTGTCCCGGGCCGAGCGCGCGATCGTCGCCCAGAACACCGCCTTCCCCAGGGTCGCCCGGATCTTCGCCGAGGCCGATCTGCAGACCCTGAAAGCCTGGCAGGCCTTCCACACGACGGACGAGATTGCGCCCCTGCTGTCGAAGCGCTTCTCCACCGCCTCCTACGAGTTTCGCGCCAAGTTCCTCAACGGCCAGCCTCAGCAGCGCGACCGGTGGAAGCGCGGCGTGACCTTTGCCGAGAATGCGATCGGCGAGGCGATCGGCCGCGACTATGTCCGGCTCTATTTCCCGCCCGACGCCAAGGCGAAGATGGACGCCCTGGTCGCCAATCTGCGCACCGCCATGGGCAGCCGGATCCAGGGCCTGCAATGGATGGGACCGGCGACCAAGGCGGAGGCCCTGAAGAAGCTCGAGGGCTTCAACGTCAAGATCGGCTATCCCTCCAAATGGCGCGATTATTCGGGCCTCGAGGTGATCCCCGGCGACCTCGTCGGCAATGCCGAGCGCGCCGCCCGCTTCGAATGGGATTTCCGCCGCAACCGGATCGACCAGCCGGTCGACGAGGCCGAGTGGGGAATGACCCCGCAGACGGTGAACGCTTATTACAACAGCGTGAAGAACGAGATCGTCTTCCCCGCCGCGATCCTTCAGCCGCCCTTCTTCGATCCCGACGCCGACCCGGCCGTCAATTACGGCGGAATCGGCGGCGTGATCGGCCACGAGATCGTCCACGGCTTCGACGACCAGGGCCGCAAGTCCGATTATGCCGGAGTGCTTCGCGACTGGTGGGCGCCCGAGGACGCTGCCAAGTTCGAGGCGCAGGCGGCCAAGTTCGGCGCCCAGTACGAGGCGTATGAATTCCCCAGCCTGCCCGGAGTCCATATCAACGGCCGGGCCTCGATGGGCGAGAATATCGGCGATCTCGGCGGAATCACCCTCGGCCTCGAAGCCTATCGCACTTCGCTGGGCGGCAAGCCGGCGCCGGTCATCGACGGCTTCACCGGCGACCAAAGGGTCTTCCTCGGCTGGGGCCAGGTGTGGCGCAGCCTGTTCCGCGACGAGGCGCTCCGCCAGCAGCTGGTCGGCGACCCCCATTCCCCCGGAATGATCCGCGCCATCGCGCCGCTGCGGAACATCGACGCCTGGTACGAGGCGTTCGGGGTCAAGCCGGGGGACAAGCAATATCTGGCGCCCGAGGACCGGGTTCGGATCTGGTAGCTCCGTCATTCCGGCGAAAGCCGGAATCCATGAACGCGGTCGTTCGAGACGTCGAACCGCGGCGTTCATGGATCCCGGATCAAGCCCGGGATGACGGTCAGGGCGCCGTCGCCAGCCAGATCATGTGCTTCGCCCCCTTGCGTCCGGCATGGGCGCGCACCGCGACCTCCTCCACCTTGAAGCCGGCCTTGGCGAGGCGCCGGCTGAAGGCCGGGTCCGCCGCCGCCGACCAGATGGCGAGGAGGCCGCCCGGCTTCAGCGCCGCCTTCGCCCGGCGCAGCCCGTCCAAATCGTAGAGGCGGTCGTTGGTGTCGCGGCTGAGCGCGTCCGGCCCATTGTCGACGTCGAGCAGGATCGAATCGTAGCTCGAGCGGGCCGCCGCGATGAGATCGCCGACGTCGCTCTCGATGACCCTGACCCGGGGATCGTCGAGGCTCCCGCCATGGACGTGCGCCATCGGTCCCCGCGCCCATATGACGATCGCCGGCACCAGCTCGGACACTTGGACGCTCGCATCCCGGCCCAGCGCGCCGAGCGCCGCGCGCAAGGTGAAGCCCATGCCGAGCCCGCCGATCAGGAGCGCCGGCCGCGGCCGCCCGGCGAGCCGCTCGCAGGCCAGGGTGGCGAGCGCCTCCTCGGAGCCGCGCAGGCGGGTGCTCATCAGTGCGTTGGCGCCGAGCATGATCCAGAAATCGTCGCCGCGCCGGATCAGCCGGAGCTCGCCGCCGCCCGGAACGAGGGCGCTGTCGATCAGCACGCGAGGGATCATCGCCGCCCCCTTAGGGTTCGTATTCGGTACCGGCAACGGCCATGACGGGGCGGAGAGGCGGTCAGGGCCAGGAGCGAGCGAGGGAGCGATGCTGGATGCATCGTGACCGACGAGCGACGCCGCCATGGCCGCCTCTCCGCCCCGCCGCTTCGCGGTCGCCCGGGCCATTGCCGGTATCGAGTACGGACCCTGATCAGGAGCGGGCCCTTGGTTCAACGCCCATCTGCCTTGACGCCTCCCCTCCCCCATCCCCAAGCGGGACCGATGAAAGTGGTCGTCACCCGAAGGCTTCCGGAATCGGTCGAGGCGAAGCTCGCGGAGCGCTTCGACGCCGAGCTCAACCCGGCCGACACCGTGTTCGGCCGCGACCGGCTCGAGGAGGCCTTGAGCCGCTGCGACGTGCTCGCTCCGAGCGTCCGCGACGGGATCGACGCCGGGCTCATCGCCGGCGCCGGCGAGCGGCTTCGGCTGATCGCCAATTTCGGCGCCGGCACCGACAATATCGATCTCGAGGCCGCACGGGCGCGCGGAATCGCGGTCACCAACACCCCCGGCGTCCTCACCGAGGACACCGCCGACGTCGTCATGGCGCTGATCCTGATCGGCCCGCGGCGGCTGGGCGAAGGCGAGCGCACCCTGCGCTCCGGGCTCTGGCGCGGCTGGGGACCGACCGACCAGCTCGGCCGAAGCCTCACCGGCAAGGCGCTCGGCATAATCGGCCTGGGACGGATCGGGCGGGCGGTGGCTCGGCGGGCGCGGGCGTTCGGAATGGCGGTCCACTACCACAATCGCCGCCCGGTGCCCGGCGAGGAGGCATGTTATTGGCCCGACCTCGACCCGATGCTGGCGGAAATGGACGTGATCAGCCTGAACGCCCCATACGGACCGTCGACCCACCATCTGATCGACCGGCGGAGGCTGGGGCTGATGCGCGGCGAGGCGTGGCTGATCAACGCCGCCCGCGGCGGCCTGGTCGACCAGGACGCCCTGATCGAGGCCCTGCAGGCGGGCCGGATCGCCGGCGCGGGGCTGGATGTCTATCCCGACGAGCCCGAAGTCGATCCGCGGCTGCTCGACCTGCCCAACGTCGTCCTCCTCCCCCATCTCGGCTCGGCGACCCTGGAGAGCCGGACCGCGATGGGCGAGAAGGTCCTCGCCAACATCACCGCTTTCGCCGAAGGGCGCGAATTGCCGGACCGGGTGGTGTGAGCCCGTCGCCCCAGCGAAGTCTGGGGCCCTGTGGGATGAAGACCAATCCTTCGTCATTCCGGCGAACGCCGGAATCCATGAACACTGAAGCTTGAGAATGATCGCTGGCGGCTGTGTTCATGGATCCCGGGTCAAGCCCGGGATGACGGGAGCGCCCTTCACCCGCTGGGGTCCCAGCCTTCGCTGAGACGACGCGGCCAATCAATCCCCGGTCAGGATCCTGTCGACCAGCTGCTTCACCGTCGGCACGAAGCCGTTCGAGTAGAAGGGATCCTTCTTGAAGCGGAAGGCCGCATGGCCCGCGAACATGAGGTTCTGGTCGACCGGGCCGCCATGGGCGATGTCCTGAAGGGTCTTCTGGATGCAGAAGCTGCGCGGATCGGCGAGGCGCCCGGTCGAGTTCTTCTCATTGTCCGCCCAGGAGGAGAAGGCGCATTGGCTGAGGCAGCCCATGCAGTCGGCCTGGTCGCGGCGGATCTGCACCTTCTCCTCGGGCGTGACGAAGATCAGGGTCTCGTCGGGCGTCTTCAGCGTCTCGGTGAAGCCCTGGGCGAACCATTCGCGGGCGTGAAGCAGGTCGCCGCGGGTCACCCAGAAATTCTTCCTTGTGCCGACCCCGACGTCGAGCTGGAAGCAATGGTCGCCCAGCTCCTCCTTGGTGAAGGCGATCTGGCGGTGCGACCGAGCCTCGAGGCTGCGCAGGAAGGGATTGCGGACCGCGGAGCTGTAGAAGCCGGTGGGCGAGAAGCGGTGGAGGAGGATGTCGCCTTCCTCGAGCGTCATCAGCCGCTGCTTCCAGCCTTCCGGGATCGGGCTCTCCTTGGTGAGGAGCGGCCGGGTGCCGAACTGGAAGACGATCTGGCCGAGCTCCGGATTGTCGATCCAATTCTCCCATTCCTTGAGGTTCCAGACCCCGCCCGCCATCACGATCGGAACGCTGTCGGGTATTCCGCCCTCGCGCATCGTCTCGCGAAGCTCCTTGACCCGCGGATAGGGGTCCTGCGGCTTTAAGGGGTCCTCGGCATTGGAGAGGCCGTTATGCCCCCCGGCGAGCCAGGGGTCCTCGTAGACGACGGCGGCCAGCCATTCGGCGGCCTTGGAATAAGCCCGCTTCCACAGCGCCCTGAAGGCTCGGCCGGAGCTGATGATCGGAAGATAATTGACCCCGTAGGAGGCGGCGATCTCGGACAGCTTGTAGGGCATTCCGGCGCCGCAGGTGACTCCCGCGACCAGGCCCTTGGTGCGCTCGAGCACGCCGTGCAGCACCCGCTGGGCTCCACCCATCTCCCACAGCACGTTGATGTTTATGGCACCGTTGCCGCCGGCAATGTCGTAGGCGCGCTGGACCTGCGCGACGGCGCCGTCGATCGCGTACTGGACCAGCTCCTCGTGCCGCTCGCGCCGGGTCAAAGCGTGGTAGATCTGAGGGATGATCTTGCCTTCGGGATCGTAGCTGTCGGCATTGACCGCCGAGACGGTGCCGATCCCGCCGGCCGCGGCCCACGCGCCCGAGCTGGCATGGTTGGTGGCCGACACGCCTTTGCCGCCCTCGACCAGCGGCCATACCTCGCGGCCGCCGTACAGGATCGGCTTCAAACCCTTGAACACATGTTTCTCCAAAAAACGAGAGCGGCTATACCCCTGATCTCGGCCAAAAGCGCCAAGAATCATGTCATAGGTCAGTAAACGCTCGGGGACGGCTAATGGCTTCCTCGTACAGCTGGGCGTAGCGCGCGATCATTCTCGCCTCGTCATATTCGCCCTCCGCCTTCTCGCGGTTGGCGCGGCCGATCGCCCGCCGCAGATCGGGGCGCTCGGCCAGAGAGTCAAGCGCGGCGGCGAAGGCCGCTTCATCCTCGGCGGCGACGATCAGCGGCCGGTTGTCGTCGGCGACCATCTGGGCGACGTCGCCGACCGCCGTCGCCACCGCCGGCAGCCCGGCCGCCATCGCCTCGACCAGGGAGATCGGGAATTGCTCGCTGTCGGACGAAAGGGCGAAGACGTCGAACCGGCCGATCCAGAGCGCCGGATCGGCGAGGAAGCCCGGCATCAGCAGCCTGTCGCCGACCCCGAGCGAGCGCGCCTCGGCCGCGATCCGCTCGCTCTCGGGCCCTGCTCCGACGATGACGAGGCGTGCATTGCGTGACGTCATGGCGGCGAAGGCGCGGACCAGGCGCGGCAGGTTCTTGACCGGGCGAAGACCGGCGACGGTGCCGATCACCACCTCGCCCGGGCGATCGTCGAGCCCCGGTATCTCCTTCGCGGGCGGCAAAGCGTAGCGGCGGACGTCGATGCCGTTGGCGATCCGAGCCACCCTGGCCGGCGGCTGGGCCCAGGCCTTGCGGGCGATCGCCTCGAGCCGTGCCGACGGAACCACCAGCCGGAACGCGGAGGCGAGGCCGAGGCGGCGATAGAGGTTGCGCCGGGTCTTGAGCTCGGCCGCTTCGTCCTGGTTGAAGCCATCCTCATGATGGACGAGCGGCGGGCCGCCGAACAAATGCCGTGCCATCACGGCGTCGAACGCGCCCCAATTATAGGTGAGGACGAGATCGAAGCGGCGCATGTAGCGCGACAGCCGGAACAGTCGCGGCAGGCCCGGCAGGCCGGTGAGCGGCGGCGCATCGCCGGGAAACTCGGCCTTCACCGCCGGATCGAGCGCCTTGCCCGCGCTCAGCTCTCCGGGAGCGGCCGAGATCACGACATGCTCGGCGGCCCGGCCGAAGGCGTTCATCAGCTGGACCGCCCGAGCCTCCTTGCCGCCGTGGCCGAAGGTGGAATGGGCATGGAGGATCCGCACCGGGCTCATGGAGCCCAGCATGGCAGGTCGAGGCCCTCCCCGTCACCCCCTCCGCTTAATCACTCCGCGGCCATTTGATAGGGATCGGCGGGCTCCAGAAGCCGGTCGAAGGCGTCCACATAGGAGCCATATTCCGCCACGGAACGCCTGCCCCAGGACGCGGGCGCGGGCGCGCGCGGCACCGGCACCGCGACGGCGGGGATGGACCGCGGGCGCGCCGATGGCCGGTCCACGACCATCTGGTGGTACCATTCGCCGGCATAACTGCCGTCGAACCTGTGGACCCGGCAGCCGAGCACCCGCCCGAGCGGAGTGCCGTCGAGCGCGAAGACGGTGGTTTCGAACAGGAAGCCGCGCGCCTCCCCGGCGGTGCTGTAGACGTACATCGTCATCGACGCTGGCCCCTCATTGCCCATCCGGATGCGCCTAGCGCCCGGAAATCCCTCGCCGAAATGTTCGCCGGGGCGGGGCGCGGGTTCAACCTCGTACAAACCCGTAGTTAACCCAATGCCGCTATGCAGGCCTCGGGACAGACGCAGCGTGGGGCCGATCGTGAAGCTGATCGTGATGAAGAAGGGCGGGGAACCGGGGAATGTCGCGATCAACCCCGACAGGGTGACTCACGTCCGCACCGCGTCCGGGCCATTCACCGACATTTATTTCGGCGAGCATCGGGTCGCGGTCGAGGGGAGCTTCGCCCAGGTTGTCGCCCGGCTGACCGGGCAGGCCGAAGCCGAGGAAGGCGCAAACGCCAAGAGCTGGTTCCCGGCGCGCTGATGCACGCCGGGCCCAGGCGGCCTAGAGGAAGAAGTCGCCCGCGCTGAGCGGAGTCGGCCCCTGCAGGGTCAAGGCGATGACCAGATCGGCGATGCTGTCGCCGTTGACGTCGCCCTGGACGATCCAGTCGCCGCCCGACTGGAAGGCGCGAAGCTCTCCGGCCACGCCGCTGAACGCGTTCGAGCCGATCCAGGTGAAGCCCTGGTCGCCCGCGACGTTCGAATTGGCGTCGACCCGGACGAGCTCGATCTTGTCGGTCCCCGGGGTGAAATCGAGGATGTGATCCCTCGACGCCGCGGTCGAATCCGCCGGCGAGTCGTAGCGGAAGGTGTCCGCCCCGCCGCCGCCCGAGAGCGTGTCGGCGCCCAGATTGCCGAGCAGCAGGTCGTTGTTCGCCCCGCCCTTCAGAGTGTCGTCCGACTTGCCCGCGAAGAACCGGAAATTGCCGTCCGTCTCCTGGCTTCCGTCGACGATCATCGTCTCATAGGATTGGAGAAGCGCGCCCGATACGGTGAGCTCGACACCGGCCAGCAGCATGTTGTTCGCCAAGGTGATATTGTAATCGAACCCGGCCGGGTCGCCGCCCCTCGCGTAGCGCTCGTCGGTGATCGAGGTCAGCGTCATGTTCTCGATTCCGGTCATCAGCCCGAAATAGCCCGGCGCGTTGAAGTCGATCGTGTAATTGCCCCGGAAGAAGATGCCGTCATAGCCGCCCGGCCCGCCATTCACCGTATCGCCGGGGGCGAAGCGCTCCTCGGGGTAGATGAAGATGTCGTTGCCGAAGCCGCCGGTGAGCGTATCCACGCCCTTGCCGCCGTAGACGACGAACAGGGCGTCGGTCTCGGCGCTGCCGTTGAAGGTGAAGTCCTCGCCTTCGAGCAGGGCCGCGCCGTTGATCCGCGCCTGGACGCCGGCGGCGAAATTGGCGTCGTTGATGGTCAGCACATAATCGTAGCGGTTCGTCCCGGGCTCGCCGAAATTGGGGTTCGAGCCGGCGAGGATCGAGACGTTCTCGATCTGCGTGACATTGGCGCTGAGAGTCAGCCCGCCGGCGTAATTGCCCTGCAGGATGAGGGTGTCGGTACCGCTGCCGCCGTTGACGATATCGGCGGACGTCAGCGATCCGATGAAGAAGATGTTGTCGCTGCCGGCGCCGGCCAGGACGACATCGTCGCCGCCGTCGTACAGCCGAAGCGTATCGCTGCCGTTGCCGCCGGTGATGACGTTGTTGCCCGAACTGCCGCGGAAGTCGTGATTGACGTCCGACGTCGCGGTCAAATTCTCGACGTTCGCGGCGAGGACGAAGGTGACGAGCCCGGTGCGGACCTCGTCGGTCCCTTCGCCGGCATTCTCGACGACGGAATCGCCGGCATTGTCGACGAAATAGAGGTCGTCGCCGCCATTGCCCCGCATCGCGTCGGCGCCGGTGCCGCCGTCGATCACGTCGTTGCCGGCCGCGCCGGTGATGACGTTGGCCGAGCCGTTGCCGGTCAAGGTCTGGCCGGCGGCATTGGTGCCGGTCAGATTCTCGAGGTTGACCAGGGCGGCCAGCGAGAAGGTGGCGAGGCTGGTGCGGATCTCGTCCGTGCCCTCGCCGGCAAGCTCGGTGACGGTATCGCCGGCATTGTCGACGACATAGGTGTCGTTGCCGGCGCCGCCGGTCATGGCGTCGGCGCCGAGGCCGCCGTCGATGACATTGTCCGACGAATTGCCGTTGAGGATCTGATCGACGTTGCCGAGGCCGGTGAGGTTCTCGAGCGCCGCCGTCAGCGTGTAGGCGGCGAGCGCGGTCCGGACCTCGTCCGTGCCTTCTCCGGAGACCTCGGTGACGGAATCCCCGACGGTGTCGACGACATAGACGTCGTCGCCGGTGCCGCCGGTCATGGCATCGTCGCCGGTGCCGCCGTCGAGCATGTCGTTGCCGCCGCGGCCGAACAGGAAGTCGTTGCCGCCGAGGCCGTTCAGTACGTCGGCATCGGCCGCGCCGGGGTTGGACGGGCTGTTGTTGCCGTCGAGGACGTCGACTCCGGCGGTGCCGGTGACATTGTCGTCGCCAGAGCCGCCGAGGACGACGATCGGATCGTTGAAGTCGCCGACCAGGGTCAGCACCCCGATCGCCGCACCGGCGTTGAAGGTGATGCCGGTGGTGAGGTTGCGGAAATTGAACTCCTCGTTGACGCGTTCGATATTGTTGCCGCTGACCGTCAGCCCGTCCGCGTCCACGCCGACGGCGATGCCGGTGCCGAGGCCGCGGAAGCTGTTGTTCGAGACGTTCGCGGTCGAGCTTCCGGACATGTCGAGGTTGAGTCCGCTGCGGACCCATTCGAACGTGTTGCCGGTGACGACCAGAGCCACACCGCCGCCGTCGAACCAGATGCCCCGGCCCCAGGAGGCCGTGCCGAACTGGCCCTGCGACGTGCCGGAGATCAAATTGTCGGTGATCGTGATCAGCCCGGCCGCGATCGGCGAAACCGAGATGGCGCGGTCGTCCACGCCATTCGCGCCGCCGGCGATGGTCGACCAGAAGATGGAATCGGTGACCGTGTGGCCGGGCGCGCCGCCGCCCGTCAGGAACGAAAGGGTCGGAGCGGTCGTGCCCGTGTCGTTGAGGAAGCGCAGACCGTCGAGGGTGACGTTGGCGCCCGCCGTGACGATGGCGTGGCCGAGGATCGTCGTCTCGCCGGCGCCGGCGGCGGCGTCGCGGCCGCCTACCGCCACTCCGGCCTTGGCGCCGAGGATGGTGACCCCGACGTGGACGTCGAGATCCTCGTCATAGGTGCCGGGCGCGACCAGGATGGTGTCGCCGTCGCTGGACGCGTCGATCGCCGCCTGGATGGTGGTGAAGCCGCCATTGCCGACGAACAGGATGTTGGCGTCGCCGCCGTCGATGATCTCGACTCCGACGAGGCGGTCGGTGCCTTCGGTCGCGGTGGTGACGATCCAGCCCGGCTGGTCGCCCGCCGTTTCCGGATCCGCGTCGGCGACCGCGGTCAGGTCGGCGAGCGTCACCGGGTCGGCGAAGACCGCCGTATCGGTGCCGCTGCCGCCGACGAGGATGTCGTCGCCCAGGCCGCCTTCGAGCGAGTCGTCGCCGGAGCCGGCGTCGATATAATCGTCGCCGCCCTCGCCGTGGAACACGCCGCCGCTGCCGGCGACGGTGTCGGCGAAATAGTCGCCGAAGCCGGTGCCGGTGATCTCCTGATCGGTGCCGTAGGCGAAGATGCCGATTCGGCCGCCGGACGGGTCGAACGAATTGCCCGCGCCGAAGAACGCCCCGACGTCTTCGACCGCGTCGAGCACGCCGTAGCCGACATGGCCGAAGCTGCTGTTGGTGAAGCTGTTGTTGGAGATGAGGGTTCCGTCTTCCCAATCGTCGCCGGTCAGAGCGACGCCGTTGCCGTCGAAGCTGTTGCCGCTGGCGATGAACTGGGTGGTCGGGTTGAAATAGGTGCCGTTGGTCCAGTCGTCGATCCGGCTGTTGCTGAGCACCAGGCCCGAGACTCCGCCATTGTAGGGCGTCAGGATGCCGGTGCCGGCGCTGCCGTCGCCCTGGACGATGAGGTTGGTCAAGGTGACGTCGTCGGCTTCGACATAGATTCCGGCCGGGTTGCCGCCGAGATTGCCGCCGCCCAGCACGGTCAGGCCGTTGAGGGTCGCGCCGGCCGCATTGATGTAGAAGCCGCCATCGACCACCGCTTCGGCATTGCGCGGGTCGCCCGCGGGAATGCCCGAATTCGGACCGGAGATGGTGACGTCCTTGTTGACCGTCACCAGCTCCGCATAGGTGCCGGCCGCAACGAAGATGGTGTCGCCGTCGCTGGCAGCGTCGACCGCCGCCTGGATGGTGGTGAAGCCGCCGTTGCCGACGAGCAGGATCTTGCCCGGCGCGGCACTGTCGACGATTTCGACGCCCGACAGGCTGTCCGTGCCTTCGCTGGCCGTGGTGACGGTCCAGCCGGGCTGATTGCCGGGTGTGGACGGATCGCCGTCGGCGACGGCCGTGAGGGTGAAAGTCGAATCCGCGAGAATGACGGTGTCGATCCCCGCCCCTCCAACCATCGTGTCGTTGCCGGTGCCGCCGTCGAGCGTGTCATTCCCGTCATTGCCGACGAGACGGTCGTCGCCGCCGCGGCCGTGGAAGACGTAGGTCTCCCCGGCGGTCTCGCCGCGCATCAGGTTGCTGAGCTCGGTGCCGTACACGGTCTGCGCGGCCGGGGTGCCGTCGCCATAAGCGAAGATCGAGGTCGGACGGTTGCTGCCGCCGAACGTGTTGCCGGCGCCGAAATAGGCGCCGACATCGTCGACCGTGTCGAGCACGCCGTAGCCGATGTGCGAGCCGACGCTGTTCGTGAAGCTGTTTCCGGAAATCAGCGTGGCATCGTCCCAGTCGTCGCCGACGAAGGCGTTGCCGTTTCCGTCGAAGCTGTTGTCCGAGGCGGTGAAGCCGGTGGTCGGGTTGAAATAGGCGCCCTGGGTCCAGCCGGTGACGAGGCTTCGGCTCAGCACCAGGCCGGTGACCCCGCCATTATAGGGCGTCAGGATGCCCGGAGTGGCAGTGCCGTCGCCCTCGATGATCAGGTTGGTGAGGGTGACTCCGTCCACGTCGACATAGATTCCGGCGGAATTGCCGGCGATCGTGCCGCCGCCGAGGATCGTGAGGCCGTTGAGCGTCGCGCCGGCCGAATGCATGTAGAAGCCGTCGACCACCGCTTCGCCGACGCGCGCGCCGTTGCCCGCAATGCCTGCATTCGGGCCGAGGATGGTGACGTCCTCGTCGACGGTCACGATCTCGGCATAGGTGCCGGCCGCGACGCTGATCGTGTAGCCGGATGCGGCCGCATTGACCGCGGCCTGGATGGTCCCGAACGTGCCGACCAGTTGACCGCCGCCGTCGAACAGCTGGACCGGGTCGGTCAGGTCGAGCGTGGAGTCGCCGAACTGGAGCCGCTCGATGCCGGTCAGAGCGTCGGTGCCTTCGTCGCCATTGCCGGCATCGATATCGTCGACCGAGCTGAAGCTGGTGATCCGGCCGCCGCCGTCGGTGACCCCGGTCACGGCATAGCCGGCCCTTGGACCGCTGTAGACCGCGACGTCGTCGCCGCCGTCGCCGCCGTCGAGCGAGTCGTCGCCGCCATTGCCCTTCAGTGTGTCGTCGCCGTCGAGGGCGGACAGGATGTCGTCGCCCGCGCCGCCGGCCAGCGAATCGTGGCTGTCGGAACCGTCGACGTCGTGCGCCGTCAGCAGGGCCGGGTTCGGGGCGAAATAGACGCCCACCGGGGCGTTGTTGGTGCCGTCGACATTGTTGACGCTGTTATTCTCGATCTGGATGCCGTCGGGTGTGATGTCGCCGGTGACGTCGATGCCCTCGTCGACATGGGAGATGCTGTTGCCGACGATTGCGCCGCCGCTGTTCGGCGCGCCGGTCTGGTAGACCCAGATTCCGACCACCTTGGCCGCGACGCTGTCGATGTTCGCACCGGTGATGGAATTGCCGGCGATGACGAGGTTGGTGTTGCCCGAAGAGAGGATCCCCCCGGAATAGGCGTTGGCCGGACCGGCATAGCCGATGCCGGAGATGGTGTTGGCCGAAATGGAGCCGGTCGAGTTCGAGACCTGGATGCCGTTCTGGGCGATGACGGTCTGCGCCCCTCCGCCGGTGATGGTGACCCCGGCGATGTTGAGGTCGGCGCGGTTGAACACGGTCGCGTTCTTCTGGAAGTCGCTGATCGAGCCGCCGATCATCGAGAAGGCGAGAAGGCTGTCATTGTCGACAACCAGGCCGACGCCGCGCTGCACGCCGCTGACCAGCGGCTGGCCGCCGGCGACGGTTCCGCCCGGATAGGGATCGCGAACGCCGGTGATGTCGACGTCGAGCAGGCTGCCCGACGAATTGCGGTAGAAGACTCCGTAGAAATTGGCCTGGCCGGCGCCGCCGCCCTCGTCGACCGTATTACCGCGGCCGTCGCCGTCTATGTCGATGTTCTGGAGGGTGAGGTTGAGGCTGTCCTTCGCTGTCAGCACCGCGTGGATCTCGCGGTCGCTGGATGAGCGCGCCGTTTCGACGAGGTCGGCCGGAGCCTTGATCGTCACCTGCGCGCCGTCGACGGCGACGATGGTGAGGTTGTCGAGATTGTTGACGGTGACCTGCTCGACATAGGTCCCGGCGGCGACCAGGATGGTGTCGCCGTCGTGGGCGGCGTCGACCGCCGCCTGGATCGTCGCGAAGCCGCCCGAGCCGACCAGAAGTGTGTTGGGCCCGGGGCCGCTGTCGACGATCTCGATGTCCGTCAGGGTGTCGGTTCCGTCGGAGGAGGTCACGGTCCAGCCGGTGCCGGTGGGCGTGAAGATCGCGCCTGAGCCGACCACGGCCGTGTCGATGCCGCTGCCGCCGTCCAGGGAATCGTCGCCGGCGCCGCCGTTGACGATGTCGTTGCCGGCGCCGCCGACCAGCATGTCGTTGTCGGCACCGCCGCTCAGGCTGTCGTTGCCGTCGCCGCCGTCGAGCATGTCCTCGCCGGTGCCGCCGTTCAGGATGTCGTTGCCGTACCGGCCGAACAGCATGTCATTGCCGCCGCCGCCGTTGAGAGTGTCGGTGTCGGCCACCGTCAAATTGCCGGGCCGGTTGTTGGCGTCGATATAATCGGCGTTGGAGGTGCCGGTCAGGGTGTCGTTGCCGGAGCCGCCGAGGATGACGACGACGTCGTTCGAGGTGCCGACAGGGGTGAGCGTGTCGCCGGTCAGGCCGGCGTCGAAAATGATGTCTTCCGACAGGTTGCGGAAATTATAGTCGTCGCCGACGTTGGTGAATTGGTTGGCGTTCAGGACCAGGCCGTCCTCGGTCGTCGCGATCGAGAAAGCGGTGCCGAGATTGCGCAGGATATTGCTGTCGATGAAGTAGAGCGAGCCGCCGGCTCCGTCGAGCACCAGGCCGCTGCGGGTCCATTCGACGATGTTGCCCGAAGCGGAAAAGGCGATTCCGCCGCCGTCGATCCAGATTCCGCGGCCCCAGGAAGCGGTGCCGAACAGTCCCTGTGACGAGCCCGATATGAGGTTGCCGGTCAGGGTCAGCTGGCCGTCCGGGATGGTAGGCGCGGAGATGGCGCGATCGTCGACTCCGTTGGCGCCGCCGGCGACGGTCGACCAGAAGATCGAGTTCGAGACGAGATGGCCGGAGCCGCCGCCGGTCAGGAATTGCAGCGTCGGGTTGGATCCGCCGCCGCCGGTCGTCGTCGAATCGTTGAGGAAGCGTAGGCCGGTCAGGATGACATTGTCCTCGGCCGTGACCTTGGCGTGGCCGATGATGGTCGTTTCGCCGACTCCGCCGGCGGCGTCGCGGCCGGTGACGGCGGTCGTCCGGGCGCCGAGGATCCGGACGCCTTTGTCGATCACCAGATCCTCGTCGAAGATGCCCGCGGCGACCCGGATCGTATAATTGTCCTGGGCGCTGTCGATCGCGGCCTGGATGGTGTTGAAGGTGCCGACCAACTGGTTGATCTGGTCGAACAGCTGCACCGGCTGGGTCGCATCGAGCGTGCGGTTGCTGAACTGGACCCGCTCGACGCTGGTCAGGCTGTCGGCGCCTTCGTTGCCGTTGGTCGGCTCGTTGTCCGACACCGACGAGAAGCCGACGATGCGGCCGCCGGCGCCGGTGATCATACCGATCGAATAATCGCCGCGATGATTGTCGTAGACGGCCGTATCGGTGCCGTTGCCACCGTTGAGAACGTCGTTGCCGGCGCCGCCGTGCAGCGAATCATTGCCTTCCTCGCCATTGAGCGTGTCGTTGCCGCTGCCGCCGTCGAGCGTATCGTCGTCGTCGCCGCCGTTGAGCGTGTCGATTCCGGCGCCGCCCTCGAGGACGTCGTTGCCGGCGCCGCCGTGGAGCGTGTCGTTCTGGTCGCCGCCGCTCAGATTGTCGTTGCCGCCATTGCCGAAGAGCTCGTCGATGCCGGTACCGCCGCTGAACGTGTCCCCTTCCTCGCCGCCCCAGGCCTTGTCGTCGCCGCCGCGACCGTCGAAGCTGAACGCTCCGGTGACTCCGTAGCTGCCCGCCGCGGTCTCGCCGTCGAACGCCTCGTTGAAGTCGGTGCCGAGGATGTTATGGGTGAGGTTGGTCGGCAGGATCTGGACCGGGCGGGCGACGCCGCTGTTGGTGATAATGTTGCCGGTGATGTAGGTCTGCAGATCGACCGTGTCGGGCCCGAACGGATAGATGTTGAGAGATCCGGCATAGATGCCGTCGAAGACGTTGCTGGCGATGGCCAGATGCGAGCTCTCGGAATTGACGCCGTTGCCGAGGCCCGTCTCCGGGCCTCCGTCTCCCTGGAAGCGGTTGTCGTGGATCGAGCCGGCCGTGTTGCCGCCGCCCACATAGACGCCGATCGAATAGCCTTCGATCCGGTTGTGGCCGATATCGACCGTGCCGACGCTGCTGGTGATGATGGCGACATAGCCGCTGCCGTCGAGGACCGAATTGGACAGCGAGAAATTGTCGGCCTTGACCTCGACCGCGGTGTCGCCGAGCGAGCCGGGAGCCGCGCCGACCAGCTTGAAGCCGTCGATGGACGCGCCCGCGGCGTTGATTACGATCTGGCCGTCGACGATCGATTCGGCGCCGCGCACGGCATTGCCGTCGACGCCGCGATTGGCGCCGAGGATGGTGACGTCCTTGTTGACGTCCAGATTCTCGACATAGGTGCCCGCGGCGACGATGATCGTGTCGCCGTCGGCGGCGGCGTTGATCGCCTCCTGGATGGTGGCGTAGCCGCCATTCTGGACGAGCAGGATCCGGCCGGGCGCTGAATCGTCGACGATCTCGACATTCTCGAGCGTGTCGGTGCCTTCGCTCGCGGTCGTCACCGTCCAGCCGGTCGCGGTCTCGGCGATGGTGGCGGTGCCGTCATAGGCGGCGGTGTCGATTCCGCTTCCGCCTTGGAACGTGTCGTTGCCGGCGCCGCCGAACATGGAGTCGTTGCCGCCAAGGCCGTGGAAGGTGGAGTCGTTGCCCGATCCGGCAACGAACTCATTGCCGAAGAATCCGTCTGCAAATTCGGTGCCGGTGACGACCTGGCCGCCGGGAGTGCCGTCGCCGTAGGCGAAGATTCCGACGGCGCGGCTGCCGGTCCCGGTGAACGTGTTGTTCGTGCCGACGATGGTCCGCATATCCTCGACGCTGAGATAGGTGCCGTAGCCGATGTGCGAGCCCACGCTGTTGTTGAAGCTGTTGCCGTCGATGAAGCTGCCGGCGACCCAGCCGTCGCCGAGGATGTCGTTGCCGTTGCCGGTGAAGCTGTTGTCGGTGGCGGTGAAGCCCGTGGTCGGGTTGAAATAGGTGCCGGCACCCCAGTCGGTGACGAGGCTGTTGCTCAGGATCAGGCCGGTGACGCCGCCGTTGTAGGTCGTCTGGATGCCGTAGCCGCCGTCCGGACCGTCGAGGATGAGATTGGTGAGAGTGGCATTGTCGTTGTTGACGAAGATCGCAGTTATGTCCTGGCCGAAGAGCGGCGCGCCGGTGATGGTCAGCCCGTCGAGCGTGACCCCGTCGGCGACGATCGAGACCAGGCCATTGACGATCGCCTCGCCGACGCGCGCTCCGGTGCCCGGAATCCCCGCGTTGGAGCCTTGGACGGTGATGTCCTTATTGACCGTCAGATTCTCGTTATAGGTGCCGGCCGAAGCCCAGACGGTATAGCCGCTCGAGGCTGCGTCGATCGCCGCCTGGATGGTCGCGTAGGTGCCGACCAGGGCGCCGCCGCCGTCGTAGAGCAGGACCGGGCCGGTCAGGCTCATCGGCCCGTCGGTGAACTGGATCGTCTCGACTCCGTTCAGTGAGTCGGTGCCCTCGTCGTTGACTGGCGCCGCATTGGCCGGGAAGACGTCGGTGACGGTGTAGCCGGTGATCACGCCGTTGGTGACGATCGGGGCGACGGTGTAATGCGAACGCACGCCGTCGTAATGCGCCGTGTCCGTGCCGATCCCGCCGACGAACGTATCGTTGCCGCCGCGGCCCATGAAGGCGTCGTTGCCGCCATTGCCGGTCAGCACGTTGCCGGCCTCGTTGCCGATCAGGACGTCGTTGCCGCTGCCGCCGGTGGCGTTCTCGATGACGACCCCGTTGGCGATGGTGAAGCCGCCCTTGATCGCCTGGGCGGTGGTTTGGCCGGGGAGGTTGTGGACGAAGGACACGACGCCGCCGCCGGTGATCGAATAATCGAGGGTCGCGGCGGTGAGGTCGATCTGCGCGCCGCGCGCGCCGTTATAGGCGATCGTGTCGATGCCGCCGGTATCGTAGATGGTCTCCCAGTAGGTGCCCTCGGCGTTGACGTCGAGCATCGTGTAGACGGTGTCGCCGGTCGCGGCGGCCGGGTGGACGCCATAGCGGTTCTGGAGCTGGGCGATGTCGAACGCGGCGAGAGTCGCTTCCCAGCCGGCGTCGGAGCGGAAGCCGGCCGGATCGAAGCCGGAGAGGGCGCCGTCGGGGTGGGTGACCCAGCCGGCATTGTACGACATCTGGGTGTAGACACCCTGGTTCAGGTTGAAGACGCCGAGCGAGCCCTGGGCCGCGGTGACCCCCGCCATGATGACGGAGCTGCCGCCGGTGTCGTGCGGGTGCGAGAGGCCATGCGCATGGCCGGCTTCGTGGAGGATGGTGCCCCAGGCGAAACCGCCTTTGCCGAGCCCGTCGATGGTGACCGCCGGATTGGCATCGTCGAGGTTCCAACCGCGGTTGTCCACGTTGAAGACCATGATCCCGGCCTGGGTGCCGTAGTTCGGAGCCTGCGGATAGGCATAGGCGCCATAGGCGAGCGACGAGTTGGTGATGACCCGGAAGGTGGCCCCGACGGGGTTCGCGGTCTCGACGTAATTGATTCCGAGGATCTTGGTATATTCCTGCATCGCCAGCATGAACTGGGCTTTTTCATACGGGTCCCAGCCGTAGGACAGGAGCGTGCCGTTGGAGCCGCTGGCCGGCTGGCTAGGATCGCCCGCCCGGGCGTTCTCGCCGAAATTCTCGCCGGCGGCGGCGAAGTAGATGGTGGCGGTCGGGACTCCGTCGACCAGGGTCGTCGGGATGTTCGCCGCGGTGTTCCAGTTGATCGCGTCGAGCGGGCTGCCGAGCGTGGTGGTATCGACCTCCTTGAAGTCGATCACATAGCCGCCGGTGTTACGGCCGACGAGCTGGGGGACGCCGCCTGTGCCATTGCCTTCGCCGTAGCCGCGGACCTGCAGGAAATAATCGCCCGTCGTCTGGACGAAGAACCCGATCGACGAGCTGAGGTCGGAGGGGAACCTGACATCGTCGTTCGAGGCGACGATCGCCGTGCCCGCCGGGTTGATCAGGAGGAGGTTGGTGTCGATCTCGCCGATCCCGACGTTGTTGGGATTGGTCAGATTGTCGGCGCCGCCGGCGACCGAGAATGTATAATATTTCCCGGCCTCGAGATGGACCCTGTAGCTGTCGACATCCTGCGCATTGCTGGCGGTGGCCGATCCGGTCGAGGTCTCGCGGAAGCCGAAGGTGGTCCCCAGGCTGATGAAGGGCGTGGACGCGTTCGTATTCGACGAGACGCTGTCGGCGCCCATCTGGCGGACGTCGACCGTATATTGGCCGGTGCCCGCGGCGAAGGCGGAAGCTCGGATCGTGTAGGTGCCGGTGACTCCGGCGGTGATGGTGATCAGCGAGTTGGTGGCATTGCCGCCGTCGTCGTCCGTCCCGACGCTGACCATCGACGGGTTGAAGATCTCGACGAAGGAATCGCCGAGCGCGCTGGCGCCGGTGCCGCGGACCGAGATCATGTAACGGGTGCCGGCGACCAGGTCGACGGTGAGGTCGTCGGTGTCGCCGGCGAAATCGATGACTCCGCTCACGGTGCCGCCGATCGCGATCGGAAGGCTCGCCGGTTCGTCGTCGATCGGCAGATCGGTGACGAAGTTCGAGTCGGACTCATGGAGCAGGCCGAGGCGGCCGTTGACGCTGTCCTGCGCCATCATCAGGAGAAGCTTCTCTTCGGCGATGTCGGGCAGGCCGAACGGCTCCAGCTTTTCGCCGAGATCGAAGATGAGGCCATCATCGGAGGCCTCGGACTCCTGCGACGCCAGGACGGGGCCGACGACCACGGACTGAGCCGTCGCGGTGCCTTCGCTGGCCATGAGGGGACTGACGAGCGAGGCCGACCGGCTGATGCTCTGGGTCAGGTAGAATTGCTGGCTGATGACCGAGTCGGTGCTGTCGGCGGTGGTGAGCTCCGCGAAAATCCCCTTGAACGCCTTGGACATAGCAATCCCCTCTCACCGCCAATTCGGCGGTTTCAAAACCCCGAAAAATGGAACATGGATGAAGCGTGGCCGAGCGCTCGCCGGCGATGAGCGAGGTGCGCATGCACAGCGAAATCAAAGCGATCATGGTCCTGGCCGGGCTCGCCGCGGCCTGCTCGGACCGGCCCGCCGGCGCCGCCGACGGGGCGCAAGGCAAAAAGGAAGGATCGAGGATGGAACAGGGCACGAACGGCACCGGCGGGGTCCGCGGCCTGCCGTCTTCCTTCGGCCGGTCCTTCGCCACGCTCGACGAATATCTCGAGCATCTGCGCGACTATGCCGGACCCGTCGACCAGCCCTGGTACCGGCAGGTCCGGCCGGGCGTCTACGAATATGTGACCAGCATGCGCCCCGAGGGCGCTTCGGCGGCCCCCGCGAAAACCTATACGCGCGAGGAGCTTATGCGGGAGTTCGGCTTTACCCGCTGACCCCTTCGAATCGCGGCCTGCCGACCGGCCGCCGCCGGCCGCATCGACGCCGCAAAACGCCCTCGCTTTTGGCTGAATAGCGGTGGAGCCGCCCGCGCCGACCGTCGAAATCGCCAAATCTGCCCCCTCTCGGGGTGACGTGGCTATACATCCGAATCGGGTATAGCCGCGCTCCCCGTAACGAAAGCTTAGGCGCTGCGGCTCACGAGTCAAACAGTGTTAATAATGACTTAATCCTCTTATCCGCCAAATTCCGGACGGATGGGATAACAAGATAATGGGTCCGAAGTCGGAACAAAGCGTGGCAAAAACAACACTTGGGGCACAAAAATTGCGCGCGCGGCGCCAAATCCGTCATTCCGGGCTTGACCGGAATTCGTAGCGACCCCCGAAACCGTGCGAGCTCAATTTGGAACGCAACGACGCAACGACGCGACGAATCCGCGAAGCGGCCCAAAGCCGCGGCTCCCGACCGCGCCTGCGGCCGCCGCGAAGCACAGCGGCGGAAGGACGCTCCGCGTCGTTGCGTCGTCGCGTCATGGCGTTCAAAAAATGGCTCGCACCGCGCCGGAGAGCCGGCCCGGTTGGCGCCGGCG
>DASTFN010000061.1:0-3368 GCA_035719905.1 Allosphingosinicella sp.
GGTGACGAATGCCTCCTGCGCGCCATAGACGTCGGTCAGCGAGAAATTCTTCTCGAATACCGGGATGCCGGCCTCGCGGCAGAGCTGGATGACGTTGCCGCGAGTGATTCCGCCGAGGCAATAATCGCCGGTCGAGGTCCAGACCTCACCCTTGCGGACAATGAAGAAATGGGTCGAGTTGCAGGTGGCGACGAAGCCGTGCGGATCGAGCATCAGCCCCTCGTCGGCGCCGGCCAAAGCGGCCTGGATGCAGGCGGTGATGCAGTTGAGCTTGGAATGGGAGTTGAGCTTGGGGTCCTGGACGGCCGGATCGCCGCGCCGGACGTGGACGGTGAACAAGGTGATGCCCTGCTCGACAATGGCCGGCAGCGGCTCCTTATATTCCGGAATGATGACGATCGTCGCCGGCGAGACGACGACCCGCGGGTCCTGATAGGGGGTCGAGCGGATGCCGCGCGTGACCATCAGGCGGACATGGACCCCTTCGTCCATATGGTTGGCGTCGAGCGTTTCGTAGAGACGGCGGACGAGGGCCTCGCGGCTGATCCCCGGGTCCATCGCGATCGCCTTCGCGCCTTCCCACAGGCGGTCGAGGTGGCGGTCGAGGAAGGCGATGCGGCCGTTATGGACTCGAAGCCCCTCCCAGACGCCGTCGCCGAGGATGAAGCCGGAATCGAACACCGAAACCATCGCCTCCCCGCGCGGTTTGAGCGCGCCGTTGACGTTGATCAGGATCGTTTCGTTGCGCGGATCGGCCGCGCTGTCGTGAGTCCCCTTCGCCATGCGGGCACGGTGCCGCCACGCCCTGGGCTTGGCAAGCCGCGCACGACGGGGGATAGAGAAAGGGTAGCCGATGAGCGCCTATCTCCTCCTTTTCGCCGTCGTGCTTGGCGTCAACCTGCTTCCGGCCCTCGGCCCGCCCACGTGGACGATCCTGGTCCTGTTCACGTTGCAGAGCGATCTCGAGCCGGTGCCCGCGATTCTGATCGCGGCGTTGGGCGCGGCGATCGGCCGGCTTGCGCTGGCCTATTGCTTCAGGCTGCTGGGTGATCGCCTGCCGGCCAGGATCCGGCGCAACCTGGCCGCCGCCCGCAAGGCGGTCGAGAAGAACCGGCGCAACACGATCCTGGCGCTCGGACTGTTCATCCTGTCGCCGCTGCCGTCGGCGCAATTGTTCGAAGCCGCCGGCCTCGCCCGCGTGCGGCTCCTGCCCTTCACCGCGGCCTTCTTCGCCGGCCGCACCGTCTCTTATTCGGTCTACGTCTTCACCGCCGCCGGCCTTCGCGAGACGAGCCTCGGCGACACCTTCAGGCACAGCCTGACCAGTCCGGCCGGAATCGCCCTGCAGGCCGCGATGATCCTGGCGCTGGTCGCCTTCGCCTGGATCGACTGGGAGAAATGGCTCGGCGGCAAGCGGTAGGCCGATACGAAAACGGCGCCCGCATCGCTGCGGGCGCCGCCTTCATTGCCCCACTCTCGAACTTGTCAGGCGACCTGGGCGGTCTCGATCTCTTCGGGATCGCGAAGGACGTAGCCGCGCCCCCAGACGGTCTCGATATAATTGTCGCCGCCGCAGGCGAGGCTGAGCTTCTTGCGCAGCTTGCAGATGAAGACGTCGATGATCTTGAGCTCGGGCTCGTCCATGCCGCCGTAGAGGTGGTTGAGGAACATCTCTTTGGTCAGGGTCGTGCCCTTGCGGAGCGAAAGCAGCTCCAGCATCGCATATTCCTTGCCGGTGAGGTGGACCCGGGCGCTGTCGACCTCGACCGTCTTGGCGTCGAGGTTGACGGCGAGCTTGCCGGTGCGGATCACGCTCTGGCTGTGGCCCTTGGAGCGGCGCACCACGGCGTGGATGCGGGCGACCAGCTCGTCGCGGTGGAAGGGTTTGGTGACATAATCGTCGGCGCCGAAGCCGAGGGCGCGGACCTTGGAGTCCATCTCGCTGATGCCCGAGAGGATGAGCACCGGCGTCCCGACCTTGGCCAGCCGCAATTTCTTGAGCACGTCGTAGCCGTGCATGTCGGGCAGGTTAAGGTCGAGCAGGATGATGTCGTAATCGTAGAGCTTGCCGAGGTCCAAGCCCTCCTCGCCGAGGTCGGTGGTGTAGACGTTGAAGCCCTCGCCGGTCAGCATCAGCTCGATGCTCTTGGCGGTGGTCGGCTCGTCTTCGATCAGCAGAACGCGCATGGTGGCTGGCCCCTCTCACTCAGCGACGCTTCGAAGCCTTCGCGCCCCGATCGCCCCTGACGAAGTTCATTAACCATGGGACAAGTGAACGCAAAAGGTTAATTTCGAATTAAACGAGGAATCCCAATCACTCATGCGAAACGTTGCGCCGCCGCAACAGGCGCCCCTGATGAACGAAACCGGGCGTGCGGAATGAAAAGACTTAATTCATCGACGCGCCGGCCGGGCAAGGCCGTGAACCCGGGCGGCAACGGGGGGGAGCTTTTTGTGCGCTCGTCCATAGCGGACCAAGTCGCACAGCATTTCGGATGCAGTAGGATTTGCAAAAACGGGGTTTTGTATGTTCTACTGATGTTCCAGGCGATTCGGGCGTGGGGCTCCGATTCCGCCGGTACTCGGGGGCCGATGCAGCGACTTGGACCTTATCTGATGGCCTGTTCCGTCCTCGCGCTGGCGGGCGCTGCGGAAGCGGGGGAGACGGTCGCCTATGGCTACGACAGCCTGGGAAGGCTGGTCCGGGTCGAGCGCAGCGGCACGGCCAACAACGGCGTCAGCGCCCAGTACAGCTACGACTCGACCGACAACCGGACCAACGTGACCGTGACCGCGGGTCCGACGGTGGCGGGCGGCAGCTTCGAGGCTCCGGACATGGGAGCGGGCTTCGTCTACCGGCCGACCGGAAGCCCGGCGACCTTTGCCGGCTACACCGGGGTTGCCGGCAACGGCAGCGCCTGGGGTTTTACCGCAGCGCCCGAGGGCGACCAGGTCGCCTTCATCCAGGGCGGCGACCTGACGGGCACGGTCAAGCTTGCGGTTTCCGGCCTGACCGCCGGCTCGAGCTACGCCGTGACCTTTCACATCGCCATGCGGCCGGGCTACGGAGTCAATCCGGTCAGCCTGGATTTCGCGGGCGTCCCGCTCGGCACGTTCTCGCCGACCTCGACCGCCTTCACGGCGATGACCAGCCCGTCCTTCACCGCCGCCGCCGCTTCCGGCATCCTCACCTTCACCGGCGGCGGCTCCGACGGCTATTTCGCCACCGGCCTCGACAAGGTGACCGTCGCCGCCGCAACTCCGCCGCCTCCTCCTCCTCCTCCTCCTCCTCCTCCTCCACCGCCGCCGCCAGCGCCGCCGCCCCCCCCGCCGCCGTCGAATCAGCCGCCGAGCGGGGCGCGCACGTC
>DASTFN010000062.1:0-10328 GCA_035719905.1 Allosphingosinicella sp.
CGGCGCCCGTCTCCTCTCTAGAGAGGCAGGAAGGCGATCCGTTAGGGTCGCCTTTTTGCCGTCACAGCCCCGGAGCCCTCCTCATGGCCATCACGCCGCTCATGCCCGTCTATCCGCGCTCGCCGGTGCGGCCGGTGCGAGGGGAGGGGGTCTATCTCTATGGCGAGGGCGGCGAGAAATATCTGGATTTCGCCAGCGGCATCGCCGTCAACCTGCTCGGCCACGGCCATCCCCATCTGACCAAGGCGATCCAGGAGCAGGCGGCGACCCTGATCCACGTCTCCAACCTCTACGGCTCGCCGCAGGGCGAGGCGCTGGCCCAGCGGCTGGTCGACAACAGCTTCGCCGACACGGTGTTCTTCACCAATTCGGGCGCCGAGGCGGTCGAATGCGCGATCAAGACGGCGCGCCGCTATCACCACCATCACGGCCGGCCCGAAAAGCACGACCTCATCACTTTCAGCAACGCCTTCCACGGCCGGACGATGGCGACGATCAGCGCCACCGACCAGGCGAAGCTTCGCGACGGCTTCGCGCCCATGCTGCCCGGTTTCACCGTCGTCGAGTTCGACGATCTGGAAGCGGCGGAAGCCGCCGTCGACGGGAACACCGCCGGCTTCCTGGTCGAGCCGGTGCAGGGCGAAGGCGGAATCCGGCCCGCCAGCCCCGAATTCATGCGCGGCCTGAGGCGGATCTGCGACGAGAACGACCTCATGCTGGTGCTCGACGAGGTCCAGTGCGGGGTCGCCCGGACCGGCAAGCTCTACGCTCACGAACATTATGGGATCGAGCCCGACATCCTCGCCAGCGCCAAGGGCATTGGCGGCGGCTTCCCGATGGGCGCCTGCCTCGCCACCGAGAAAGCGGCGGCCGGGATGGTGGTCGGAACCCACGGCTCCACCTACGGCGGCAACCCGCTCGCCATGGCCGCGGGGCAGGCGGTGCTCGACGTCGTCGCCGATCCCGAGTTCCTGGAGCGGGTGACCCGGATGGGCGAGCGCCTGCGCGGCGCGCTCGAGCAGATGATCCCCAATCACGACCATCTGTTCGAGAGCGTCCGCGGGCTCGGGCTGATGCTGGGCGTGAAGATGAAGACCGACAGCCGGGCCTTCGTCACCTATCTGCGCGAGCACGGCCTGCTCACCGTCGCCGCCGGGGACAATGTCATGCGGGTGCTGCCGCCGCTGATCATCGAGGAGGCGCATGTCACGGAGTTCGTCGAGCGCCTGTCCGAGGCGGCGCGGCAGTATGAGGTACCGCAGGCGGCCTAGCTTGCCTCCCCATGCGGAACGCATGGGGAGGGGGACCACCGAAGGTGGTGGAGGGGTGACCCACGGAGGACTGCGCAAGTTCACCCCTCCACCAGGCTACGCCTGGTCCCCCTCCCCATCTGCGATGGGGAGGCAAAAGCTTGAACCCCTCCTATAGGTTAGCCACATCGCCCCCATGACCTCCCCCGATTTCGACACCCAGGCGCGCTCCGCCAATCTCGATGAAGCGCTCGGCTTCACCATTCCGGGCCGCAATGCGCGCGGCCGGCTGGTCAGGCTCGGGCCGCTGCTCGATGAAATCCTGTCCGCTCACGATTATCCGGCGCCGATCGCCCGCACCCTGTCCGAGGCGCTGGTGCTGGCCGCCCTGCTCGGCTCGCTTCTCAAGGAAGCGGAAGGGCAGCTGACGATCCAGGCGCAGACGGAGAACGGAATCGTCGACCTGCTCGTCGTCGATTATCGCGACGGCGAGCTGAGGGGCTATGTCCGCTTCGATTCCGCCCGGCTCGGCGAGCTTCCGACCCACCGCGACCTCGCCGCCCTGTTCGGCAAGGGCTATCTCGCCATCACCTTCGACCATCCGCAGGCGGAGGAACGCTATCAGGGGATCGTGCCGCTCGAAGGCAGCTCGCTCGGCGAGGCGGCGCAGAATTATTTCAGCCAGTCCGAGCAATTGCCCAGCGTCGTCCGGCTCGCCGTCGACGATACCGGCCATATCGCCGGCGGGATCCTCGTCCAGCATCTGCCGGAAGGGGAAGAGGGCCGCGACCGCCTCCACACCCGCCTCGACGATCCCGAATGGGAGCATGTCCGGATCCTCGCCGAGACGATCAAGGGCCATGAGCTGACCGACAAGGCGCTTCCGCTCGGCGAGGCCTTGTGGCGGCTGTTCCACGAGGAGGAGGTTCGGGTGCTCGAGGCGATCCCCTTGGCCAAGGGCTGCCGCTGCAATTTCGAGCATGTCCGCGGCGTGCTCTCTCGATTCGGCGCCGCCGAGCGGGCCGAGATGGTCGACGAGGATGGCGTGATCAGCGTCGACTGCGAGTTCTGCTCGCGGGTTTTCCCGATTTCGCTCAAGGATCTGGAGGGCTGAACCGAACCCCGTCACGGCTCGTGCGGCGGATCATCCGCGCGACCGGGGGGAAGCCGAATGCCTGAACAAAGCGGGCGGCCTGAGCATCTGCCATGGGTGGAAAGCGGACATTGGGGAGCGTACTGGTCACGTAGGGAATAAGGGGGCGGGACATGAAAACTGAGACATCAGCCGGGTACTGCATCGGAGGGTTGATGCTGGTGACCTTGCTGGCGGGATGTGCGGATCAGGAAAGCACTGACGCCGCCCCAATGTTCGCCGATGGCAAGAGCGCTTCCAACCAAGGGACGGAACAGGCAGACATGGCGTCTGGCGATCCGCAGCAGGACGGTGCGCAGCAGGCCTTGGGGGGTCTGCTGCAGATCAGACAGGAACAGTGCCAAAGCGGAAACCAGTTGGCCTGCGATGCCCTACCAGAATTTCCAGGGCACAGTCGGCAATTGGCCCAGTTGAGTCAGGCCTGCCGATCGAGCGGCGGCCAGGCATGCACGTCCTACAGGAATCTCGCAGAACGTATCTTCACCGCCTATTCCGAAAGCGCGGCAGTCATGAGGAATGGCGCAGAGGCCATGGCGCAGATGGATGGCTGGCGTGCCCAAATGAATAGGAATGCTGCGGCAAGCTTGGCGAATCTGCGCGCGCAAGGTGCGGCAGGTCAGGCCGCACACGAAGCTCGCCAGCAATCGTTTGATGCGATGAATCGAGCCTGGCAAGCCGGGCAGGAAAGCAGCGATCGAACTCAGGGCCGAACCATCGACCGCATCTATGAAGGGACGACAATGGATGGTGGCGGCGTCCAGACCCGCGTACCCTATGGCGAGAGGGGTTACACGGACGGATATGGGAACGTTATTACCGTGCCCAAAGGAGGCACCGCGCCTGATGGCTGGCAGCCCATGAGAGAGACCTACGCCGTTCCCGAATAAGGCATCAACTTGCGGCGGGTGGTTGGCGGACATTCGCTTTGGGGAGGGGATTGTGCAGTTTACAAGCCCAGGCCCCCGGCGACCAAAATTAAGGCCATGCTGTGACGGGGGATTAAGAGGGCTTCCGCTATGCCCGGTTTGGGCGCGCCCAGCCCCGGACCTCTCGACCCTAACGGGCGCGCCCAATTTATCCGCAGTGGTGAGTCAGCTCGGAATCCGATTTCGGGGAAGGCGTTAGCTCTGTGAAGCGCCGCCGGTTATTCCCTTCCGGGGCCACACGCTTCGTTAACGCTTCTTAACGCGCTGCTGGGAATGTCCGCAACGGGTCGGAAGCGGAAGGTCCAGCGCAAGCCTGCAAATCCAGGCTGAGACGCTGCCCCGTCACGGCCAATCTCGATTCCTCCGCTTTTTCCTGCTAGAGGCCGCTCATGTCGTTTCTGCGGGGCCGATTGCGCTGGGGGGCGCTCGGGCTGGCCGGCTTCATCGCCGTCGCCGCGCCGGTTTTGGCGGCCGCTCTTCCCGACCTGGAAGCTTTGGCGAAGCTCGAACGCGGCCGGTGGCAGCTGCGCGATTCCGCCGGCCAGCCGCGGTCGATCTGCCTGGCCGATCCGACCGCTCTCATCCAGCTCGAGCATGAGGGCCTCAGCTGCGAACGGGAGACGATCGCCAGCGACAAGGACGGCGCGACCGTCCAATATACCTGTCCCGGCCGCGGCTTCGGCCATACCAGCATCCGCATCGAGACTCCGCGCGTCGCGCGCATCGACACCCAGGGCCTGGTCGACGGCCGCCCCTTCTCCTACCGCGCGGAAGCGCGCAAGGTCGGAGCCTGCTGACGCGCCGTCACCCCGGCGAAGGCCGGGGTCCCAGCGAGACTTTGCGCCGTTCCTTTCACCCGCCGGGATGACGTGGGTGTCCGTTAACCCCTTGTTTACCCTGATCCGCGTAAAGAGAGGTCGTGCCGATTGTGGGCACGCTTTCCTCCCTAGCAGGCCTGACGGCCTAAACTGGGCCGCTCCTTACCGGGCGGCCCGTTCTTTTGTGCCGCTTGCGCGCTTCGCCCGGGCGGACTAGCCGCCCCCAATCATGTCCGCCGCCGCGCCCAAAGCCGTCGCGCTCCTTTCCGGGGGCCTCGATTCCATGGTCGCGGCCGCCATCGCGCGCGAAACCGGTCATCGGCTCCTCGCCCTCACCGTCGATTACGGCCAGCGCCACCGGGTCGAGCTCGAGGCGGCGGCGCGCATCGCCGCCGCGCTCGGAGTCGAGCGGCACGTGGTCGTCCCCCTCGACCTTCGCCCGTTCGGCGGTTCCGCGCTGACCGCCGACATCGCCGTCCCCAAGGCGGGGCCGGGCCATGACATCCCGGTCACCTACGTGCCGGCCCGCAACACCATCTTCCTGTCGCTGGCGCTCGGCTGGGCCGAGGCGGCCGGCGCCTCGGACATCTATATCGGCGTCAACGCCCTCGATTATTCGGGTTATCCGGACTGCCGTCCCGACTTCATCGCCGCTTTCGAGCGGCTCGCCGCCCTTGCCACCAAGGCGGGCGACGAAGGCGGACGTTTCCGGATCGCCGCTCCGCTTCTCGACATGAGCAAGGCCGATATCGTGCGCGAGGCCGACCGGCTCGGGCTCGACGCGGGCCTCAGCTGGTCCTGCTACGATCCGGCGCCGGACGGCCGCCATTGCGGCCTGTGCGACAGCTGCCGGCTTCGGGCCAGGGGCTTCGAGGACGCGGGGCTTCCCGATCCCACCCTCTACGCGGCCCGGCCGTGAGCTACGCGGTCAAGGAGATTTTCCTCACCCTTCAGGGCGAGGGCGTGCAGGCGGGGCGCCGGGCGGTCTTCCTGCGCTTCGCGGGCTGCAATCTTTGGTCCGGGCGCGAGCAGGACCGCGCCGAGGCGCAATGCCGCTTCTGCGATACCGACTTCGTCGGCACGGACGGGGAGAATGGCGGGCGCTACGAGGCCGACGCTCTGGCCCGGCGGGTCAGCGAGCTGTGGGAGCGTGGCGAGCGGCCGCTGGTCGTGGTCACCGGCGGCGAGCCGATGCTCCAGCTCGACTCCTTTTTGGTCGAGGCGCTCCATTCGGCGGGCTTCGAGATCGCCGCCGAGACCAACGGCACCCTGCCGGCAGAGGCCGGAGTCGACTGGATCTGCGTCAGCCCCAAGGCTGGGACCGAGGTGGTGCAGCGCTCGGGCGACGAGCTCAAATTGGTCTGGCCGCAGGACGGGATCGATCCGGAGACGCTGCTCGGCTGGGATTTTGAGCATTTCATCCTTCAGCCGCTCGACGGACCGGAGCGGGAGGAGTCGACCGCGGCGGCGATCGCCTACGTCATGGAGCATCCGCGCTGGCGGCTCGGCCTGCAGACCCACAAGCTGATCGGGCTGCCTTAGATCCTCCCCATCGAAGATGGGGAGGGGGACCATGCGAAGCATGGTGGAGGGGTAGCTGGCACAGGCTTCTGCCAGTTACCCCTCCACCACCCTTCGGGTGGTCCCCCTCCCCGAGCAAGCTCGGGGAGGATTTTACTTCGCGGTCCCGCCGCAGGCCCGGCGAAGCACGTCCTTCTTGTTGTAGCAGGCCGCCGCCAGCGGCGGCAGGGTCCTGAACCGGACCAGATAGGGCCGGTAGGCGGGCCGGGGGTCGTAGGCGGGGACGAGGGCGTTCCTCAGCTCTCGCATGCGCGACTGGGCGACGGAGAGGAGCTGGCCCTTCGGGGTCGCCAGCGCCGTCTTGGTGATGTTGGTCGCGGTCTGGCAGAAGATCATCTGGGCCTGCAGCGTCGACCAATTATTGTAGGTGATCGTCGAATAATCGTCGAACGCCTTCTGCCCCTTCGCGCCCAGGGTCCTTTTGTAATAATTGTTCAGCGTCGTGTAGGCGGCGGCGAGCTCGACATTATGGTGGGCGAGCAGGCCGTTATAATTGGGGACGGCGCGCAGATAGTCGGAGAACTGGCACTGGAGCGCGGCGACGTTGAGGCCGGCGCGCATGTTCCAGAGCAGATTGGCGCGATATTCGGCCGCGGTGGCGCCGGTCAGCGGCAGACCGACGAGCGGGTCGCTCGGCTCGATCGAGGCGGCTCTGAGGTCGGGCTGGCTGATATAGAGCTGCGCTGTCGCGGGGGCGGCGGCGAGCGCTGCTGCAACGGCGGTGACGGCCATGCAGCCGTGCTTCATCCTGAAGGCCATTCGATCCCCTCGAGCGCTGGACACGCTGGCTCATTGCTTAGCAGGGGTCGCCTCGCAATAAAGCTTCACGCGCCGTGCCCGTCGTACGTGCGGCACGGCTCGTCATGGGTAAAGGGTTGCGCGAGATAAGAAAAGGGCCGCCCGGTCGCCCGGACGGCCCTTTGTCGAAAAAACCTCGACCCGTCGATTACATTCCGGTGGTGTTGCCAGTGCCGGCGCCGGTGTTGGTCGTCGTGTCGGTCGTGGTGGTAGTGGTGTTGGTCGTGGTGGTCGTCGCGTTCATGTCCGCAGCGGTGCCGAGGGCGTTGCTGTCGGTGGTCGCGTTGAGCGCGTCGACCCCGGTGACGTCGCCGGTGTTCATCAGCGTGTCGTCGGTGTAGTTCATCGCGGTGTTGTTGACCGCCGCATCCTCACCACCGCCGCAAGCCGCGACGAGCAGGGCCGCACCGGCAACCATCGAACCGGTCATCACTTTCGAAAGAAGGTCACGCATTTAGAAACTCCCTAGGTTGGACGATTTGGACGGGATGGCCCCTTTTTTGCCAAATCAGTTTTGCACAATAAACGGAAAGGATAGCGCTCTCAAGCCTTACTCGCGTCCCCCCTCCAGGGAGCGCAGGAACCCGCAGAGCCCTTGTCTCAGCGCCAGGTCGAAACGGCCTTGTCCGGCAGACACTCCCATCTCGTCGAGGCTGGTCACTGGGAAGTCGGCAATACCGCACGGCACTATCCCTGAGAAGTGGGAAAGTTCCGGGCTGATATTCACCGAAAATCCGTGATACGTGACCCAGCGCCGGACCCTGACCCCGATCGCCCCGATCTTCGCCTCGCCCCTCGGCCCGTCGGCCCAGATTCCGATCCGCCCCTCCGCCCGCCGGGCCTCGACGCCCAGCCGGGCGAGGGTGGCGATGATCCAGCCTTCGAGCGAATGGACGAAGGTGCGGACGTCCCGTCCCCTCCGCTCGAGGTCGAGCAGCACATAGCCGACCCGCTGCCCCGGCCCGTGATAGGTGTAGCGTCCGCCCCGCCCCGCGGCGAAGACCGGAAAGCCCAAAGGGTTGAACAATTCGGCGGGATCGGCGCTGGTCCCGGCGGTGTAGAGCGGCGGATGCTCGAGCAGCCAGACCAGCTCCGCCGCCTCGCCGGCCCGGATCGCGCCGGCGCGCGCCTCCATCTCGGCCAGCGTCTCCGGATAGGGGCTGAGCCCCGGCGTCACCCGCCATTCGATCCCGTCGCCCGCCATCGCCGCCCTCTTTCGCCGCGCGGGCAAGCCGGGGCAAGCCGATAGAGCGCCGCTGGGCGATCCGGCCGTCACCCGGCCTCGCCCTCCTCATTCCGGACCTCGAACCCGAACCGGATTATCTCTTCCAGTATGTTCAGATCTATATCTTTTACGGTTTTCAACTTAATGCAATAGCCAGTTACCTTCGCTTTTCCTAGTTTTCCTGAATAAGTTCGAGACAAGTACTCCTTATCTTCGATACCGATTACATAAATAGAAATTCCCGCCGTATTGGCGCTCAGGCCGATTCGATAGAATTCCCTGGTTTTTCCATCAGCATATTTTATCGTTTGAAATCCGTACCCTACGTTCGGATTGGAGACTATTTTACCTTCTTCGTTCCTGCCATCCAGAAACCATAACCGGCATCCTGGCGAAACACGAAGGATGCGCTGGTGCAGATCCCGCATCTCATCGCGTTTCGGCTCGGGTAGACCGGCAATATACTCGTCGATCTGCTCTTCTGTGGTCATGCCAGGAGAGCCCTGTTCCCCGTCGCCCATCATCGCCACCTCCTTCGCCGCGCGGGCAGGGAAAGGGCAAGCGGATGGCTTTCGACCCTCGGATGGGGAAGTTGACGCGTGTTTGGGGAGGCTGCAAGCGTAAGAAGATGGTCGAAAAGAGGATCGGTGGGTGGCGGGCGGCGCCCCGAAGGCTCGCCGGCCTGGTTCGGACGGCCTGGCCGAGGCGCGGGCTGGTGGCGGAGGCCTGCGTCACGCTGGTCCTCGTCGAAACCAGGCTGAGGCTGTTTCCCTTGAAGCGCCAGGGAATGCGGGACCTGGTGCCGGCGGCGGGCTCGCCTTCCGTCGAGCCACTCGCCGGGGAAAGGCAATTCGAGCGGCAAGCGGCACTCGATGTCGGCTGGGCGGTGAGCAGGGTGGCTGCTTATTTTCCTGATTCTGTGAAATGCCTGGCGCAGGCGCTGGCCGCCCGGTCGATGCTTCGCCGGCGTGGGATCGGCAGCGTCATGCATGTCGGCGTGGCGCGTTCGGAAGCGGCCCGGTTCGAGGCCCACGCCTGGCTGGAAGCCGCGGGAGTCGAGGTGACGGGCTATCCCGTGCCGCCGCACCTTCGCGAGATCGGCTGCCTGCTCAGCGACGGCGGCCGGCGAAGGTAACGGCGCGCCCGAGGAAGTCGCCGTTCGAGAGGGCGCGCAGAAGCTCGTTGCGGTAGAGCCGGGTCACCGAGGCCTCGTGCCAGCCGGCGGCGGGCCAATGGTCGATCGCCTCCCGCAGGCGCGCAATGTCCAGCAGCCGCGCCGTCTCGCGGCACTCGGCAAGCCTGGCGACCATATCGCCCAGCTCGCGCTTCGGATCGGTGAAGCCCGAATGCCAGTCGGCGGCCTGGAGACCCCGGGCGCGTTGCCGAAGCACGGCCGGCGGCAGCCGGTCGGCCATGGCGCGGCGAGCGAGGGAGGAGGGAAGGCCGCCGAGCCGGAATTGCTCGTCGGGAATTGCCAGGCAGAATTCGACGAGCCTGCGGTCCGCGGTCGGGTCGCGCTCGTCGATCCTCCAGCGCGCCAGCGTGCCCTTGGCATAATCGGCGAGATCGACGCGCCGGAGCGCGGCGAGGCGCTCGCTTCGGGTGTCGGGCGAGCGCCGGGTAAGAAGAGTCTCGGCGGGCGCGCCCAGCTCCGCCCGGCGTTGCGGGTTGACGAGGCTTGCGCCCTGCGCCGGTTCTCGGGCGCGCGCGGCGATCGCCCGCACCAACCCGCCGAAACCGGCGCCTCCGTGTCTCCAGGCCAGCGCCCTGACCTCGTCGAGCAGGCCAGGAAGTCCTCGAGCCAGAAGCCGCTCCCGAAGCGGCCGGGACGATTTGTAGCTGAGCGTGAGATTGCCCGCCTGGCCGGTGAGCAGGACCGGCAAGCCGCGGCCTTGGGCGATTTCGTAGATGGCGTCGCGCCAGACCTGATTGCACAGGTTGAGGATGGGCTGCTCGCAAAGCTCGAACATCCAGCCGAGCGCGTCGAGCGGCGACCGGCCGTCGGTGCGGACCCGGACATGCTCCATATTGGCGTAGAGCGCGGCGGTCGCGGCGGCGAGCGGGCCCTCGTCGGGCAGCCGGCCGGGCGGGCCGGCGGTTTCGGCTCCCCGGCGCGGAACCGCGGTGAAGGCGACGACCTGCCTGCCCTGCGCCGCCAGCAGTCGGGCCGCGGTGGCCGCGACCGACCCGCTGTCGAGGCCGGCGCTGAGGTGGGCGGCGACGTCGCCCGCCGCCGGTAGGCGGCTTCGGACGGCGCGGTCGAGCTCGGCTCGCAGGGCCTCCTCATAGTCGCTCGCGCGGGACAGGCGCAGCGGCTCGGGAGCAGGGTTCCAGTGGCGCCGCCTGGTCTCCCCGTCGGCGGTGACGACGACGCACTCGCCCATCCCGACCCGTGAAACATCGCGGAAGCAGGTCGAATGCGGATCCGGCGGGACGAGGTCGAGCGCGCGCGCCAGCAGATCCTCGTCGGCCTCGTAGGGAATTTCCGGAAGCGCGTGCAGGCCTCGCGGCATCGACGCGAAGGCGAACAGCCGGGGGCCGCGGAACCAGCACAAGGGCCGGCCGCCCATCCCGTCG
>DASTFN010000063.1:0-26096 GCA_035719905.1 Allosphingosinicella sp.
CATCGCCTCGATCAGGCGCAGTTGCGCCGCCGCTGCGGCTTGCCGCCCGGCCCGGCCGCGAAGCGAAGCGAGGGCGGCGGGCCAGTCGCCGCCGCCGCCCACTCCGCCGGCGAGGAAGCCGGCGTGGAGCGCCGCCGCCGCGTCGTCGCCTTTGGCCGCGGCGAGACCGAGCAGGCGCCTCGCCTCGGCGAGGTCGCGCCGGACGAGGTTGCCGGCGATCCGCCAGTGGGCGAGCTCGACGATCGCCGCGGTCTCGCCGGCCTGGGCGGCGGCGAGGAGCAGTCGGGCGGCCTCGGCGAAGCGCCGCGCCGAGAGCAGCGCCTCCACCTGACCGATTGTTGCGCCGGGAGCCATGCCCGTTCCTAAGCGCGCACGCGCGATAAAAAAAGGCCGGCTTCCGGGCGCAAAAAAAGGGGCCGGAACTTTCGTTCCGGCCCCCGGGAGTTGGATGCGTCTCTTATCAGAACTTGGCGACGACGCCCGCGTAGAAGTTACGCCCGCGGTTGTCGTAGATGCCCGAACCGCCGCCGACGCCGGTCAGACCGAACGGAGGCATGCGATTGAAGAGATTGTCGATGCCCATGTAGAAGTTGAACTTCTCCGTGACGTCGATGCCGAGCCGGATGTCGTGGTAGAAGACGGCCGGGTAGGTGATGATGTCCGCATAATCGGCATTCTGCGGGGGCTGGCCGTTGATCGAGTTATAATCCTCGTAAGTGTTGAGGTACTGCTCACCGATCCAGCGCACCTGGTAGCCGAGCGTGTACTTGCCGGCCTTGATGCTGAGATTGGCGTTCACCTCATCCTGCGGATCGGCCAGCTCCCTCATGAACGAGTTGGCGAAGGTCGGATCGGTCGGGTTGAGGAAGTTCCGGTTCCTGAGCACGTGAGTCCAGGTCCCGCGAAGGCTGGCCGTACCCCAGCTGAACTTCTTGCGGTAGGCGACCTCGGTGTCGACGCCGCGCCGCTCGAGGCTGGCGAAGTTGAGGGCGCCCGAGAAGAGCGAGTCCTCGAGGATCCGGAACGGCTCCTCGCCCTGCGGACCGCCGCCCGCACCCGCCCGCTGGAACTGGTCGCAGAACGGGTTCGACAGAGTGGGCGAGTCGTAGCACTGGTTCACGATCGTCTGGGCGGCGACCGTGGCGATCACCTTGTTCACCGTGATGTCGTACCAGTCGACCGAGACCGAGAGGCCCGGAAGGAAGCGCGGAGTCAGGACGAAGCCGACCGTGTAATTGTCCGAGCTCTCTTCCGTCAGGTTCGGGTTGCCGCCCGTGACGAAGCTAAGCGACGAGTTGTAGATGTAGTTGTATCCCGCAGGAGCGCCCGCCGCGGCGCAATTGGCCGCGCGCGTGGTCGAGCCCGTGCCGATGAAGTTGAGCGAGCACGGATCCGTGAAGCCCGGGGCGAAGTTCTGGCCCTGCGCCGAATAGAGCTCGCTCAGGTTCGGAGCGCGGACGGCGCGGTTGTAGGAGCCGCGGAAGCGGATGTCCTGAACCGGACGCCAGGTGATCTCGCCGCCGTAGGTCCAGACCGTGCCGGTCGCTCCCTTGTAATCGGAGACGCGGCCCGAGCCGGAGATGGTCAGCTCCTGGAAGAAGGGCATGTCCTTCAGCAGCGGGATGCTGATCTCGGCGAAGGCTTCCTTCACCTCGAACGACGGCGCCGTGAACGACGGGATGGCGTTGTAGAAGGCGTAGCCGGCCTGGGTGAGGTCGTCGAGATCGTAGCGGAGCGTCTCGCGGCGATACTCGGCGCCGACCGAGAAGGCGACCGGTCCGCCGGGCAGCTCGAACAGCTCGCTGAGGTCGCCGGCCACGAAGCCGCCGGCCACCAGCTGAGTGATCTTGCCCGTCGCGAGCGAATCCACCGTCAGATAGTCCCGGACCGCCTGCGACGAAACGCCGTCGCCGAACGGATTGAGCGGAACGCAGGCCGCAACGTCTGCTTGCGAGATGGCGTCGCTGACCCCCGTGACGTAACTCACGGCATAGTTCGGATCGATCTGGGCGCGGCAGACGATCTGGCCGGTGTTCGGATTGATCGCCGTGTCGTTGGCGTAGATGAACCGCTGCGTGTTGATGTTGCCGGTGATGATGTTGGTCTCATGGTGCTCGCCGTAATTGAGCGAGACCTCGTAGTTCCAGTCGTCCCAGAAGTCGCCGCGGACGCCGACCACAGCGCGATAGGTCTCGCGACGGAAGAGCTCGTCGCGCGCACCCAGCTCGAGATAGTTCTTGCGCAGGTTGAAGCGGTACGTGCCGTTCGCGAGCTGAGCGAGAGCGGCGGTCCGGGCGGCAGCGTTCATGGCCGCGCCCGTGTTCGGGTTGATGCCGCCGTTGATCGAGTTGGTCAGCTGAGCCCTGATGAGCGCGCGGTCCGCCGCGGACAGGTACGGGTTGTCGAGCCGGATGCCCTCACGGTTGGTGAAAGTGGTCCCGTCCGCGCAGGTGGGCGCGGCGGCGCCCTGGTTGCCGAGATACGACCGGTCGTTGAAGTCGTTAAAGCAGATGGCGTCGCCCAGCGTCTGGCCCTGCGAGAAGAACGGGCCGCTCTGCGAGCCCTGGGCGTCGGCGCGGACGTACTTCGCCTCGATGAACGGAACGATGGCCGGCGAAATCTCGAAGTGGCCGATCAGGTTGGCCGAATAGCGCTCGAGGTTCGGCATCAAAGCGACGAGTTCGCCCTCGCGGCCGCTATAGCCGTTGCCGCCGATATAGTTGCCGTTCGGGCCGAGGCCGACGCGGTTGCCTGTCTGCGCTTGCAGGTTGCCGTTCTGGTTGAACAGGAAGGTGCACGCGTAGAAGGCGGTCGCCGCGGTCGCGGTCGAGGATTCCCTTCCGCACAGCGCGCCCGTGGCGGGCTGGCGGAAGTTGACGAGGCCGCCGACCGAGATCGTCGCCGAGCGGATGTCGCGGAAGAAGGCGCGGTCGGGGCTGCCGTCCGAGCCGTTGACCGATCCGGCCGGATCGACGTCGATGACGAGGAAGTTGTTGTTCTGCCGCAGGCCGGGGCGGCCCGAAGCGTAGAAATCGTCCTGCGTGGCATATTCGAGGTTGACCGCGACGTTGCCGCGATCGCCGGCGAAATTGTGGCCCGCGAGAACAGAGACGTAGCGGGCGGCGCCGTCGCCATATTGCGTGATGCCGCTCTGGGCGCGGACCTGGTAGCCGTCGAAATTATCCTTGAGGATGAAGTTGACGGTGCCCGCGAGCGCGTCCGAACCGTAGATCGACGAACCGCCGCCGGTGATGACGTCGACGCGCTCGATCAGGTCGGTCGGGAAGGTGTTCGTGTCGGGCGACGTCGCGTTGTTCAGAACGTCGGCGGCGACGTGGCGGCGGCCGTTGACCAGCACCAGGGTGCGCTGCGTGCCGAGGCCGCGAAGGTCGAGGAGGTTGAGGCCGCGCGTTCCGAGGAAGCGGGTCGAGTTCGCCTGGCTGAACGTGTTGCGCAGCTGCGGCAGCTCGTTGAGGACGTCGCCGACCGAGATCGTCGAGGTCTGGAAGAACTCTTCGCCGCCGATCGAGGTGATCGGCATGGCCGATTCGAGGTTGGGACGGCGGATGCGCGAGCCGGTTACGGTGATCTCCTGGCCCGTGTCCGCTGCGGTGCCCGATTCGATCTCAGTTTCGCTTTCCCCCACGGTGCCCTGCTCGGTGGCATCGTCTTCAGCGACTTCCTGCGCATAGGCAGGCGTCGCGAGCGCCATGGAAAGACCGATAAACGTAAAGGAGCCCAGCGCGCTGGTGCCCAGCAGCCCAAATTTTCTCATCCCGAATCATCCCTCTTAATCAGCCGCGCTCTCTGCACACGGCTTCTGAGGTAACGCAGAGACGATTCAGCCCCCCGGCGCAAGGTTGGGGCGGCCGCCGTTAATCGAAAGTTCAGCGAGTGTAGCCGTTCTGCAACACGCCTCGCCCAGAAGTGTCCGAAAAGGGCTTTGAGGAGAGGCGGTTGGCTGAGGGTCGGGTACGGACCCTACCGCTCCACGCAGAGCGCGATGCCCATGCCGCCGCCGATGCACAAGGTGGCCAGGCCCTTCTTCGCATCGCGGCGCTGCATCTCGTAGAGGAGGGTGGTGAGCACCCTGGCGCCGCTCGCTCCGATCGGGTGGCCGATGGCGATCGCACCGCCGTTGACGTTGACCTTGGCCGGGTCCCAGCCGAGCTCCTTTCCGACCGCCAGCGCCTGGGCGGCGAAGGCCTCGTTGGCCTCGATCAGGTCGAGATCGGCGATCGTCCAGCCGGCTTTCTCGAGCGCCCGCCTGGAGGCCGGCACCGGGCCGATGCCCATGATCGACGGGTCGACCCCGGCCGACGCCCAGGAGGCGACCCGGGCGAGGATCGGAGCGCCGCGGCGCTCGGCCTCCTCGCGGCTCATCAGCACGAGGGCGGCGGCGCCGTCATTGAGGCCCGAGGCGTTGGCGGCGGTGACGGTGCCGTCCTTCTTGAAGGCCGGGCGGAGGCCCGAGATCCCGTCGAGCGTGGCGCCGGCCCTTATATATTCGTCCTGGTCGACGATCGTCTCGCCCTTGCGGGTCTTGACCGTGACCGGAGCGATCTCGTCCCTGAACCGGCCCTCGGCGCGGGCGGCCTCGGCCTTGTTCTGGCTGGCGACGGCGAAATTGTCCTGATCGCCGCGGGTGACCTGATATTGCTCCGCCAGATTCTCGGCGGTGATGCCCATATGGTAGCCGTTGAAGACATCGGTCAGGCCGTCCTTGATCATCGTGTCGACGAGGCTGAGGTCGCCCATCTTGGTGCCGCCGCGGACATGCTGGGCGTGGGCGGAAAGGCTCATGCTCTCCTGGCCGCCGGCGACGACGATGGTCGCGTCGCCGGTCTGGATCGCCTGGGTCGCCAAAGCGACCGCGCGCAGGCCGGAGCCGCACACCTGGTTGATCCCCCAGGCCGGCACTTCCTTCGGGACCCCCGCCGCCATCGACGCCTGCCGGGCCGGGTTCTGGCCCTGCGCCGCGGTCAGCACCTGGCCGAGGATGACCTCGCTCACCTCCGCCGGAGCGACGCCCGCCTGCTCCAGCGCCGCCAGGATCGCCGTCCGCCCGAGCTCGTGCGCCGGGGTGGCGGCGAAGGCGCCGAGGAAGGACCCGACCGGGGTGCGCTTGGCGGCGGTGATGACGACGTCGGTGGGAGAAGGCATGCAAGGGCTCCTGTGCCGAGGGGACACGTACTTTTTCGTGAAAAAGTACGTGTCCCCATTTCAATCGGGAATGTGCGTGGCAGCCCCTAGCACCGCCTCGCATGGCGGGAAAGCCAGGCGGCGAGCGGCTCCCACAGGGCCGCTTTGGCCCGTCCGCCGACCACCATCCCGACATGGCCCTGGGCCAGCTCGAGCCGCTCGCCCGCGCCGGTCGCGCTGGCGGCGGGAACGATCCGGTCCGAGGTCGAGACGATGTCGAGGAAGGGGCAGGGCAGCGCCGCCGGATCGGCGAGGCTCCATCCGCCCCGCCCGGTGACGTCGGCGCCGAACAGATCCTCAAACAATTCGCGCGCCGCCATATGGGGCAAAGGCGGACCGTCATTGGCCCAATCCTCGAGGGTCACGAACGCCCGGGCTTCGGCGCTCCCCTCCGCCATCTCCGCGAAAGCCTCGAACTTGGCCACCGTTCGCGCCGGGTCGAGGCTCCAGAAGGCGCTCTGCAGCACCTCCATCGGCAGGCAGCCGAGCGCCTTCGACGTCGTCGCCGCGCTTTCCCACAATCGGGCCAGGTCCGCCCGCGCCCCGTCCGGGAAGCCCGAGAATCGCCAGGGCGCCGCGATCGCCGCCACCGCCGGCGCCCCGCTTGGCCCGGCCGCGGCCAGCGCCATCGTCCCGCCCAGGCAATAGCCGACCAGGGCCGGCCTTTCGCCCAGGTCCGCGATCAGCGGCAGAAGCACTTCGTCGACATGGCCTGCGACCGACAGCGACGAGCGCTCCTCCACCTCCCAGCCCCAGTCGAGCAGCAGCGGCCGCACCTGCCCGCCGGCGGCGAGCCACCTCAGCAGCGAGCGTTCCGGAAGGTCGAGGATCGAGGGTGGGTTGATCAGCGACGGCACGAACAGCACCGGCGGACCCGAGCCCCCGTAATCGCGAAGGCTCGCCCCGAATCGCCCCGCCACCGCCGCCGGCGGGGGCTCCGGCGCGGCGCGCGGCGCCTCCTGATAGCGCCTGAGCCCGGCCAGCGCCCGGGCCAGCCGCTCGGGCGCCCCGTCCGTCTCGCGGCGCAGCATGGCAAGGAACAGAGGTAAAGGGCGAGGCCCGTGTTGCGGCGCGTCAAGCTTCGGTGCTAGAGCAGAGCCCTCGTGTGAGGGATCATCCATGGCGGCCTCGGGATCCGGCGACGACGTCGTCATCATCAAGAAATACGCGAACCGGCGGCTCTATGACACCGAAAGCTCGTCCTACATAACGCTCGAGCGCCTCGCCGAGATGGTCCGCCAGAAGCGCGAGTTCAAAGTCGTCGACGCCCGCTCGGGCGAGGACATCACCCACAACGTCCTGACCCAGATCATCATGGACGAGGAGAGCCGCGGCCAGACCCTTCTCCCGGTCAGCTTCCTCAGGCAGCTGATCGGCCTCTACGGCGGCGGCCAGATGCAGTCGATGCTGCCGCAATATCTCGAAGCCAGCCTCGACGCCTTCCAGCAGGGCCAGAGCCAGATGCGCGACGCGCTCGCCGGCGCCTTCACCGCCAATCCGTTCGCCGAGCTCGCCCGCCGCAACATGGAGCTGTTCCAGTCCGCCGCCGCCGGCGGCCGCGCCCAGCCCTCCGCCGGGGCGGCGCCCGCCGCCAGCCGCGAGGAGGAGCTCGAGCGCCTCCGCGCCCAGCTCGCCGACCTCCAGGCCAAGGTCGAGAAGCTGACCCGCTAGAAAATGGGGACAGTTACCAATTTCCCGGAGGGAGCTTTTGTGATGCCAGGTCGACTCGCGAGGAAATTGGTAACTGTCCCCATTTTCTTCCTCGCCGCCGCCGCGCTCGCCCAGCCGCCGGCGCCGAGGCCCGCGCCTTCCGGCCCGGTCACGATCATCCATGCCGGCCGGCTCCTCGACCGGCCCGGCCGGCCGCCGCGCGGGCCCTCCACCATCGTCGTCCAGGGCGGCCGGATCGTCGCCGTCCGCGACGGCCTCGAGCCGCCGCCGGCCGGCGCGACCCTCGTCGACCTCTCGACCCGCTTCGTCCTCCCCGGCCTGATCGACAGCCACGTCCACCTCGATTCCGACGCCGGCGGAATCGCCGCTCTGGTCGAGGAGGTCACCGAGAACGCCCCCCAGAAGACCCTCCGCACCCTCGCCAATGCGAGGAAGACGCTCGAGGCCGGCTTCACCACCGTCCGCAACCTCGGCGACGGCTCGGGCGCGACCCTCGCCATCCGCGACGCCGCCGCCCGGGGCGAGGTCGAGGCGCCGCGGATCGTCGACGCCGGCCGCTCCATCTCGACCACCTCGGGCCATATGGATGCCACTTTGGGCCTCGCCGAGGACCTCCACTCCGCAATCCCCCAGGACAACCTCTGCGACGGCGCCGAATCCTGCCGCCGGGCCGTCCGCGCCCAGATCCGCCGCGGCGTCGACGTCATCAAGATCGCCACCACCGGCGGGGTCAACAGCCGAATCGGCGCCGGCCTCGGCCGCCAGATCTTCGACGACGAGGTCAGGGCGCTGGTCGACACCGCCCACCTCTACGGCAAGAAGGTCGCCGTCCACGCCCACGGCGCCGACGGGATCAACGCCGCGCTGGCCGCCGGAGCCGATTCGATCGAGCACGGCACCCTGCTCGACGACGAGGGCATCCGCCTGTTCAAGGCCCGCCGCGCCTATTACGTCCCGACCCTCTCGACCGTGAACGGCTATCTCGAGCGGATCGCCGCCGATCCCAATGCCTATGCTCCCGACGTCCGGGCCAAGATCGACTGGCGGATCTCGATCACCGGCGACGCCCTTCGCAAGGCCTGGCCGGCCGGGGTCCGGATCGCCTTCGGGACCGACGCCGGAGTCTCCAAGCACGGCCGCAACGCCGACGAGTTCGAGCTGATGGTCAGGCACGGAATGCCCCCAGCCGCCGCCATCCAGGCCGCGACGACGGGCGCCGCCGACCTGCTCGGCCTCGCCTCCGAAGTGGGCTCGATCGAGCCCGGCAAGAGCGCCGACCTGATCGCCGTCCAGGGCGACCCGCTCGCCGACGTCACCGTCCTGAAGCGGGTCGGCTTCGTCATGGCGAGGGGCAGGGTGGTGAAGGACCTGAGGTGATCTCCCGCCTCACCGCGTGACATGCCTGGTCTGCACAACGGTGGCGACTGCCACCAGGCCGCTTGCTCCGATCATTCACCCGGCTGAGGGTCATGTCTTCGCTGCCGTCCTTCACCTTTATGGGCCTGGTGCCAGGCGTGCCAGGTGAGGAGGAGCACGAAGACGGCCATCACCGCCGCGACGATGACCGGCGCGAGGTCGCTGACGGTGAGCATCATGGCATCTCCCGAATTTCAGCTTCGAGCAGATAGAGCAGCCCCGGAGGCGAGTGAAAGCAGGACGATCGCGCCGCCGACCCACAGGACCGCAGCCAAATCGATTCCCTTGACCCACACCCGCGCCGCGGTGGCCGCCGCGAGTCCTGCGGCAAGATTGAACGCGAAGTTGGAGAAGCCCTTCACCCGTTCATTCAGCGTGAGGATCTGCGATTCGGTCATCGCGCCTTCTTATTCCGCCTTCGATTGGACCCAAATTCCGGATGAGCCCGGCACTTAAATCCCCGCATCGCTCGGGCGCTCGCTACTTCGGCTTGACGAACCTGAGCGTCATCCGGTCGCTCTCGCCGATGGCGAGGAAGCGCTCGCGGTCCACCGCCTTGCCGCGAAGGCTGGGCGGAAGCGACCAGACTCCATTGGGATGGTCCTTCGTATCGGCGGGGTTGGCGTTGATCTCGCTCGCCGCGGCCAGCCGGAAGCCGGCGCCTTCGGCAAGCCGCCTTACCGTCGAGACCTTGATGTAGCCGGACGATTTCTCGAGCGCCGGATCGGCCCCCTCCGGCAGCCGGTGCTCGGCGACTCCCAGGGTCCCGCCCGGCTTCAGCATCGCGAACATCTGGCGGAACGCCTCCTCGCCGAACGGCGGCTCGGGCATGATCCAATTGTGGACGTTGCGGAAGGTGAGGACGACGTCGGCCGTCCCGTCCGGCACCCGGGTTTCGCCCGCCGCGGCCGGGAAGGCGGCGAAGCGGATCCGGCCGTAGGTCGCCTTATCCTTCGCCATCATCGTCCGCACTCCGGCGAGCTGGCGCTCCGAGCCGACCGCCCAATACTCTCCGTTCTCGCGAAGCAAGGGCGCCAGTATCTCGCTGTACCAGCCGCCGCCCGGCCAGATCTCGACGATCGTGTCGCCCGGCTCGACCCCGAAGAAGCCGAGGGTCTCGCGCGGGTGGCGCCAGGGGTCGCGCGCCCGGTTCGCCTCGCTCCGGGTCGGAGCCCCGACCGCCGCGGCGATCGCGGTGTCGGCGTGAAGCTCCGCCTCCGCCGCCGCGACCACCTTGGGCGAGGGCGCGCAGGCCGAAGCGGCGAGGATCCCGAGCCCGAGGGCGGCCGAGCCGAGCAGCCTTGCGATCATCCTGTTCCTCCGCTTTCCGGTCCGAGCGGCGCTCATGGCCGAGCGGCCGCGGCGGCGCAACCGGTCCCCCCTTTTCCGGCGCTCCGCGAGGCCCCATCTGGCGCCGATGGATCCCTCCACCCAATTCTGGGTCGTTGCCGCGGCCGCCGCCGCGCTCGCCGTCCTCGCCGGCTGGGCCGACGCCCGCCGGGCCCGCCGCCGCGACGTCGACCGCCCCGGCTGGGTGCCCTGGCAGCCGATCCTCATCCTCGCCATGATGGCGGCCGTCGTCTCCGCGGCTCTGGCCCTGATGGTCTGATCCCTTCAGTCCGGAACGGTCCAGGCTGCTCTTGCCTATCGACCGCGCCGGGCGCTGAATGGCGCCGACTTTCCGCCCGAGTCGCGGTGACGGCCCGGGTTCGGAAAGGACCGGGGAGGGGCTCATGGACAGGAAACGGATCGCGGCCGCCTTGCTCGCCGCCGCCTTGCTCGCAAGCTGCGGGAGGACCGCGCCCGACGACCGCGGACAGCCCGAGGTCGCCCAGCCCGTCCCGGAGGCCGCCCCGCCGCCAGCGCCTCGGCCGGCGGTGGAAAGGATCGTCCGTTCCGCGCCGGTAGCCACTTCGGCGCCGCCGCCGGTGGCCCGCGACGGCCCCGCCGCGCCCAGCTCCTCGGCCAATTACGCCCTCGTCCGGGTCTTCTACGGGACCAACCGGTCGCCCCTCTCCGTGCCCGGCCCGGAAGGCCGCTTCGGCACATTGCCCGGCCCGCTCAGCTACGGCGAGGTCGTGGTCAGCGTTCCCAAGGTCCACCAGCTCGGGGTGATCGAGCGGCCCGGAATGATCACCGGCCTCTTCTTCAGCCCCGATCCGAGGAAGCATTTCACCCTCCGCGAGATCAGGGGCCTGAGCCGCGCCCAGCTCCTCCAGGCGGTCGCCGCCCAGGCCGAACGGGCCGGCGGGCCGGGCCAGCGCCTGGCCCTCGTCTTCGTCCACGGCTTCAACGTCGGCTTCGACGACGCCGCCTTCCGCACCGCCCAGATGAGCTACGACATCGGCTTCAAGGGCGCCCCGCTCTTCTACTCCTGGCCCTCGCACCAGAACGTGCTGAGCTACCTTGCCGACGGCCAGAGGATCGACCAGTCGCGCCCGCTCATCAAGCGCTTCCTGTCCGAGGTGATCGTCGGCAGCAGGGCCGACCGGGTGATCATCGTCGCCCATTCGATGGGCACGAGGGGCACCGTCGCCGCGCTCGCCGAGCTGTCGCAGGAGCATCCCGAGCAGACCGCCAGGATCGCCGCCCTGATCCTCGCCGCGCCCGACATCCAGGCGCGCAATTTCCGCGACCGGATCGCGCCACGCCTCCGGCGCATGGCCGTCGCCACCACCCTCTACGCGAGCAGCGAGGACGTCGCCCTCCAGGCCTCCTACCAGGTCAACGGCGCCTATGCGCTCGGCGACACCAGGGCCGGCATCAGCCGCTTCGAAGGCATGGACTCGATCGACGCCACCAGGGCGGGCACGTCCTTCCTGGGGCATTCCGCTTATGGGGAGAGCCCGGCCCTGCTGCGCGACATCGGAAGCATCGTCGCCGGCACCCCGCCGGCACGGCGGCCGTGGCTGAGGCGCGGGGCGGACGGGGCCTGGGTGCTGGAGGTGGTTAGGTAGGGGGGAGGGCGAGGTTTGCCTGTTCTCTTCCTGATCCAAAGCTGATTGGCCGGAACAAATAACGAATAGGCCGGTTGTCATGTCGGCATGGTAAGCCGACGGAGAGCCTGATGAGCGAGCGTGAACTCAACCAGCCGAACGAAGGCGACAAGCGCTATCAGCGGCGCAACGACGACGGCAGTTTTGCGGAGTCGGACGACCAGTCCAAATCGCTGCGTCAGGACGTGAAGCAGCACGCGCAGACGAAGAAGCCGAAGAACGAAGGGGACAAGGGGGACTAGCTAGCCTGCCTCAAGGGCTTGCCGCACGGCTGAATAATCTCGGTCTTTGACCATTACAAACCGATTACCGGTAACTTCAGCCCATTTCTTGCCGATGGCTTCTTTCTCGTCGGTCCGATCGCGGGGCCCCTCGGTCCCTGCGCCTTTGTATTCGACTATGAAATAGGTACTGTCGATTAGCTGAGCGACGAAGTCAGGGTAGAAATCCTGGCTGGAAACGCGCAGCCGAAAGGCATTTTTCTGACGCTCGATATTGCGCACCCATTGCAGCACGCTGACGTGCCGGTCGATCTCGTTGGCGCAGGCCTCCTCCTCGCCATTCATGTCTCCGATCAGGTCCGGCCGCAAATGCTTTGGAAACGCGACTCGCCCCGTGTAGAGCTTGGGCGGATAATAGCGCTCCGGGTCGAACATCACCGTTAAATCTTCGCTCCAGTCGAACCGTACTTCACCGAACAACGTGCTTTCAAACGCATCCTTTTGCCGGATGTCGCGATAGTCGCGGATCAGTTGTGTAAATGGCTCTATCAGCCGGAAGCGCAACCGGCGAAGGTCGCTGATCGTGTATCCCTTGTCGTCCATAAGGGCCTGCAGGCCCGCCTTGATGAAGGCCTGTGCCGATCCTTGCGTAACATCGCTTCCCTTCACGAAGGCGAGCCTTTGGTCGATCCAGCGCACCAGCTTGGGGTAAGGCCAATCCCGCTGGTCGGCTGTTAGCTCCAACTCACGCTGCATCCGCTCGACGAAGCTGATTCTTACTTGCTCGCTGGCAAGGTCGATAACCGCCTCGGTCGCGGAATCGGAGGGTGGCGCGAACCTCTCTACAATCGTGCTGGCATCACATTGCTCCAGCGACCAGGGCCGGTCGAGAAAATGGTCGGCCCCGAAGATTTCGAGTTGCTCGCCGCGGCGCACGCAAAGCTGAGGCACGGCGAAGAGCGGTCGCTCGGGCCGGGTCGCCGAACGGACGCCTGCCTCCTCAGCTCGTTTCCGCTCCTCATGCCGGGCTAACAAGCTGTCCAGCGCGGGCACCAGCAGCGGCGGCAATAGCAGCCGCAGGCGGGCCGCGTCGGCGGCGGTCACGTCGCTGGCGCTCAGCTGGCGGATCTCGGGGTCGAGCGTTACACGTCCCGCCGTCGCGGCGGCAACGACATGGCGATAGGGAGCCAAGTCGATGTCGGTGTCGATGGCTTCCGATGTGAGCTCGTCAGGTTCGAGCGGCAAGACGAGCGCGTCGGCGCGGATCAGCTTCTCCGCTTCGAGCTTTTCGAATCCATTGCTCACAAGTGCTTCGGCAAGCGCTTTCGCCGTTTCGGCGAAGCTGGTCGCACTGGCAAAGGCGTAGGCTTGATTTAGCCGATCGTCGGCCTTGAATACCGCGCCGGGAAGACGCAGCACGCGTCCCAGCATCTGCTCCACTGCCGTTCCCGAATGCCCCGGCGCCAGCGTGCAGAGCACATAGGCGTTCGGACAGTCCCAGCCCTCGCGCAGCTTTTGTACGGTGACGATAAAGCGCGTCGGCTCGTCCCACATGGAAAGGTCGATGCCGGCGAGTTCCCATATCTTACCGGTGGCGATCTTGATCTGCTCGCGCGGTACTTGGAAATCTTCTTCCAGCAATGCGCGCACCCGCTCTGGCGTCAGTGGGTCGGCACCGGTATTTTGCTGCGCCTGGATCAGCATCACCGGCCGCAGTCGCCGCTTCGGCTCCAGCGCTTCCGTCTCCGCTGCCGCGGCTTCGTGCAGTTCCTCCAGCTTGGCCTTTGCCAACCGAAGCGCTTCCACAGGGTCCGGGTCTACCCGAAGGATTACCGGCAGTTTGATCATCGCCTCGTCCCGCAGCGCTGCCGCCGAGACGTGGAACAATATGTTGCTGTCATCCGCCGGCGTCGCCGTGAGCTCGACGATTAGCGAGGGATCAAGCCGGGCCAGTGTCGTGAAGGAAAGGTCGGTGCGCGCATTATGCGCCTCGTCCACGATCACCATCGGCCGCCGGAGCTTCAGCGCGTTCGCCAGCGAACGCACCATCTGCCCCTCGCTGCTTTTCTCCAGCCGGACGAGCGCGCCCGCCTCCAGCCCGGAGAAATGGTCCATTAGCTCGCCATTGTCCTTATAGACGTTGAGCGTATCGGTTTCTTCTTGGCGAAACGATTGGATCGTCGCGACGATGATCGCGGCGTTACCGTCATAGTCGGGGCGCCGTGCATACAGGGCCTCCTTCACGTCCATCACACGTACGTTGCTGCCGAAGCGCTCGGCCAGTGCCGCACGATAAGGATGAGAGACGTCGCGCAACGCCGTCAGCGTCTGGCTCACGATCGCATCGGACGGTGCCAGCCAGATCGCACAAGGGTTCTCGGTAGTAACCAGTGCATCGGTCGCTCGCCCGATCGCATGCGCCGCGATCAGCGTCTTGCCCCCGCCGGTCGGTACGCGCAGGCAGGCGTAGGGTATACCTTCCAGTCCCGGCACCGGCCGATACGCGCGTTTGGTCGCCTTGTAGAACGCCATGTCGGGGTCGCCGCTCTTCGACGTCTCGGTCAGCCAGTTGGTCAGCGCGGTAAGCGCGTCACGCTGATAATTCTTGAGCCCCAAGCCGCTCATTGTCCGACTACTTGATAGGGGATTTGGCGGAAGCTCGCCCGCGCCGCGGCCAGCCGCTCGGGCGATACGGTGCAGCCCTCAGCATAGACGGTCGCGGGTCCGGTGAAATCGGGCGATGGAGCGGGCAGGGCGGCAAGCACTTCGAGCGTCAGTACATTGCCCGCCGCAGCACTCGCCACCCCGGCGCTCTCCGGCGACCAAAGCAGATGCACTGCCCGCCCGTCAAACGTACCGAGCAGCGAGGTTCCGCTCGTCGCATTGGCCGGGATCGGGCTACCGGTGTCGGAGAAGAACACGAAAGCGGCGAGGTCGCCGAAGGTTACGCCTTCGGAGATGCAGCCCCATTCGTCGAACAGCGGCTTGCCGAGAATGCAATAGCGGAAGCCGCCGCCGAGGCCATGAACGAATTCTCCATCGCCTCCATGCTCGTTACGAGCATAACCGTCGACAGCGCTGGCAAGCCTAATAGCCGTGATAGTGCGAGCAATTTCCTCGTTTAACTCCGCAAGGATAAATCGTCGCTGACCGCCATCAGCGGCATTTAGAGCTAATACAGCATGGCCTGTGCTACCTGAACCTGCGAAAGAATCCAAAACAATACAATTTCTGTCGTCAGCTGTAACATACCTAATCAATTTCTCCAAAATCTCATGGTCTTTTGGATTAGGAAATACTTTCTCACCAAATATATCTTTCTGAAGGTCGTTAGATGGCTGCGTGTGCCTGTAGAACACAGAAGACATAACTTCCCGTTGCCCTTCAAGATCAACTTCTTCTGTGTCGACTTCAGTCGGGTTGGCTAAGTATATGTATGATTTGTAAATCGGCGGCTTGCTGTGATTTTCTCGAAATATCACATATCCGTCTTCAATTTTCTTGAGCATGGTCTCTTCAACGAATCGCCAACCATCGGAAGGGACCTTGCACGGTCGGCCGGTCACAGGGTGAATGATATCGTATTTTGGTCCACCGCCGCCATGCCAGCTAATGTTGTTGTCACGCCAGACTCCCCGCTTGTCGGCAAACTTGGCTCGCTGATATTTCTTGGCGGGATGATCCTTAGGCAGCGTCTTGTAGAATGTCGCCAGCCCCGCCGAAACTGCTTGCCAATCCGTCCCCTTTTCCGCGACGAGGCGCAGATACTCGCCGGCAATTTCAAAGATGCCTGCTTTGGCTGTGCGCCAAACCTGACCCGCGAGAGACAGTTTGCGTCGCGCATACACTATTACGTAATCGTGCCCACTAGAAAATAGTCGTGCGTCATTCTTGCGACCTTTTTCCCAAGTTAACTGAGTTATAAAGTTTCCACCTCCAAATATCGTGTCCATCAGAAAGCGAAGATTAGTGATCTCATTGTCGTCAATGCTTGCCATGATAATGCCATCGTCCCTGAGGAAATCCCTCAGCAAACGCAGCCGCGGATACATCATGCACAGCCATTTATCGTGGCGTGAGAAATCCTCGCCTTCCTTGCCGACGATCTTAGTCAGCCAAGCCCGAATTTCGGGGCTGTTAACGTTGTCGTTGTAAACCCAGCCCTCGTTGCCGGTGTTGTAGGGCGGATCAATGTAGATGCATTTCACTTGGCCGGCATAATAAGGCAGCAGCGCCTTCAGCGCCTCCAGATTGTCGCCTTCGACCAGCAGGTTGCCCGCGTCCGGATCGCCTGCGGAGAGCGCGCTGTCGCAATGGAGCAGTCTGGTTAGAACTTCCTGATGATGATTGACGACGGCAGCTTTGCCTATCCAGTCCAGTGTTGGCATCGGTCCTCCCTAAATTCACCTTGGCGGGCGAAGCCGTTGAGGGGAAGAGGTAATGGCCGGGTTTGCTGACTCAGGAAGCCTTGGCCAGCGTCTGCGGCAACACCAGACCTGGATCGGCGGCATCGAGCGCGGCAAACGGAGCAGCTTCTTCGCCCGCTTGAAGCGCTCGCAGGAGCGCTGAGGGGTTGAGCGAGAGCGCGCTAATTGGGATATATGCAGGGATCTGCATAATTATAGGGTTTGCTGGCCCGGAAGCGTGTCGGCTCCGCATGATTATGCAGAGCCCACGTTCCTTGGGACCAAGCGGCATAGCCAGGCGGAAAAGGGGCGACGGCCGCCCGGTCGCGGTGCATTCGAGACCCGCTCGAGCCCACCAAACCCAGCGTCGGCCCGATCCGGCGCTGGCCCGCGCTGTCGCCAAGAGTCGCTCAGAACGCTCCAAACCCGGCACTGAGTGGCGATTACTGGCGATTCCTGTCGATTATCGGCACAGAAAATGGCGGATTTCCGCGGTTTTCAGGCTAAGGGGTGGTCGGGGAAGGCGTTTCGCCAACTTTCCTGAACTACCCTAAACTTCGCCCACCCCGCGAACCCTACAAACAGGCTTCCAGATAAGGCTGGTCGAAGCCGAACTGCTTGGCCTTCTCGAGCGTGTAGGGCCTCAGCCCCATGCTCCGGTATTCGCCGATGATCTTGCCGTCGGCGGTCTCGTCCAGATATTCGAACTTGAACAATTCCTGGGTGACGATGACGTCGCCCTCCATCCCGATCACCTCGGTGATGTTGGTCGTCCGGCGCGAGCCGTCGCGCAGGCGCTTGACCTGGACGATGAGGTCGACCGAATCCGCGATCTGGCGGCTGATCGCCTCCTTGGGCACCTTGATGTCCGACATCATCACCATGTTCTCCATACGCGCCAGGCATTCGCGCGGGCTGTTGGAGTGGAGGGTGGCCATCGAGCCGTCGTGGCCGGTGTTCATCGCGGCGAGCAGGTCGAAGCATTCGCTGCCCCTGATCTCGCCGAGGATGATCCGGTCGGGACGCATACGAAGGGCGTTGATGACGAGGTCGCGGATCGAGATCGCGCCCTGGCCCTCGAGGTTGGGCGGCCTGGTCTCGAGCGGCAGCCAGTGCGGCTGCTGGAGGCGGAGCTCGGCGGCGTCCTCGATCGTGATCACGCGCTCGCCGGGGTCGATCAGCTTCGACAAGGCGTTGAGCATCGTCGTCTTGCCCGAACCGGTGCCGCCCGAGATGATGATGTTGAAGCGGCTGGCGCCGGCGATCTTGAGCACCGTCGCCATCTTCTCCGACATCGAGCCGAAGCCCTTCATCATGTCGACGGTGATCGGCTTTTCGGAGAATTTGCGGATCGAGATGGCGGTGCCGCGAAGCGACAGCGGCGGGATGATGACGTTGACGCGGCTTCCGTCCTGGAGGCGGGCGTCGGCGAGCGGAGTGGTCTGGTCGACCCGGCGGCCGACCTTGTTGACGATGCGCTGGGCGATCTGGAACAGATGCTCCTCGTCGCGGAACTGGATCTGGGCGAGCTGGAGCTTGCCCTTCTTCTCGATGAAGGTCTGGTTCGGCCCGTTGACCATGATGTCGGAGATGTTCGGGTCGGAGAGCAATTCCTCCAGCGGCCCGAGGCCGAGCAGCTCGTCGACCAGCACCTTCTCGAGCGCGAATTGCTCGCGCCGGTTGAGGTTGATCTTGAGCTCGGCGAGCACCTCGCCGATGATCGGCCGGAATTCCTCGGCGAGCTCGTCCTTGCTGAGCGTCGCCGCCGCTTCCGGATCGACCCGCTCGAGGAGGCGGGGAAGGACCTGCTCCTTGATCCGGTGGATCGAGGCTTCGAAGCCCTCGTTCTTGCTCGACGGCGCTTCCGAGGAGGCGGCCTGGCGGTCGGCCAGCCGCGACATGGCGTCGGCGCCGCGGTCGCCGGTGGGCGGAGTGAAGTCGTCGGTGTCGGCGTCCGCGAAGTTGATCGTCTCGAGCGGCGGGAACTGGTCGCCGCCCTCCGGCGCCGCGGGGAGCGCGGCTGCGCCGCCCGGACCCCCCTTCATCGGCCTTGCGACGCCGAAGCTGGGCCGTCCGCCCGCCGCGCCGCTATTTCCTCCGCGCCGTCCAAAAGCACTCATTGCGCTCAGATCCCTCACCGGTGAAGCTTGCCGATCGAGGTGGTGAATAAGGTGGAAACTTTGACAATTGCCTAACCGCCCCCGAAGGCCCGCTCGTGCAACCCGCCCAGGCCCGTCTCGCCCTCCTGATCGCGCTCGCCGGCTTCTGCTCGCTGTCGGTCGGCGACGCCGTGGTGAAGTCGATGGCGGGGGCCTGGCCGGCGCCCGCCGTCTCGGCCCTGCGCTATGGCTTCGGCGCCTTCGGGCTCGGCCTCTACGTCGCCCTGAGCCGCGGCCGGGCCGGCTTCGTCTTTCCTCGCCCCGGTCTTCAGCTCGGCCGGGGCGCGGCGGTGGCGCTCGCCACCTTGTGCTTCTTCCTGGGCGTGATGGCGATGCCGCTCGCCGACGCCACCGCCATCCAGTTCACCAGCCCGATCCTCACCGCTTTGCTCGCGCCCCTGGTGCTGGGCGAGCGAACCCATCGCGCCACCTGGGCCGCGACCCTGCTCGCCTTCGCGGGCGTGCTGGTCGTGCTTCGTCCCAATGTGACGGAGATCGGCCTCGCCGCTTTCTTCCCGATCGGCGCCGCCTTCGGGATGTCGTGGCTGATGATGCTCAACCGGATGACGGCCGGCGCGGCGCCGGTGATGGTGATGCAGTTCCTGCTCGCCGCGGTGGCGGCGCCCTTGCTCGTCGCGGCGGCATTGGTCCTCCATTTCGCCGGCTATCCGATCGGCCGGCCGTCGCCCGAAGTGGTGGCGAAATGCCTCGCGGTCGCACTCTTCGCGACCTTGGGCCACACCCTCATCTTCGCCGCCGTCGCCCGGGCGAGCGCCTCGGTGGTGGCGCCGATGACCTATGTGCAGCTTCTCGTCGCGGCGGGCCTGGGCTGGCTCTGGTTCGGTGACGCCCCGGACGCGGCGACGTTCGGCGGCGCCGCTCTCATCATCGCCGGCGGCCTGCTGCTGTGGCGGGCGCAGCGCGTCCGCGACCTGGGAGAAGCGCCGGCCTAAAGGAAGGGCCCGCGGGCGCCGCGCCGGGCCGCGCTCGCCGGGGCGCGGCCGATGGCGCGGAACTCGCGCGCCATATGGGCCTGATCGGCGAACCCGTGCTCGGCCGCCTGAAGCGCCAGACTGTCCGCCGACTCCTGCATCCCGGTCAGCGCCTGCTGGAAGCGCAGCAGGCGCAGATAACGGCGCGGAGGGACCCCCACCTCGCGCTCGAACCAGCGCTGCAGCCAGCGACGGGATCGGCCGCTGGCCCGGGCCAGCGCCTCCACCGTCCGGGCCCCGACGATGGCCGAGCCCAGGGCCGCGGTCGGCTCGTCGAGACTCCGCCCGGCCAGGATCGCGAATCCGTCCTCGACCGTCGCCGGCATCGCGAAGCCGGGCGCGGCCTCGGCGAGGTCCTGCCAGCGGTCGACGAGGCCGGGGGAGGGGAGGAGCGCAAGCCGGTTCCAGGCCCAGGGCCAAAGCCGAAGGGCGACGAAGCGGGCATCGCCGCTCAGCTCGAGCTCGGCCGGACGGGTGACGAGGCCCGCGACGAACGCCTCGGGCTGAGCGCCGCCCCAGCTCGAGCGCCCCTCGAGGCGGCGGATGATCTCGACGCAGCCGTCGGGCGTGGCTGTGTGGCGGACGGTCAGCGAGGCGCCGCCGGACGCTCGCAGCGTCCAGCCGGCCTTGACCAGGGGGCGCAGCGCCTCGGGCGGGTCGATCTCCTGATAGTCCACCGACGCAGCATGTCGCGTTCGTCCAAGCCCGTCGACCCGAAAGGCGCTATCGAGGCGCATCGGCGGGAGAGAGACCATGAAAGCTGCGGCGGTGTTGATCGGGTTGGGATTGCTGACGGCCTCCAGCGCGGCGGTGCCGGCCTCACCGCCCAGCGTCGCCGACCTCGCCTGGATGGCGGGGTGCTGGGAGCAGCGGGAGGGCGACCGCTGGACCGAGGAATGCTGGACGGCGCCGCGCGGTGGCCTCATGCTCGGAAGCAGCCGCACCGGCCGGGGCGATAATATCCTCGAATGGGAATCGCTGAGGATCGAGCGCAATGCGCAAAATGGCGAGGGGCCCATCGTGCGACTCGCCTATTTCGCGGCGCCGGGAGGCCGGGGCTGGACGCGTTTCGCCTGGTCCTCGAACGCGGGGCCGGGCGTGACCTTCTACAATGTCGCCAACGACTATCCGCAGCGTATCCGCTACTGGCGCGAGGGCGACGAGCTTATCGCCGAGATCGCGCTCAAGGACGGCAGCAAGTCCCGGAGCTGGCGCTATCGGAGGCGTTGACGCTTACCGTCACCCCAGCGAAGGCTGGGGTCCCGGCGGGTGAAGAACCGCCGAGCCCTTCGCTCCCCGGGGCCCCAGCCTTTCGCTGGGGCAACGGTCAGGCGGGAACGTCGGCCTTCTCGGCCAGCACGGTCAAGCCGCGCTCGCTGACCTCGGCGAAGCCGCCTTCGACGGCGATCTTCTCCGGCGTATCGCCGAAACCGCTGCGGTAGACGGCGATGTCGCCGTTCCTCAGGGTCGACATGTAGGGCGCGTGCCCGGCGAGGACCCCGAAATCGCCTTCGGTGCCGGGCACGACGACCATGAACACCTCCTCGGAGCGGATGAGGCGTTCGGGTGTGACGAGTTCGAAGTGGAGTTCGGCCATCTTATTTGTCCATTGCGAAGAGCTGGGCGACGACCGGGCCGGTTCCGGCCGGGCCGCCCACCTGGATGTGCTGAAGGTAGAGGAACTGGTTGTCGACCGGCGCCCTGAAAGTCTCGACGGCGGCGTCTTTCAGCTCCGGGACGTTCGGGCCCGGGCTCGGCGCCGGTTTGAAGTCGAGGCCCATGAACGACATGCTCGAGCGCAACCGGGCGAGGACCGCCGAGCGGGCCTTCGGCGCCCTGACGACGACGGTGCAGGCCTTGCCCGCCGCGCCGCCGAAGGCGATCTCCCCGTCCGGCCGCTTCGCCTCGACCAGGCTCATCTCGCCGAGTCGGGGGTGGGCCTGCTTGCTGACCGTCTTGCCGAAGCCGCGCTCGGCGAGCTCCGGGCCGGTCAGCGAGAACTGGCCGGCGAGGAGGAGCGGGCAGAAGCCGTAGGCGAGATCGGCCGCGACCTCGTCGATCGGCTGCTCGCGGACCTGCGCCGCCGCCGCCGCCGGGAGCGGCAGCAGCAAAAGGGCAGCGAGGATCCGAAGCATCGCGCTTATGCCGCTTCGGCGGCCAGGCGCTGGGCCTTTTCGACCGCCTCCTCGATTCCGCCGACCATGTAGAAAGCGGATTCGGGAAGATGGTCATATTCGCCGTCGACCACCGCCTTGAACGAGCGGACGGTGTCCTCGACCTGGACGAACTTGCCGGGAATTCCGGTGAAGACCTCGGCGACGTGGAAGGGCTGGGAGAGGAAGCGCTGAATCTTGCGGGCGCGCGAGACGGTCAGCTTATCCTCTTCCGAAAGCTCGTCCATGCCGAGGATGGCGATGATGTCCTGGAGCGACTTGTAGCGCTGGAGGATCTCCTGGACGGCGCGGGCGGTGTCGTAATGCTCCTGGCCGACGGTGCGGGCGGTGAGCACGCGCGAGGTCGAGTCGAGCGGATCGACCGCCGGATAGATGCCGAGCTCCGAGATGGCGCGCGACAGCACGGTGGTGGCGTCGAGGTGGGCGAAGCTGGTCGCCGGCGCCGGATCGGTGAGATCGTCGGCGGGAACGTAGATCGCCTGAACCGAGGTGATCGAGCCCTTGTTGGTCGAGGTGATCCGCTCCTGGAGCGCGCCCATGTCGGTCGACAGGGTCGGCTGGTAGCCCACGGCGGAGGGGATTCGTCCGAGAAGGGCCGACACTTCCGAGCCCGCCTGGGTGAAGCGGAAGATGTTGTCGACGAAGAACAACACATCCTGGCCTTCGACGTCGCGGAAATATTCGGCCTGGGTGAGGCCCGACAGGGCGACCCGGGCGCGGGCGCCCGGCGGCTCGTTCATCTGGCCGAAGACGAGCGCGACCTTGGAGCCTTCCGGCGTGGGGTTGCCGTCGGCGTCGGTGGCGATGACGCCCGCCTCGAGGAACTCGTGATAGAGGTCGTTGCCTTCGCGGGTGCGCTCGCCGACCCCGGCGAACACCGAGGTGCCGCCATGGCCCTTGGCGATGTTGTTGATCAGCTCCTGGATGAGCACGGTCTTGCCCACGCCGGCGCCGCCGAACAGGCCGATCTTGCCGCCCTTCGCATAAGGCGCGAGCAGGTCGATCACCTTGATCCCGGTGACGAGGATGCTGGTCTCGGTCGACTGGTCGACGAAGAGCGGCGCGTCGCGGTGGATGGGGGAGGTGTCGCTGTGGCCGATCGGGCCGCGCTCGTCGATCGGGTCGCCGATCACGTTCATGATCCGACCCAGGGTCATCGGGCCGACCGGCATCCGGATCTGGTCGCCGGTGTCCGTCACCGGCTGGCCGCGGGTGAGGCCGTCGGTCGAATCCATCGCGATCGTCCGCACCGTCGACTCGCCGAGATGCTGGGCGACCTCGAGGACGAGCTTGTTGCCGTTGTTGTCGGTGGTCAGGGCCGACAGGATCTCGGGCAGGTCGCTGTCGAACGTCACGTCGACGACGGCGCCGATCACCTGGCTGACTCGGCCGATATTGTTGGTGGGGGCGGTTGGCATGTTCGTTCCTCTTGCCTTCTTTTGTCGTCATCCCAGCGAAGGCTGGGATCCCGGCGGGTGAAACGCGGCGGCGCTCTTCACCCCAAGGGCCCCAGCCTGCGCTGGGGCGACGGGTTAAACTACAGGGCCTCGGCCCCCGAAATAATCTCCACCAGCTCGGTCGTGATCGCCGCCTGGCGCTGCCGGTTGTAGGCGATCGAGAGGCGGTTGATCATGTCGCCGGCGTTGCGGGTGGCGTTGTCCATCGCGGTCATCCGGCTGCCCTGCTCCGACGCGGCATTCTCGAGCAAGGCGCGGAAGATCTGGACGGCGACGTTGCGCGGCAGAAGCGCGGCGAGGATATCCTCCTCGTCGGGCTCATATTCGATGGCGGCGCTCGACCCGCCCGTCTGATCGCCGCCAGCCGGGATCGACACCGGGATGATCTGCTGGCCGACCGGCTCCTGGACCAAAGCCGACTGGAAGCGGGCGTAGAAGAGGTGGACGACGTCGATGCCGTCGGTCTGGTAGCGGTCGATCAGGTCGTCGGCGATCTTCTGGGCCTCGGCGAAGCTGGCGAACTTCATCTCGCTGGTGTCGTGCTGGTGGATGATCTGCTTCGGGTAGAGGCGCTGGATCACCGCCCGGCCCTTGCGGCCGACCAGGTAGAAGAGGACCTGCTTGCCGTCGCGGGTGAGCTCGTCCGCCTTTTTGCGGGCGGCGCGGACGATGTTCGAGTTGAACGCTCCGGCGAGGCCGCGGTCGGAGGTGGCGACGACGAGCAGATGGGTCTGGTCGCGGCCGGTTCCGGCGAGGAGCTTCGGGCTCTGCGGGCTGATCGTCACCTTGGCGGCGAGGCTCGCCATCACGCTCGCCATGCGCTCCGCATAGGGGCGCCCGGCCTCCGCCGCCTGCTGCGCGCGGCGCAGCTTGGCGGCGGCGACCATCTTCATCGCCTTGGTGATCTTCTGCGTCGACTTTACCGACGCGATCCGCCCTTTGAGCGCCTTGAGGCTGGCCATGGTTTCTCTGCTTCGTTCCCTTGCTCGTCATGCCAGCGAAGGCTGGCATTCCGGCGGGTGAAAGGCGCGGCGCTTTCCACCCTCCGGGGCCCCAGCCTGCGCTGGGGCGACGGTGTCGTTACGCAAAACTCTTCGCGAACTCGCCGATGATGGTCTTGAGCTGACCCGCCGTATCGTCGTCGAGCGTCTTGGTGTCGCGGATCTTGCCGAGCACGTCGGCATGGTCCGAACGGAAGTGGCTCAGCAAGGCGCTCTCGAAGCGGGTGACGGCGTTGACCGGCACGTTGTCGATGAAGCCGTTGACGCCGGCGTAGATGGAGACGACCTGCTCCTCGATCGGCATCGGGCTGAACTGCGGCTGCTTCAGAAGCTCGGTCAGCCGGGCGCCGCGGTTGAGCAGGCGCTGGGTCGAGGCGTCGAGGTCCGAGCCGAACTGGGCGAAGGCCGCCATCTCGCGATACTGGGCAAGCTCCAGCTTGATCGAGCCGGCGACCTTCTTCATCGCCTTCGTCTGGGCGGCCGAGCCGACCCGGCTGACCGAGAGGCCGACGTTGATGGCCGGACGGATGCCCTGGTAGAAGAGCTCGGTCTCGAGGAAGATCTGACCGTCGGTGATCGAGATGACGTTGGTCGGGATGTAGGCCGAGACGTCGCCCGCCTGGGTCTCGATGATGGGCAGAGCGGTCAGCGAGCCGCCGCCATTGTCCTCGTTCATCTTCGCGGCGCGCTCGAGCAGGCGCGAATGGAGGTAGAAGACGTCGCCCGGATAGGCCTCGCGGCCCGGCGGACGGCGCAGGAGCAGCGACATCTGGCGATAGGCGACGGCCTGCTTGGACAGATCGTCATAGACGATGACGGCGTGCATTCCGTTGTCGCGGAAATATTCGCCCATCGTGCAGCCGGTGTATGGCGCCAGGAACTGGAGCGGGGCCGGCTCGGAGGCGGTGGCGGCGACGACGATCGTATATTCCATCGCGCCATTCTCTTCGAGCGCTCGGACGATCTGGGCGACGGTGGAGCGCTTCTGGCCGATGGCGACGTAGATGCAGTAGAGCTTCTCGCTCTCCTCGCCGGCCTTGTTGATCTCGCGCTGGTTGATGAAGGTGTCGAGCGCGACCGCCGACTTGCCGGTCTGGCGGTCGCCGATGATCAGCTCGCGCTGGCCGCGGCCGACGGGGACGAGCGCGTCGAGCGCCTTCAAACCGGTCTGCACCGGCTCGTGCACCGACTTGCGAGGGATGATCCCGGGGGCTTTCACCTCGACCCGGCTGCGCTCGGCGCCCTCGATCGGGCCCTTGCCGTCGATCGGGTTGCCGAGGCCGTCGACGACCCGGCCGAGCAGGCCCTTGCCGACGGGGACGTCGACGATGGTGCCGGTGCGGCGGCAGGTGTCGCCCTCGCGGATGGCGCTGTCGTTGCCGAAGATGACGACGCCGACGTTGTCGGCCTCGAGATTGAGCGCCATGCCTTTGATGTCGCCGTCGAACTGCACCATCTCGCCGGCCTGGACGTTGTCGAGCCCGTAGATGCGGGCGATGCCGTCGCCGACGGAGAGAACGGTGCCGACCTCCGAGACCTCGGCGTCGGTGCCGAAGCTCGCGATCTGATCGCGGATGACCTTGGAAATTTCAGCGGCGCGGATGTCCATTTTCAGCCTTTCATCGCTTGCGCGAGGGTATTGAGTTTGGTTCGGATGGAGCCGTCGATCATCTGGGAGCCGATCTTGACGACCAGCCCGCCCAAGATGGTGGGATCGATGCTCAAATCAACGGCCACGTCGCGGCCGAGACGGCTCTTCAGATTGGCCTTGAGGGCGGCGACCTGCGAGTCGTCCAGCGGATGGGCGGAGACGACCTCGGCGGTGACTTCGCCGCGGTGGAGGGCGGCGAGCAGGTTGAAGTTGCGGACGATCGCCAGGATCTGGCCGAGCCGCCGGTTCTGGGCGAGGACGCCGAGGAAATTGGTCGTGATCGGGTCGAGCTTCATCGCCTCGGCGAGGCCGGCGACGCCCTTCAGGGCATCGTCGCGCCGGGTCAGCGGGCTGGTGGTGAGGACCCGCAGATCGTCCGAATCGGCGAGGGCCTGCTTCAGCGAGGCGAGGCTTGCGCCGACCGCCTCCAGCTGCCGCTCGTCGCGTGCCAACTCGAACAGGGCCATCGCATAGCGGCCCGCCAAACTTGCCTGAATGCCGCCGGAATGCTCCACGCGCGCCTCTACTCCCAGATCGGAATTTGACCCATGATAAGAAGCGCGCGCGGGCGCTCCGGGTCAGGTCGCGGGCGCCCTAGCAGGGGCTTTGCTGCGATGCAACCGCCGGGTGCTACGTGAGTTCGCGGAAGACCCCGTCTAGGGCCTGTACTCATAACCGGCAACGGCCATGACGGGGCGGAGAGGCGGTCAGGGCCAGGAGCGAGGAGGGAGCGATGCTCGATGCATCGTG
>DASTFN010000064.1:0-16758 GCA_035719905.1 Allosphingosinicella sp.
ACGCACCTATCTGGGCAGTCGCGACGGCGATTACCGGTTATGGGAAGCCCGCCAGGCCGAAAGGATCGCCATCGCCCGCGAGGCCCAGCAGGCGTGGGAGGAGAAAGCGCGAGCGGAGGCGCAGGCCTGGGCGAAGCGCGAGGCGGGCGGGAAGGCCGGCGAGGGCGAGGGGGACGAGTCGCCGCCGGGAGCCTGATCCGGATTTGGCGGAATGACGGAGCGGAGTCGGTCGTAGCAGACCTTCTCCAACGCAAGCTGGGCTTCGAGGGTGGCGTAGGTGACGCTCCCCTATTTGGGGACACGTACTTTTTCGCGAAAAAGTACGTGTCCCCTTCCGCCCCGCCGCTCGGCGAGCATGACGAGCAAACCGCCGTCGGCGAGCCGTCCGAACGCACCTATCTGGGCAGTCGCGACGGCGATTACCGGTTATGGGAAGCCCGCCAGGCCGAAAGGATCGCCATCGCCCGCGAGGCCCAGCGCGCCTGGGAGGAAAAGGCGCGGGCGGAGGCGCAGGCCTGGGCGAAGCGCGACGCGGGCGGGAAGGCCGGCGAGGGCGAGGGGGACGAGTCGTGAAGTTCTTCGTTCCCTTCGCCGCCGACGGCGCCGCGCGGCTTTGCCGCGCTCACTTACCTTTAGGCTGAAGGCGCCTCACGGAGCCACTTCACCCTATCGGCCGCCGTACGTCCCCTGCCTCGAAAAGGTAACGGTATACATTTTTGAAAGAACCACGGCCCAGACGACCGGGATACAAATGTATACTGTCACCATTTTCCCACAGGCGAGCCCCCGGCGTACGATCACTTAGCCGGACTCCGCTGAGACGGGGCACTTCCGGCCTCGAGACCCGCCAACCTTTGCGGCGTATACAACTCGACTTCCTGAGCATTCATCCATAGCCAGCGCCCGTCGGGCGCCTGGATGATGTCCATTCCGTGTTCTCGGGGATCCAAGCCGATCGCCGTGAGAAACCGAGCAAACTTCGCCAGCTGAGCCGTAGGTATGTGTAGGTTTTTGCCGTCGCGCTCGGAGTCGACCAACTCGATGCTTTCGCGGGCTCCCGGCAATGCGCCGAGCTTATCGAGAAAGGCTGCCCCTTCCTTGAATTCGGTCGCCATATCGCCGACGATGGGCAATGCTGCGCCTGCGAGCGCCAGCGATGCTACTCGGGTCATCGGCGCGACCCATTTTACCCATTCCTGAGTGAAGCTGAACTCCTGCGAAGCGACCTTTTGGCCGCTAAGCTCGGAGAGCAGCGTCAGATTGAACCGCTCGCCCACAAAACTCGCCCAGCTGGTGACTCGAAGCAATTTCTTCTCGGCCGGCTGCAGCAGGAACATTCGAGGGCAGGGCAATTGATCGCGACGATAGAGATGGTTGAGAATGTATGTGTTGCTGAGTTCTAGCGCTTCGAATCCCAAAATAAGCTGTTCGGCCGTCCACAGGGAGTCGCATCGCTGGCAACTGAAAGCCTGATCGATCCCGCGGTTGAGCCTTCTCAATATCGCCTCGTAGGCGAAATCGCCGCTGCAATACTCCTCACCCTCTCGTTTCGGGCATTTTACGAAATAATGCCTCGTCATGCCCCGCCAGAAGCTTAGGACCGACTCGATTACCTTATATAGCTCGTTCATCAGGAACGCAGGCTGGTCCCCGGAAACGGTTACATGAATTGAAGGCTTTTCCGTACCGCGAACAGTGATCAGCGCCTGATTGTCAAACGACGCGGTCTCGTTCAGGAAGGCTCCCTCCTCCCAAAACAGACCTACGCCCCCTTCATAAACGTGCCAGGGTTCGGTCGCAGCGATCAGTCGAGCCATCAGGCCGGTCGCTTCGTATCCAAGCTCGCAAGTGAGGCGGATGGTACGCGCACCGGTCGCACCGGCATCCGTTGTCCACGGCAAAATCGGCCGCTGATAGGGCACGAGTTGCGGCACTAAGCTTCGTCTACCCTCGGATTCGCGCGTGGGAAGGGCGACATCAAATCTTCGCATCACAAGCTTGAGGATTTCGTATTCGCTCGGTTTGTAGCGATGCCATCCGGCCCGGCTATGATCCGTCCAGATCTGCGGGAGACGGCCATGGTCAAGCATCCCTCCGGCCTTTTGCGTCACTTCGTCGTCGAGCACCTGAACGAAAGCGCGTGAGAGCCAGACGGCATCGAGCACAATCGTGTCGGCCAGGAGCGGATCATCAAATGTCGCATCTTCCTGCATGACGCTGCCGTACCAGATGGCTCGTCCTAGGCTGTGCAAATAGGTCCATGCCAAGGTACGCAGCTGATCCTGGTCGGCGACGCCATGGGCGCTGCAGATGGTCCTGAATTCGTCGAAATCGATCCAGGGTTTCTTCGCGCGTATAGCCAGCACCGCCTCGCGCGCGGCGGCCCAGCGAGCGTTGAACGGCTGGCCCATGTTTGGCAGCGAAGCCGCATGGCGGGCAATCTTCGCACGCAACTCCTCGATTCCGTAATCTGTGTCGCTGTCGATCGCTATCTCGTCGACGATCATTTCTCGCAGATCGCGATCAAGGCTCGAACGACCGTAATCCGGCATGTAACTGCCGCCTCCCGATTGGGCATGTGTGGCCACCATGATGACTTTGGCTCGCGGCTGCGCAAGTTCGCCCGAGGCTCCGGATGCCGGCGCTTCCGAGCCCGTGCGCAATGCGATCATCCGCAGCCATTCGCGCACTCGGCACTGCTCGACGCCCTGACGCGGATTCCACACCAATATATAGATGGCTTGTTCAGAGAAGAAGAATTGATGAGTTACTCGATAGATTTTCTGGCCACCGAAATCCCAGGTATTTAGAAGGATTTCTTCGTCTTCTTCGAGCGGATGGGGCAATTTGAGTTCGCCTCGGTCGATTCCCCAAGTAGTGTTGTCGCTGCCGATTTCACTGCGTGGGTCCTTTCCCCTCAGCTTGGCAAGCGCCCAGGATTTTCCTACCTGCCCTTCGCCGGTGATCAGAAGCTTAGCCTCAAATAGCCGCTCGGTCACGCCGTGCAGGCTTTCCAGTAATGTCAGAAGGGCTCCAAGACCTTGCTCCATGGTGTCGAAGTAAACGTCAGGAAGAGGATTGTCTCTGAAGTATAAACTTTGCAGCTTTCGCAGTCTACGCAGGCTTGTTGGCAACGAGACCAACTCATTGCTGCTGAGGTAAAGGTTTTCTAGAGATGTGATTGCGATGACCGCATCAGGTACAATACGAAAATGATTCCGGCTTAGATCGAGTGTCTGCAAGTTTACCAAGTTTGCCATTTCTTTTGGTAGATCGGATAGATGGTTTCCGGCAAAGGTAATCGTGTTTACGGAAGTAAGCACACCTATCGCCGACGGTATCTCAGTAATATTATTAAACTCAACAAAAAACACTTCAAGTTTACTTAGGCGTTTAATGTCTTCTGGTATTTCTGATATATCGTTATAGTTTATATAAAGCTGTTTAAGTTCGGGCAGATCAAGGACTACCTTAGGGATAACGCCTAGATCGTTCTTGCTGAGCCACAAGGTCGTTAAGTTATTCAGGTTGGCAATTTCATCGGGCAGCTGGTTGAGTTTGTTGTCACTCAGATTAAGTATTTTCAAAAATGTTAGCCGCCCGACGCCGGGCGGTAGAACCCTCAATCCCATATCTGATAAATCAAGGGATTCGGCTCGGTTTTTCTCACACAGGCGGATGGCTCTTTTCGCTCTCTGGATGCCGGTACTTTTGTTGGCCACGGAAGCTTCCCCAGCGTAAGCGCTTCGCCATCCTAGCACGCACTTTTGGCGAAGGTACACTGAGGAACCGCGTGCGCATAATGCCGCGGCCGATCCAGGCCGGGGGCACCGAGGCGCCAGTTGTCGCTGGAGCTTTCCACCCGCAGCCAGGCATCCGCGGTGGCGACCGCTGGTCCCTGAAACGCATCAGGGGTGACGAGGATGGTCTTGCAGATCGTCTTGACGGACGTCGTTCCGTGTCTCGCTTAGCGGCTTAGCGTGAGGTCTCTTTTCCGATCCTGCAATTTTCGCCGGCATGACGCAGGCCGCAGATTGTGCTCGGCGCCGGGCTATGGTATATACACGTATATCCGGAAGGTGTATATGATGGACATGCCCGAGACCAGGACCTTTAAGAGCGGCAACAGCGAGGCCGTGCGGCTACCCCAGGGAATCGGCTTCGGCGTCGGTGTCGCCGTCAACGTCGAACGGGACGGCGACCGGGTCGTCATAACCCCCACGCGCAATCCCGCGGAGGAGAAGGCGCGACTGCTCGCTCTGCTCGCCGACCTCGAAGCGATCGGAGCCCCTCCGGACGGCGTCCAGGAGCGCGATCCTTTCGAGTTTCCGGAGCGACGCGGTCTGTGATCTTCATCGACACCGATGTCGCCATAGCCCTGCGCGACAAGGATCTGGACACGCGGAGCCGTTTGGCCGAGCTCGGCCGGGTTCCCGTCATATCGGTGGTGACCCGGATCGAGCTGGAGAACGGCGTCAACAAGGAGCCCGCCGCCGCCAATCATCGCCGCCATGTGCTCGACCGGATGCTCGAGACGATCGTCGTGGAGCTGTTCACGCCGGCGGACATCCTCGCGTACGGGGCGATCGTCTACGACCTGGGGTACGACCGGCGGACTACGCTCGACCGTCTGATCGCGGCGCAGGCGATCTCGCGCGACGCTCGGCTCATAACCCGCAACCGCCGGGATTTCGAACGAATCGAAGGGTTGCGGCTGGAAGTCTGGCCGGGCGCGTAGCGAAGATCGGTGGCCAGTGAGCATCGGCAGGATCGAAAGCGCCGTTACACAGGATGCGGCGGTTTTGGCCGCGACTTGGGACGACGGCCGCCGCGCCGAAATTGACCTCGTTCCGATCATCGCCGTGCGCGCCGTGCTGGCGCCGCTTCGCGACCCCGATATTTTCAACCGCATCCACATCGCGGAGGACGGCTGGTCGGTCGAATGGCCGGCGTGCGGGATCGATCTCGGCTCGGTGCAGCTGCGTCGCTGGGCCGACGAGCAGGCCGGCGAGGCGATGCCGGCCCAGGAATGACGAGGGGACGGTGCACTACCACCACCCCGTTTCGCGGCCCCGCTCTCGCATCGAGCGCGTTTTCTTCACCCCCGGCAGGCCCTGGATTTTCGAGAAGGCGCAAAGGCGCAAAGGCGCGACGTAGGACAAGGGGCTTTTCTACGTCGTGCCTTCGCGCCTTCGTGCCTTATCTTGAAACTGACGCCCGCGGCGCCGGGAGGACTGAGAGATCTCGGCGCCGCCCCCGGTTCCCCTCCCGCCGCGCCCCTGCTAACGCCCGCGTCGAAATGACCGACCTAGCCAGAATCCGCAATTTCTCCATCATCGCCCATATCGACCACGGGAAGTCGACGCTCGCCGACCGGCTGATCCAGTCGACCGGCGGCCTCACCGAGCGGGAGATGACCAGCCAGGTGCTCGACAATATGGAGATCGAGCAGGAGCGCGGGATCACGATCAAGGCGCAGACGGTTCGGCTCGATTACCGGGCCCAGGACGGCCTCGACTACGTCCTCAACCTGATGGACACGCCTGGGCATGTCGACTTCGCCTATGAGGTGTCGCGAAGCCTCGCCGCCTGCGAGGGCGCTTTGCTCGTCGTCGACGCGGCCCAGGGGGTGGAGGCGCAGACGCTGGCCAACGTCTACCAGTCGATCGAGCACGATCATGAGATCGTCCCCGTCATCAACAAGATCGACCTCCCAGCCGCCGACGTCGACAAGGTCAGGAAGGAGATAGAGGATATCGTCGGCCTGCCCGCCGCAGGCCATTGGACGGAAGGGGGCGCCGTCCTCACCAGCGCCAAGACCGGGATCGGGATCGCCGAGGTGCTGGAGGCGATCGTCACCCGGATCCCGCCGCCCAAAGGCGACCGCGACGCGCCCCTGAAGGCGATGCTGGTCGACAGCTGGTACGACCCCTATCTCGGGGTCGTCATCCTCGTCCGGGTCATCGACGGCTCGATCCGCAAGGGCCAGAACGTCGCCTTCATGGCCGCCGGGACCACCCATCTGGTCGACCGGGTCGGCGCCTTCCGGCCCAAGATCGAGCCATTGCCCGAATTGGGCGCCGGCGAAATCGGCTTCATCACCGCCCAGATCAAGGACATCACCGAAACCCGGGTCGGCGACACCATCACCGACGCGAGGCGGCCGGCCGCGGAGGCCCTGCCCGGCTTCAAGCTCGTCCAGCCGGTCGTCTTTTGCGGCCTGTTCCCGGTCGACGCCGCGGATTTCGAGAAATTGCGCGAGTCGATCTCCAAGCTCCGGCTCAACGACGCCAGCTTCTCGTTCGAGATGGAGACTTCGGCGGCTCTGGGCTTCGGCTTCCGCTGCGGCTTCCTCGGCCTGCTCCACCTCGAGATCATCCAGGAGCGCCTCACCCGCGAATACGACCTCGACCTGATCACCACCGCGCCGTCGGTCATCTACAATATCCACCTCTCCCATTCGAAGGAGGAGCCGGCGAAGGTGATCCAGCTCCACAATCCGGCCGACATGCCCGATCCGAACCGGATCGAGAGCATCGAGGAGCCGTGGATCGAGGCGACCATCTACGTCCCCGACGAATATCTCGGGCCGATCCTCAAGCTCTGCCAGGACCGGCGCGGCATCCAGCGCAACCTGACCTATGTCGCGGGGCGGGCCCAGCTCACCTACGAGCTTCCCCTGAACGAGGTGGTGTTCGATTTCTACGACCGCCTGAAGAGCATCAGCCGCGGCTACGCCTCGTTCGACTATCATCAGATCGGGCACAGGGAGGGCGACCTCGTCAAGATGAACATCCTCGTCAACAACGAGCCGGTCGACGCTCTGTCGATGATCGTCCACCGCGCCGCCGCCGAGGCGAGGGGCCGCCACATGTGCGAGCGGCTGAAGGACCTGATCCCGCGCCACCTGTTCAAGATCCCGATCCAGGCCGCGATCGGCGGCAAGGTCATCGCCAGGGAGACGATCGCGGCGCTTCGCAAGGACGTCACCGCCAAATGCTACGGCGGCGACATCTCGCGCAAACGCAAGCTCCTCGACAAGCAGAAAGAGGGCAAGAAAAGGATGCGGGAATACGGCTCTGTGAGCATTCCGCAGGAGGCGTTTATCGCGGCGCTTCGGATGGGGGAGGAATGAGCGGGGCCTTGTCCAGCTCGTCTCAGGGCGCTTCCGCCAAAGCCGCCCGGGCAGCCTGAATCTCTTTGTGATACCCGATGCGCGTGGCGCCGTTTATCGCGTTTCTGATGAGCGCCTTCCCGGCCGGCTCGCTCCCTCGGGCAATGAAGATTCTTCCCAGAAGCGTCCGCAGCTTGATCTTTTGAAGCGTCAGTCCGTAGCGGGCGGCCGTCGCCATTGCTTCGGCCATGTTTTCGAGCGCAGCATCATAGTCGCCGGCATGCATTTTCGCCAATCCGATGCGCGTATAGGCTTCGATCGACAGTCGATGGAGATCGGACATCTCGGCATATTCGAGCGCCTCCGCGGCCAGCCGGAAGGCCTTTCGGCGTTCCACGGGAGAATCGCTGGCGTCGGAAGCGCAGGCCTCGACGAGCCTTGCCGCATAAACGATGTCGAGCTGGCGTACCGATTCGGCGCCGGCCGCAGCAAGGCGCGCGCCCGTCTTGAGCCCCTCCCAGTCTCCGAGACTCCCCGAGAGCGAAGCCTTGTGGCGCCGGAAGAGCGCGGCGGCGCGCTGCTCGTCCATTCGCTGGAAGACTCCGATCGCACGCTCGAATTGACTCTTCGCCACATCGAGCTCGCCTCTCAGGTGCGCGACGAGGCCGCGATTGCCGGTGATGAGCGCCATCACCAATATGTCTTCGTACGATGAGACCGGATCGAAGGCCAAACGACTGAAACTCGCTGCGTCGAGATACGTTCGGCGGATATGGTCCGCCTTCTCCTTGCCGAGGCGGCGCTCGACCGCATTCATTCGCTCCTCCGCCGACTGCAGGCGGCCCCTCTCGATATCGACCGCTATCTGGTTCAGCGTGATTCGACGCCAATTGTGGCTCTCGTCACCGAACTCAACATATTCGCGATTTATGCGATCGGCCTCGTCCAGAGAGAAGCGCGCCTCGTAAAGGTCACCTTGAGCCAGCTTCACGACGCCGCGCTCGTTATGCAGCCAAACGAGTTCATCCGGATAGAGCGCCTCGGGACCGATGGGATCGGTCGCATTGTCTCGCGCGCGCCACATCTGATCGAACGCGTTTATGAGCCGTTCGAGACGCTCGCCGTGCTCGGTTAAAAGGCCGTCCCGAGCCTCGTCGACCGACCGGTCGCCGCGATCCACGGCCAGCAGTGCCGCGGTGGAATAGAGGCCGCGCACGAGCGACACCGCGGCACGCAAGGAGGCGACCGAGTGGGGAGCGGCTCTCGCCTCGGGCGTACCGGGAGCCGCCTTTGCATAGTCGTTCATCGGCTCGTCCTTGTACGACCCAATCAGCCAATCGATCAGCTGCCCGAGATCATCGTGCAGAATTGCCTCCGGCAGCGCGGTATCCGCCGGCTGGGCGGCATAAAGCGACATGTTGTAAGCCGTGGTCAGAATTGCGTCTGAAAGAGGAAGGCCATTCCTGTCCCGTATTTCTTCCTGAAGGCTAAGATGGACAGCAAATCGCTTTTGATATTCTTTTTTTCCTGAATAAGGGTTGACCTCGCCCACGAGCTTAGCGTCGAGCAGAGCTTCGAATGTACGCTTCATCGCAGCTCTTCGTCCTGCCGGCTTGGGCTGGCAGGCACGGATTAGCGGCGAATGGAACAGCACATCGATTTCTATCGGCTGCCCGATGAACGACATGAGGGAAAGGATGGCCAGGGCCAAATCATAATCCCGTTTCTCGACTCCCATAGAGGTGAGTTGAGGCGGACTGAGAGCCAGCTCATAGACGCTGCGTCTGTAGCCGGATGTGTCCCTGCTTTTCCGGCTCGTCAGCCGGGCTTCGTCAAGTTTGGTGCCCTTGAGTCGCGATTCCAATGTCGACAGGTATGACGACGAGCTGATCGAGGACGGCAGAATCGTGGGCGCGACGCCAATGTCGGCCGTCAAGCCTTCAAAGTACTTTTGGATTCGGGTCGTCCCGAGGACGGCCAGCTTCACGTTCGGCCAATCCGCCGACCGTTTCGTCGCCATCCGAAGAAATGTGTCGAATTCGGCACTGAGCGGGTTGCCGTTCACGTCGAAGACGCGCTCGATGCCCTTCAATATTAGCAGGAGAGACTGACCCGAGCGCGGCCCCTTGCAGGACTCGCTGGCAAAGAGGGTTTCGCGACTCGTTTTGACCTCTTTCAAAGTCAAGTTTGCGCTATCGTAAATGAACAGGTCTTTGATAAAAGAAAGAATCGAGTCCGTATCGATTCTCATGTTGAAATTAATCATTGCCGCTATGCCATTGTTACTTGCACTTGCGTCTTTCCATATTTGTGCGAGTTCATTGGCTAGAGCGGTTTTACCGCTACCACGAGGACTGATGAATACCGAAATGAACGGGACCTCATTTAGATCAAAAGACTTTTCAATTTTTAACGTAGACTTCAATAGCTGCTTTTCTTCGTCGGTTGGATTATGGCCCCAATCTACGTGCCATGATTTAATGATCCGATCCGACCAGTTTGCCTTGATGCGTGACAGACCGTTCCGCCAGCGGGCAGGTGTAATCCTGGCCAACCGCTTTGTTTGGACGGAGGCGGCATAGTCTCCCAAATTCTCCAGGCCCTGCCGAAGATTATCCCATTGATCGGCTGGCGGCGGCGCATCGGACAGATCGTCGGTAAAAATTGTCAGCACACCAAGTCGATGGAGCATGTCGAGGCGAAACACCTGCTTTCGCTGTTCAATGCTGATGGGAAGATGGCGCTCCGTCGCACAATAGTCGCCGTCGCATTCCCCCTTCAGAAGCTCGCGCCAAGCTGGCGGCGTATTCCAGATCAAGAATGCAGGCGCTTTCCGGCGATAGGGATGATCGCCGACAAATTCGGCCAAAGTCTTGTTGAGCTCCGGTTCGGTCATGCCGAGGCCAACGAACAGCATCGGATTGCCTGCGAACAAGATTCGTAACGCGTGCTCGAAGGGAACCCGCCCAAGGCCGCTGCGGCGATAGAGGCGATCATAGTCGCGATAACTGAAGATCAGGTCCGTCGGGTGATCCGCGCGGCCATGAAGGTGAAAGAAGTGCCGATCGTTCTCCGGACAGCCCAAAGCGAATTCGATCAGCGACTCCGGCCGGTCGCGATGGATCGTGTCGCTTACGATCCGTTGCGCGTCGGCACGATTGATGGTCATGTTTTGTTTTTGGGGCCCCGTGCGGCAATCCAGCAGAGGCTTCAACCAATGGGGGTCGTCCGGAGCTGCGCCGGTCGCCCAACGTTCCAGTTCCAAATCGTAATTGGCCGTCACGACCCGATCGATGCGAAGGCAATCCAACAGGCTGGACGTGATCGTCGTGGCCTTGGGATTCCGGACCGTTTCGAACCAGGAGGCAATTGCTTTAATTGCCTTTTGTGTCGCACCGCTTCTACCTCCGAGATGATCCATCATCTGCGCCACCGCGCTGTAGGCGACCCGGGCGTCGAACCTCCTGTCTCTCTTGGAATACCTGGTCAGCGTGTCGACTAGAGCCAAGGCCTTGGCCAGGTCCGGTGCGGAAATGCCTTTTATCCGGCTGATTTGTGTCTTCGCTTCTTCCAGTGATCGCCCTATCAGTTCATTCCATCCATAATAACCGACCTCCTGCGTTGCCCAGGCTCCAGTGAAGGCGATGAGTCTGCCGCTTCGGATGGCTCGGACAAGCTCAGCAAGCGCGAAGTCTCTGAGTTTTTCGTCATCGAAATAATATAGCCGAAGGTAGCTGAGTGTGGGCTTATTACCGCGCATTAGGTCCCCCTCAATGTCCCCTCCGGAATGCGAAGACCTGAACGCGATATCGCATTTCCACGAAATTGGAACTCCCTGAGTCTTTCATGGATAATCGATATACCCGGTAGTTGAAGCAAAATAGCACATACTCGTGCGATCTCAGGCAGTCTATTATTGGGAGCAAAGAGTGAGAGGCGACCTGGGATCGAGCTGGAAGCGACGCTTGGCCGCCCGCGCAGAAGTATTGCAGACGATCATCTTGGCCGCGCCGAGCGTCAGCTTCCGAGGCATTCGCCAGGGTAGTCAGGGGGCGATGCCGGCCGTAGCGCGAATCCGGCTGCGTTCGCCGCCAAGCTGGACCTGTTCTTCGAGCATGAGCTCGCGCCGTATTCGGTCGAGGAGGATGTCCTGCCGGCGATCCGCGGGGATGTAGCGCGATTGGCAGGGTGACTGTCACCTGGGCCGGCTTATGATGCGCGGCCATGGACGATACCGAGCCGACCGCAGGAGGTCACGAAGACGACGCCCCTCCCCCGCCGCCGGGCGCCTTCGGCCTACGCGCGCACCCGCTCGGCTGCGGGTTGCTCGGCGGGGCGCTGTTCGCGGTGGCCATCGCACCGGTGGTGCTCCTGTATGTCGCTCCAAACCCCTGCTTCAATTTCCCCGGCGACTGCCCCTGGCCGCCGGAAGGGACCGGGCTCGGGCTCACTCTGGCCGCCTGGGCGGGGGCGGCGTTCGCGGTGGCGACGGGGGCGATGGTGGCCCGGCGGCTGGCTTTATGGCGGGCGGGGCGGAGGGTGAGGCCGGCCTTGTGGGTGGCGTTCGTCGCCTTGTTCGCGATCGCCTGGGGGCCGGGGAGCGTGCTGCTGTCGCTGCTGCTCATGGTGATCGACGCGGTGCGGGGATAATGCGCTAGGGAGCGATTTTTCCGGGTCCTCGTCCGGCGCATCGGGCAAGCGCCCGGCGGGCTTCACCTTGACCTGAATTAAGTTGCCACCGCCCGGCAAAGCGCCCACGCTCGCGTCGAGCGCCCGGCAAGGCCCGGGCTCCCCCCTTCGCGAAGGAACAGCAGGATGAGCACGGCCGAGGAATATCAGGCGAAAGCCGAGGAGGCTCTGACCCAGCTCGGCGAGGCCAAGAGCGAGGCGGAGCGGCTTCGGCTGCGGCGGGCGCACGGCGCCTATCTCAAGCTCGCCACCCATGGCGCCGAAGCGGCGGCCCGGGCGGCGATGCGGGCGCCGCCCAAGCCGAGGCCCGAGAAGCAGGCGCCGCAGGCGCGGCCGGGCGCCAGCTACTTCAAATAGGCGACTTTCGGCGGCGACGGGCGGCGGGGCCGTCACGGAACTGAATTCCGTGACGCCGGTCCTGTCCGCTGCGCGGCAGGCCGGCCGGCGCTTCGCCTCTCTTGACCAGATGGACGGCCCTCGCGTGCCGTCCATCTTGGTCGCGGGGCTACGCGCTCAGATCGACTTGTCGTCGGCCGCCGGAGGCCGGGCCTCGGCCGGGGTCGGCGAGTCCGAGTTCCAGCGTTCCGACAGGCATTTGGCGAGATCGGCCATGGCGCCCCGGCTGTTGCTGAGCGGCAGGGTATCGACGCTGGCGCCCTCGCGGCGGATGCTCATCCCCTCGGCGCTGGTGAAGGCGGTGAGGAAATTGCCGCGCCCGCCCGGCTCGACGGTGAAGAAGAGGCCGGGCCCGTCCGAATCGATATTGGCCCGGGCGGTGGCCTCGACCGGCCAGGCGCGGGCGCCCTGGAACTCGACCCGGAGCGCCGTTTTCTTGCCGTCCTCGACTTCCCAGCCGCGGTTCTGGAGCAGGAAGCCGAGCTTCTCTTCGCCGGCGAAGGCCCAGATGGAGAGCATCGTGCCCTTGGGCGACACCGCCTGGACCATGCAGCCGTTGGGCATCGCCGCAAGCGCCCAGCCCTGGGTCTTCTCCGGCTGGGCCGAGGCCGCGCCGAGCGGCGCCGCGGCGAGAAGGGCTGCCATCACATAACGCAACATAAGGGGTTCCTTTTCGGCACCCGCCCGCTTCTACCTGTCGGGGTGGAGAACAGACTGCGCCCGATTTTGGTTGCACTCGGCTCGGCGCATCCTCGCCCCGGCTTGCGGTCGCGGGGCGGCAGAGCGGCGGCTCGAGCCCGGCAGGTGGGTGCAGATTTGATCGTTCCCCGGAAGGCTGGGGCACAAGCACAAGGGCTGGATCCCGGCCTTCGCCGGGAAGCGAGCGGTCCACCAGCGCGCCGCCGCCCGCCTCGCCATCGTCGGCCCCGCCGCGGGCGAACGACTTGGCGGCAGCTGCGCAAGTCAACCTGCTTTAAAGGCCGCCCTCCGAGTCGTTCGGACACGCCTTTATAAATACAAAAATCAGATTTCAGCTAAGTACTACAGTTTGGCTGAGATAACGAGGCTACTCAGGCCGATTTGACTCGATTTTGATTTTACGCCTTTCTAAGGCCGCATCGATAAGGGGTGAAGATGCGTAACCGTGGTCTCAAAACTGGCCTGCTGCTGGCGACGTCCGCTCTTGCCTGTTCGAGCAACGCCGGCGCCAGCGAGACGATCGTCTATCGCTACGACAGCCTGGGTAGGCTGGTCCGAGTGGAGCGCAGCGGCACTGTCAACATCGGCGTCAGCGCCGCTTACGCTTATGATTCGGCCGACAACCGGACCAACGTCACGGTGACCGCCGCAGCGCCGTCTCCGCCACTTCCGCCGCCACCGCCTCCGCCTCCGCCGCCGCCCTCGAACAGGCGGCCGGTGCCCGTGCCGGAGAGCTTCTCGATCGCGCGCTGCGTCGTGGGGAGCTTCAACGTGATCGCCAACGACAGCGATCCCGACGGCGACTATCCGTTGGTGCTCACCGAGGTCATGGGGTCGGCGGTGTCCCTGGGCTATGCTTCGGTGGCCGGCGCGACCAGCATCGCCTGGGCGAAGGCGGCGAAGCCCGGCGACTACCCGCTGATCTACACTGTCCGCGACAGTCGCGGCGCCACCGCGAGCATGCAAGTCGTCGTCACCGTCACCGGAACGGGGACCTCGCCATGTTCCTGAGACGGCTGCTTCGGCCCCTCGCTGCCGCTTTGGCGGCGCTCGCGGCGTCGGCGCCCGCCTCGGCGGTGGACAAATTGGTCAACACGCCTGCCGAGAAGTTCGTGACCGCGCCCGGCGGGGTCGACCTTCGCACCGGCCGCTTCGTCTACGAAGAGGGCGATCTCGCCATCGGCGGCGAGGGCAATAGCGGCCTCTCCTTCTCGCGGACCCTCACTGCCACCGTCCCGGGCCATAACAACCCGTTCGGCAACCTCTCCCACAATTGGGACATCATGGTCTCCGAGCGCAGGTTCAGCATCGACAATCCCGAATCGGGCAGCGGCCCCGATTTCCAGATTTTCGTCCATTACGGCGGCCGCTCGATGACCTATCAGGCGCGCGCCAGCGCCGTCGGCTACCAGCAGATGTCGCCCGGAACCCCGGCGCCCCTGACCTATGCCGGCGACCGCGCCGGAGCGGCGGTCTACACCTACACGGCCGCGGACGGCACGGTGGCGGTGTTCCGGCCGATCTGCGGCGGCGACTGCTCGACGGTCCGGCGCTGCGCCTACGTCTCGGAGATCGTCGAGACGGACGGCACCCGGTTCGACTTCGCCTACGTCTCCGCCGGCGCCGGGGTGAGGCTGGCCCGGGTAACCAGCTCGCGCGGCTTCGCTCTCCTGCTCGAGGGCACCGGCCCGTTCGTCACCAGGGCCTGCCTGATCAACCTCGCGACGACCGCCGCTCCGGCGGACGGGCTGTGCCCGGCGGGGGCCCCGGCCGCGACCTATTCCTATACCGGCGACAACCGGCTCGCGAGCGCGACCGGCCCGGACAATATGACGTCGAGCTTCCAGTACGGGACCGGGCCGACCTTCGGGTCGACCACGACCGGCTTCGTCAAGCCCGGCTACACGGCGCCCTGGCTGACCAACCGCACCCACGTCCTCATCGACGAGATCGGGGTACCGCAGGACATCGTCGACCATCAGGCCTATGCCGACGGCGGAAGCTACACCTACCAATATGAGCTCTCGCCCTGGCTCAGCTACAAGGCGCAGACCCTCGCCGGAGGCATGTATACGGACGCGCTCGGAGGAGACGGTTCGGCCGCCTTCGAGTGGCCGATCGCGCCCGGCGCCAACACCCCGGGAAGCGCCTGCATAGACCCGCCTTGCCTGGAGCCGGATTATGACGGCGACATCAACGACCCGAGCTACGTCTATCACCAGACGCCGGGGCCGGTCTCGATCACTGCCGAGGGGGGCACGACGACATTCCAATATTGCGACGCGGCGGCGGCGGCCGGACTTCCGCTGACCGAGCACAATCGCTGCGTCGTCGACCCGGTCGCGCAATTTGTCGTCGATCCCGAAGGGATCCGGACAGACCTCAAATACGACAATAATTACAACGTCATCGAGGCCAAACGGAATCCGAAGCCGGGAGTCCTCGATCCGGACGGGAGCGTTCCCCCGCCGATCGTCACTTCGGCGACCTACGTCACGACCATCGGATCCAGGGCCGCCAACAAGCCGCTGTCGATGACCGACGCTCGCGGCAAGGTCACCACCTGGACCTATGCCCCCGAGCATGGCGGAGTGCTCACCGAGACCGGACCGCCGGTCGACGGAATCACCCCCCAGAAACGCTATCTCTACGTCCAGCGCACCGCCCGGCTCGCCGACGGGAGCGCGGCCGGGCCGCCGGTCTGGCTTATCGCCCACATCTCCACCTGCCGCACGAGCAACCCGGCGTCGGCCGGCACCGGCTGCGCGGTCGCCGCCGACGAGGTCCTGACCAGCTACGATTACGGCCCCGAGACCGGTCCCAACAATCTCCTCCTCCGCGGCCTGTCGATAAGCGCCGACGGCGAGACGATGCGGACCTGCTATGCTTATGACGGCCAGGGCCGCAAGATCAGCGAGACCGGCGCCAACGCCCTCCTCACCGCCTGCCCGGCCTCCGCGCCGGCCGGCCCACTGCCCTGGACGTCGAGCACCCGCTACGACGCCGACGGAAGGGTGACGGGCACGATCGCGCCCGATCCCGACGGCGCCGGCCCGCTCCCGTCGCCGGCGGTTCGCAACCGCTACGATGCCGCGGGGCGGCTGATCCAGGTCGAGCAGGGCTGGCTCGCCGCCTGGCAGCCGGAAACGGTAGCTCCGACGAGCTGGCCGGGCTTCCAGCAGGAGCGGCGGGTAGACACCGAATATGATGCGCTCGACCGCAAGACCCGCGAGTGGACGAGCAGCGGCTCTACGGCGCATTTCGTCACCGAATATAGCTACGACCTCGCCGGCCGCCTCAAATGCACGGCGGTCAGGATGAACCCGGCGGCCTGGTCGACCCCGCTCGCCGACAAATGCGTGCCCGGCCCCGCCCACGCCGCCTATGGCGCCGACCGGATCTCGAGGAACGTCTACAATGTCGCCGGCCGGCTGATCGAGACCTGGAACGGCGTCGGCACCCCGCTCGAGCGCCGCGAGGCGGCTTACACCTACAATGCCAACGGCAAGAAGCTCAGCCTCACCGACGCCCGCGGCTACAAGGCCGAGATGAGATATGACGGGTTCGACCGCCAGCAGCGCTGGATCTTCCCGTCGAAGACCGCGACCGGCATCGCCGACCCGTCCGATTACGAGCAATATCTCTACGACCCGAACGGCAACCGGGTGCAGCTGCGGAAGCGCGACGGCAAAGTCATCGACTTCGGCTACGACGCCCTGAACCGGGTCTGGCTGAAGAACATGCCGGCGCCCCATGAAAGCGTTCGCTACGCGTACGACCTTCGCGGGCTTCAGACCGCGGCCTGGTTCACCGGCACCGGCCAGGGGCTGACCAACGCCTATGACGGGTTCGGCCGCCTC
>DASTFN010000065.1:0-18212 GCA_035719905.1 Allosphingosinicella sp.
CCCCCTCCCCCCGCTTCGCGCGGGGAGGATCGAGGCGCCCCGCGTCCTTGTCGGGCCCGTTCCGGAAGATCGTGCCGCGCGCCGCCCGCAGCTCCCGGATCGCCGAAGCGGTCGCCGCGCCCCAGACCAAATGGACTCCGATCATCAGCAGGTTGCGCCGCGCCGGGTGCTTCGTCGCCGGCTGCAAGGTCCCGACCGCCGGGATCCAGCCCATATAGCTGGCCAGCCACACCGCCGCTCCGGCGGCCGCGCCGGTGCGCTTCTTCGGATCGGGATTCATCGCCGCGATCATCGCGCCCATCGCCGCGCCGTAGGCGAAATGGGCGGCGGTGGTGACGTCCTTGGCGACCTCGCCGGCCAGCGGCATTCCGAGCTGCTTCGAACCCGAATCGACGATCTCGCGCGGAGTCAGCGGATAGCGTTCCGTCTCCGGCAGGCGCCGATGCAGCCGCCGCATCGCCGCCGTCATCGCCAGGGTGCCGACGAAGCCGGCAATGCCGCCGATCAACAGCCGGCTGCGCAGCTTCAGCTTTTCGTCGTCAGGATCGGGGTTCGGTTTGACCATCGCCGCACCTGTAGAGGCCGGCGCAGCGTCTGCGAAGGGAGAACGGCGCCTGCACTTCGTCATTCCCGCGAAAGCGGGAATCCAAGAACACGGTCCACGTCGAGGAAGCTTCGGTTCATGGATCCCGGATCAAGTCCGGGATGACGGGCTATTCGTAGCGCAAGGCCTGGATCGGGTTGGCCCTCGCCACCCTTATGGCGTGGCTGGCGATGGTGCCGAGCGCGATGGCGAGGGCGAGGCCGCCGGCCAGGATGAAGGGCGTCGGCCCGAGCGCGATCCGGCTGTCGAAGCTGTTCAGCCAGTCGCGCATCACCCACCAGGCCGCCGGCCAGGCGATGAGGTTGGCGACGATCACCGGCTTGGAGAATTGCCAGGCGAGCAGCCGGACGATGTCGCGCGAGCGGGCGCCGAGCACCTTGCGGATTCCGATCTCCTTCGTCCTCCGCTCGGCGGTGAAGGCGGCGAGCCCGAACAGGCCGAGGCAGCCGATCACCACCGCCAGCAAGGCGAAGGCGCCGAACAGCTGGCCGCGCGCCTCGTCGCGCTCGTAGAGGCGGGCGACCCGGTCGTCGGCGAGCTCGGCGCGATAGGGCAGATCGGGAAGCAGCCTTTTCCAGATCCGCTCGACGTCCGCCATCACCTGCTTGGGCTCCCGGCCCTCGTAGCGGATCACCATCGTGTTGAAGCCGTTGCGGGCGAACAGGAACATGATCGGCTGCAGCGGATCACGGACCGAGCGGAAGCGCGCGTCCTTGTACACTCCGACGATATTGGCGTTGACGAGGCCGAACTCGTCCAGGGTCAGACCCGCGCTGATCGTCTTTCCGATCGCCTTCTGCGGATCGCTGAAGCCGAGCCGCTGCGCTGCGGCCTCGCTGACCAGGATGTTGGTCCCGCGCTTGGCGAAGGCCTGCTCCGCGGCGCGGTCGAGCGGGAAGGGCGTCGTCGAATCGTCCATCGCGACGGTGTCGGAGAAGTTGCGGCCGGCCAGCATCTTCATTCCCATCGTCGGAAGGAAATGATGGTCGATGACGTAGACTCCAAGGTCGACCCCCTTGGGGTTGCCCGGCAGATAGACCGAGCCCACCGAATTGTTGCCGGGCGAAACCCCGATCCCGGTCAGCGAAGCGCCCCTGATGCCGTCGAGCTTGGCGATCTCGCGCCTCAGGGTCTCGCCGACCGGCTGCGCCTGCCGGGCGGCCAGGCCCTGCAGCTGGAGCAGGCCGTGCCGATTGTAGCCGGCATCCGCGGTCCGGGCGTAGACGGTCTGGGCGTAGATCACCGCCGTGCAGATGATGAGTCCGATCGAGACGGCGAACTGGGCGACGACGAGGACGTTGCGCAGGCTTCCCGAACCCTGCGCCTCGGCCGAGGATTTGTTGGCCTTGAGCACCCGCGCGGGCTGGAAGCGCGACAGATAGAAAGCCGGATAAAGGCCGCCGGCGGCGCCGACCGTCAGGAGCAGGACGAGGATCGGAAGAAGCACGCCCTCTCCGCCCCAGTAGAGCAGGCCGATATCGGCATCGAGGAAGCGGTTGAAGAGCGGCAGCAGGAGCTCGACCATCGCCAGCGCCAGCAGCATCGCGAGCGCCGTCACCAGCATCGATTCGCCCAGGAACTGGACGATCAGCTGCTTGCGGCTCGCGCCCAGCACCTTGCGAAGCGCCACTTCGCGCGCCCGCTGCGAGGCGCGGGCGGTGGCGAGGTTGGTGAAGTTCACAACCGCCATGCCGAGGATCAGCAAGGCGACGATGGCGAAGGTGGCGATGGTGCGATGGTCGTTGCCCGGGCTCATCGACGCCTGCTGCGCCTCGCCGAGATGGATGTCGCGGACGTCGGTCAGGCGCCAATCCTGGTCGTCGCCGGGATTGGTCTTCTCGCGGCCGCCGGTATCGTCCGGGATGTTGCGCTTTTCCCAGGCGGGAAGCTGGCGGTTGATGTCCTCCGCCTTGGCGCCCTCGCGAAGCCTGACGTACCACCAGCCGCCCTGATTGCCCCAGCTGGTGAGGAAGCTCTGCTGGTCGGCGAAGAAGGTTTCGGGGACGAAGCGGGCGACCACGCCCAGCTCCATGTGGCTGTTCTTGGGAAGGTCCTTCATCACCCCGGCGACGACATAATCGGCACTCTTGCCCTGGACGATCAGGGTCAGGGTCTTGCCGAGCGCATCCTGGCCGGGAAAGCGCTTGCTCGCCTCGGTCTCGGTCAGGACCAGCGAGTTGGGATTGGTGAGCGCGGTGGCGCGGTCGCCGCGGACGAACGGCACCTGGAGCACGTCGAACAGATTGCCGTCGACGAAGTTGAAATCGTCGGCGAGGCTCGGCTGGCCGTTCTGCATGATCACCGCACCGGTGGAGGCGACGTAGACCGCCTTCTCGATCTGCGGGAAATCCTTCACCAGCGCCTTGCCCGAGACGTAGCTCGTCATCTGCAGGGACATCTCCTCCCCGCCATTGTCGGTCGCCTTGTAGAAATCCTGGAACTGATAGGCGCGCTCCGCGCCCGGCATCCAGGCGTCGTAGTTCATCTCGTAGCGCACGTAGAGGAGGATCATCAGGCAGGCGGCCATTCCGATCGCCAGGCCGAAGACGTTGATGAAGGCGTAGGTCTTGTTCTTCGCCAGGGCCCGGAAGCCGACCGTCAGGTAATTGCGCCACATGTCCTGGTTCCTATTCGTAGCGAAGGGCGTGGATGGGGTTGGACCGGGCGACCTTCAGGGCATGGCCGGCGATCGTTCCGATGGCGATGGCGAGGGCGAGCAAGGCGGCGACGAGGAAGGGCGTCGGGCCGAGCGGGATCCGGGCGTCGAAGCCGTTCAGCCAGTCGCGCATCACCCACCAGGCGACCGGCCAGGCGATCAGATTGGCGACGATCACCGGCTTGGAGAATTGCCAGACCAGAAGCCTCACGATGTCGCGCGAGCGGGCGCCGAGCACCTTGCGGATTCCGATCTCCTTGGTCCGCCGCTCGGCGGTGAAGGCGGCGAGGCCGAACAGGCCGAGGCAGCCGACCACCACCGACAGCAAGGCGAAGCCGGCGAAGGTCTTCGCCCGGGCATCCTCCGCCTCGTAGAGCTCGGCGACGACGTCCTCGCTGAAATCGGCCTCGAACGGCACTTCGGTGGTGATCGAGCGCCACGCCGTCTGGAGCCGGTCGCGCATCGCCCTCGGATCGCCTTTGTAGCGGACGACCAGCCACTGGTGGCCGGAATCGCCATTGACGAACATGATGTCGTCGAGCGGCTGGCGGACCGAGCGGAAGCGGGAATCGGCGACCACCCCGACGATCGTCGCCGGCACGAGCCCATAGTCGTTCTCGACCAATGCGGTCTTGAACTGCTTGCCGACGGCATCCCCGGGATTGACGAAGCCGAGCCGCCGGGCCCCGGATTCGTTGACCACGACGTTGCCGCCGCGCGCCGCCAGCGCCCGCTGCTGATCGGGCGTGGGCGGGAAGGGGAGCGTCATGTCGTCCAAAGGCCGGTTCTCGTCGAACCAGCGGCCGGCGACGAGCTTGATCCCCATCGCCTTCATGAACCCCGGGTCGACTCCGTAGAGGCCGATCAGCACCGGCTTGGGATTGCCGGGCACCATGACGTTGGTGTTGTTCTGCCCGTCGGTCGCGACCGCGATCGTGCTCCGGCCGACCGCCTCGACCCCCTCGACGCGCTTCATCCGCTCGGCGATCGCCCGGCCCGAATTGATCAGCTGGTAGCGGTTGAGGCCGTCGATCTGAACGAGGCGCTCGCGGTCGAAGCCGGGATCGACGCTCCGCGCATAGCTGGTCTGCAGATAGACGACGGCAGTGCAGATGATGAGCCCGATCGACACCGCGAACTGGCCGACGACCAGGGCCGCTCGAAGCCGCCCGGTCCCGTCCCCTTCGGACGCCGATTTGTTGGCCTTGAGGACGGTCGCCGGCTGGAAGCGCGACAGGAAGAAGGCGGGATAGAGGCCGCCCAGCCCGCCGACGAGAAGCACCAGTCCGAGCATCGGCAGAGCGATCCCGCCCTCGCCGAGATAGTTGAGCTCGATATCCGCATCGAGGAAGGCCGAGAAGCTCGGCAGCACAAGCTCGACCAGAGCCAGAGCGATCAGCATCGCCAGCAGGGCGACGAGGATCGATTCGCCGATGAACTGGACGATGAGCTGGCGGCGGTTGGCGCCGAGCACCTTCCTCAGGGCGACCTCGCGGGCGCGCTGGCTGGCGCGGGCGGTGGCGAGGTTGGTGAAGTTGACCATCGCCATGGCGAGGATGAGGAGCGCGATGATGGCGAAGGTGAGGATGGTGCCGCGGTCGTTGCCCGGCGCCATGGGGGCTTCCTGGCCCTCGCCGAGATGGACGTCGGCGACGTTGACGAAATGCCAGTCGCCGGCCTCGCCGGCGTTGAACCGGGCCTCGCCGCTAGTCTCGTCGGGGATGTTGCGCTTCTCCCAGGCCGGCATCGCCGCCTTGATCGCGCCGACGTCGGCGCCCGGGCGAAGCTTCGCGTAGATCCAGCCGCCCTGGCAGCCCCAGCAGGTGAGGAATTGCGCTTCCTTGGCCATGTAGCTGGGGAAGTCGATCCGGACGACGGCGTTGATCCTGAGGTGCGAATTCTTCGGGATGTCCTCGAAGACCCCGCCGATCTGATAATCGAAACGCTGCCCCTTGCTGATCACGGTCATGGTCCTGCCGACGACATTGTCGGTGCCGAAGCGGCTGACCGCCTCGCTTCGGCTCAGAATCGCATTGTTGACCCGGTCGAGCGCGGTCCGGCTGCCGCGGACGATGGGCAATTCGATCACGTCGAGCAGATTGTCGTCGACGTAGAGATAATCCTCGGTCGACGAGGCCTGGCCGTCCTTGAGAAAGACGGGGACGCTGCGCAGGGCGTAGACCGCCTTCTCGACCTGCGGGAAATCCTTGATCAGCGCCGCCTTGGTGGCGAAGGGCGCCATCTGCAGCTTGCCCTCCTCGCCCGACTGGGGATCGCGGAACCAGTTCTGCACCTGGTAGACCCGCTCCGCATTGGGCAGCCATTTGTCGAAGCTCATCTCGTAGCGGACGAAGAGCAGGATCAGCAGGCAGGCGGCCATGCCGATGGCGAGGCCGAAGATGTTGATGAAGGCGTAGGTGCGGTTCTTGGCGAGGGCCCGGAAGCCGACGGTCAGATAATTCTTCCACATCGCTTGGGCTCCTACTCGTAGCGGAGGGCGTGGATGGGGTTGAGGCGGGCGACCTTGATGGCGTGTCCGGCGATCGTTCCGAGCGCGATGGCGAAGGCGAGGACTCCGGCCATCAGGAACGGCCCCGGCCCAAGGTCGATGCGCGCGTCGAAGCCGTTCAGCCAGTCGCGCATCACCCACCAGGCGACCGGCCAGGCGATCAGATTGGCGAGGACCACCGGTTTGGAGAATTGCCAGGCGAGCAGCCGGACGATGTCGCGCACTCGGGCTCCGAACACCTTGCGGATGCCGATCTCCCGGGTCCGCCGCTCGGCGGTGAAGGCGGCTAGGCCGAACAGGCCGAGGCAGGCGATCAGGATGGCCAGGCCCGCGAAGCCGGCGAAGGTCCGGCCGCGCGCCTCGTCGGCGCCGTAGAGGTCGGCGAGCCGGCTCTCGACGAAATGGGATTCGAAGGGGATTGCGGGGGCGTGGCGGCGCCAGATCCGCTCCGCCTGGGCCCGAACCGGCTCGGGGCCCGCGCCCTCGTAGCGGACCACGGCCCAGCGATAATAGCCGCTGTCGTGGTAGATCATCGGCTCGACCGGCTCGCGGACCGACCGGAAACGGCTGTTCTGCGCCACTCCGACGATTGTCGCCGGCACCATGACGTCATTCTGGAACATGGGGATGCGGATCTGCTTGCCGATCGCCAGGCCGGGCTCGGCGAAGCCGAGCTTCTCGGCCGCCAGCACGTTGAGGACCACGTTCAGCCCGCGCCGGGCGATGCGCTGCTGGGCCGCCGCGAAATCCGCTTCGGACCCGATCGACGCTTCGTCGATATAGGCCTTGTCGTTGGCGAAGCGGGGCGAGAGCGGCCGGCCCGCCGCCATCCTTATCTTGAGGACCTGGAAGAAGGCCGGCTCGACGCTGTACCAGCCGAGCTTGACCGCAGCCGCCTGTCCCGGCGCCGCGACCGTCGTATACAAGGTCCGGCTCGAGCCCGGCTCGATCATCGTCCCGGCGACACCGGTGACTCCGTCGATCGCGGCGATCTCCCGCTGGAGGGTCTCGCGCGCCCCGCGAAGCTCGGGCTGGTCCAGGCCCTTGATCTCGAGCAGCCCCTCGCGCTGATAGCCGGCGTCGACGGTGCGGGCGAAGACGGTCTGCTGATAGACGATCGCGGTGCAGACGATGAGCCCGATCGACACCGCGAACTGCGCCACCACGAGCAGGGTGCGAAGCCGGCCCGCGCCCTCGGTCTCGGCCGCCCCCTTGCCGCCTTTCAGGATCGAGGCGGGCTGGGCGCGCGACAGATAGAAGGCCGGGTAGAGCCCCCCGGCCAGGCCGACCAGGGCGGTCAAGGCGAGGATCGGCAGGGCCATTCCGCCCGCTCCGAAATAATTGAGCTCGAGCTCGGCGTCGAGGAAGGCGGAGAAGAGCGGCAGGACGAGCTCGGCCAAAGCCATCGCGACCACCATCGCCACCGCCACGAGCAGCATCGATTCGCCGAGGAACTGGGCGACCAGCTGGACCCGGCGAGCGCCCAGCACCTTGCGGACCGCGACCTCGCGGGCGCGGCGGCTGGCCCGGGCCGTGGCGAGGTTGATGAAGTTGACGCAGGCCATGGCGAGGATGAGCAAGGCGACGATCGCGAAGGTGACGATATTGCGCATGTCGTTGCCGGGGCGGTCCCCTTCCGCGCCGCTCAGATGGACGTCGCGGACGTTGACCAGGCGCCAGTCCCACTGCTTGCCGAGGTCGCCGCCGGCGACGTCCCGGGCCGGCACGTTGCGCTTCTCCCAGGCCGGCAAAGCGGCGTTGATCGCCGCAACGTCGACGCCCGGCCTCAGCTCCACATAGGCGCCGCCGTTGACGCAGCCCCACGGACAGGGGCTCTCCTCGGCCGAGGTGAAGCGTCGGACGATGCTGAAATTCAGGTGGCTGTTCTTCGGTATGTCCTCGAACACCCCGGTGACCCGAAGATCGTAGGTCTTGCCTTCGCGGACAATGGTGAGGGTGCGGCCGATCGCGTCGACGGTCCCGAACTGGCGCATCGCCTGCGACCGGCTCAGGGCGACCGAGTCCACCGTCTTCAGCGCCTCGGCGCCGGTGCCGCGCAAGAACGGCATTGCGAGGATGTCGAAGAAGCGCTCGTCGGCGGCGTGGACCTCGACCCGAAGCGCCTGCCCGTCCTTGATGACGACGATGTCGTCCGCCTCGAGCTTCGACACCGCCTCGAACTGCGGGAAGTCCTTGGCGAGGGCCGCGGCGACGGGCTGGGTCGCCGCCTGCATGGCGATCCTGGCGCCGGTGGAATCGTCGATCCCAATCGTCTGCACCTGGAAGACCCGGTCGGCATCGGCGAGCCAGTCATCGTAGCTGGTCTCGTAGCGGACGTAGAGGAGAAGCAGCAGGCAGGCGGCGAGACCGAGCGCGAGGCCGACGATGTTGATCAAGGCGTAGGCCTTCTGCCGCGACAAGGCGCGGTAGCCGACGGTCAGGTAATTGCGCCACATGGTCAGTCTGCTTCCCCCGTCCCCGGTCTCACGCCGCCCGGCGCCGCTCGATGAGGATCCGCCCGTCGAGCATGTTGACCACCCGGCCGGCATAATCGGCATGGGCGGGCGAGTGGGTGACCATGACGATGGTCGAGCCCTCGCGGTTCAGCGCCTGGAGCATCTTCATCACTTCCTCGCCATGTTGGGTGTCGAGGTTGCCGGTCGGCTCGTCGGCGAGGATCAATTTGGGGTTGCCGACCAGGGCCCGGGCGACCGCGACCCGCTGCTGCTGGCCGCCCGACAGCTGGCTCGGCCGGTGCTTGGCGCGGTGGGCGACGCCGACCTTGTCCATTACCGCCTCGACCCGCGAGCGCCGCTCGGAGGCGGCGACGTCGTGGTAGAGCAAGGCGAGCTCGATATTCTCGCGCACCGACAGCTCGTCGACCAGGTTGAAGCTCTGGAAGATGAAGCCGATATTCTTCTTGCGGACGTTGGCGAGCTTGCCCTCGGGCAGCCCCGCCACCTCCTGGCCGTCGAAGACGTAGGAGCCGCTGGTCGGCGAATCGAGCATCCCGATCACGTTCAAGAGGGTCGACTTGCCGCAGCCCGACGGGCCCATGATCGCGACGAACTCGCCGTCGGCGATGTCGAGGTCGATCCGGTCGAGCGCCGTCGTCTCGACGGTGTCGGTGCGGTAGACCCGCGACAATTCACGCATGGTCAGCATGTTTTACAGCTCCTTCGTCAGGTCTCGAGGTCGAGCCGATCCTTGTCGGCGAAACCGGTGTAGGGGGAGGTGATGACCCGCTCGCCGGGCTCCAGCCCTTCGAGCACTTCGATATAATCGGCATTGCGCCGGCCGAGGCGGACCTGGCGCTTGACCGCGCCGTCGCCGTCGGGCTCGACCACGAACACCCAGGCGCCGCCGGTCTCGTTGTAGAAGGCGCCGTTGGGGATCAGCAGGGCCGGGGCCGGATCGCCCAGGGTCAGCTTGGCCTGCAGGGTCTGGCCGCGGTTGAGCGCCGGAGGCTCGGCGCCGACGAAATTGAGGTCGACCTCGAAGACTCCGTTACGGACCTGCGGATAGATTTTGGCGACCTTGGCCCGATAGGCCTTGCCGCCGGATTCGACCGTCGCGGTCTGCCCGGGCTGGACCCGGCCGAGATAATATTCGTCGACCGAGGCGACGAGCTTGTTGCGGCCGGCGCTGTCGACCTGGCCGAGCCGCTCGCCGCGATTGAGCGACTGGCCGACCTGGATCGAGAAAGCGGTGAGCTGCCCCGAGACCGGAGCCCGCAGGTTGAGCGCGTCGAGCGTCGAGCGGGCGATGTCGAGGCTTCCGCTCAGCGAGGCGTTGGAGGCTCGGAGCTGGGCGAGCTGGCTGGTCTGCAGCCTCTGGTTGACCGCTCGGGCGCGCTTGAGGACTTCTGCCCGGCGCTGGGCGGAGAGGAATTCGTCGCGGCTGTCGTTGAACACTTTCGCGGGGACGTAGCCCTTCTCCATCAGCGGCTTCTGCATCTCATATTGGCGCCTGGCCTTGTCGGCGGCGAGCTGGGCGTCGATGACGGCCCGCTCGTCGCCGATGCTGGTCTGGGCGAGGGCCAGCTCCTGGCTGCGCATCGAGTTGACCTCGCGCGACACGTCCGACTGGCGGGCGAGCAGGTTCAATGCGAGGTCCGAATTGGAGAGGACGGCAAGCAGCTGGCCCTGCTGGACGATGGCGCCATCCTCGACCAGGATCTTCTCGACCCGGCCGCCCTCGACCGCGTCGAGATAGACGGTGACCAGAGGCTCGACCCGAGCTCTCAGCGGCAGAAAATCGTCGAACGTCCCCTTGCTGACGGCGGATATCGTGAGCCGCTCCGCCGCCACCGTCTGGCTGCCCGCGCTCGGAGCGAACCACCAGAAGAGCAAGGCGAGCAGAAGCAGGACCGCCGCGCCGATGGCGATCTTGGTGCGCTGCGACAGGCCGGTGGAAGCCACCACTTTGTCCATGCCGGTGCCGCTTTCCGCCCGCGGCCGATCGGTTTCCGATTTGATCCTGATCACGCTCATCCCAACCTCATGCCGTCCGATTCCGGACAGTCGTCTGTACGGTCACGAACAGGATCACAAAAGGATGCTCGCGCAGCCCATGGCGAGATGGGCGCTGCCGTCGTCGCAGGAATCGACGGCGAAGCCGCCCGTCGCCGCGTGGACGCCCGCTACGCTGACCGGCTCGAGCGCCGCCACCGGCAGGAGCAAGGCGACCGCTACCCACAGCAATCCCGTCAGCCAGGTTTCGAATTTGCGCATTGCCATACTCCCCGATGTCCCTGTCGCCCTTTCCACAGCATGAGGCGTGCCAATTGCGGAAAAGCGCGGTTGCCGGCGATTATCGGCGATTGCCGGCCTCGCCTCACGTCCGCTTCCGGACGAAGCGGAGTCCGTCCCCGGACGCCGCGGTCACGCTTCGCGGCACCATTGGCACGATTATTGTTTGTCCGATCCCGGACAGGCTGTAGGAGGACCGACGTGGCTGGGGAGGGTAAGCCGTTCTGGCGGTGCATCGTCATCGACGACGATCAGGACATCCTCCTGTCCGCCCGACTTCTCCTGCGCGATCTGTTCGAGGAAGTGGCCACCTTCCAGTCCCCCGAGGGCGCGATGGCGGCGATCGAGGGGGACGGTGCCGACGTCGTCCTGCTCGACGCGAATTTCGGCCGGGGCGCGACCAACGCCGCCGAGGGCTTCCACTGGCTCGGCGAGATCCTCGCCAGGGACCCGCAGGCGGTGGTGGTCATGATCACCGCCCATGGCGGGGTCAACATCGCGGTCGAGGCGATGAAGCGCGGCGCCACCGACTTCGTCTCCAAGCCCTGGTCGAACGAACGGCTGCTCGCCACCGTCCGGACCGCCGCGTCCCTTCGGACCTCGCGGCAGGCCGCCGCCGCCGAGCGCAAGCGCGCCGTCGCCATCTCCGCCCCGGCGGCCGGCGGCGAGACGCCCCTGCTCGGCGAGTCCGCGGCGATGCGACGGGTCTATTCGCTGATCGAGCGGGCCGCGCCGACCGAGGCCAACGTGCTCATCCTCGGCGAGAACGGCACCGGCAAGGAGCTGGTCGCGCGCGAGCTTCACGGCAAGTCCCGCCGCTCGGGCAGCGTGTTCGTTTCGGTGGACCTTGGCGCCGTCGCCGAGAATCTCTTCGAATCCGAGCTGTTCGGGCACGTCAAGGGCGCCTTCACCGACGCCCGCGGCGATCGGATCGGCCGGCTTCAGGCGGCCGACGGCGGCACCCTCTTCCTCGACGAGGTCGGCAATCTTCCACTCCACCTCCAGCCCAAACTCCTGACCGCGCTCGAGCAGCGCCAGGTCACTCCGGTCGGCGCCAACAAGCCCGTGCCGATCGACGTCCGGGTCGTCGCCGCCACCAACCTTCCGCCCGAGCGGCTCGGCGACGAGAGCCTGTTCCGCCAGGACCTCCTGTTCCGCCTCAACACGGTCGAGATCGAGCTTCCGCCGTTGCGCGACCGGCGCGAGGACATTCCCGTTCTGGTCGAACATTATATCGCCCTCTACGCCCGGAAATACGCCAAGCCGGCGCGCCAGCTTCCTGCCGACGTGATGGCGGCCCTGGTCGCCTACGACTGGCCGGGCAACGTCCGGGCGCTCCGCCATGCGGCCGAACGGGCCGTCATCCTCGGCGGCAACGGCGCCTTCAGCTTCGAGGATTTCTCCCTCTCCCGCTCGACCGCTCCGCGCCAGGCCTCGACCAGCACTCCCCCGGCCCTGGGCGCCGACCTCAACCTCGAGCGCGCCGAGAAGCAGATGGTCGAGCAGGCGTTGAAGCGCCACGCCTACAACATCTCGCTCGCCGCCCAGGAGCTCGGCCTGACCCGGGCCTCGCTCTACCGCCGCATGGACAAGCATGGGCTTTAGGAGCCGCTTCATCGCCGGCCTCGGCTGGCGGGCGGCCCTGCTGCTCGGCACCATCTACCTGTTCGTCGAGACTCTCGGCATGGAGGGGCTCGGGGTCGCCCGGCTGCTCGCCGCCGGCCTCGGCCTGTGGGCGCTGTACGAGCTTTGGCGCTACATCCAGCGCACCAACATGGAGCTTGCCCGATTCCTCGAGGCGGTGCGGCTCGGCGATCTTTCGCAGAGCTTCGCCCACCGCGCCGACGGCAGCGGCTTCACCGACATCGGCGAGGCGCTCGACGAGGGGATCAGGAGCCTTCGCGACGAGCGGCTGCGCCTGACCGAATCCAACCGTTTCTGCGAGGCCGTGCTCGACGACGCGCCGGCGCCGCTGCTCACCGTCGACACCGAGGGCAGGGTCGAGCTCGCCAACAAGGCGGCCCGGCGCCTGTTCGTCCGCCATCACGGAGTCCGCATCGAGGATTACCGAATCTATGGCGAGACCTTCGCCACCGCCCTCGGCGAGGACGCCGTCGGCAAGCCGCGCCTGGTTCCGCTGATGCTCGACGAGCTGCCGCAGACCGCGATGGTCAGCGCCGCGTCGGTCCATCGGCTCGGCGGAATGGTCCGGGTCGTCGCGGTCCAGCCGATCCAGGGCGAATTGAACGCGGTCGAGATCGCGGCCCAGAGCGACCTTGTCCGGGTCCTTACCCACGAGATCATGAACTCGATGACTCCGGTGACCTCGCTCGCCCAGAGCGCGGCCGGGCTGATGGCCGAGGTCGACCGCGGCGACAATCCGCTCGTCGCCGACGCCCGGGCGGCGGTCGAGACCCTCGCCCGGCGGGCCGACGGGGTCATGCATTTCGTCGAGAGCTACCGCCAGATCAGCCGGACTCCGGTGGTCCGCCGCCGCCATTTCGAGGTGCTGCCCTGGGCCCGCGAGCTCGAGTCGCTGTTCCGCGCCGGCAGCGGCGCGGAAGGAGTCGCCCTGTCACTCGACGTCAGTCCGGACCGGCTGACCCTCGATGCCGATCCGGACCTGATGTGCCAGGTGCTGATCAACCTGCTGCGCAATGCCGCCGAAGCGGCGCGCGACCATGCCGACGCGCCTTCGGTCTCGCTGTCCTTCGCCGCGGTGGCGGGCGCCCGAGTCCAGATCGAGGTCGCGGACAATGGCGCCGGAGTCCCCGAGGCGCTGCGCCAGGACGTCTTCCTTCCTTTCTTCACGACCAAGGCGAAGGGGACCGGAGTCGGCCTCAGCCTCGCCCGCCAGGTCGTCCTCGCCCATCGCGGCTCGATCGGCCTCGGCGAGAGCGACAGCGGCGGAGCGCTGTTCAGGATATTGCTTTAGGGGATCCCCGGGCGTCCTTCGATACGCCGTTTCGCCAGGCTCAGGCTACTCAGGATGAGCGGTCTCAGCTCTTCCCCGCTCATCCTGAGTAGGGACTGAGCCTTGGCGAAGGCCCGTATCGAAGGACCCATCCGCAAAGGCATCATCGGGAATCGAATCCGCCAGGCTGAGGCCGTCCAGGATTCGGGCGGTCTCGTCGCGAACCATCAGCATCACCCGGTGGAGCCGGCATTGGTCCTCGGTGATGCAATTCTTGCAGGTCTCGTGGCGATAGCGGCTGGCGCAGGGGAGAAGGCCGAGGGAGCCGCGGGTCAGGCGAACGATCGAACCGTAGCTTATCTCCGCGGGCGGCTTGGCCAGCCAATAGCCGCCGTCGCGGCCGCGGCGGCTGGCGACCAGCTTCTCGCGGATCATCTGCGAGAGCATCACGGTCAGGAACTTGGGCGGGATGTTCTGGCGGGCGGCGATCTCGCTCAGCTGGACCGGCCCTTCGCCATAGCGGTCGGCGAGGTGGAGGAGCGCGCGGATTGTATAGCGCGTTCGTTGAGAAAGCATGGGCGTCTAATGAACCCTCCCCTTCCGCTTGGCAACAACGGGAAAATTCAGCGGCCGCGGCGGCCGGATCCTATTGGTTCGAGCCCGCCGCCTTGCGGATGAAGTGGCCGGCCGAGACTCCGCGAAGCAGGCCGAGGCGATATTTCTCGGTCGTCGCGGGCTTGTGCCAGCCGGCCGAAGGCATGGCCTCGGCCAATCCCCGCAACATCGCATGATCGACCGTGGCCTCGGCCTCGCCGCAGGCCGCGATCCGTCCCAACTCGCCGCCCAGCTCTTCCCGCGCGGCCGTCAGGCCTTCGTGCCAGTCCGCCGCCTGGTAGCCCTTGAGGGGCTCGTTGACGATCGCGGCCGGCAGCCGGTCGGCGAAAGCGGTTCGGGCGAGCGCCCGGCGGACGCCGTGGCGCAGATATTGGTCGGCCGGCACGGTCAGGCAGAATTCGATGAGCCGTCGATCCGCCGTCGGATCGCGGGCGTCGATCCCCCAGCCGGCGAGATGGCCCTTGGTGTAATTGCCGGTGTCGACCCGCCGCAGTGCCCAAAGCCGGGTCTCGAGCGGGTCGCGCCGGGGCCGGTAGCTGAAATCGAGCCCCCGCTCCGCCGCGCGCTCGGCGATCCGAAGCGCCTCGACGGCGTTGGGGCTGATCGCGGTATAGTCGGTCAGCTTCCGGCCCTTGCCGCGCAGTCGGGCGATCGCCTGCCACAAAGGCACCGGCACGAAGGGCCCCAAAGCCTGGGCGGCGACGGTGCCGACCCGGGTGCCGTTGCGGACCAGCGCCCAGGATTCCTGCGCCAGCCGGCCGAGCCGCCCGCTCGACAGCAATTGGGTGAGCAGCGGCATTCCGTCATAGCTGAAGCTCATGTTGCCGCGATTGCCGCTGAGCAGGATCCGGAGCCCCCGATCGCGGGCGACATCCAGGATCCTGTGCATCCACACCGAGTTGCACAGGTTGAGGACCGGCCGCTCGTAGACGAAGAAATAGCGGTCGAGGTCGGCGAAGGGGGAGCCGCCGTTGCGGACGATCACATGGTCCATATTGGGGTACATGGCGGCGACTTCGGCCGCACGGGGGCTTTCGTCGCAAAAGGCGTTCCGGACCTCGCTCGAATCATAGCCTTCGCGCGGGGTGCCGGTGAAGGCGGTGACCCGGCCGCCGCCCGGCGCCATGAGCCTGGCCGCGGTGGCGGCGACCGTGCTGCTGTCCAGCCCGCCGCTCAGATGGGCCGCGACCTCGGAGCCGGCGCCGCGCAGGCGGTCGGCGACGGCACGGTCGAAATGCTCGCGAAGCGCCTCGGCATAATCCTCGGTCCGCTTCAGGCGGAGCGGCTCGAGGGACGGCCGCCACCAGAGCGCCCTGCTCAGGCCATCCCGGGTGACGGTGACGATCTCGCCGGCACGGACCTTCTCGATGCCGCGGAAGAAGGTCTCGGATCCGTCCTCGGGGATGAGGGCGAGGAAGCCCGCCACCGCCTCCCGGTCCGGCGCCGACTCTATCTCCGGAAGGGCGTGGAGCCCCTTGGGCATCGAGGCGAAGGCGAAGAAGCGGTCGCGCCGGGCGTAATGGAGCGGCTGCTGCCCCAAGAAGTCGCGCGCGAGCAGAAGGCGCCGGCGGCGGGAATCCCAGAAAGCGAAGGCGAAGTCGCCCTGCAGGCGCTCGACCGCCGCCTCGTCCCACCGCTCGAGCGCGCGCAATAGGATATCCGGATCGGTGAGAGTCCGGCTCTCGGGCGCGGGAATGCCGAGCGCCTCACAAAGCTCTCCGCGATTGTCGAGGCGCGCGTCGGCGACGAGCAGCGTCGCGCCGCCGGACCCCGAGGCCACTCTCTGCATGCGGCGGTCCTCCGCGGTGATTCCGAACAGTCGCTGGCCGAGCGCGATGTCGCCGTCGCTCGCCATCGCCGGAGCCTGCGGGCCGTAAATCTGCTGGGATTTGAGCATCCGCTCGCATTGCGCGGCGGCATCGGGACGATGGTCGAGGCTCCAATAGCCCGCGATCGCGGTCATGCAGGCCGGATTTCGACCAGACCGTCGGCGGCAAGCTCGTCGAGCAGCTCCTTGAGCTGCGCTTCGCACGTCGCGGTGTCGACGTCATATTCGCGCACCAGCTCCTCGGTCAGCTCGGACAGGAGCCTGGGCTGCTCGATCATCGACCAGATGCGGGTGGCGGTGCTGTTGAAGCCGTAGCAGGTGCCCTTGTCGATATGGAGGGCGACCAGCTCGCCCTCGACCTCGGTCTCGATCATCTCGCCGCGCCGCTCCACCCGCAAATCCTGGCCCACCTTCGTCTCCCTATAGATATTGCGGTCCCTTACGGGGCAAGGCGGGGGAGGCGCAACCTTGCACGGCCGCTATCGTTTGCGCCTGAAGGGTTTGACAGTCCTTCGGCTAGCCGGTACCCATACGGACTTCGGATAAGTGACAGGGTGAGACAATGACCGTTGCGCGTGAATATCAGGATTTGACCACCGAAGCGGGCTCCCGGCGCGAATGGATCCGCCCTGCGGTTCAGCAGCTTGCCGCCGGCAGCGCGGAGGATTCCTCCGGTCCGGCGACCGACGCTATCTTCAACCCTTCCTGAGCGACCCGGCACCGGGATCGCTGCCGACCCAGTCGCGGCGACATCTGCGCGTCCAACGGGCGCCGCCGGTGCGGTAACTCGGCTACGAATAGAGGGCGCGGCCACCGGCCGCGCCCTTTTTCATGCGCTCGCTCCTTTAGCTAGCTCCCGGTGCGCCTCGCTTGCCGCGAGGCCTCCTTCCCCTCCGCGACGGGGGCATCGATCTGTACGATGCCCTTGCCGACGAGCTGATCGAGGCCGGCACGGGCTTCGTCCAAACCCACCTCGCGGCCGGCCTCATCCAGCATTTGGCTGACAATTCGGGGACCTGCTTTCAGAGCCGACACGATGGCGAGCGCTCCGGCGCTCGGCTGGAATTCTATGCCGCCCACTTTCCAGCGACGGCCCGGCCGTGTCGGCGGAATCATCGTCACCGTGAGCGCGGCCATCCCCTCGGCCGAAGCGGGGTCCGAAACGGCTCGCAGATCGAGCCCCGTCACGCGCGCCCGGGACGTGTTCCGCTCCGTCAGCCACTCGCCGACATCGGTCTGGTCGAAGCGCGATAGGAGATCCGCCCTGAGGAGCGCGGCCTGCTGCGCCAAGGCTTCGCTGCCCAGCAAGGGCCGCAGCGGCCGGTTCAACGAGGGATGCTCGCGGCACAGATCATTCAGGAAATCCAATAGGGTCTCATGCTTGATGAGGATTCCCACATGGAGCGAGCTTCCTTCGGCCTCGCACTGATGATGGAGGCCTGCCGGTACGAACATGACGTCTCCCGGCCGCATCGCCACCGTCGCGGAAACGTCGTCCGGCACTTTCACCCGCGGGTGATTGGCCAATCCGCAATCGGCGGGCTCACCGAAGAACCGCCACATTTTGCTGCCTTCGACCTGCACGACGATCAGGTCCTGAGGGTCGTAATGAGCCGGCAGCGCGGGAAGCTTGCTGAACGAGGCGATCGCGGCGATCGCGACCCGGTCCTGGAGGACACGTTCGGCATCGTCGGCGAGGGCCGAAAATTTCGGATCGTAACGGTGGAGATCGTTGACGATGAGGCTGGCGCCCTGCCGCGCCAGCTGGCGCAGAACCAGCGGGCGCAGCCGCTGGTCCTTGACGAGCCCAAGCATCTCCAGATTGGGAATGCGGCCGTTGACGGTGACTCGGAAATCCTTCCGATCCATGCCGTCCCGGAGCACGAGCCGTTCCAGCTCCTCCAGGGAGAAGAACGAGTCGAGCGGGACACCGCAGGCTCCGGGCCGATGGATGAGCCGGCGCTCCGACATGCCTTCCACGATCGCGGCGGCGCCGAAGCTTCCCAGAACGTCCCCGAACGTGAATGACATCGCCCGGCAACTATCACGCGCCGCCTGGAATTGTAAGGCGAGGCCTCTGCCAGCCCTTTCCCGCCTCTCCTGTGCCGCGGATTCCTCAGGCTAGAGGATGAAGTCTCCGCTCGTGATCGGGTCGGCGGGGCTGATCACCAGGACCACCTCGAAGTCGGACACGCCGTTGCCGTCGATGTCGCCCTGGACCAGCCAGATCGGCCCGCCCAGCGAGATGTTCTCGAACCGAAGCTCCCCGGCGGTGCTGCTGAAGGCGGCGCTGCCGATGAAGTTGAACGCCTGGTCACCCGCGAGCGTGCTATTG
>DASTFN010000066.1:0-113888 GCA_035719905.1 Allosphingosinicella sp.
CGGCGCCGGGGCGGTCGGCTGAGGTTGCGTTTCGGGGCGCGGAACCTGCTGGATCCGGGGCGGCGCCGGCATGGCCGGCTCGGGCGGCATATCCTGTGGTCCGGCGAGCGGCGCCGGCTCGACCGTCGAGGGCGACGGGGCTTTGCTCTCGAGCCCGACTTCGTCGACGAACGAGACCTCGATCGGGGCGGTCGCCGTCACCGGCAGCCGGGTGGCGGCGAAGCCGAAGGTGAGCGCGGCGAGGAGGGCGAGGTGGCCCGCGGTGGCGACCCCGAGGCCGGCGGCTTCGGCCCGGTCCATCAGCGCTCTCCTCCCTGGGTGCTGACCAGGGCGACCTTGCGCAGGCCGGCGGCGTTGATCTCGCCCATCACCGCCATCACCCGGCCGTAGTCGAGGGCTCGGTCGGCGCGGAGGAAGATGCGCGGGCCGCCCGGCTCGCGCGAGGAGGCGGCGATGGCGGCGAGGCGGGGGCCGAGCTCGGCGGGCGGGACCGGCCGATCGTCGACGTAGAGGGCGCCGTCCGCCTCGAGCGAGATCTGGACCGGCTTCCTCTCCTGATCGAGCGCTCCGGCCTTGCTGTCGGGCAGGTCGACGGGGACTCCGGCGACGAGAAGCGGAGCGGTGACCATGAAGATGATGAGCAGGACGAGCATCACGTCGACCATCGGCGTGACGTTGATCTCCGCCATCGGCGAGCGCCGGGCGCGGCGGTGGGAGCCCAGGATCGGGCCCATGGCCATTAGATATCCTCCCCATCGGAGATGGGGAGGGGGACCACCCGAAGGGTGGTGGAGGGGTAGCTGGCGAGGCCTGTGCGGTTACCCCTCCACCATGCTTCGCATGGTCCCCCTCCCCCCGCTACGCGCGGGGAGGATGAAAGCCCCGCCCTCATCCTTCCAGCTCCAGCTCGCGTGACAGCGTCGAGTGGAAGCCGTCGGCGAAGCGCTGGAGCCTTGCCTCCAGCCGGTTGATGCCGAAGCTCATGCGATTGTAGGCGATCACCGCCGGAATGGCGGCGAACAGGCCGAGGGCGGTGGCGAACAGGGCCTCGGCGATTCCGGGGGCGACGACGGCGAGGCTGGTGTTGTTGGCGCCGGCGATGGCGGTGAAGCTGCGCATGATCCCCCACACCGTTCCGAACAGTCCGACGAAGGGCGCCACCGAGCCGACCGTGGCGAGGATGTTGAGCCGGATTGCGAGCTTGTCGACCTCCTCGGTCAGCGCCGAATGCATGACCAGGGCGAGGCGGGAGCGGGCGCCCTCGCGGTCGACGATCTTGCCGCCGGTCGAGCGGCGCCACTCGGCGATCCCGGCGGCGAGCACCCTGGCGCTGGGAATGTCGGACTGGCCGCGGGTCTCGTAGAAGCGGTCGATATCGTCCGCCTTCCAGAAATCGCGCTCGAAGGCCTGCGAGCCCCGCGAGGCGCGGCGGAGCCTCATGGCGTGGCCGATGATGATCGCCCAGGTCCAGATGCTGGCGAGGAGCAGGCCGAGGATCACCGCCTTGACGACCACGTCCGCCTGCAGGAACAGGGCGACGGGCGACATGCTGCTTCCCGTCATCGCCAGATCGTTCACGCTCTTCCTTCCTTCACCAAAAGTTCGAACGCCTCGACCCATAAGCCCGGCTGGCGCCTGGGACGACCCTCCGGGGTGAGGAAGGCGGCGGTGACCCTGGCTTCGGCCAGAAGTTCATCCCCGCGCATGACCCGTTGATGAATGAGCACGCTTGCGGCGCGCACCGCCTCGATCTCGGTCACGACGACGAGGTCGTCGCCGAGCCGGGCGGGAGCGCGATATTTCACCGAAAGCTCGGCGACGGCGTAGACGCCCTCGCCGCCCTCGAGCGCGCCGCGCTGGTCGACCCCGATCAGCCTCAGCATGTCGGAGCGGGCGCGCTCGATGAAGCGAAGGTAATTGGCGTAATAGACGATTCCGGCGACGTCGGTGTCCTCGAAATAGACGCGCAACGGGAAGAGGTGCGCTCTGCCCCGCATGATGCCGTCCGCCGGCTTCGGTCCGTCCCCTCCCATCCCCGACGGCTCTATCGGCTGCGGATTCGCCCCGACAAGCCCAAAGGGAGGCGCCGGGACGAGACGTGACGATTTTACGTTGACGGGCGTGTAACCCGTAGGTTACTTGTCACCTAGAGGTTACTTGGAGCGAGCGTCGAAATGGCTGAAGGCCTGTCGAACCGGCTGCACGACCTTCGCGCCGCCCGCGGGCTCACCCAGGCGGCGCTGGCCGAGATGGTCGGGGTCAGCCGCAAGACCATCAACACCGTCGAGAACGGCGTCTTCATCCCGTCCACCCTCCTCGCGCTCAGGCTGGCGCGGGCTTTGGGGTGCCCGGTCGAGGCGATCTTCTCGCTCGAGGACTGAGACTAGGAGACAAGACATGGATTGTGATGCGACCGTCGAATCCGCCGAGCGGGCATCGCGCGGCCGGGCCGCCCTGATGGCGATCGCCGCGGCGGTGCTTCTGCTCAACGCGGCGCTCCAGATCGGCGACCCCGATTATGTCCGGCCGGGAATCCGGGGCGGCTCCTGGGTCGTCCTGGTCGGCCTGTGGATGCTCATCCTCGCCAATGGCGGCGGGCTCCGGCTGAGGGGCCGGATGCGCGAGTTGCTCAACGACGAGCTGTCGCTGCGCAACCGGGCGCGGGCGGTCGCGGCGGGCTTCTACGTGGCCCTGGCGGCGGCCCTGGCCGTGTATCTGGCGACCTGGCGGGTCGAGATCGTCGCCGGCGACGCGATCAAGCTGATCAGCGCGGCGGGGCTGGCGACGGCGCTATCCGTCTACGCCTGGCTGGAATGGTAAGCTTATCCTCCCCATCGAAGATGGGGAGGGGGACCACCCGGAGGGTGGTGGAGGGGTAATTGCGCAGGCCTCGTCAGCCACCCCTCCACCATCGGGTAAAAAGGGGACACGTACTTTTTCGGGAAAATGTACGTGTCCCCACTCGCCGAAAAAGTACGTATCCCCACTCGCCAGGTGTCCCCACTCGCCAGCTACCCCTCCACCACCTTCGGTGGTCCCCCTCCCGTCGCTTCGCGACAGGGAGGCAAGTTACTTCTTCTTCGCCTGCGCCTCGACGAGCCGGATGAGGTCGCCCTGGGCGAGGTTCATGTCGGCGACGTGGAGGCCCCAGCCGGGGTTGAGCCGGCCGGCGGCGTAGACGTCGCCGGGGATCCGGTCGGTCCGGGCGTCGTTCGGGTCTGCATTGACGGTGATCGCCAGATAGCCGCTCCGGCCCTGGTGGGCGCATTCGCCGCTGACCAGGCCCTCGGTGCGAAGGAAGGGCGTCGGCGGCAACCCCCGGCTCGACCAGGCGATCGGCTCCGCTCCGGCCTGGGGCGGGGACAAAGTGAACCAGTAGGAATCGAGCGTCGACCGGCCGCCGGCCAGGGCCGCGGGATTGGTGCAGCCGGCGGTCATGCCGTCGCGCGCGGCCCGGCCGAGGAAGGCATTGTCGGCGGGCGGGGCGGCGGCCCGGAACGCCATGTAGGTGATGACACAGCGGGTCTGGCCCATCTTCGTGCAGAGCGGGGTCGACTTGAGGCTGCCGCCGACCTTTTTGCCTTCGGGGACCTCGACCGCCCAGCCGAGCAGGATCGCCGACAACATCCTTTTCGCCACCGGCCTGCCGTCAATCTCCTCGGCGAGAAGCTTGAGGAGATGAATCGAGCCCTGGCTGTGGCCGATGAGGACGAACGGCCGGTTCTGGTTGCGGCTGGCGAGGAAGTTGCGCCAGGCGGCGAGGACGTCGCCATAGGCCATGGCGAAATTGGCATTGAGGTCCTCGCCGGCAAAGGCGCGGGGCAAGGCGGCCAGGGTCACCTGGCGGTAGAGCGGCGCAAAGGTCCTGCAGACGCTGCCGAAGCGGGCCAGCTGGACCGCCGCCGTCGCATTTTCCTCGAGGCCCGCGACGAGGTCGCTGTTGAGCCCGGGGTCGCGGGAGATCGTCGGATAGACGTAGAAGCAATCGGCCGTCGCGTCCTTGTCCGGAAGGGCCTGCCCGGTCGAGCCATAGCCGTTGGCGTTGAGCGCGGTGGTCGCGAGCGGACCGCTGCAGGCATCGGCTCGGCCGGGGAGACAAAGCCAGGCCGAGGGGCTCGAATAATTGACGGGGCCTACCTGCTCCGGGGTCGGCGCCTGGGCGGCGACGGGCCCGGTGAGCAGCAGGGCCGCGGCCGCGGCGATGGTGCGGATGAAATTCATTCCCCTCCCCTTCAGATCAGTCGAACAGGCCGTCCTGCGCCGTCCTGGGCTGGAGCAGGCCGAGATGGGTCCAGGCCTTGCCGTTGAGGCAGCGGCCGCGGGCGGTTCGGGCGACGAGGCCCAATTGGATGAGGAAGGGCTCGATCACCTCCTCGATCGTGTCGCGCGGCTCGGAGAGGCCGGCGGCGAGGGTCTCGACCCCGACCGGGCCGCCTTTGTAGAGGTCGGCGATCATCGTCAAATAGCGCCGGTCCATCGCATCGAGGCCGAGCTGGTCGACCTCCATCCGGGTCAATGCCCCGTCCGCGACCTTCGAATCCACCTCCCCGGCCCCGGCCGACTGGGCGAAGTCGCGCACCCGGCGGAGCAGCCGGCCGGCGATCCGGGGGGTGCCCCGCGAGCGGCGGGCGATCTCCTTCGCGCCGTCCCCGGTCAGCGCCAGGCCGAGCAATCGGGCGGCCCGGCGGACGACCTGCTCGAGCTCCTCGACCGAGTAGAAGGTGAGGCGGACGGGGATTCCGAAGCGGTCCCTGAGCGGAGTCGTGATCAGGCCCTGGCGGGTGGTGGCGCCGACCAGGGTGAATTTGGGCAGGTCGATCCGGACCGAGCGGGCCGAGGGGCCCTCGCCGATCATCAGGTCGAGGGCGCGGTCCTCCATCGCCGGATAGAGTATTTCCTCGACGGCGGGGGCGAGGCGGTGGATCTCGTCGATGAACAGGACGTCGCCGTCCTCGAGGTTGGTGAGCAAAGCGGCGAGATCGCCCGATTTGGCGATGACCGGGCCGGAGGTGGCGCGGAAGCCGACTCCGAGCTCGCGGGCGATGATCTGGGCCAGGGTCGTCTTGCCGAGGCCGGGCGGGCCGAAGAAGAGGACGTGGTCGAGCGCGTCGCCGCGGCTCTTCGCCGCCTCGATGAACACCCGCAGATTCTCCCGGGCCGCCTTCTGGCCGACGAAATCGTCGAGGGTCTTGGGGCGCAAAGCGGCGTCGATATCCTCGGGCCGCCGCTCCCCGCCGATGATCCGCTCCTGCTCCACGCGGGGAGCATTAGCCGAAGAGCCGTGGCTGTCGAGCGGCTTTATGGGAGACGCGGGAGGCGCTAGGTCTTGCCTCCCCATGGCACTGGCGGCGAGAGGCAGAGGAGAGATCATGGACCGGCGCGAATTCCTGGCGACCACTGGGACGGGAGCCGCCTTGCTGTCGCTCACATCGTCCGCCGCCGCCCAAACCCGCCCTCCGCTGACTCCGGGCCGGCACGTCCTCGACATCACCGACTTCGGGATCGTCGCCGGCGACGACGACTCGCTGGCCGAGTCCAACAGCGCCGCCGTCGACAAGCTCCTCGCCTATCTGCTCGACAACCTCCCGACGCCCGATCTGCTCGGCACCGGCGCGATCCGGGTTACCGCCCCTGCCGGCCATTTCCGCTTCGCACGCCCCTGGGTCGTCAAATGCGCTTTGTGGCTGGAGGGCCAGTCCAACTCCCTGCAATATGGCTACGCCACCCATTTCGACTTCGCCGAGGGCGGGTTCGAGCTGCACGGGGCGGGCACCAGCCATCGCGGCGTGGTCAATCCGCCGACCACGGGCGCCTCCGGCTTCCGGATCGAGAATCTCTATTGCTCCAGCCGAGCGGCGATCGGGACCGGCCACCATGGCTTCCATGCCGTCACCCGGGGCGAGTTTGTCCGCTGCACCGCCGCTTTGTTTCCCGGGGACGGCTTCCGGATCGAGAGCGAGACCGGCTTCGGAGCCTCGAACAACAACGCCAATTCGTCGCGGATCCTCTATTGCCAGGCCGGCGGCAATGGCGGGAACGGCATCCATCTCCTCAGGGGAGACGCCAATTGCATCGTCACCGACGGCTGCAGCCTCGGCTATAACGGCGGCTACGGGATCCTCGACAACGGCTTCCTGAGCAACCATCACCGCGGCCACCATGCCGAAGGCAACGGCCTCGGCGTCGTCTTTCCCGGGCACAAGATCGGCGCCGTCTCGTCGGCCTGCCATTATCCGCTTCCCGCCTGGTCCGCGGGGGCGACTCTCGCTCCCTCGACGGAGGGGACCTACCGGACCAACGCCGGCAAGCTCTACCGGCTGCTCAAGGGGGGAGGCGGGACGACGTCCAGGGCCCCGACGCACTCGACGACCGCCGCCCGAGGCCCCGCGACCGAAGCCGACGGCTACCAATGGTCCTATGACGGGACCATGCTGACCCGGCGCTACCACGTCGCTCTGGGCAAGACCGCGGCCGCGTCGACGACGGCCCCGGGCACCGACAGCTCGATCTGGGTTCCGTTCGAATGGGCCGGGGAGACCAAGGGCATCCCGCTGTGGAAGCGGGGAATGACGTGGAAGGAAGGGGGAAGCTACGGCGGCGCCACCATGGCCGGCGAGACGGTCTGGGAGGCCTGCTACGAGGAGCTCGGCCAGCCCCATGCGCAGATCAGGTCGCCCGCGCTCTGGATCGGCGGCCAGTCCGACCCGAGCCCGTGGAGCACCTGCGTCCAGATCAAGGCCGACCAGGGGGTGCTGTCCAGCCCCGGCGGCTTCCTGGCGTCCCGGCAATATCATGACGGCAGCCGGCTTCGCGCCCTGTTCGGATCGAACCTGTCGACCGGAACCGTCATGCTGGTCGGGCATGAGACCCTTCATCCCAATTCGTTCGTGATGGGCGCGGGCCGGGACACCTACTTCCTGCTCGACGGCCAACCGGCCAACTTCCTGACCTTCACCGGCCCGCTGACGAGCTTCACCGGAGGGCGGTCGACGGCCCAGCCCGGGGTGGTGAACATCCCACGGCTGTTCGTCGGATCGGGCGCCAGCGCCCGGGCCGTCGATTACGGCTCGGGACCGCCGGCCGCCGGCCATCACGCGGCCGGAGAGCTGGTCTACAACATCGCCCCGACGGCGGGCGGCAAGGTGGGCTGGGTCTGCACGGGCGCGGGGACGCCCGGCATTTGGAAGGCCTTCGGGGCGATCGACTCGTGAGCGCCCTTGCCCGCCGCGAATTCCTGGCGAGCGCCGGCACGGCCGCCGCCCTCCTCGCCCTCCCCGCTTCCGCCCGGACCCGCCCTCCGGGACCGGAGGCGAACGCGATCTGGGTCGACGCGCAGGGCGGGATCGACGGGTTCGACGAGAAAGACGGGCGGCTGGCGCCTTCCGCCAGGCTGATCAAGGCGGTGAAATCGGGGTGGATCAGCGTCGTCAGCCAGACGGTCGGCGAGGTCGGCAACGGCCCCGACCGGTTCCGCTCGGCGGTCGAGGGCATCGCCTTCATGGACCGCTTCGTCGCCGAGATGCCGTCGCTGTTCGTCAAGGCGACGAGCGCCGCCGACCTTCGTCTCGCCAAGTCGGCGGGCAAGGTCGCGATCGTCTACAATTTCCAGGACACGACCCCGCTCGAAGGGGATTCGAGCCGGGTGGCGACGTTCAAGGCGCTCGGGCTGCGCGTGCTCCAGCTCACCTACAACAAGCGCAACCTCGCCGGCGACGGCTGCCTCGAGCGGGCCAATGCCGGGCTTTCGGATTTCGGCCGGCAGGCGATCGCCGAGATCGAGCGCAACCGATTGCTGCTCGACCTCAGCCACTCCGGGCAGCGCACCACCGCCGAGGGCATCGCCGAAGCGAAAAGGCCGCCGGCCATCACCCATACCGGCTGCCGCGACCTCGTCGACCTTCCGCGCAACCAATATGACCGCGAGCTTCGCGCCCTGGCCGACAAGGGCGGGGTCGTCGGAATCTACCTGATGCCCTTCCTCCGGGCGAAGGGCCAGCCGGGCCGGACGATCTCATCCGCCATATCGAGCATGCGGTGAAGGTCGCCGGGGAGGACCATGTCGGGATCGGCACCGACAATCCCCTGCTCGGCTACACGATCGACGACGAGACAAGGAAACGTCACCGCGAATTCTTCGAGAACCGCCGGAAGCGCGGCATCTCGGCGCCCGGCGAGGCGGCGGACGTGCTCAACCTGGTCGAAGGCTATAACGAGGCGCCGCGCTATTCGAGCCTGGCCGACGACCTTGCCGCCCGGGGCTGGAAAAGCGCTCGGATCGACAAGGTGCTCGGCGGCAATTTCGTCCGGCTGTTCGGCGAGGTCTGGGGCGGCTGAGCGCCAAACTGTTCTTTTTATGTTCTTTTATTGTAGGAGAATTTCGACTCTCGATTTGAGAGACTCGAGTCGCGCCGATTCGGTCGGCGGGGCTCTTTGACATCGTGAGAATTGAGGACCCCTCCGTCATCCCGGCGAAGGCCGGGATCCCAGCGGGTGAAAGGCGCCGCACTCTTCACCCCCCGGAGCCCCAGCCTTCGCTGGGGCGACGGTTATTTCGCCGCTTTCTTGAGCGCCGTTCGCACCAAAGCGTCGAGGGTCGCTTCCGGGCCGAGCTCGGCTTCCGCCTTGCCGACCGCGGCGGCCGCTTCGCCGGGGCGGAAGCCGAGGTTGAGCAGGGCCGAGACGGCGTCGGCGGCGGCGCTTCCCGGGGCGGGGGCGGACGACGCGGCGGGGCCCAGCGCGAGGCTTCCGACCTTGTCCTTGAGCTCGTGGACGATGCGCTGGGCGAGCTTGGGGCCCACGCCCGGGGAGCGGGCGATCATCGCCGAATCGCCGCCGGCGACGGCGCGGTGGAGATCGTCGCCGGGCAGGGTCGAGAGGATGGCGAGCGCGACCCGGGCGCCGACGCCCTGGACCGAGGTCAGAAGCCGGAACCAGTCGCGCTCGTCGCCCGAGGCGAAGCCGATCAGCCGAATGTCGTCCTGGCTGACCTGCATGACGGTGTGGAGAACGACCTCGCCGCCGACCGGGCCGAGCGAGGCGAGCGTCCGGGTCGAGGCGAAGACGAGATAGCCGACTCCGTTCACGTCGACGACGGCATGGTCGGCGGCGAAGCCGTCGAGGAGGCCGCGGAGCTTGGCGATCATGGGCGGGGGGAGCGGAGGGTGAGCATCCCGGACCTACTATCCGTTCGTGCCCCCGCCGTCATCCCGGGCCTGACCCGGGATCCATGAACACTGCCGCACGAACTCTCGCACCGCGGTGTTCATGGATCCCGGCTTTCGCCGGGATGACGAATTAAGCCACCCGCCGGGCGGTCGCCAAATGATGCGCGTGGGTGATGGCCACCGCCAAAGCGTCGGCCGAGTCGGCGCCGGCGATCTTCACCCCGGGGAGGAGCCGCTGGACCATGGCATGGACCTGGACCTTTTCGGCGCCGCCGGTGCCGACCACTGCCTTCTTGACCAGGCGGGCGGAATATTCGCCCACCGGAACGCAGGCCGCGGCGAGCAGGATTACGCCGCGGGCCTGGCCCAGCTTGAGGGTGGATTGGGGATTGTCGTTGACGAACACCTCCTCGACCGCCGCGCTGTCGGGCCGGTGCTCGGCGATGATGGCGAGCAGTCGGCCGTGAAGCTCGACGAGGCGATCGGGAAGCCCGGCCTTGGCATCGGTGCGAATCTGGCCGTTGGCGACATGGCTGAGGCGATTGCCCTCGGCCGCGATCACCCCCCAGCCGGTGCAGCCCAGCCCGGGATCGAGGCCGAGGATGATCATGATGGAAGCCCCTCCCCTTCAGGGGAGGGGTTGGGGGTGGGGGAATCGGGCGCGCCCTGCCAGCGGCCGGGAAGATTCTCAAGCGTCTGCAGGATCACGGTCAGCACGCCGTCCATATTGGCCATCACGTCCTCGTTGGTGAAGCGGATTGTGGTGTAGCCGCGTCCGGCGAGGAGGGCGTCCCGACGCGCATCGACTTCGGCGACGTGCGTTTCGCCGTCCACTTCCACGATCAGCGCCTTGGCGGGGCAAAGAAAGTCGACGATGAACGGCTCAATCGTCGTTTGTCGCCGGAACTTGTGGCCGCCGAGCTGGCGATTGGAGAGGTTTCGCCACAGCCGCTTCTCCGGCTCCGTGGGCTCGCGGCGCATCTGCCTTGCGCGTTCTACCAGCCGCCAATCGCGTCCCACGACTCCCCCACCCCAACCCCTCCCCTGAAGGGGAGGGGCTTAACTAGCCCAATTTCTCCATCACCTCGTCCGGGACCTCGTAATTGCCCCAGACGGTCTGGACGTCGTCATCGTCCTCGAGCGCGTCGATCAGCTTCATGAGCTGGCCGGCATCGTCGGCGCCGACCTCGACCCGGGTTCCGGGGCGCCAGGCGAGCTTGACGCTTTCCGGCGCACCAAGCGCGTCCTCGAGGGCCCGGGCGACTCCGTGGAGATCCTCCTGGGCGGTCCAGATCTGGTGGCCGTCCTCGTCCGATTCGACGTCCTCGGCGCCGGCCTCGATCGCCGCCTCGAACACAATGTCGGCGCTTCCGGCGGAGGCCGGATAGGCGACGAGGCCGAGCCTCTCGAAGCCGTGGCTAACCGAGCCGGAGGCGCCGAGATTGCCGCCGTTCTTCGAGAAAGCGGTGCGCATGTTGGTGGCGGTGCGGTTCCTGTTGTCGGTCAGAGCCTCGACGATCAGGGCGACTCCGCCGGGGCCGAAGCCCTCGTAGCGAAGCTCCTCGTAATTTTCGGCGTCGCCGCCCGAGGCCTTGTCGATCGCCCGCTGGATATTGTCCTTGGGCATGGACTGGGCGCGGGCGGTGGTGACCGCGGCGCGGAGGCGCGCATTGGCGTCGGGATCGGGCAGGCCCATCTTGGCCGCGACCGTGATCTCGCGCGAGAGCTTGGAGAACATCGCCGAGCGCTTCTTGTCCTGCGCGCCCTTGCGATACATGATGTTCTTGAACTTGCTGTGGCCGGCCATTTGCCTCTTCTTCTGCTGCTGGGATGCGGCCGCGATAGCCGAGAGCGCTAGACGCGCGCAACGCGCCTGTACGCGACGGAGGCGAGCGCGAGGGCGAGGAAAAGCCGAGCCGCGGTCGCGATGCCGTCGAAGACGAAGAACCGCCAATCGTCTTTGCCGCCCGCCTCCAGCCACGCCTCGAAGCCGATTCGATAGAGCGCGTCGGCGGGCACCAGGAACAGGAAGTTCCAGAGCAGCAGCGCCGGCAGCCAATCCCGCAGCCGCCCGAACCAGGGAGCGGGACGCCAGGCGAGCGGCCGTTCGACCGCGATCGCCACCAGCCAGGGCGCAAACGGAATGATGATCAATGTCGAGACGATCTGGTTCGCCAGCGCGGACAGGATCGTCGAGGAATCGAAGAGGCTGTCCGCAAGGAGCCCGACGGCAATGGTGCACAGCACGACCAGCCCGTAGGTCCCGGCGCTCCAATCGAGGCTCCAGGCCGGGCGCGGGCTATGGTTCAGGATGCGCAATATCGCCATGGCAAGCGCGGTGTGGACGATCACGATCGCGGCGAAGGCGGCGAAATAGGACGAGTGGTCGGGATTGTCCGGGGTCGGAAGGTTGGACAGGATGAACAGATTGGCCGCCGGCGGCAGGATTGCGGAGAGCAGCATGAGCAGCCGCAGTCGAGGCATGGCAAGGCTGCCGATCGCCTCCCTCAGGAAGGCGATGTCGTCGCCCTCCCCGCTCCCGCCCTTGCCCGCCATGCCCGCCCCTTTATGACCGAAGCTTAAATAGCGCGGAGGCCGCGCGACAGCCCGGAAAAGCGCCCGACCTGCAGCCTCACCCGTCATTCCGGCGAAAGCCGGAATCCATGAACACGGCTGCGGAAGGACGTTCTCGATCCGTGTTCATGGATCCCGGATCAAGTCCGGGATGACGATGCTAATCCAGCCCGAGCGCCGCCTTGTAGGTCTCGAGCAAGGCGTCTGCTTCCTGGCGGTCGTGGGTTTCCATCTTGCGGAGGCGGACGATGGTCCGGATCGTCTTGGTGTCGTAGCCGCGCGACTTGGCCTCGCCGTAGACGTCCTTGACGTCGTCCGCGATCGCCTTCTTCTCCTCCTCGAGCCGCTCGATCCGCTCGATCAGGAGCCTCAGCTCGTCGGCCGCAATGGTGCCTTCCGCCATTTGATCCTTCTTCCATATCGGGGTTGAGCCGCGGCCTTAGGCACGGCTATGCGGACGGGCAATGGCCAATTCGGAAACGCTCCCCAGCAAATTCGTGCCGCGCAGCCGCAAGGTGCGGATTCTCGCCACCCTGGGTCCGGCGAGCCGGACGACGGAGATGATCCGCAAGCTCGCCGAGGCCGGCGCCGACGCCTTCCGGGTCAATATGAGCCACGGCACCCACAAGGATCATGCCGAGCTGATCGAGAAGATCCGCGCGCTCGAGAAGGAGCTCGACCGGCCGACGACGATCCTCGCCGATCTGCAGGGGCCCAAATTGAGGGTGGGCCGGTTCGGGGGCGACGGCGGGGTCGAGCTCGAGCGGGGCCAGACCTTCGTCTTCGACCGCGACACCGCGCCCGGCGATTCCAAAAGGGTCGAGCTTCCGCACCGGGAGATATTCGGCGGGGTCGAGAAGGGCACGAGGCTGCTGCTCGACGACGGCAAATTGGTCCAGCGGGTGGTGAGCGCGACGAGCGACCGGATCGAGACGATCGTCGAGGTCGGCGGGCGGCTCTCCAACAACAAGGGCGTCAACGTCCCCGACGTGGTGCTGCCGCTGGCGGCGCTGACCGACAAGGACCGCGCCGACCTCGTCTTCGCGCTCGACCAGCATGTCGACTGGATCGCTTTGTCCTTCGTGCAGCGGCCCGAGGACGTCGCCGAGGCGCGGCGGCTGATCGCCGGGCGCGCCGCCTTGCTCGCCAAGATCGAGAAACCGGCGGCGGTCGAGCGGCTCGACGGGATCCTGGAGCTTGCCGATGCGGTGATGGTGGCGCGCGGCGACCTGGGCGTCGAGCTTCCGCCGCAGGCGGTGCCGCCCCTGCAGAAGATGATCGTCGAGGCGGCTCGGCGGATGGGGCGCCCGGTGGTGGTGGCCACCCAGATGCTCGAATCGATGATCAGCTCGCCGAGCCCGACCCGGGCCGAGGTCTCGGACGTCGCCACCGCGGTCTATGACGGGGCCGACGCGGTGATGCTGTCGGCGGAAAGCGCGTCGGGCCGATATCCGTGCGAGGCGGTGACGATGATGAACAGCATCGCGACGAGCGTGGAGGCCGATCCGAGCCACGCCGAGCGGGTCCACTTCACCCAGACCCTGCCCGATCCGACCACCGCCGACGCCATCGCCCAGGCGGCGAACACGATGGTCGGGACGGTCGGCGCGGCGGCGATCGTCTGCTTCACCAGCTCGGGCTCGACCGCCCGGCGGCTGTCGCGCGAGCGGCCGGCGGTGCCGCTTCTGGTGCTGACCCCGTCGCTGAGGACGGCGCGCAAGCTCGGCATATTGTGGGGAGCGCACGGGGTGAGGACCCGCGACATCGCCAATTTCGAGGAGATGATCGCCAAGGCCAAGCGCATGGCGCTCCGCCACGGCGTGGCGAAGGGAGGCGACCGGATCGTGATCATCGCCGGGGTGCCGTTCGGGACCCCGGGCTCGACCAACGTCATCCATATCGTCCGGCTGGTCGGCGACGAGCTCGATCGGCACAGGAAGGCGGAGGCGAAGCTGCACTAGCCCCGTCATTGCGAGCGAAGCGAAGCAATCCAGTGCGGCCTCGGAGTCCGCTGGATTGCTTCGTCGCTTCGCTCCTCGCAATGACGGTTCCCGTCTTCCCCTCACCCCGGAAGCAGGTCGAAGGCGATCGTCGTTCGCCGTTCCTCGGTGTGGAAGGGGACGGTTCCGTGCCACATGTAGGAAGGGAAGAGGGCGAGCCGGCCCGGCTTCGGGCGGATGAAGCGCTCCGCGGCCAGCTCGGGCATTGTCCTGAAGGGCGGCTGGCCCAGCCGGAGCCAGCCTTCGCGGCACTCCCGTTCGAGCGCGTCGTCCGGGGTCTCGACGTAGAAGGCCGAGGAGATCCAGCCTTCATGGTGCAGATGGTCGAGGTGGAAGCCGCCCGGCCGGAGCCGGACCGACCAGGCGCCGACGATCCGGTAGCCGCCTTGATTGCGCCGGCGCAACGGATCGGCGCCCTTGCCGAGCTTCGCCAGATGCTGCCGCACCGGCGAGTCCATCGCCTCGAAGAAGGCCTGGATCGCCGGGTCGCGGGAGCCCGACAGGCGATAGGTGGTCTGGGTGCCGTGGCGAAGCGATTGGCCCGAGGGATGCTCGGCCATGACGTGGTGCCGGTCGAGCGCCGCCTTGAGGTCGGCGAGGAAGTCCGACTGGGTCGCCCAGCCGGGCGGCGGCTCGAGCTCGTAGACCCCTACCATGGTCTCGTAATCGCAAAGCTCGCGGTAGAGCGGGTCCCCCGCCGCCCGCGCCGCCGTCGCCGCCCAGGCCAGCACCGACTGGTCGAGCGGCGCAAGCTCAAGCGCCTTGCGCATGGCGAGCAGCGCCGGATCCGCCCGGCCGAGCGCGAGGCCGACGATGGCCGATTGGACGAGCGCGGCAATGCCGTCGGGCGCGAGCGCCTCGCCGCGGCGGGCGTGGCGCTCGGCGTCGGCGAGGCGGTCCGCCTCGAGCGCCGCCTGGGCCGCTCCGAGGACGAGCTGGAGATCGTCCGGCAGATGCCCGGCGGCCCGGTCGAGCAGGTCCGCGGCCTGCTCCGGATCGCCGGCCGAGGCGAGCAGCTTCGCCTTGACGAGCAGGAGCGGCGCCGGCGGCGCTCCGGCGTGGAAAGCCTGGTCGAGCGCCGCCTGGGCCGCCGCCAGATCGCCTCGGGCCATCCACAGGAAATCGGCCCGCTCGGCGGCGATGGTCGGAAGGTTGGGCGCCCGCCGGGCCGCTTCCAGATAGGCGGCCTCGGCGGCCTCCGGATCGCCGCAGGCGACATGAGCCCGGGCCTTCACCTGCCAGCTGAGCGGCGAATCGAGGCCGGCGGCGAAACCCCGGGCAAGCGCCTCCAGGGCCTCCTCGCCGCGCCCGAGCTCGCCCAGGGTCGCCGCGAGATTGTGCCAGGCGGTGCCGCTTTCCGGAAAGGCGACGGCGGCGCGGCGGTCGACTTCAAGCGCCTCCTCATGCCGGTGCGCCAGCTTGAGCGCGGCCGAATGGAGGACGAGGGCGTCGTGGCCGGCGTCCGCCGCCGCCGCGAGCGGCGTGCTGATCGCCAGCGCCTCCGCCATCCGCCCCGCGTTGAGGAGCGAATAAGCGCGCTCGAGGACGTCGGAATCCGCTTTCACTGTCGCGACATGCGGAAAGGTGGATGCCGGATCAAGTCCGGCATGACGAAGGAAGGCTAAGCCTCCATCAGCCGGGGCACTTCGTCGAGCAGCTCGCGGGCGAGGAAGCCGATCCGGCCGATCCGCTCGGCGAGCAACCGGCCGGCCTCGCCGTGGAGGTGGACTCCCCAGAGCGCCGCGGTCAGCGGGTCGGCGCCGCGGGCGACGAGGCCGCCGACGATCCCGGCGAGCGCGTCGCCCGAGCCCGAGGTGGCGAGGCCGACCCCGCCGCCGGTGAAGCGGAAGGCTCGGCCGCCGGGGTCGACGATATAGCTGTACTGGCCCTTGATCAGGGCGACCGCGCCGAACCGCCCGGCGGCGCGGCGGGCGGCGGCGAGCGGGTCCGACTCGACCTCTTCCGCCTCGCATTCGAGCAGCCGCGCCATCTCGCGGGCGTGGGGCAAGAGGATGGCCCCGCCCGGCCAGGCGCGCAGAGCTCCGGCGCGCGGCGCCAGGCTGCCGAGCACGGCGGCGTCGAGCACCAAGGGCGTTTCGAGACGGCTGGCGAGAAGGGCGTCGAGAAGGGCGTCGAGCGGCGGGCCGTGCTGCAGCCCGCAGCCGATCACCGTCGCCTGAGCGCCCGCCACCCATTCGAGCAAAGGCGCGATCCCGGAGGCGGCGATGCAGCCCTCCTCCGTCTCCGCGCAGCCGACGACCCGGGCCTCCGGTATCGCGACCCCGAGCGCCGTGGCGACGCTTGCGCCGGTGACGATCTGGAGCTTGCCCGCGCCCGCCCTGAGGCCGGCCGTCCCGGCGAGCAAGGCGGCCCCGGCCAGCTCGCGGCTTCCGGCGACGACGAGCAGCCGGCCGCGCTCCTCCTTGTCGCCGTCGTCGGGAGCGTGGGGAAGCGGGAAGCGGCGGAGGAGGTCCCTGTCCAGGATCTCGAAATCGCTCATCGGGCGGCGACCATGGCGTCGGGCTCCGACGTGATCGGCGCATCCTCCTCGATCAGGGGCGCCGCGAAATTGTAGCAGACCAGTCTGGGCACGCAGGCCTTCTCGTCGTCCGGCTCGAACTCATATTGGAGGAGGCCGCAATTGACGACGTCCCCCTCCTTGTCGATCGCCAGGATCCGGGCCTCGTCGAGCTCCTCCAATATGTAGCGGAAGCAGAGCACGACGACCTGGTGGCAGACGATCAGAACCCGGCGGTCGGCGAAGTGGAGGCTGACCGTGTCGAGCGCGCTCCTCAGGCGGAGGATGACGTCGGCCCAGCTCTCGCCGCCGGGCGGGCGGTGGTAGAATTTGCCGAGCAGGGTGCGCTGCTCGGCCTGCTCGGGGAATTTCTCGCGCACTCCGGCGGTGGTCAGCCGGTCCCAGAGGCCGAACTCGCGCTCGCGCAGGCGCTCGTCCTTGACCGGGCCCTTGACGTCGGCGACCGCTCCGCCGGCCTCGCAGATCGAAGCGGCGGTCTGCTGGGCGCGGACATAAGGCGAGGTCAGGACGATTTCGGGGCGTTCGGCTTCGGGCAGGGCCGCGAACCAATGGCCGAGCGCCTCGGCCTGGCGGTGGCCGAGCTCGCTCAGCGGAACGTCGACGTCGCGTATGTCGAGGTCGATCACGGGGAGGCCGGCGGCGTCGGCCGCGTCGCGGGCGACGTTGCCGGCGCTCTGCCCGTGGCGGACGATCCACAATTTGGCGGGCCATCTTTGTCTCATCGCCGAACGAAAAGCGCGAGAGGGTCGGAAGTTGCGTTTAATTCCTCCCCGAGATTCCTCGGGGAGGGGGACCGCGCGAAGCGCGGTGGAGGGGTTCTTCAGAGTCTGGAAGAGCCCCTCCACCATGCTTCGCATGGTCCCCCTCCCCTGCAAATGCAGGGGAGGAATTTAGAGCAACCCCTCACTCTCCAGCCGGCGCCTCAGGTCCCCGGCTTCGGTGAACAAATGCCCGTGCATGCCCACCGCCTCGGCCCCTTCGACGTTGATCTTGCGGTCGTCGACGAACAGGGCCTCCGACGGCTTCAGGCCGAAGCGATCCAGGGCCAGATAATAGATGGCGGGGTCGGGCTTGAGCATCTTCACCTCGCCCGAGACGATGATGTCGCGGAAGCGGCGGAAGAATTGATCCTCTCGCGCCCGGAACGGCGGCCAGAAGTCGGCCGAGAAATTGGTGATGGCGAAGAGCGGAACGCCGCGCGTCTCCAGCGCCTCGACGATCGCATGGACTCCGCTAACGGGATCGCTGATCGTCTCGCCGAAACGCTCGCCCCAGGCGGAGATGAGGTGCGCGTAATCGGGGAATTTCTGCGAGAGCTCGGCCGCCGCCTCGTCGAACGGGCGGCCGCCGTCGAGCGTGTCGTGCCAGCCCCACAGGTCGATGTCCTCGATGAAGCGCAGCCGCGCCTCGTCCTCGGGCAGCTGGCGGGCGAGGAAGGATAAGGGGTCCCAGCCGTAGAGGACGTTGCCGACGTCGAAGACGACGCAGGATGGTCCTTCGAGACGCCGTTTCGACAAGCTCAACGGCTCCTCAGGATGAGCGGTTGCGGGTTTCCTCTCGCTCATCCTGAGTAGGGACTGAGCGAAGGCGAAGGCCCGTATCGAAGGACGTCAGCCCTGGCGCGCCTTGAAGCGGCGGTTGGTCTTGTTGATGACGTAGGTGCGGCCCCGGCGGCGGATCACGCGGCAGTCGCGGTGGCGCGACTTGAGGGACTTCAGGGAATTGCGGATCTTCATGGCCGGGCGACCTGCCTGTTCTGTCTCGGTTTTAAGCTGGAAAAGCGAGGCGCTCCCCTACGGGGCGAGGGCCGCGAAGTCAAGCGGCGGCCGGCGGGCTGGGGTCCTTGACGGACTAGTGCAGATTGCACTAGGAGCGCCGCTCCCGTGGTGACGGGCCCGGTTCCTTCGCACTCGAGAGGTCGCGGGTTCGACTCCCGGCCGACCTTCGGGGGCGGTAGCTCAACGGTAGAGCGCTCGATGTCACCGGCACCGCCAAGTTTCCCGCACGGCTCACATGCCCATTTTCCCGCTTGACCGATTAGTGCATTATGCACTAATACCCGCCACGCCCGTGGTGAGGGCTGCGGTTACTTCGTTTGCCAATGACAGAAAACCGCAGCCGACCGTTTCCCGGGCAAATGTGAGCCGTGCGTGGTGCAGGTTTCGGTTACTTCGCTTGGTAAGCCGTGTGTCGCGGGTTCAAATCCCGCCGTCGGGAAACCGGCGTAGCTCAGGGGTTAGAGCAACGACCGCACCGGGATCGCAAGTTTCCCGCACGGCTCTCATTTGCGCGCCGCGGGCAGGTGAAAGGACCCTGCCATGAGACTGAACATCGCCCGCCTGTTCCGGCCGCGCACCTTCGAGGACGCGCCCGCAGTCGCGCCCAGGAGCGACCTGGCCGCGCTTCGGCGCACAGTGGCGTCGTGCCTGCTCTGGGAGGATCAGTTCTACGAAGACGGAATCGCCATCGGCGACCGAATCGCCGAGCTCGCCGCAAGGGTCGATCCGGCGGCGGTGGCGGCGCTCGCCGTCGAGGCGCGAACCGACATGCGGCTTCGCCACGCGCCCTTGTGGCTTCTCGTAGCGCTGATGAAGGCGGACACCGCCGGCAAGGTCGACGTCGCCGCAACGGTGGCGGAGACGATCCGCCGCGCCGACGAGATGGGAGAGCTCATCGCCCTTTACTGGAAGGACGGGCGGCGCCCGCTCCCGGCGGCGATGAAGCGCGGGCTCGCCAGGGCCTTCGCCAGGTTCGACGCCTACCAGCTCGCCAAATACGACCGGAAGACGGCGGTGACTCTGAAGGACGTCCTTCGCCTCACCCACCCGAAGCCGGCCGACGAGGCGCAGGCGGCGATGTGGAAGCAGGTCGTCGAGGGCTCGCTCGAGTCTCCGGATACCTGGGAGGTCGCGCTTTCGGGCGGGGCCGACAAGAAGGAGACGTTCGAGCGGCTGCTCCGCGAGAACCGGCTCGGCTATCTCGCTTTGCTCCGCAACCTGCGGAACATGGCGGAGAGCGGGGTCGATCCGGCGCTGGTCACCGCCGCCATCCTGGCGCGACGGGGGGCGCATCACGTGCTCCCCTTCCGCTACGTGGCGGCGGCGCGGGCGGCGCCCCAGTTCGAGCCCGCGCTCGACGAGGCGCTGTCGGCGGCGGTCGAGGCGATGCCGGTGCTTGGCGGGAGGACGATCGTCCTCGTCGACGTGTCGGGATCGATGGACTGCCCGCTGTCGCGGCGCTCGGACCTCTCGAGGCTCGATGCGGCGGCGGCCCTGGCCAGCATCGTCCACGGCCAGGTCAGGGTCTTCACTTTCTCGGAAGAGGTGGTGGAGGTGCCGCCCCGGCGCGGAATGGCCGGGGTCGACGCGGTGACTCGCTCGCAGCCGCACTCGGGGACCTACCTCGGGGCGGCGGTGAGGCACGTCAACGCTTTGCCGCACGACCGGCTGATCGTCATCACCGACGAGCAGTCGCACGACGCGGTGGGCGCGGCCGCGGCCCGGCAGGCCTACATGATCAACGTCGCCTCGGCGCGGAACGGGGTCGGTTACGGCCCGTGGACCCGAATCGACGGCTTCAGCGAGAATGTGCTTCGGTTCATCCACGCCCATGAGGCCGACGACCGATGACCGCCGACGAGCTGAAATCGGCGGGCCGGGAGCTGTTCGGACACGGATGGCAGACCCGGCTCGCCGAACAGCTCGGAGTCGACGGCAGCACCGTGCGGCGGTGGGTGTCCGGGGCCGTTCCGGTCCCGAACCCCGCCGCCGCCGCCATCCGGGCCTTCCTCCGGATCCGCCAGCTGACCGGCGAGGGCCCGCCCCGCTTCCGCTAGCTTGATCCAAGCCGTCATTGCGAGCGAAGCGAAGCAATCCAGTGCGGCTTCGGAGGCCCATGGTTTGCCGCGTCGCTTCGCTCCTCGCAATGACGGGTCAAGGGCGATAAGCCTAGTCGCCGGCGACCAATTCCAGAAATCCTTCGGCGACCAGCCGGCCGACCAGAGCGAGCCGGACCTCCATGGCGGCGCTTCCGGGCATGTCGCCGATTCGAAACTCCGAAACCCGTTCGATGAACCGCAGCTCCTCCTCGACGCCGGGATGGATCGCGATATGGCCGCCGGGCAGCGCGAAATCGATGCGTCCGTTCGCCTGGCGGAGATGGCAGATGGCCAAAGGCGCATGCCTGACCCGCGATCCGGCGGTTAGCGTCGGAACCGCCTGCGGCTTGGCGAGCGCCGGCAAATCCCCGACGATCCTCGATGAGCGATGATTCATCGCCGCGCTCACGAAAGCGCCGGAGCGGCACTGGCCGAGCAGCCGATCGAGGCCGCTCGCCACCCGCGGCGAGAGCGTCTCGAGCTTCCCGGAATCGACCTTGGCGACGAGGGTTTCACGATACGACCGGTCGAGATCGGAGAGCAGGTCGACCGCGGCGATGAGGGCGTCGCGAAGCGTGATCGGGACGAACAGGATTGCGAGATGAAGCGATTCGGTATCGCCTTCCACGGTGTGCGGAGTCCCGCGGGGGATGTAGAGGAGATCGCCCGGTTCGAGATCGACCGCCCGGTGCCGCTGCAGTTCCGGCAACGGCTCGTCGACATGCTTCCAATTGTTCTGGAGCCCGGGCGGATCGGTGGAGACGTACCAGCGCTTTCGGCCGCTCAGCTGCACGACGAGATTGTCGCGGTTGTCGTAATGGACGATCGCCCCGGCCCCGGCCTTGCTCCAGAACAGCGAGGAGTCGACCGGCTGCTGAAGGACCAGCTCGAGCGCCCGGGCGAAACGTTGAAGCGGCGGGGAAAGCTCGACCACGTCCGGCACCCGGACCGTATAATCCCGCTCGTGATAGGCCCGGACCAGCTCCAGGAACGAGTCCGGGCCTTCGGTCTCGCCGGGGCCGGGCGGAGGGCCGGAAGGCCGGACGCCATGGCAATCGAGCCGGGCCGCGTGGGTGGCGAAGGCGCCCAGAATCGTCCGGACCGGATCGTCGCCGAAGAGCGCCGCCCGCGGGTGGCCGGGACCGCCGTGGGCGTCCAGAGTGGCGCGACCGAGCGCGTCGTAAAACGTCTCCAGCGGCAGCGGGTCGAGGATTTCCCTGAGGATCACCTCTGCTTCTTGAATGATCATGGCTCGGCCCTGAAACCCAGGCTCCTTTCTAGGAAGCCGCAGCGCGCTCCGCCAGCTTTCGCTCCCAAGCAAGCGCATGGGCGACGATCGTGTCCAGATCGTCCAGCTTCGGCCGCCACGGCAGGGTCGCCAGGATCCGGCCATTGTCCGCCACCAATGCGTCGGGATCGCCCGCCCGCCGCGGCTCGAGCCGCCGCTCGATGCGAAGGTTTGTCACCCGGTCGACCGCGTCGAGCACTTCCAGGACCGAGAAGCCGCGGCCGTAGCCGCAATTCATGATGTGGCTGGTGGTCGGGTCCTCGATCAATTTGTCGAGCGCGTCGACATGGGCGGCGGCGAGGTCGCTGACATGGATATAGTCGCGCACTCCGGTGCCGTCGGGCGTGTCGTAATCGGTGCCGTAGACCGAGACGGACTGCCTCTTGCCGGTCGCCGCTTCCACCGCGACCTTGATGAGGTGGGTGGCGCCGGCGGTGGACTGGCCCGAGCGGCCCTTGGGGTCGGCTCCGGCGACGTTGAAATAGCGCAGGGCGCAGAAGTTCAAGGGATAAGCGAAAGCGGTGTCGGCGAGCATCCGCTCGGTCATCAGCTTCGACCAGCCATAGGGGTTGATCGGCTGGGTCCGGCTGCTCTCCACGACCGGCACCTGCTCGGGGAGGCCGTAGGTCGCCGCGGTCGAGGAGAAGATGAAGTGGCGAACCCCGCCCTTCACCGCGCTCTCGATCAGCGAGCGGCTCTTCACCGTATTGTTCTCATAATATTTGAGCGGCTGCTCGACCGATTCGGGAACCACGATCGAGCCGGCGAAATGGACGATGGCGCCGATTTCATGCTCCTCGATCAGCCGCGCGACCAGCGCCTGGTCGCCGATGTCGCCTTCGACGAAGGCGGCCGGGTCCGGCACCGCCCAGCGGAAGCCGGTGGTGAGGTTGTCGATCACCACCACCTTCCATCCCGCGTCGAGCAGGGCCAGCACGGCGTGGCTGCCGATATAGCCGGCGCCGCCGGTGACGAGCACGGTGGGCTTGTTCATCTAACCACTTCCCTCACGGAACCTGATTGGGGCAAGAGCGCTGAGGGATCGTTACAGCGCTCATATGAACGCGCGCGCTAGACCAAGAGGTGCCGGGATGAAAACAGCTTTTCTGCGCAGCGCCCCCCTCCTTCTGGCGGCGGCGCTCGCCGGCTGCGCCAGCGGCGGCGGCAAGGAAAGACCGGCGGCCGGCGGCATCGATGTCGCCCGCTTCCACCTCGGCGAGCCGGTCGCCCGGGCCCAGATCGCGATCGAGCCGTTCGACAAGGCCGATTCCAGCCGCCCCGAATATCCGGCCTACGCGGCGGCCGTCGGACGCCAGCTCAGCCGGCTCGGCTGGACCGTGGTCCCGACCACGACGGGCTCCGAGCAGATCGCCCTGATCGACCTCGAGCAGGGCAGCCGCGAGGCGGTGGCGGCGCTGAGCGCGGCGCGCATCGGCCGCGGCCTCTCCGCGACCGCTCCGGCCGGGACCTCGGGCAACGTCACCGCGAGCCTGCTCGAAGTCGCCATCCGCCGGCGCTCGGACGGAACCGTCTTCTGGGAAGGCCGGGCCGTCGACGAGGCCCCGACCGGAAGCGCCGGAGCGGCCCGGACCGCGGCCGCCGAGCGCCTCGCCACCGCCCTGTTTCGGGACTTCCCCGGGGAGTCGGGCCGCACTATCAGGGTTCGATGACCCTATCCGTTACAAGCCCCTTCGATGGCGGCAACATTCGCACGGTCGCCATCGACGGCAACCGAATCGACCTCGAAATCGTCAAGGACCATGCTTCCGATTTCTACCAATGGTTCTACTTCCGGCTGACCGGCGGCGCCGGGCAGGAGGTCGAGCTTCGGATCCTCAACTGCGCCGGCGCCGCTTATCCGCTCGGCTGGCAGAATTACCGCGCCTGCATGTCGATCGACCGCGAGGAATGGGAGCGGGTCGACACAAGCTATGAGGGTGGGACCCTCGCCATCAGGCTGACTCCCCCGGCGAACAGCGTCTGGTTCGCTTATTTCGCGCCCTACACGATGGAGCGGCACCACGATCTCGTCGCCTCGGTCGCCAGCCACCCAGCGGTCCTTCACCGCTCGCTCGGCCAGACCCTCGACGGGCAGGAGATGGATTATTTCCGGATCGGCGACGGGCCGCTCCAAATCTGGCTCTACGCCCGCCAGCATCCGGGCGAGACGATGGCGGAATGGTGGATGGAGGGCGCTCTCGAGCGGCTGCTCGACGAGGCCGACCCCGTCGCCCGGCGCCTGCTCGGCAAGGCGACCTTCCATATCGTCCCGAACATGAATCCCGACGGCTCGCGCCGCGGCCATCTTCGCACCAACGCCGTCGGCACCAACCTCAACCGCGAATGGCACGAGCCGACCGCCGAGCGCAGCCCGGAAGTGCTGTGCGTCAGGAACGAGATGGACCGGACCGGGGTCGATTTCGCGATGGACGTCCATGGCGACGAGGCGATCCCGGCCAATTTCCTCGCCGGCTTCGAGGGCATTCCGAGCTGGACCGAGCGCCAGGGGAAGCTGTTCGAGCGGTTCAGCGAGGAGCTCGTCCGATTCTCCCCCGATTTCCAGACCCGCAAGGGCTATGAGGTGGCCAGGCCCGGCGAAGCGAACATGTCGATGTCGACCTCGCAGCTCGCCGAACGCTTCGGCGCCGTCTCGATGACCCTGGAGATGCCGTTCAAGGACAATGAGGACCTGCCCGACCCGCGCCGGGGCTGGTCGCCGGAGCGAAGCGCCCTCCTCGCCCGCGCCTGCCTGGATGCGCTCCACGCCATCATCGACGATCTGCCGGCGAAGAAGCGCTAGCTCGTAGCGAGCGTGCTTCGATACGGCATTTCGACTTCGCTCAATGCCTACTCAGCATGAGCGGGTTGGCATATCCGCTCATCCTGAGTAGCGGCTGAGCTTGTCGAAGACGCGTATCGAAGGACCAAGCAACGCTGATGCCCAGGCTCGTCCTCATCCGCCACGGCCAGTCGGCGTGGAATCTCGAGAATCGCTTCACCGGCTGGTGGGACGTCGACGTCACCGAGAAGGGCGCCGAGGAGGCCCGGCTGGCGGGCGAGCTGATGGCGGCGAAGGGGCTCGACTTCGACCTCTGCTTCACCAGCCTCCAGACCCGGGCGATCAAGACCCTCCACCTCGCGCTCGAGGCGATGGGTCGGCTGTGGCTGCCGGTCGAGAAGGACTGGCGTCTGAACGAGCGCCATTATGGCGGCCTCACCGGGCTCGACAAGGCGGAGACGGCGGCGAAGCATGGCGACGAGCAGGTGCGGATCTGGCGCCGATCGTTCGACATCCCGCCGCCGCCGATGGCGCAGGACAGCCCCTACGATCTGGCCGCCGACCGGCGCTATGCCGGAATCGAGGTGCCCCGCACCGAGAGCCTCAAGGATACGATCGAGCGGGTCCTGCCGTATTGGGAAGCGCGGATCGCGCCGGCGCTGCGCGAGGGACAAAGGGTGCTGATCTCCGCCCACGGCAACAGCCTGCGGGCGCTGGTCAAGCATCTGTCGAACATCCCGGACGAGGAGATTACCGGGCTGGAGATCCCGACCGGTCAGCCGATCGTCTACGAGCTGGACGAGGCGCTGGCGGCGACGGATCGTTATTATCTGAGCGAGCGGTAAGCGGTTCCCGTCATCCCAGCGAAGGCTGGGATCCCAGGAAATGAAAAGCGCCCGCGGTCTTCACCCGCCGGGGCCCCAGCCTTCGCTGGGGCGACGCGACGGTCAGCCTTCCGCCCGCGCCAGCGCCTGGTTGCGCTCCGCCCTGGCGAGGACGTCGTCGATTTTGTCGCCGGGCAGGATCCCCGTGGTCGCCACGGCCGATTCGATCTTCACGCGCGTGTGGCCGAGGTCGAGCGGGTTGTCCTCGATGCAGCGGGCGAGGCGGTCGCCGGTGTCGATCGCGCTGTTGTGATCGAGATGGTCGAGGATCAGGTCGAAGCGGCTGTCGCCGGTTCGGGCGAGGATGTCGGTCGAGCGGATCAGGCCGCAGAGCAAACGGGCGACGTGGACGAGAGCGGCGTCGACGGCGAAATGGCCGTGGCGCTCGTGGACGGCGGCGAGGTTGGTGAGCTCGATGCCGACGATTGCGGCGCTGGTGCCGTGGCGTTCGGCGAGGCCGACGACCCTTTCGAGCTCGGAGCGGAAGCGAAGGGCGGTCGGAAGCGGCGTGAGGCTGTCGCTCTCGGAGCGCTGCTCGAGCTCGCTGATCCGCCGCTGCGCCTCGGCCAGTGCGGCCCGGAGCAGGGCGTTCTCGTCCGCGGTCTCGACCGGAAGGCCGGCAAAATCTGTGGCGTGCTTGGACATGCAAAGCTGCATAGCGCCTTCTGGTTAAGCAAAAACGAAGCACTGGCCTCCCCGCCCCGGCCCCGATAGAGGAGCGAGGATGGCCGAGGTCGGGATCATCATGGGCAGCCGCTCCGACTGGGAGACGATGCGCCATGCCGCCGAGATGCTCGACGCGCTCGAAGTGGCCCATGAGACCAAGGTGGTCTCCGCCCACCGGACGCCCGAGCGGCTCTACGATTACGCCAGGAACGCCGCCGGCCGCGGGCTCAAGGTCATCATCGCCGGGGCCGGTGGAGCGGCGCATCTGCCGGGCATGGCGGCGTCGATGACCCGGCTTCCGGTGCTCGGCGTGCCGGTCCGGTCCAAGGCGCTGGACGGTCTCGACAGCCTGCTCTCCATCGTCCAGATGCCCGCCGGGGTGCCGGTGGGGACGCTTGCGATCGGCCAGGCGGGCGCGGCCAATGCCGGACTGCTCGCCGCCTCGATCCTGGCGCTGTCCGACGAGGCGCTGGCCGGCCGCCTCGAGGCCTGGCGGAAGCGGCAGACCGACGGCGTCGCCGAAACGCCTGAATGACCCTGAAGCCGGGCTCGACCATCGGCATCGTCGGCGGCGGCCAGCTCGGCCGGATGCTGGCGATGGCGGCGGCCAGGCTCGGCTATAAATGCCACATCTACGCGCCCGACGAGGCGCCGCCGGCGGCCGAGGTCGCCGCCGCTTTCACGCGCGGCGCCTGGGAGGATGAGGCGGCGCTCGCCGCCTTCGGCCGGCGAGTCGACGTCGCCACCTACGAGTTCGAGAATATCGCCGCCGCGCCGCTCGCCGCGCTCGCCGCGCAGGCGCCGCTCCACCCGCCCGCCGCGGCGCTCGCGGTGGCGCAGGACCGATTGAGCGAGAAGAATTTCATCGCTCATCTCGGCGGGGCGCCGGCGCCGTTCCGCTCCGTCGACGACCGGTCCGGCCTTAATGAAGCGCTGGCCGCGCTCGGAGTGCCGGCGGTGCTGAAGACCCGCCGCTTCGGCTATGACGGCAAGGGCCAGGCCCGGATCACGAGGCCGTCGGAAGCGGACGAAGCCTGGCAGGCGGTTCGCTGCGCCCCGTCGATCCTCGAATCCTTCATTGCCTTCGAGGCGGAATTCTCGATCCTGCTGTGCCGGGGACAGGACGGCGGGATCGTCACCTGGCCGGCGCCGCTCAACCAGCATGAGGGCGGCGTCCTTCGGCGCTCCCAGGCGCCGGCGGCGGGACTGGACCCGCAGGTCGCGGAGGCCGGGGCGCTCGCCCGTCAGGCCGCCGAAGCGCTCGACTATGTCGGCGTCCTCGCGCTCGAATTCTTCGCCACGCCGGAAGGACCTGTGTTCAACGAGATGGCGCCGCGGGTCCACAATAGCGGCCACTGGACGATAGAAGGCTCGGTCACCTCGCAGTTCGAGAATCATGTCCGGGCGATCTGCGGGCTCCCGCTCGGGGCGACGGGGCTGACCGGGGCGCGGGTGGAGATGGAGAATCTGATCGGCGACGAGGCTGAAGATTGGGCGGCCATCCTCGCTGACCCGGCCGCGCACCTCCACCTCTACGGCAAGGGCGAGGCTCGAGCGGGCCGCAAGATGGGGCACGTGACCCGGATCATCTGCTAGCCGTCGTCCCAGCGCAGGCTGGGACCCCAGCGAATACAGGCCCCGAGCCTTTCACCCCCTGGGGCCCCAGCCTTTGCTGGGGCGACGCTCTATTTCGGCTGAACGACCTCCACCGGCAGCCCCAGGCCGTTGAGCTGCGGGCGCACCTTGGCGGCGTCGCCGACGACCACCCAGACCATCTTCTTCGGGTCGATCACCTTGCGCGCGGCCTGGTCGATCGTGCCGATCGTCATTCCGCGATAGCGGTCGGCGATCGCCTCCCAATAATTATCGGGACGCCTGTAGAGCGCGTTCGAGCGAAGCGCGCTCAGCACCGCCTGCGAGGTCTCGAACTGGCCGGCAAGCTGGCGGGTATTGCCGTTGATCACCCGGGTGAGCTCGACGTCGGTCAGCCCCCTGGGGCCGACGAAGCCCGACACCTGGTCCATCAGCGCCCGGATCGCCGGGCCGGTCTTGTCGGCCTGGACGGGGGCGTTGATCAGATAGGGGACGAGCTGCTCGCGCATTCCGATGCTGCTTCGCGAGCCGTAGGACCAGCCCTTGGTCTCGCGCAGGTCCATGTTGATCCGCGACAGGAAGTTGCCGCCGAGCACCTCGTTGGCGGCATTGAGGGTCAGCACGTCGTCGGTGCCCCGCACCGGCAGAACCGCGCCCGCCAGGATCAGCGACTGCGGCGATTGCGGGCGGTTGACGAGGACGATCCGGGGCCTCGGTGCCGGCGGGATCGCGGCGAAACTCTTGGTCCCCCTCGGCGTCGCCGGAGGAGCCCAATTGCCGAACCGCGCCTCGAGCATCGGCACCAGCTCGGCGAGCGGAAGATCGCCGACCGCGAAGATGGTGGCATTGTCCGGCCGGATCCAGCTCTGGTGGAAACGGATCAGATCGTCGCGGCTGAGCCGGGCGACCACCGCTTTGTCGCCGAGCCCGGAAGACGGCCGGCCGTAGGGATGGGCGGCTCCGAACAGCAAAGGCGGAAGCGCCCGGGCGCCGAGGCCGCTCGGCTCCGTCAGCTCCTGGTCGATGGCGGCGAGCTGCTGGGCGCGCAGACGCTCCACCTCGCCGGGCTCGAAGGCCGGGTTGCGGACGATGTCGGCGAGCAGGTCGAGCGACGGACCGAGGTTCGGGGTCAGCGCCGCCAGGCTCACCGCGGTGCGGTCGAGCGAGGTCTCCGGCCCGACCGCGGCGCCGAGCCGCTCCTGCTCCTCGGCGATCTGGACCGAGTTGCGGCTGGTCGTGCCCTCCTCGATGAGGCTCAGCATCAGCGACTGGGTGCCGAGCGCATCGGCCGGATCGGCGGCGACCCCGGCGTCGAACTCGACCGCCACCCGCACCACCGGCACCGCATTGCGGCGGGCGTAGACGATCGGAATGCCGTTCGACAGGCGGGCGCGCTCGATGTCCGGGAAGTCGAGGTTCGAAATCTCGCCGACCTCGGGCATCGGTATCTTCTGGAAGGAAAGCGGCGCCGGCGCGTCCTCGGCAGGCGAGACGAAGGGCAGAGGCGCCATCGGCTTCTCGCCGGCCTCGGGCTGGCGATAGTAACGCGGCCGCTGGCTCGCGGCGCCGCCGCGCGAGCCTTTCGCCTCCTCATAGGCCTTGCGCTCGCCCGGCTCGACCCGGAGCGCGTAGACCGGCCGGGTCAGCCATTTCTGCATCGCCGCCCTGACGGTCGCGGGGGTGACCCGGCCGTAGGCGAGGAGCTGCTTCTTGTAGAAATCGGGATCGTCGGCGTAGAGCGCGCCTTCGGCGAGCGCGACCGCCTTGCCGCCGAAGCCGCCGACCTGCTCGAGCCCGCGGATCCGCCCGGCGACGTCGGACATGACGACCCGCTGGACCTCGTCCTCGGTCGGGCCGTTGGCGATGAGGTCGGCGACGATCTGGTCGAGCCGGGCTCCGACCTTGTCGGCGTCCCCGCCCGGTTTGACGTCGACCTGGATCTCGAACTGGCTGACCCGGTGGAAGGGCAGGATGTAGGCGCTGACTCCGACCGCGCTCTGGTCCTTGCGGACCAGCTCGTTCTCGAGCCTGGAGCTGGCGAGGCCGCCGAGCACGCCGGCGGCGACGTCGAGCTGGACGACGGCATCGTCGAGCAATCCGGGCACGACCCAGTTGCGGTAGAGCCGGACGTTGGCGACCCGGTCCGTCATCACCTCGACCTTGGGCGCCGGCAGGGTCGGAACGTCGGCCTTGGCGGGGTTGTTGACCGGTCCGCGCGGGATCTTGCCGAAATGCTTCTCGACCAGCGGCCGGGCCTCGGCCGCGGAGACGTCGCCGGCAAGGACGAGGACGGCGTTGTTCGGACCGTAACGGGAGCGGAACCAGGTCTTCACGTCCTCGAGCGACGCGGAATCCAGGTCCGCCATCGAGCCGATGGTGGAGTGATGATAGGGATGGCCCTCGGGATAGAGCGCCTCGAGCTGGGCATATTCGACGAGGCCGAAGGGCTCATTGTCGCCCTGGCGCTTTTCGTTCTGAACGACGCCGATCTGGTTGGTGAGCTTTTCCTGCGTGATCGCTCCGAGCAGATGGCCCATGCGATCGGCCTCGAGGAACAGGCCGCGCTCGAGCGCGGGCTTGGGCACGGTCTGGAAGTAATTGGTGCGGTCGAACCAGGTGGTGCCGTTGAAGTCGGTCGCCCCGATCTCGCGCAGCGGCTCGAAATAGTCGCCGGGGGCATTTTCGGAGCCGTTGAACATCAGATGCTCGAACAGATGGGCGAAGCCGGTCTTGCCCTTGGGCTCGTCCTTCGAGCCGACATTGTACCAGATGGAGATGGCGACGACGGGGGCCTTGCGATCCTCGTGGACGACGACCCTGAGGCCGTTGTCGAGGGTGAATTGCTCGTAGGGAATGTCGATCCGGCGGACGAGCTGGGCGACGGGGACCGGTCCGGCGGCGGCGGGCGCCGCCTCGGGAGCGGCTTCCGCGGCGGGAACGTCCGAAGCGCTGGCCACTTCGTCGGTGGTCGACGAGGCGCATCCGGCGACGGCAAAAGCGGAAAAGAATGCAAAGGGGAGCAACAGGCGACGCATTTGGCAGTCCTTCCCGAATCTTATTCGCGCGGGACGTATAGCGGCCGGCTTGCCCGCGCAAGTTGCGGCGGCGTGCAGGCACGATCCTCTCGTGGGGAGCGCTTTTGACGCGTCGCCTATCTGCTGTAGGAAGCGGCGACCCCAATTGGCCGGGATTTCTTCATGCGCGTCAACGCCTTCGGTTTCGCCTTCCTCAGCCTTGCCCTGGCTTCGCCCGCTTCGGCCCAGCCGGCCGCCGCCCCGCCCACCTTCTCGCCGGAAAGCTTCCGGAGCCATGTCGCCTTCCTCGCCGACGACAAGCTCGAAGGGCGGGATACGGGCAGCCGCGGCTACGACCTCGCCGCGCTCTACGTGGCGAGCCGGTTCGAAGCGCTGGGGCTGAGGCCGGTCGGGAAGGACGGCTGGTACCAGCAGGTCCCGTTCCTCGAATCGCGGCTCTCGGGGGAAGCCGGCTCGCTCACGATCGGGGGACGCCGCTTCCTGCACGGGCAGGAGGTGGTGCTCTCCCCGACCCCCGAGGACGGGCCGGTGGCGGTCGAGGCGCCGGCCGTCTTCGCCGGCTACGGCCTCGAGGCGCCCGAGATCGGCATCGACGATTATAAAGGCCTCGACGTCCGCGGGAAGATCGTCGTCGTCCTGAACGGCTTCCCGAAGGGCATGAAGAGCGACGTCGGAGCCCATCTCAACTCGGACAAAAGGCGGGTCGCCTCCAGCCGCGGAGCGGTCGGGCTGGTCTCGATCCGGACCCTGTCCGAGGCGAAGAGGCGGCCCTGGTCGCGGATGCGGGCGAATGCCAACGAGCCCAACCTCGGCTGGATCGGCGAGGACGACCGGCCCTACACGCCGGCGCCGGGATTGCGCTTCCGGGCGACCCTCGACAGGCCCGCCGCCGACGCCCTGTTCGCCGGGGCGAAGACCGCGCTCGCCCGGGTGCTGGCCGAGGCGGATCGGAAGGGGGGTCGGCCGAGGGGCTTCGCCCTGAAGCCGAGTCTCGCCGCCAGCCAGCAAAGCGTCCTGCGCCGCTTCGCCAGCCCCAACGTGCTCGCAATCCTCCCCGGATCGGACCCGAAGCTGGCCGGGGAATATGTGCTGCTCATGGCCCATCTCGACCACGAAGGGATCAAGCCCGAGGGCGAGGGCGATCGGATCTACAACGGCGCCATGGACAATGCCGTCGGCATCGCGACGATGCTCGAGGTCGCCCGGGCGATGGCCGCCTCGCCCGACCGGCCGAAGCGCTCGATCCTGTTCGCCGCCGTCACCGCCGAGGAGGACGGCCTGCTCGGCGCCCAATATCTCGCCCGGCATCCGATCCCCGGCGGCAGAATCGTCGGAGTCGTCAACCTCGACATGCCGATCCTGCTCTACGATTTCACCGACGTCGTCGCCTTCGGCGCCGAGCATTCGACCATGGGCGAGGCGGTGGCCCGGGCGGGCCGGACCATGGGCGTCGCGCTCGCCGAAGATCCGCTGCCGCAGGAAGGCCTGTTCACCCGCTCCGACCATTACCGCTTCGTCCAGGAGGGCGTGCCGTCGGTCTTCCTGATGACCGGCTTCGCCAACGGCGGGCGGGAGAAGTTCACCCACTTCCTCTCGACTTATTACCACAAGGTCGGCGACGACCTCAGCCTGCCGATCGATTGGAAGGTCGGCGCCAAGTTCGCCCGGATCAACTACGAGATCGCCCGCGAGATCGCCGACGCGCCTTTGGCGCCGCGTTGGTATTCCGACAGCTTCTTCGGCAAGGTGCTGGCGCCCGGGCGGGAGAAAGCGAAGCATTAGGTCTTGTGTGGTAAAATAGCCACACCACATGAGGCGGTGAAAGGACAGAGGGGCAGATATGAACCTTGAGAAATTCACCGAGCGGGCGCGCGGGTTCCTGCAGTCGGCGCAGACCGTGGCGCTGCGGATGAACCACCAGCGGATCACCCCGGCGCATTTGCTCAAGGCGCTGCTCGAGGACGAGCAGGGCATGGCCTCGGGCCTGATCGCCCGGGCCGGCGGAAGCGCCGAGGCGGCTCGGCGGGAGACGGACGAGGCGCTGGCGAAGATTCCGGTCGTCTCGGGGAGCGGCGCCAATTCGACGCCCGGACTCGACGGCGAGACCCTGCGGGTGCTCGACCAGGCCGAGCAGGTCGCCCAGAAAGCGGGAGACAGCTACGTCACCGTCGAGCGGATGCTGCTGGCGCTGGCGCTTGCGACCACCACGGACGCCGGCAAGGCGCTGGCCGATGCCGGCGTCAAGGCCGAGGCCCTGAACGCCGCGATCAACGAGCTTCGCGGCGGCCGGACCGCCGACACGCAGAGCGCCGAGGACCGCTACGACGCCCTCAAGAAATTCGCCCGCGACCTCACCCAGGCGGCGCGCGACGGCAAGCTCGATCCCGTCATCGGCCGCGACGAGGAGATCCGCCGGACCGTCCAGATCCTCGCCCGCCGGACCAAGAACAATCCGGTCCTGATCGGCGAGCCCGGGGTCGGCAAGACCGCGATCGCCGAAGGCCTGGCGCTGCGCATCGCCAATGGCGACGTCCCCGACAGCCTCAAGGACCGGCGGCTGATGGCGCTCGACATGGGCAGCCTGATCGCCGGCGCCAAATATCGCGGCGAGTTCGAGGAGAGGCTGAAGGGCGTGCTCGACGAGGTCCGCCAGGGAGAGGGCGACATCATCCTGTTCATCGACGAGATGCACACCCTGATCGGCGCCGGGAAGAGCGAGGGGGCGATGGACGCCTCCAACCTGCTCAAGCCCGCGCTCGCCCGCGGCGAGCTTCACTGCATCGGCGCGACCACGCTCGACGAATATAGCAAGCATGTCGAGAAGGACCCGGCGTTGCAGCGCCGGTTCCAGCCGGTCGTGATCGGCGAGCCGACGGTCGAGGACACGATCTCGATCCTCAGGGGGCTCAAGGAGAAATACGAGCTTCACCACGGCGTGCGCATCACCGACGGCGCCCTGGTCTCGGCGGCGACTCTCAGCCACCGCTACATCACCGACCGCTTCCTGCCCGACAAGGCGATCGACCTGATGGACGAAGCCGCCTCGCGCCTCAGGATGGAGGTCGAATCCAAGCCCGAGGAGATCGAGAATCTCGACCGGCGCATCATCCAGCTCAAGATCGAGCGCGAGGCGCTCAAGAAGGAGAAGGACCGCGCGTCGCAGGACCGGCTCAAGACCCTGGAGGACGAGCTCGCCAATCTCGAGCAGCAATCGGCCGAGCTCACCACCCGCTGGCAGGGCGAGAAGGAGAAGCTTGCCGGCGAAGCGAAGATCAAGGAGGAGCTCGACCGGGCCCGGCTCGAGCTCGAGCAGGCGCAGCGCGCCGGCGACCTCGCCAAGGCGGGCGAGCTCCAATACGGGCGAATCCCGGCGCTCGAAAAGCAGCTCGCCGAGGTCGAGGTGGCGAGCCAGAGCGCCATGCTTCGCGAGGAAGTGACGAGCGAGGACATCGCCTCGGTCGTCGCGCGCTGGACCGGTATCCCGATGGAGCGGATGCTCGAGGGCGAGCGCCAGAAATTGATCAACATGGAGGCCGAGATCGGCCGCCGCGTGATCGGCCAGGAGGAGGCGGTGCGCGCGGTCGCCAAGGCGATCCGCCGCTCGCGCGCCGGGCTGCAGGACCCGAACCGGCCGATGGGCAGCTTCCTGTTCCTGGGGCCCACCGGAGTCGGCAAGACCGAGCTGACCAAGTCGCTCGCACTCTTCCTGTTCGACGATCCGCACGCGATGGTCCGGATCGACATGTCGGAGTTCATGGAGAAGCATAGTGTCGCCAGGCTGATCGGCGCCCCTCCCGGCTATGTCGGCTATGAGGAGGGCGGGGTGCTGACCGAGGCGGTCCGGCGACGGCCCTATCAGGTGGTCCTGTTCGACGAGGTCGAGAAGGCGCATTCGGACGTCTTCAACGTGCTTTTGCAGGTGCTCGACGATGGCCGGCTGACCGACGGCCAGGGCCGCACCGTCGACTTCACCAACACGATCATCATCCTGACCTCGAACCTCGGAAGCCAGTTCCTCACCAACCTCGGCGAGGGGCAGAGCGTCGAGGATGTCGAGCCGCAGGTGATGGAGGTGGTCCGCGGCCATTTCCGCCCCGAATTCCTCAACCGCCTCGACGAGATCATCCTGTTCCACCGGCTCGCTGCCGAGCATATGGCCCCGATCGTCGACATTCAGGTCGGCCACGTCCGGCAGTTGCTCGCCGACCGCAAGATCGGGCTGGAGCTCAGCGACGCGGCAAGGGCCTGGCTGGGCCGGGTCGGCTACGATCCGGTCTACGGTGCCCGGCCGCTGAAGCGGGCGGTGCAGCGCTATCTTCAGGACCCGCTGGCCGACGCGATCCTCAGGGGCGACGTAGCGGACGGCTCGACCGTCCGGGTGGAGGAAGGGGACGGCGCGCTGACGCTTACGACCGGGGAGCAGAAGGCCGCGGCTTAGCGCTACACGTCATCCCGGCGAAGGCCCGGATCCCAGCGCGATAGGGGCGCCGGGCCTTTCACTCCCTGGGGTCCCGGCCTTCGCCGGGACGACGGGCCTAATTCCCCCGGCTGCTGCCCTTCGAGCCTTGCAGCTCTCCCCATTCGTCCCGGTTGCGCTCGCGGACGCGGGCCCAATCCGCCTGGCTCAGGCAGATCCGCTCATAGGTGGCGAGCGTGCCGGTCTTGAGGCTGCGCTTGCAGATTTTTTTCTCCGACGCCGGCGCCGGCGCGTCGACGATCCGGAGCCTGGGCGCCGCCGCCGCGGCGGTCGCGGCGGGAGTCCCGTAAGACGCGGCCTGGCTCGGGAGCACCCAATTGACAATGCCCTCCGAGACGGTCGCAACGCGGCGGCCGTTGGAATCCCTCATGCCCTTGAAGGTGGCCCGGTTGAGGATCAGCCGGCACGTCTCTTCGTCCAGGACGGCATGGCCGCTGGGCCTGGTCACTTCGCACTCGGTCGCATAACCCTCGCGGTCGAGCGTCACCTTGTAGCCGACCATCCCCTGCTGACCCGCGGCGAGCGCGCGCGGCGGATATTCGCTGAAGAGAACATCCCAGCTCTGGGCGTTGCGGGCCTTCACGTCGGCCGGGGTCCCGGCCAGAGCCGGCGCCGCCGCTGCGACCAAAAGCGCTGCGGATAGGAGCATTCGAGCCATAATCCGTCCCCTCACATTCCGCCGGGACATTAACCCGAAGCGGGCTCGGGTTCAACGTCCCGAACTTGCTCGGTTTTCGCCCGGAGGCAGCGGCGGATAGAATTCCCCGCGGCGCCAGGGCGCGTCGGGCGGCTCCTCCGGGTCCGGCACGGCGAAGCTCAGATAGCCGAAGAAGGTCGCGATCAGCCTCTCGCCCGGGTCGACGATGGCGGTTCGGCCATGCATGAACCGCGTATTGTCGAGCATCAGGACGTCGCCGGGCCGCCAGGCGACCTCGACCATCAGCCGGTCGCCCGTGGCCTTGACCGCCTGAAGCCAGTCTTCGGGCACCTGCTGCCCGTCGTCGAGCAGGGGATGGTCCGGCCTTTTGTTGTTGAAGCGGGCGAAGAGCAGGAAATTCCCGAACGCCGGCTCGTCGATGAACATCGGGCGGTGAAGGGCGGGGCGGGTGAAGAACCTGACCACTTCGTCCCCGTACCGGCGGAATTGATAGGGGCAGGATTCGGGCGGGTTGGCGAGCTGCTCGTCGCTGGGGTCGGGGGTGCCGAGCCAATAGTCGAGCAAGGCGGGCCAGGTCGGCTTGACGTAGAGCAGCCGACGTCCCTCGAGCCCGCGTCGGACGCCTTCCGGAAACGCGCGGACGAGCTCGACGCCGTCGCAGATCGTGGTCGCCCCGCCGCGGCTCGGGGCCGAGAGGCAGCCGAAGAATGCGGCGTCGGGCTTCCACGGCTCGCGCGAAAGCTCCGGGTGCAGGTTGAACGGGCCGGTGCCGCCGTCGACCGTATGGATGTTGTTGGCCGGATCGAGGGGCTGGCGGCCGGGGCTTTCGTTGAAGACGGAGGTCGAGCAATATTGCCGGGCGAAGGCGTTGAACTGGGCGACGTCGGCGCCGAAGCCGCGAAGCAGCAGCGCGCCATGCTGCTTGTAGAGGCTGACGATCTCGGCGGGGTCGAGCTCGAGGATGCCGCGCTCCCCGGCGGCCTCGATCAGAACCTGGGGGCGGCCGGGCTCGGGCAATTGAATCTTCGGCATGGCGAGGGCCCCGGATAGCCGATGCGGCCGGCGCGAGCTATAGCCCAGTTGATGGCCCTGACCCTCGACGATTTGTTCGCTTCGCCCGACCATTACCTTCACTCCTTCGAAGGCGACTCGGCCGTGTTCATGCCGATGGACCGGGCGGCCTATCACCGCTCGATCTTCCTCGACGGCCGGATCTCCCCCGCGGCGGACCAGGTGATGAAGCTCCCGGCCGAGGCCCTGGCCGACCCGGCCCGCAAGCCCGCGCCGACCGGCTGGATCTTCCACGTCGCCCATTGCGGATCGACCCTGCTCGCCCGCGCCCTCGACCGGCCGTCGGCCAACCTCGTGCTTCGCGAGCCGCTCGCGCTCCGCCAGCTGGCCCTGTTCCCGGACAAGGCGCGGCTGGGCCTGACGACGGCGATGCTGTCCAAACGCTATCGGGACGACCTTCCGACGATCGTCAAGGCGAACGTGCCGGTCAATTTCCTCCTGCCCGAGCTGGTCGCCCTCGACCCCGGCGCCCGGGCCATTTTCCTCTATGCCACGCTTCGCGATTATCTGCTGGCGATACTGCGCAGCGACAATCATCGCGACTGGCTGCAGCGGGTGACGGCCCAGCTCGCCGACCGTCTCGGCGACCTTTCGAGCCTGTCGGACGCGGAGCGCTGCGCCGCCCTGTGGCTGGCTCAGATGCGGGCGTTCACGGCGGCGATCGGCCTCATGCCCAACGCCCGGGCGCTCGACGCCGAAGCCTTCTTCGCCGATCCGGGGCCGGTGCTCGGGTCCGCCGCCGCGCATCTCGGAGTGCCGATGAGCGAGGCCGAGATCGATGAGACGGTCGAGGGCCCGCTCTTCGCGACCTATTCCAAGAATCCGGAGCAGGCGTTCGACAATGACGCCCGGCTGGCGCGTCGGGCGGAGCTCGAGGGCCCGCTCGCCGAGGAGATCGCCCAGGCGCAGCGCTGGGTCGAAGCGGCGGGCGGCGACGGGGCGACCGCCGCGCTGGAGGACGCGAGGCTCATCGCCTGATCTTTCAGTCGCTGACGTCGATGCCGCTGCCGCCGTCGGTCCCGGCGGCAACCTCGTAGAAACGGCGGAGCAGGTCGCGTTCGACCTCGCTGATATAGGGGTTCCAGACGTCGAAGATCAGGATCGCCCGGACCTGGTCGGAGCGGTTCCAGGCCTCGTGCTCGATCGTGTCGTCGAACGCCCAGGCGCGGCCGACCTCCCACTCGCGAGTCTCCCCGCCGACCCGGAAGGTGCAGCCCGGCGGGACGATCAGCGGCAGGTGGATGATCGTCCTGACGTTGCTGACCCCGGTATGCGCCGGCAGATGGGTCCCCGGCTGGAGCAGCGAGAAGAAGACGGTGGGGGTGCGTCCGGGCAGGTCCGACAGGGGCAGCGCCTCGACCGCGGCGGCCGTCTTCGGCACCCGGGCGCAGACCGCCTCGTCCCGCCGGCCGTCCTTCCACAAATGGATGGCGCCCCAGTCGAGCTTATGGTCGAGCGGCGACCATTTGTTGGCCGGGGTTCCGGGGTCCATCGCCACATAGGGGCGGATCGGCGCCTCCTCTGCCGCGAGCATCGCCTCGAGCTCGGCGCGGATGGCGTCGGTCTTCGCCTCGATCTGATCAAGCCACGGAAAGTGGCTGCGCTCGAAATATTCGTCGGCCGGAAGGAAGGGGAAATGCATTCCGGCGCAGTGGTTGGCGTAGATCCGGCGGCGGCCGAGAGCGTGGTCGATGCAGGCGTCGAACCGCCGCCGCTCGGCGGCGTCGAGCGTTCGGCGCGCGTCCGCCAGGCCCGTATCGACCGCGGCCGCGAAACCGGCCCGCTGGCGGGCGACGAAGTCGCGGGCATGGTCCAGCATCGCCTCCAGCGCCGGCGGCCGCTCGTCCATAAGCCCCGCCATCGCGAGCACTCCGGTCCACCGCTCCGCGGCGGCGCTCACGTCGCCGGTGCGCTCGAACAATTCGGCCAGCCGGACGAGCGCCATGAAGTGGCGCTGGTCGATCGCCAGCGCGCCCTCCAGCGCGCCCCGCTCGCCCGCATCGTCGCGCCGGTCGCGAAAGGTCCTCGCGAAGTTCATCCACAATTCGGGCGAATCCGGGTCGACGGCGATGGCGCGGCGGAACAGGGCGGCGGCCTCGTCGTGCCGGCCTTCGCCCAGCAACGTCAATCCGAGCATGTTCAGCGCCAGGGGATGCTCCCCGGCCCGCTCGATCAGGCTTTGAAGCAGCGCGGCCGCTTCGCCCGGGCGGTTGCCGCGGCGCGCCTCGCGCGCGGCCGCCAGGGCGCTCTGAATCTCTGCTTCATCCATGGCCGGTCAATAGCCAGGTCGGGCAGGTTCGACAAACGGGCGACAGGCCGGACGACCGACGCCGCCGCGACAGCTTAGCAGTCGAACGTGTTTCCGTTACCGGGAATGGGACTGACGCTTCCGCCTATCTGGCCTCGGGTGCTGCAGGAATCGGAGACGTTGACCTGCCGCAGATTGTCGCGTTCGCGTTGCCATTCCGCCTTGGTCTTGCAGGTGCGGTAGCGGCTCGCCAGCGTGCCGATCCTGGTGAAGGTCTTGCAGACGATCTTTTCGTTCGGATCGCTCGGCTGCTCGGGGGAATCGGCCCGGCGAGGAGCGGCTTCGGCCGCGGTCGAGGCCGCCAGCACGCCGGCGACTGTCAGTGCGATGAAACGATGCATGGACGATTCCTCCTTTATCGCGCCACGCCGGCGCCCGCTCCTATTTACAGGGAACGGCCTGGTCGTCGGCCACTCGGCAGCTAAATTGCCGGCCAAGATCCTGGTGATCGGCGCGTTCGCGTTCCCACTCTTTCTTGGTCTTGCAGGTGCGGTAGTCGTCGACGAGCGAGCCGACCCTGACGAACCGCTTGCAGATGATCTTGTCCGGATTGCCCGCCGCCGTCTCACCCTTATCGACCCCTTGGCGGGGGGTCGCCTGGGCCGCGGTGGCGCTGGCCAGGCCGCAGATGGCAGTGGCGATGAAGAGGCGATTAATGGTCCAGACTCCCCGGCTCAACTGCCGTCGCAATTGCCCGTCTGCGCCGAGGCGCAGGGATTGGTCCAATTGACGGTCCGGACGTTCTCGCGCTCGCGCTCCCACTCCTTCTTGGTCTTGCAGGTGCGATAGCCGTCGACGAGCGAGCCGATCTTGACGAAGCGCTTGCAGACGACCTTGTCGGGATTGCCCGCCGCGGTCTCCGGCGCATCCACCGACCGGCGAGGGGCCGAATTGGCGGCCGTCGCGCTGAACAGGCCGCAGATGAAAAGAATGGCGATGGGACGAGGCATTGCGAATTTCTCCTGCGTCAATTCTCACTAGCTCATCCCGCGGCGCAGGATACAGATGTCAGCCCGATTATGTCGAATCGAATCAAAAAAGCAAAGCCGGCCAAGGCGCTCGACCCCGCGAGGCGGGCCCGGATCGAGCAGGCGCTTGCCCAGGGCGACATAGCGCGGGCCGCGACCGTTGCCGAAATCGCGCTGGCGGCGGGCGAGTCCGATCCGATGGTCCTCAACCTCGCCGCCTGGCGCCGCGAGGAAGCGGGCGATTATGCGGGCGCCCACCGGCTTCTGATGCGGGCGCTGGAGCTTGCTCCGGGCGACGTCATGGTGCTCGGCGCGATCGGGGCGGTGCTGCGCAAGGAGCATCGGCTCGACGAGGCGCTGGCCGTTCTCGACCGGGTGGTGGCGGCCGAGCCGAGCCATTCGGCCGCCTGGCTCGAGCGCGGCTACACTCTTGAGGCGCTGCGCTCCGAGCCCGAAGCGGTGGAAAGCTATTCGCGAGCCCTGGAGATCGATCCCGATCTGGCGCCGGCGCTCGGCAAGCTCGCCGACATCGCCGCCAAGCGCGGTGACCAGGCCGCCGCCCGAAACCGGGCCGAGCGCGCCCTCGCCATCGACCCGGCGAACCCGTCGGCGACCTTCGCTCTCGCGACGATGGAGATCGAGGCCCGCGACGGGGCCCAGGCGGAGGCACGCCTCGAGGCCCTGCTGGCCTCCGAGCTCAAGGCCGACGACCGCACCCGCGCCCTCACCCTGCTGGGCGACGCCCTCGACCGGCAGGACCGGTGCGGCGAGGCGTTCGACTCCTACGATCGCGCCCAGGCCAATTTCCGGGCCGCTTATTCGGCCCTGCTTGCCCCCCAAGCCGGCCGCCCGTCGCATCGCGCCTTCATCGAGGCGATCGCGGCGCAGGTGGAGCGCTCGCCGCCGCTCGCCAGGCCGGCCCCCCTCCCGTCCGTCGACGGGGCCGCCACCGGCCACGTCTTCCTGCTCGGCTATCCGCGGTCGGGCACGACCCTGGTCGAGAACATCCTGGCGAGCGCGGACGAGGTCGTGGCTCTCGAGGAGCGCGACACGCTGGCCGATACCGACGAGATACTGGTCCGCAACGACGGCGCCATGCCGGATCTGGATGCTCTGGATGCCGCCGCGCTGGCGGACCTGCGCGTCCGTTACTGGGGCCGGGTCCGGGCCATGGCGGGCGACGTCGCCGGCCGGACCTTCGTCGACATGAACCCGTTCAACGGGATCAAGCTTCCGATCATCGCCCGGCTGTTTCCCGAGGCCCGGATCCTGATCATGCGCCGCGACCCGCGCGACGTCGTGCTGAGCTGCTACCGGATCAACTTCACGCCGAGCCCGGCGGCCTTCGCCTTCAGCGATCTGGAGGAAACGGCCCGCCATTACGACGCCCTGATGCGCCTGACCGAGCTGTGCCGGGAGCGGCTTCCGCTCGCCTTCCACGAAGTCTGGTATCACCGCCTCGTCGCCGATTTCGAGCCGACGGTGCGGGCGATGGCGGAGTTCGTCGGGCTCGAATGGACCGACGCGTTCCACGCCTTCGACCGGACCGCGCAAAGCCGCGGGGTCAGGACGGCCAGCGCGACCCAGGTCCGGCGCGGGCTCTATGACGGCGGCGGCGGGTGGCGCCGTTACGAAGGCTGGCTGGCGCCGGCCCTGCCGATCCTCGCCCCCTGGGTGGAGCGTTTCGGCTTCAAGCCCTAGTCCGTCATTGCGAGGAGCGGAGCAATCCAGCGCGGGCCTCGAAGGTCGCACTGGATTGCTTCGCTTCGCTCTCAATGACGAAAAAAGGGGCGGCCCGAAGGCCGCCCCCGATAGTCTCGATGGTCGTTCGCCTTAGAACTTCAGGCGACCGCCGACCGCGAAGCGGCGGCCCAGAGCGTCGTAGGTCGACGGATAGGTGTTGCCGCTGTTGAACGAGGTCGTACCGACGGTCGAACCGACGACCGGCGGAGTCTTGTTGAACAGGTTCATAACCGTCATCGTCAGGTCGAAATTCTCGGAGACGCCGAAGCGCACCGCGAGATCGAACCAGTCGTAGGACGGGATCTTGCCGAAATTCACCTCTTCGCCGGCCAGAACGCCCGTGGTGAGGGTGCCGGCAAAGGTGGTGATGCCCGGCTCGACCTGGACGCCGGAGATGTGGCGCCACAGCAGCGACACGTCGATGTCCCCGAAGCTGAGCGTGGAGCGGGCATTCCAGCTCCACTCCGGCTGGATCGAACCCGGAGCCGAGCTCGGACCGGCCGAACCCGGCGAGCCGCAGTTCGGGCCGTACTGGCCGATGCACTCGCGGGTACCGGAGGGCGGCAGAGCGCCGCCGGCGCCCGGCACGCCCGCCGGAAGCACGGAGCCCGGAACGATCGCCTCGAACTCGGAACGGTTCGTCCAGTTGCCCTGGAAGCTCAGGTTGAGCTTGGCGAAGCCGAGATCGCGCCGATAGTTCGCTCCGAAGTCGACGCCGTCGGTGAGGATCCGGCCCGAATTCGAGGTCGGGAAGATCAGGCCCTGGGTCGTCGCCGGATCGCCGTCGAGGCCGCCGGTCACCGGGTTGCGCCGGAAGAGCTGGCAGATCGGGTTGTTGACGCTGGCCGCGGTGATCCCGCTGCCGTTATTGTCGCCGAAGCAACCGGCAATGAGATCGCCCGAGCCAGGCTGGGTGATCGCCTGCTTGATGTGGATCTTGTAGTAATCGACCGTGATCGACAGGCCCGGAATGAAGTCGGGCTGGAAGACGATTCCGATCGTGTAGCTGTTCGCCTTCTCGGGACGGAGCGCGAGGCTGCCGGCGGTGGTGCCGTTCGCCTGGGCGGCCGTCGGGTTGATGATGTTCCCGATGGTCGACAGCGGGGCGCCCTGCGCGAGGCAGACGGCCCGGAGGTTCGCGTTCCCGACCGGGAGCGCGCCGCGGCACGGATCGGTCGCGACCGTGGTCAGGCCGGTATTCACCGGCGCGAACAGCTCGCCGATGTTCGGCGCACGCACCGCCCGCTGGTAGTTGCCGCGGAACTTGAGGCCGTCGAACGGCTCCCAGGTCGCGGCACCCTTCCAGGTGGTGGTGCTGTAGCCGGGCGAACCGGGCGCATCGACGCTGTAATCCGAGTAGCGGATGCCGGCCTCGAGGGTCAGGGACTGGAAGAAGGGCCGGTCCTGGACGATCGGAGCGATAATCTCGGCATAGACTTCCTTGACGTCGTAGCCGCCCTGGAAGGGAAGCGTCGCGCCGCCGGCACCGCCCAGCTCGCCCGCGGTCTGCGACAGCGAGTCGGCTTCCTGCTCGGCCGCATACTTGCGGTACTCGGCGCCGACGGCGAAGCCGATCGGATCCTCCGCCCAGGGGGCGGAAGCGCCGAAGTCGCCGCTCAGCAGAGCCCTCGCCTGGGCCAGCGACGACTTCTGCGCCGTGCCCGCGAGGGTCGTGATGTAGGGGAGCGCCGCCGGATTGATCGATCCGGCCGCCCCGAAGATGTTGACGGGAACACAGCCCGTCGTCCCGGCGCCGGCGCCGGCCAGCGGCGGCAGGTTCGGGTTGGTCGGGTTCGGAACGGTCGGCGACGCGCCCAGGTTACAGGTGGTCGCGCTGGTCGTGTAGAGCGCCGTGCGAAGCCTCGAGATCGAGGTATAGCCCTGCTGCTCCTGCCGGTTCTCCGATTCGCCATAGGCGCCGGAGATGTCGAGGCCGATCGTGTCGGTGACTCCGATGCGGAGGCCGGCGCGATAGTCGAACATCGTCGTGACGAACTCGGAGATACGCGGCCCGGACTCGACGAGGCGGCGTCCGATGTTGGTCTGGAACGCCCGGAAGTTCGGGTCGGTCGCGCTGGTCGCCGCCGCGGCCGCGGTGCACTGCGCCGGAGTCAGCGTCTGGACGCCCGGAGTGGTGAAGTCGAAGTCGTTGCTGGCGCAGAATTGGGCGCGGGCGCCGGCCGGAAGGAACGGGCTGCTGACCGGGATGAGGGCCAGCTGGCCGAAGATGCCCGACGGAGCGATGATCGTGTTCACCTTGTTCTTCGAGAACATGCCGCGGGTGTAGAATTCGATCCCGTCGGCCAGCTCGTAATGGCCGGATCCGAAGATGTTGAAGCGCTCGAACGGCGTCTGGAAGATGTTGTAGGGGTTGAAGTTGAAGGCGTCGGTCGCGCCGACATAGGGCCGGGTCAGGCCCGTGTCGGGAACGATGGTGTTCTGGCCGAGGCCGGGCCGGGTGAAGCGCGCCGGAACGGTCGTTCCCGAACCGCCGGCATTGCCCGAGGTCGAGGTGTAGTTGTTGATCGAGATGCGGCGGGCGCCCTGATAGATGGGATCCGCCTGCTGATAGCCGAGCGAGAGGACCGCGTTGCCGCGGCCGTCGTCGAAATTGGCGCCGACCGTCGCGTCGACTCGGAAGATGTGGCCGTCGCCCTTCTGGGTGATCTGCGAGCTGGCCCCGATCTCCATGCCCGCGAAGTCGCTGCGGGTGATGAAGTTGATGACGCCCGAGACGGCGTCGGCGCCGTAGGTGGTGGCGGCGCCGCCGGTCAGGGTGTCGACCCGCTCGACCAGGGCGAGCGGGATGTTGTTCAGGTCGACGCGGCCGATGAAGTTGGACGGAACGATGCGGACGCCGTCGAGGAGGACGAGGTTGCGGTGGTTACCGAGGCCGCGAAGATCGGCGTAGGAGGCGCCGCCGTTGCCGTTGTTGACGGCCGAGCCGATGCTCGGAGCGACGCCCGGCAGGTCGCGAAGGATCTCTTCGGCGACGTTGGTCTGGCGAAGCTGGAGCTCGTCCTGGCCGACGACGGTGACCGGCGACGAGGAGACGAGGTTCGGATTCTTGATCAGGGTGCCGGTGACGACGATGTCGCCCGCGCTGGTCTCTTCGGCCGCGCCCGCGCTGTCCTGGGTCTGGACGCCGGCTTCAGGCGTGTCCTCGTCCGAGGGGGCGGGAGTGCCGGTCGAGCCCGGGGGCGGGGTCGTTCCGGCCGGATCGTTGGCGTCCTGCGCATAAGCCGGAGTGGCGAAGCTGATACCCGCGATGATCGTCGAAGCGAGCAGCGTTTCCCTGAACTTGATTGTCGACATTTGCGTCCCCTGTGTGTTCGCGAAGGTGCGTCGGGCGCAGTTTCGCCCCCCACCCATCCGAAAGACGTTTATGTCGAGGGTGTAACGGCACGCAAGCAGAGCCACTGTCGGGGGGACATTCTTGGAAGGGCCTGTAACTTTTCAGCCACAGTCTTGTCGCCGCCCATCCTAGGCCATAACCGTTTGCGGGCAGGAGGACGGCCATGAAGCGGAGCAGCAGGATCATCGCGTTTACGGCGCTGGCGGCGCTCATGGCGGCCTCGGCCCCGGCCAGGCCCAAGGCGCAGGACGCCCGGAGCAACGCCCTCATCCAGGCCCTCTCCGCTTGCCGCGGAGTCGCCGACGAGAAAGCGAGGCTCGACTGCTACGACCAGGCGAGCGCCCGGCTCGCGGAGGCGGTCGACAAGAAGGAGCTGGTCGTCATGGACCGGCAGGAGATCCAGGAAACCCGCCGCTCCCTGTTCGGCTTCAGCGTCCCCGACATCCCCCTGTTCCGCGGCGAAGCCGGCAAGGACAGCGGCAAGCTCGAGACCATTATCGCCGGCGCCGGCCGCCTCGAAGGCGGCAAATGGGCGATCCGCCTCGAGGACGGCGCGATCTGGCACACTACCGAAACCCGCCTCAACCTCTCCGACCCCAAGCCGGGGCAGAAGATCGTCATCCAGCGCGGGACGCTCGGGAATTACTTCCTGCGCATCGACGGGCAGCGGGGGATACGCGGGCGGCGGGTGGGGTGATCTAGCTCCTTCCGGCGCATGCCGGAAGCCGGACATGCGCGCGCAGGCCCTGCGCGGGAAGCCTACTGAGCCAGACATCGCCTCCGTGCGCCCGTGCAATCCCGCGGGCGAGGGCAAGACCGAGCCCCACGCCTCCCGTCGAGGGATCGCGCGCGGCGTCGCCCCTCTCGAACGGTGTGAACATCCGTTCCAGAGACTCCTCGGCTATTCCCGGTCCGTCATCCTCGACGAGGAGCAGGGCGTCACCGCCTTCTGCGCGCACCAGGCAACGGGCGCTGCCGCCATATTTGACGGCGTTGTCGAGGAGGTTCGCGACCAGCCGGCGAAGCGCGAGCGGGTCACCCATGACCTCCACCGACGCCGCCTCCGCAACCGTCACGTCCGCACCCGTCTCGAGGAGGTCGTCCGCGACGGACTGAACGAGCGTTGCGAGATCGAGCCGCTGGCGGTTCAGCCGCTCCTCCCCGCGCGCGAAGGCGAGGACGCCGCCGATCATCGCGTCCATTCGCTCGACGTCCTGGACGATGCGGTCGCGGTGCTCGCGCGGGGCATATTCGGCGCGGAAGCGCAGCCGGGTCAGCGGGGTTCGCAGGTCGTGGGCGACGGCCGCGATGAGCTTCGTGCGCTCGTCGACGGCGGTCGAGATTCGGCGCTGCATCTCGGCGAGCGCGCCCGCGGCCGTGCGTATTTCGCGGGGGCCGGATTGCGCAAACACCGCCTCGCGGTCGCCGCGGCCGGCGCGCTCGGCCGTCTCCGCGAACGCCCGGATCGGCGCCACGAGCCGCCGCGTGAACAGCCAGGCGAGCGGCACCAGGAAGAGGAGGTTGGCGGCAAGCCAGAGCAAAAGGAACGTGCCGGGGCCGGGCCAGCTTTCCGGCGCATCGACAATCGCCCAGCGCCCGTCGCCAAGCCGAACGGCGGACGCAAAGTCCTCGACCATCGCATTGCCGCCGCGCTCGAACGGCTGGACCGGAGACGCGGCGTCGGCCACCGCCCGAGGCTCAAAGCTCATCAGCCACTGGCCGCCGGGGATCGGCAGCTGATCCTGGACCTGCACGTCGGCCGGCGGAACCGCGAGCAGACGCGCGAGGGTCGAGCGCGCGCGCGCTTCCCGTATGTTATACCGCTCCCACCCCGGCGGAGAGTCGGCGATCCTGACGCGGAGCGTTTGTCCTTCGCGCTCAACCGGGGTCTGGCTGCGGACCGCCGTGACAATGTCGTCGAACGTGAACGGCTCACTGCCCCCGGGCAGCGCAGCCACAGCGGCCAGGCTTATCAGCTGAACGACGATCGCGGTCGCCACGACCAGGGCGAGCGCCTGAACGAAGAGCGGGGCTCTGGAAAAGCGACTCATCGACGCACCGGCCGGACCGAGAACATGTAGCCTTCGCTGCGAACGGTGACGATGAGCTCGGCGCCGTCATGGTCCGCCAACTTCTTCCTGAGTCGGCTGACCTGGACGTCGATCGCGCGGTCATAGATGTCCGAGTCCGACCCGCGGGCGAAATCGAGGAGCTGGTCGCGGGTCAGCACGCGCAACGGCCGTTCCACGAAGGCGATCAGAAGCCTGTTCTCGCCGGAGGAGAGCGCGACCGCGACCCCGGAAGGCGAACGCAGCTCCCGGCGGAGCGGATCGAAGGCCCAGCCGGCGAACTGGTAGGCCGAGCCTCCGGACAACCCAGCACCCTCGTTGCGCCGGAGGACGGCACGCACCCTGGCGAGCAGCTCGCGCGGACTGCACGGCTTGGGCAGATAATCGTCCGCGCCGAGCTCGAGGCCGACGATTCGGTCCGTCTCCTCGCCGAGTGCGCTCAGCATGATCACCGGAGTGCGTTCCCCGGCGGCCAGCCGACGGCAGATCGTCAGGCCATCCTCGCCCGGAAGCATCAGGTCGAGGACGACCAGGGCGGGCTGCTCGGCGCCGATTTCCCGGTCCATCTCGGTGCCGTTGGCGGCCTTGGCGACCCGAAAGCCGTGCTGGACGAGGAAGTCGCCGATCAGCTGCCGGATTTCGGGATCGTCGTCGACCAGCAGGATGAGATCCCCCGGCTCTGCGCCTGGCTTGTGCATGCCTGCTTCTCCGACCCTCCCGTTTCCCCAGTATTTCAGAATTGCAACAAATCGAAACGGCCTGAAATTCTGCGGCAACGTCGCTCGTGCACCTCGCCCCTCATCAAGGGGAAGGAGGATTGCCCATGCTCGAACTCGACGACGTCAGCCATGTCTATCCCAACGGGACTCGTGCGCTGGACCATGTGACCCTCTCGGTGCCGCGGGGGATGTTCGGGCTGCTGGGCCCGAACGGCGCCGGCAAGTCGACGCTGATGCGGACGGTGGCGACACTCCAGACTCCCACCCAGGGCTCGATTCGCTTCGAAGATCTCGACGTGATCGCGGAGCCTGAGCGGTTGCGTCGGCGACTCGGCTACCTGCCACAGGATTTCGGAGTCTATCCGAGGGTCTCGGCCTACGGGATGCTCGACCATCTTGCCGTGCTGAAGGGCGTCGCCTCGGCCGCCGACCGGAGGGCGACGGTGGAGACTCTTCTCCAGCAGACCAATCTGTGGGCAGTCCGCAAGAAGGCGCTGGCCTCGTTCTCCGGGGGCATGCGCCAGCGCTTCGGGATTGCCCAGGCGCTGATCGGCAATCCCGGGCTGATCATCGTGGACGAGCCGACGGCGGGCCTCGACCCCGAGGAGCGCAACCGTTTCCTCAACCTCCTCGCAGAAATCGGCGAGAACGTCGTGGTCATCCTCTCCACGCATATCGTCGAGGACGTGTCGGACCTCTGCCCGCGAATGGCGGTGATCGCGGAAGGCCGAATCCAGCTCGAAGGGGCGCCGCTCGAGCTCATCCGGGCGACGCGCGGGCGGATCTGGATGAAGGCGATCGACCGCGGCCGACTCGACCGGATACGCGAGCACCACCAGCTCATCTCCACCCGCCTCTTCGCCGGCCGGACCATCGTCCACATCCTGTCGGACGAGGATCCCGGCGACGGCTTCGCGCCGGTCGAGGGCGGCCTCGAGGACGTCTATTTCACCACGCTCGCACAAGCGCGCCGCGCGGCCTGAGGGGATCAAGTCATGCTCGCACGGGTCGCCGCCTTCGAGTTCCGCTATCAGCTTCGCAGCCCCTGGTTGTGGATAGCGGCCGCCTTCGTCTTCGGGATCGCCGCTTTCTCCATGTCGACCGACCTGATCGACGGCGGTGAAATCTACCGGAACTCTTCCTGGGCGATAGTGAGCAAATATCTCGCCTTCTCGGCGATGTTCATGTTCGTTTCGACGGCCTTCCTCGCCAACGCCGTGATCCGCGACGACGAGACCGGCTTCGGCCCGATCCTCCGCTCGACCCGGATCGGCAAGGCGGACTATCTGATCGGCCGCTTCGCCGGCGCCTTCGCAATCGTGTCGCTCTGCCTCCTGCTCATTCCGGCCGGCCTGCTGATCGGCTCCATCATGCCCTGGGTCGATCCCGCGACGATCGGCCCCAACCGGATCGCCGACCATCTCTACGGCTATTTCCTGCTCGCTCTTCCCAACGTCCTGATCGTCTCGGCCATCCTTTTCACGCTCGCCTCGCTCACCCGGTCGGCGATGGGGACCTACGTCGGGGTGGTAGGCTTCGTCATCCTCTACCTCATGCTCAACGAGGCGCTGATCAGCCGCCCGCAACTCGTCACCTGGATCAGCGTGGCCGAGCCGTTCGGGAGGCGCGCCGTCATGGATTCCACCCGTTACTGGACCCTGCTCGAGCGCAATACTCTGCTGCCCTCGCTGGAGGGAGCGCTGCTCTGGAACCGGCTGCTGTGGGTCGGAATATCGCTCCTGTTCCTGTCCTTCGCCGCCTGGCGCTATCGCTTCGCAGACAAGCGAACGTCGGAGCGGGCGCGCCGGCGGGCGGCTCCGCAACCGCAGGCCGACGAGGCCTCCTTCGCTCGCCCCCTACGGCTACCGTCGCCGAGCCAGGGCCTCGCGGCCTCCTGGGCCGTGCTTCGAGCGCGGATCCGGTTCGAGATGAAGCAGGTGGTGGTCAGCCCCGCCTTTTCCCTCATGATCCTCTGGGGGATGTCCACGACGCTGCTCGTCCTGCTCACCCAGCGGGACATGGACGGGCGGCCCAGCCATCCTACCACCGCCTCGATGATCCCCGAGCTCGAGCAGGGCCTGTTCGTCATCCCGATCATCATCCTCATCATCTACGCCGGCGAGCTGGTCTGGAACGAGCGGGCGCGCCGGATGGACGAGATCGTCGATTCGACCGCTTTGCCCAATTGGGCCTATGCGATCCCCAAGACCGCCGCCGTCACGCTCGTCCTCGCCTCGATCTTCGCGGTCAGCGTCCTGGCTTCGGTCGCCGTCCAGCTCAGCCTCGGCTTCACCCGGCTCGAGATCGGCCAGTATTTGCTCTGGTACCTGCTTCCGGCGACCGCCGACATGCTGATCCTGACCGTCCTGGCCATCTTCGTTCAGGCGGTGAGCCCGCACAAGATCGTCGGCTGGGGGGTCATGCTCCTCTTCCTCGGCGCCAAGCAGTCCAATCTCGCGCCCGAGCATCTTCTCCTGAACTACGGCGCGGTGCCGTCCGTCCCACTCAGCGATTTCAGCGGTCCCGACAATTTCTGGGTCGGGGCCTGGACCCTCCGACTCTATTGGGGCGCACTCGCCGTCGTTCTGCTGGTGGCCACCCATCTGCTGTGGAGGCGCGGCACCGACATCAGCCTGCGCCACAGACTTCGCCTCGCGCGCCGCCGCCTCGGCGGAGCCCCCGGATGGATCGCCGCCGCCGCTTTCCTGACCTTCGGAGCGACCGGAGCCTGGGCCTGGTACAATATCAATGTCGTCAATCATTACCGCTCGCAGGAGGCGGCCGAGGCCGAGCTTGCCCGCTTCGAGAAGAAGTACGGCCAGTATCGCAACCTGCCCCAGCCGGCCGTGACCGACGTCCGGATCGACATCGACCTCCATCCCGACGAGCGGCGAGCGGAGGCTCGCGGGCGCTACACGCTCCGCAACGTCACCGACCGGCCGATCGGCGAGGTCCATCTCCGGTCCCCGATGCGCGTCCTCGAGATCGCCGAGCTCGCCGTCGCGGGCGGACGGTTGGTTTCCGAGGACAGCGACTTCGGCTACCGTATATATCGCTTCGACCGGCCCATGCTGCCCGGCGCGGAAAGGGTGATGACCTTCCGCACCGTGCGGGCTCGCCGGGGCTTCGCCGACGGCAAGCCCGATCAGAAGTTGGTCGAGAACGGCACCTATCTCGACAATTCCGACCTCGCTCCGGCGATCGGCTTCGCCGGAGCGCAGGTGCTCCAGGGCTCCGCGCGGGCGAAATACGGCCTACCCGAGGAGCCGCGTCCGGCGCGGCTCGAGAACGAATCGTATCGCCGGCCCGGCTTCGGCGGCGCCTGGGCCAAGACCGACATCAGATTGTCGACCGCGGCCGACCAGGTTCCGATCGCCACGGGCCGCCGAATATCCGACGTCACGAGCGGCGGGCGACGGACCGCCCGCTTCGTCTCGGTCGTTCCGGTGCACAACTTCTTCTCGGTCCACTCGGGCCGCTACGCGGAGCGCCACCGGCTCCATCGCGGCAAGGATCTCGCGGTCTATTATCATCCCGCGCACGCCTGGAACGTCGATCGGATGCTGAACGCGATGGCGGCGTCGATGGACTATTACGAGACGGCGTACGGCCCCTATCCGTTCACCGAGGCTCGACTGGTGGAATTCGGCTGGGCCTATTATGCCCGAGCCTTCCCCGGCACGATTCCCTATTCGGAGGATCTGGGCTTCGTCCCCGATCTCACCGATCCGGACATTATCGACAATGTCAGCGGCGTCGTGGCGCACGAGATCGGCCACCAATATTGGGGCCACCAGCTTTACCCCGCTCCGATGCAGGGGGCGGAGCTGCTGTCGGAGCCTCTCGCCACCTATTCGGCGACGATGATCCTGCGCCGACTGCGCGGCCCGGACGAATTCAGACGCCTCAGCCAGGTGTTTCTCGACCGCTATCTCGGCGGCCGCGACGCCGAAGCCGAGGAGCTTCCGCTCGCCCGGGTCGAGAGCCAGAGCTACATCCACAGCAGCAAGGGACCGCTCGCACTGTATCTGCTCGCCGAGCGGCTCGGCGAGGACCGGGTCAACCGCGCCTTGCGCAACATGCTCGAGCGCTTCCGGTTCAGGAGCGACGTCTATCCGCGCTCGCTCGACCTGATCGCCGCCTTCCGGTCGGAAGCGCGGACTCCCGAGGAGCAGGCGCTGATCACCGACCTGTTCGAGCGGATCACGCTCTACGACCTCGAGGCGGGCCAGGCGAAAGCAACCCGCCGCGCGGACGGGCGATGGGAGGTCGAAGTGCCGGTAACGGCGCGCAAGCTCTATGCCGACGGCAAGGGCAGGGAGGCCGAAGCGCCGCTTGCCGACCGGATCGAGATCGGCCTGTTCGCCGCCGCGCCCGGCGGCGGCCCGTTCGATCGGCGCAACGTCATCCTGATGCAACGCCGGCCGATCCGTTCGGGACGTCAGACGCTCAGGTTCGTGGTCGACCGGAAGCCGCTCTTCGCGGGCATCGACCCCTACAATTTATACATCGACCGCGACGCATACGACAACGTCGCCGGAGTGAGCATCCGCTAGGGTGCCGAGGCCTAACTCCGCCCCTCAGCCTTCACCGACAGCTCGGCCGAGGAATAAGCCTCCTGCCGGGCGACGCTCCAGTAGCGCAATTCGTCGAGGGGGATGGGCTGGCCGGTGGCGGCGCAGCGGACGTGGTCGCCGGCGGTGAGGATCCGGAAGGTCCCCGGCATGTAGTGGAGCCGCGCCTCGCGGCCCTTGTTCGACATCAGCATCCGGTCGCCTCGTTCCAAATCGTCACCCCGGACTTGATCCGGGGTCCACCTTCTTAAACCACTGCCGCCGGAAGAAAAAGGTGGATGCCGGATCAATTCCGGCATGACGGGGAGGGGGCTAGAGCAGCTTGGGCTGCTCGCCTGTGGGCTTCCCATAGGACGCTCGGCGCGGCCTCTCAACCGGGGCACGGGCGGTTTCGGGGCCGGCGACCTCGGCGGCGACGTCGCCGTCGCCGAAGATCAGCTTGAGCCGCTCCGCCGCCCGGGCCGCGGCGGCGGAGATCAGGGTCTTGCCGTCCCGGTCCTCGACCCGGGCGTAGCCGCGCTCGAGCGGCCGGTTGGGGTGGGCGAGCTGGGCCACGCGCCAGAGCGCATCGAGCCGCTCCCTCGCCCGGGCGTGGGTCGCCTTGAGCAGGCCGGGGCGAAGCGCTCCGGCGGCCTGGCCCAACGCGGCCCGGGCGTGGCTCAATTCGGTGCGGAGGCCGCGCGGAAGGCGGTCGGCGAGGTCGTCGAGCCGCTGGCGCTGCGGCGCCAGCAAGGCTTCGCGCTCGGGCCAGCGGCGAAGGCTCCCCTCCAGCTGCTCTCCCGCCCGCTCCAGCGACCGCCGGGCGCAGCGCTCGATCCGAAAGCCGAGCTCGCGAAGCTGGCCGAGCAGGTCGCCGCGCACCGGAACCGCCATCTCGGCCGCCGCGGTCGGGGTCGGCGCCCGGACGTCGGCGGCGAAGTCGCACAGCGAGGTGTCGGTTTCGTGGCCGACGGCGGAGATGGTCGGAATGTCCGAAGCGGCGACGGCGCGGACCACCTCCTCTTCGTTGAACGCCCACAGATCCTCGATCGAGCCGCCGCCGCGGGCGACGATGAGGAGGTCGGGGCGGGCGACCGGGCCTCCGGCCGGGAGCGCGTTGAAGCCGCGCACCGCTGCCGCGATCTGGGGCGCCGCGCCCTCGCCCTGGACCGGAACCGGCCAGATTATGACGTGGCACGGGCAGCGGTCGGCGAGGCGGTGGAGGATGTCGCGGATGACGGCGCCGGTCGGCGAGGTGACGACCCCGATCACCCGGGGCTGGAAGGGCAGCTTCCGCTTGCGGCCCGGATCGAACAGACCCTCCGCGGCCAGCGCCCGGCGACGCTTGTCGAGCAGGGCCATGAGCGCGCCCTGCCCGGCGAGCTCGAGCCGCTCGATCACGATCTGGTAGCGCGAGCGGCCGGGATAGGTGGTGAGCTTGCCGGTGGCGACGACCTCGATCCCGTCCTCGGGCCGGAAGGCGAGGCCGGCGGCGGTGGCCTTCCACAGCACACCGTCGATCACCGCTTTCTCGTCCTTGAGGCAGAGATAGCAATGGCCCGAGGCGGCGCGCTTCCAGCCGCTGATCTCGCCGCGCACCCGAACGAAGCCGAACGCATCCTCGACCGTGCGCTTGAGCCGCATCGACAGCTCGGAGACGGTAAGGGCTGACGCGTTGTCGCCCGGCCTTTCGGTTGCTAACAGCCCGCTGTCCTGTGGAGGGTCGTCCTTGTCCATGAATGTCCTGCTGCTTGGCTCCGGCGGCCGCGAACATGCGCTCGCCTGGAAGCTCGCGCAATCGCCGCTTCTGGGCAAATTGTTCGCCGCGCCCGGCAATCCGGGGATCGCCGAGCACGCCCAGATAGTGGCGATCGACCCCGCCGACCACCGCGCCACGGTCGATTTCTGCCTGAAGAATTCGGTCGAGCTGATCGTCATCGGCCCGGAGGCGCCGCTCGTCGACGGCCTCGCCGACAATCTGCGGACGATGGGCTTCGGCGTGTTCGGCCCGAACCGCATCCCGGCCCAGCTCGAGGGGTCGAAGGGCTTCACCAAGGATCTGTGCGCGAAGCACGACATCCCCACCGCCCGCTACGTGCGGGCCTCCGACAAGCTGGCCGCCGAAGCCGCCCTGGAGGATTTCCCGGCCCCGCTGGTCATCAAGGCGGACGGCCTCGCCGCCGGCAAGGGCGTGATCATCTGCGCGACCCGCGAGGAGGCGCTTGCCGCGCTCGACACCATGTTCGACGGCAGCTTCGGGGTCGCCGGCAGCGCGATCGTCATCGAGGAATTCCTGGAAGGCGAGGAGGCGAGCCTCTTCGCCCTCACCGACGGAACGAGCGTGCTCCCGTTCGGCTCGGCCCAGGACCACAAGCGCGTCGGCGACGGCGACACCGGCCCGAATACGGGCGGGATGGGCGCCTACACCCCGGCCGCGGTCCTGACCCCCAAGCTCGAGGCTCGGGCGATGGACGAGATCGTCCGTCCCACCGTCGAGGCGCTGGCGGCGCAGGGCACGCCTTATTCCGGAATCCTCTATGCCGGCCTGATGCTGACCGCGGAGGGCCCGAAGCTGATCGAATATAACGCCCGCTTCGGCGATCCCGAATGCCAGGTGCTGATGATGCGGCTGGAAAGCGACCTGCTGGAGCTGATGTATGCCGTCGCCCGGGCCCGCCTTGCCGAGGCGGAGCCGCCGCGTTTTTCGCAAAGGGCGGCGCTGACGGTGGTGATGGCGGCGAATGGCTACCCGGGCACGCCGGAGACCGGGGGTGCGATCGAAGGGCTCGAGGGGCTGGACACGGAAGACGTCAGGATCTTCCACGCCGGCACCGCCCTCGAAGAGGGCCGGCTGGTCGCTCGCGGCGGCCGGGTGCTCGGCGTCACCGCCGCCGGCGGATCGGTCGCCGAGGCTCGGGACAGGGCCTATGCGGCGGCAGGCCGGATCCGCTTCCCGTCCGGCTTCTATCGAAGCGACATCGGCTGGCGCGAGATCGCCCGGGCCGGGGGGCGCGGCTGATGGCGGACGACATCGCCGCGATCGCCGCTGACCCGGCCTGGCTTGCGAACCGATATGACGAAAGCCAGGACGCGATCCATTTCGTCCGGCTGACCCGCGAAGCGCACCGCGCCGTCACCTTCATCACCGACGACTATATCCCTGCCGAAGCGCCGAGGCTGGTGCTGAGGCGAAGCGACGTCGCCGCCGCCGCCGGGCCGCCGGCGCCGCTCCATTTCATCTTCCATTCGGCTTATTGCTGCTCGACCGTCCTCGCCCGCGCTGTCGACATCGAAGGCCGGTCGATGGGCCTCAAGGAGCCCCTGATCCTCAACGACCTGGTCGGCTGGAGGCGGCGCGGAGCGGAGCCAAAGGCGCTTGCCGTTGTGCTCGACGACGTCCTGACCCTGCTCGCCCGGCCCTTCTTCCCCGGCGAGGCCGTGGTGGTGAAGCCCTCCAACGTCCTCAACGCAATCGCGCCGGCCCTGCTCGGGGCCCGGCCGCAAGCCCATGCGATCCTGCTCTATGCGCCGCTGCCCGATTTCCTCCGCTCGATAGCGCGCAAGGGCCTGTGGGGACGGCGCTGGGTGCGCGAGCTGTTCATCGGCCAGCTTCGCGACGGGATCGTCGATCTCGGCCTCGGCGAGCAGCAATATCTCGACCTCACCGACCTTCAGGTCGCGGCGGCGGGCTGGCTTGCCCAGCTCGAAGTGTTCAACCGGCTGATCGGCCGGTTCGGCCCGGAGCGGGTGCGCGCGCTCGACAGCGCCGCCCTGATGGCGCGCCCCGGCGAAGCGATGGCGGGACTCTCGGACCTGTTCGGCCTCGGCCTCGACGATTCGGCGATCGAGGCCGTCCTCGCCGGCCCGGCCTTCACCAGCCATAGCAAGTCGAACGCCGGCTTCAGCGCCACCGACCGGCTCGCCGAGCAGCGCGACGCCGCGGCCACCCACGCCGACGAGATCGACAAGGTCGCGATCTGGGCCGAGGCGGTGGCCGCCAGCGCCGGAGTCTCGCTTCAGCCCAAGGCGCCGCTGCTCCCTTGATCCGGCGCCGCTTCTGGAACAATGACGGGGCGGGAGACGCGCAATGAAGATCCTGATCGGCCTAGTGGCGGCCCTGCTGATCGGCTGGATCTGGCACGGCCCGCTCGGCAAAGGCGAGCGCCTGGTCGACGCGCTCGAGGCCCGGGCTCGGGAGAAGGTGGCCGCGACCGAATTGCCCGGGATCCAGGTCGCTCTGTCGCGCCACCCGCTCGCCCGGGTCGCCCTGCTGAGCGGCCCGGCCAACGACCTGCAGCGCGAGGGCCTCGGCAGCCAGAAGGGGGTCAGCGACCACGTCCGCGACGTCCAGGGCCTCGGCTCGGTCCGCTGGGTCGACGAGCCCGGCTGGGATCGCCGGGTCGTGCCTCTGCTCGTCGAGACCCTCGGCCTCGTCGCGCTCGCCTATTTCATCGGCCTCGGCCTCGGCTGGTTCCTCTGGGGCCGCCGGCGGCGCGAGGGCTTCGTCTGACTGAAGAAGGATTTGACCAGACCATGTGGAACGTCGCCGAGAACAACCTCATCCTCATCGTCATCGCGCTGGTCATCGGCCTCGCCATCGCCCTGTGGATCTTCCGCGGGCGATCCGCGGCCTCCGACGGGCCGGAAGGCAATGCCCTGCAGGACGAGTTCTCCGCCGCCACACGGGACGTGGCCGGCGAGATATTGGGCGTTGACGCTCATCCGGACATCCCGGGCCCCAGCGGGCCGCCCGACAATCTGCAGCGGCTCAAGGGAGTCGGTCCAAAGCTCGCGGCGCAGCTGAACGAATTCGGGATCACCCGCTTCGACCAGCTCGCCGGTTTGACCGAGAACGAGGTCGCGCTCCTCGACAAGAGGATGGGCGCCTTCGAGGGCCGGATCGCCCGCGACCGGCTGGTCGAGCAGGCCTGCTATCTGGAGCGGGGAGACACCGACGGCTTCGAGGCCAAGTTCGGCAAGCTGGGGAGCTGATGGAAGAGCGAAGCGACGAGGCAATCCAGATGCGGGCGCCTGAGCCGCTGGATTGCTTCGCTACGCTCGCAATGACGGCTATCCTCCCCGCCTTTTCCTCACCACTTCGCTGGCGAGCAATTTGTCGATCTTGAAGCCGTCCATGTCGACGATCTCGAACTTCCAGCCGCCGAAGGTGAAGCGCTCGCCCACTTCGGGGATGTGCTTGAGGACCGACAAAGCGAAGCCGGCCGTCGTCGCATAGTCGCGGTCCTCGGGGAGGCCGATCCCGAGCCGGTCGGACAAGGCGTCGGCGGAGAGCGAGCCCGACACCCACCAGCTGCCGTCCTCGCGCTCGACCAGAGGCGCCTCCGGCCCGCCCTCGAAGCCGCCGGCGAGCACGCCCGAGATGGCGTTGAGCAGATCGGCGGAGGTGACGATGCCTTCGAAATGGCCATATTCGTCATGGACGAAGGCCATCCTTGTCTCGCTTCCGCGAAGCACGGCGAGAGCGTCCATGGCGTCCATCTGGTCCGGGACCACCGGCGCCTCGCAGCTCAAGGCGCGCATGTCCAGCGGCCGACCCTCGATCAGGGCGGCGACGAGATCGCGGGCTCGGACGATACCGATCAATTTGTCGACCGAGCCCTCGGCGACCGGGATGCGGCTGTGCGGGGTCTCGATCAGGGTCCGCCTTATCTCCTCGGCGCTCGCCAAGGCGTCGATCCAGTCGACGTCGGTGCGCGGGGTCATCACTTCGCGCGCGGGCCGGTCGGCGAGGCGGACGACGCCGGAGATGATCGCCCGCTCATATTCCTCGAGCACTCCGGCATGGTGCGCCTCGGCGACCACCAGATGGAGCTCCTCGGCCGTTACCTTGTTGGCATTGTCGCGGCGCATCCTGAGCAGCCGGAAGATGAGCGCGCTGGTCCGGTCGAGCAGCCAGACCAGCGGCGCCGTCGCCTTGGCCGTCCACAGCATGGGCGGACCCATGAAAGCGGCCAGCGGTTCGGGCGAGCGCAAGGCGAACTGCTTGGGGACGAGCTCGCCGATCACCAGCGAGGCATAGGTCGTGAAGAAGATGACGATGACGAAGCCGAGCGTGGCGGCGGTGTCCGGCGCAAGGCCCAGCCGGACCAGCCTCGTCCCCACCGGCCCGCCGAGGCTTGCGCCCGAATAGGCGCCGGCGAGGATCCCGATCAGGGTGATCCCAATCTGGACGGTGGAGAGGAAGCGGCCCGGATCGGCGGCGAGGTCGAGGGCGGTCTGGGCGCCCCATCGCCCCTGTTTCGCCATCGCCTTGAGGCGCGGCTTGCGCGACGAGACGATCGCCATCTCGGCCATTGCGAACACGCCGTTCAGCGCGATCAGCATCAGGATGACGACGACGTCGAACCAGGGGAAGGGGGAGACAGGCGGCATGGCGCCCATGGCTCTTAGCCGGGATGCTTTCGCCGCGACAAGCGGTTCGTGGAGGGGGGCGTCATTGCGAGGAGCTAAGCGACCAAGCAATCCGGCGGGCCTCAGAGGCCTCTCTGGATTGCTTCGCTACGCTCGCAATGACGGTTATCGCCGCGCCCTGAAGAACGCCTTCAGCATCTCCGCCGAATCCCCCTCCCCCATTCCGGAATAGACTTCCGGCGCATGGTGGCAGGTCGGCTGGGCGAAGAGCCGCGGGCCATGGAGCACCGCGCCCCCCTTCGGGTCGGAGGCGGCGAAATAGAGGCGCGACACCCGCGCCAGGGCCATGGCTCCGGCGCACATCGCGCAGGGCTCCAGGGTCACCCACAGGTCGCATCCGTCGAGCCTCGGGCTGCCGAGCGCGGCGGCGGCGGCGCGCATCGCCACCATCTCGGCATGGGCGGTGGGGTCGTTGTCGAGGCGCATCCGGTTGCGGCCCGAGGCGATCATCTCGCCGCTCCGGGTCACCACGGCGCCCACCGGCACCTCGCCGTCGGCGGCGGCGGCGCGCGCCTCGTCGAGCGCCCGGCGCATCGGCTCTGAGAAAGCGGCGGTCATCGGCCCGTCACCCCCGGCTTCCGCCGGGGCCGCAAGGGCGATCCTATTGCTGGTTCGCCTGCTCGTTGCCGCCGACCTCCACTCTGGGCACCTCGATCTGGACGTTGGTGGTGGTGGTACCGACGGTCACCGGATTGACCTTCACCTCGAACTTGGGCGCCTGGGCATTCTGGGTCTGGTTGAGATCGAGCAGGCCGAGCCAGACGGCGCCGATGACGAGCAGGACGATCAAGGCAACCAATAACAGGACAGCGCGTAACATGGATCAGCATCCTCCGTTCATCCTACAACCTACGGGTACGCGATTCGGTTGCAGGTCCGCAACGACCCATTCGGAGCGGCCGTCGCCAGCTTCAGGTTGACGAAAGCGCCTTCCACCGCTATCCGCCCCGGCTTTCCGGGACCGTCTTACGGCCCCGCTTCAAACCAGGACGAGAGATCATGTCGCGCATTTGCGAGCTGACCGGCAAGGGCCGGCAGGTGGGCCACAACGTTTCCCACGCCAACAACAAGACCAAGCGCACCTTCCTGCCCAATCTGCAGAACGTGACCCTGATCAGCGAGTCGCTCGGCCGCGGGGTCAAGCTGCGCGTGTCGATGAACGGCCTGAGGTCGGTCGAGCATGTCGGCGGTCTCGACAATTGGCTGCTCAAGTCGAAGGACGACAGCCTCAGCCTCAAGGCGCGCCGCCTGAAGCGCGAGATCGCCAAGAAGCAGCAGGGCGAGACGGCGACCGCCGCGTAACGTCGTCCCAGCGCAGGCTGGGACCCCAGCGAGACCGAGGCTCCGAGCCTTTCACTCCCCGGGGCCCCGGCCTTCGCCGGGGCGACGATTCTCATTCAAGAGCGAACTTCATCAGCAACGTCCGCTGGAACGGATTGTAATTATCGTCCGACGCGATCCACAGGATCGTTCGGCCGCTTTCCCGCGTCACGCTCAGCGCCTCGAAATTGTCGCGGGTCACCGCGCCGTCGAACGCGGCCACCTCCCGCCCGGTGATCAGGGCGCGGTCGGCGAGCCTGGGCAGGGCCGCGACGGTGAGCCTGGCGGTGAAACCCTCGAACAGGGCGACCCTGCGGTTGAGCAGGATCAGCCTCCCGTCCGGAAGCGCGGCGGCATCGGTGACCCGGTAGCCGGCCGGCGGGCGATAGCGAAGGCGAAGCGCGGGCGTGCCCCGAACCGCCGGGTCGCCGGCGAAGAGGACGGCCTCGCTGTCGCCGCCATTGCCCTCCGCGAAGACCAGGAAGCGGCCGTCCACAAGCCGCACCATCGCCTCCGGGCCGGCATTGTCGCTCCATTCGCGCATCGCCGGCGGAGCCGCGGAGGAACGGCGCTCGAAGCCCCGCCGCCCGTAGCGCCACACTTCATTGGACTGTTCGTAGCCGAGCCAGGCCTGGTCGCCCTCGACGACGAGCGACTCGACGTCGCGATAGATCTTGTCGCCTGGCGGGCCCGGCCCCTCCTCGACCATCGCGACCTCGGCCCTGGCCGGGCTGCGCCCCGCCGGCACCGGAAAGCGGATCCGCCAGCCGGCGTCGCTCAGCGCCAGCGCCTCCCCCGCCTCGACGTGGAGCGCCGAGATCCCGCCGAGCCGGGCGTCGTTGCTGGTCAGCGCCCAGCCGCCGAGATAGGTGAGCCGCCCCAGCCGCTTCACCGCCGGGGCCTCCTCGTCGAGCGCCACCGGCGTGAACCGGACGAGCGTGACCGCGGGAGGCGGCTCGCGCTGCTGCAGCGCCGGCGGCGCGAACGTCGCCAGCAGGGGCAGCGCAACCAGAAGAAGGACGAATCGCACCAAAGGCGTCTAGCTCGTCCCCGCCGGGCAGCGGACGCGCATGATGGCGGGGCTGTTGCCGTCGCGATCAATGACCAGTCTGGCGCCGCCCTCCGACAGCGTCAGAAGCCGGTTGCTTCGCCAGAACTCGCCCTCGCCCTGATATTTGGCGTCGACCTCGAGCTCATTCTCGCGCCGGAGCAGCGTCGACTGCACCTTGCCGATCGTCTCGTGGAAGCGAAGCTCGCCGGGCGTGATCGTCGTCCGCTCCTGGCTCGGGCCGGCGCAGCTTGCGAGCGTTCGGTCGTAGACTCCGACGAAAGGCGCGGGGATCGTCGTCCCCCTCACCGGCTCGAACCCACCCGCCGCCTTGGGCGGCGCGGCTTCGGCCGATCCGTTTTCGGTCGGAGCCGGTGCGGCAGCGGTCGGGGCGGCGGCCGCCAGATTGGCCTCAGGCTCGTCCTGCCGAGGCCCGCAACCGACGATCAGGCTCGCGGCCACCGCCGCTCCGAAAACCGGAAAAACTCGCATTTCCCCTCTCCTTCCCGGCGCCGTCCGTGGCGCCAAAGCATCGCTTTACCGCAAAAGTGCAACAGCCGCCCGGTCCAAACGTTTGGTCGGGCGAAGCGGGGCGGCCATGTTGTGGAGTATGTGCCATGAACAAGCTTCTTCTTTCGATGGCCGCCGTGGGCGCGATCGCCGCAGCGGCGCCCGTAATGGCCCAGACCGGCTATTACGGCACCAACATCAACACCAGCGCCGGGATCTCGGATCGGGTCGCGCAGCTCGAGGCCCGGCTCAACGCCGGAATCCAGGCGGGCGTGATCAGCCGCACCGAGGCGCGCGAATTGCGCATGGATCTGCGCGATTTGAGGCGGCTCGAGCGCCAGTATAGCTATAGCGGCTTCACCCGGGCCGAGCGCGACGATCTTCGGTCGCGCCTGCGCGCGCTTCGCGAGGACATAAGGATCGCCGACAGCGGCCGCTACGACCGCGACAGCCGCTACGGCATGTCGAACGACCCTTATTACAATAGCGACGTCTATACCGGCCAGGGCGGCCCCTATGAGGACGTCTATTGCGATACCAATCGCGGCGGCATCGGCGGCCTGATCGACGGCGTCCTCGGCCGCAACGACGACTGCAGGCTTCGGGTCGGCGTGCGGGCGTACGGCAACCTCTATTCGGTGCCGTCGCAATATCGCTACCGGTTCAGGGACGGCGACGGCGTCTATTACCGCTCGGACGGCCGCAACATCTACCAGATCGACGCCCGCACCCAGACGGTGCTGAGGGTCTACGACATCGACTAAGCTTCCGGTCGATGCCGCAAGAGAGAGGCGCCCCGGCCCGGCCGGGGCGCCTTTTTCATGGCTTTCAAATCCTCCCCGGCATTTGCCGGGGAGGGGGACCAGGCGAAGCCTGGTGGAGGGGCCTTACGGCGCCGGAGAACCCCTCCACCGCGCTTCGCGCGGTCCCCCTCCCCGAGAAATCTCGGGGAGGATTTAAGAGGCGGCGACGTAGACGAAGGCTTCCGCGCCCGATTCCAGGCGGGCCCGGATGCGCTCGATCGGCCCGGCCTCGTAGCGGTCGGCCGCCTCGATCTCGGCCGGCGTGAGCAGGAAGACGATTCCGGGGATCCGGTCCGCCGGGTTCCCGCTGGGGCGGGCGATGGTGTGGACGGCGCACCCGCTGGTCGCGACGACGTGGGGGTCGGTGATCGTCATCGGCGACACGGCGAAGCCGGGCAGAATGTCGGGTTTCCCCTCGAGCCGCCGTCCGAACGTGGCGAGCTGGACATTTTCCTGGCGCAAGGTGCCGTAGGAAAAGAGCGGAATTCCAACCGGGTCGGTCATCTCGGCATGCTCCGCGGCGAAGGGGACAGCCGCCATCCCTAGCCCGCGTCGGCGGCCGGACAAAATAAAAGCTGACGAGGGGCCCTAAGCCCGCTAAATAGTTGAAGAATCTGTACAGCTTAGGGGATCGGGGATGAAGCGTCGGCGTTTTGGGACGGCCTTGGCCCTCGTCGCGACTTTGTCGTCCTGCGGGGGCGGAGGCGGCGGCGGCGGTGGCGGCGGCGGCAATCCGCCGACCGGATCGGTTCCGCCCCCACCCCCGCCGCCCACCGCGTCCGCCTGCTCGCTGAGCGCCCGGCAGAACTGGGCCCTGGCCCAGATGCGCGAATGGTATCTGTTCCCCGAGACCCTGCCCGCCAACCCCAACCCGGCCGCTTATTCGAACGTCGAGGATTTTATCGATTCGCTGACGGCCACCGCCCGGGCCCAGCGCCGCGACCGCTATTTCACCTATCTAACCTCGATCGCGCAGGAGAATGCCTTCTTCAACTCGGGGTCGAGCGCCGGCTTCGGGGTCCGTTTCTCCTACGATTCCGTGCAGAACCGGGTCTTCGTCCAGGAGGCGTTCGAGGGCGCGCCGGCGCTTGCGGCCGGGATCGACCGCGGCACCGAGCTTCTGGCGGTCGGCACCAATTCCGGCAATCTGCAGCTGGTCAGCAACCTCATGGCCTCCGGCGGCGCTCAGGCGGTGAGCGACGCGCTCGGGCCGACCAATCCCGGAGTCACCCGCTTGCTTCGGATCAGCAATGCCTCGGGCACCCGCGAAGTCAGCGTCACCAAGGCCGATTACGAGCTGACCCCGGTCTCGAGCCGCTACGGCGCCAAGATCATCGACGAGGGCGGCCGCAAATATGGCTATGTGAACCTGCGGACCTTCATCAACACCGCCGACTCGCCGCTGCGCAGCGCCTTCGCCAGCTTCAAGGCGCAGGGCGTCACCGACATCATCGTCGACGTCCGCTACAATGGCGGCGGTCTGGTCTCGATCGCGGAGCTGATCGGCGACCTGATGGGGGCCAACCGCACGGCCAGCGAGGTGTTCAGCTTCACCACTTTCCGGCCGGAGAAATCGTCGAACAACGACACCCGCTTCTTCCGGCCGGCGGCTCAAGCGGTGGCGCCGACCCGGATCGCCTTCATCGGCACCGGCGGCTCGGCCTCGGCGAGCGAGCTGATCATCAACGCCTTCATCCCTTATTACCACAACCGCGCCGCCCTGATCGGCACCAACACCTACGGCAAGCCGGTCGGCCAGATCGGGCTCGACCAGGCGGCGTGCGACGACCGGCTTCGGGTCGTCGCCTTCAAGACCGAGAATGCGTCGCGCCAGGGCGATTATTATGACGGCCTGGCAAGCAAGGTGGAGGCGAGCTGCCAGGCGGGCGACGACATCGCCCACCAGCTCGGCGACCCGCTGGAATCCTCGACCCGAGCGGCTCTGGACTTCCTCGCCGGCCGCGCCTGCACCGCCATCAGCGGCGGCGGCGGCGGCATCACCGCCCAGGCGGTGACCGGCAAGCGCGAGCTGCTCGTGCCGCGGCGGCCGAGCGCGGTCCAGCACGAGGTGCCGGGGGCGTTCTGACCGGCCTTGACCCCTCTCCCGTCCTTCACGGGAGAGGAGGGGCCCGCCGCGAAGCGGTGGGAGGTGAGGGTCTGTAAACCGGACTCAGCAAGACCCTCACCCCCCAAGCCTTCGGCTTGGGTCCCCCCTCTCCCGCGAAAAGCGGGAGAGGAGCTTCATCCTCCGATGAACCTCGCCTGCGAATTCCGTTCAGGCTGGCCTCACAGCGCGAGGCGCTGGGTGGCGGGCAAGCGTTGGGGAGCGCCCGAAACAGGAGCATCGACATGAACAAGACCCTTTTCATCGCCTTGGCCGCCACGTCGGCCATCGCGGCCGCCGCGCCCGCCTCCGCCCAGCCCGGCTATGGCGGCAACGGCTACGGCAATGTGGAAGTCCGCGCCGACCAGCTGCAGATGCGGCTCCAGGCCGGGATCCGCAGCGGCGCCATCTCCCGCGCCGAGGCGGTGCCACTGCGCGAGCAGCTTCGCCAGCTGAGCCGGCTCGAGATGCTCTATGCCCGCGACGGCATCAGCGGCCGCGAGCGCGCCGACCTGCAGCACCGGATCAACTCGCTTCGCCAGGACATCCGGATCGCCGAACGCGGCAGCGACGGCCGCTACGGCCGCGACGACGACCGCTACGGCCGCGGCGACGTCGACAGCCGCTACGACCGCAACAATGACGGCTGGGACGACCGCGACGGCAATCGCGACGGCCGCTGGGACGTCGAGTCGCGCTACGATTCCAATCGCGACGGCTATGACGACCGCGATCACGATCGCGACGGCCGCTGGGACGACGAGCAGGATTACCGGCAGTCGGACGAGCGCGGCGTGGTCGGCCAGATCATCGACCGGGTCACCGGCGATGGCGGGCTTCGGGTCGGCCAGCGCGCCTCGGCCGATCTCGGCGGCGTGCCTTATGCCTATCGCAGCCAGTATCGCGACGGCGACAGCGTCTATTACCGCTCGGACGGGCGCAACATCTACCAGATCGACGCCCGCACCCAGACGGTGGTCCGAATCTACGCGATGAACAGATAGGCGAAGCTTCGCTTGCCTGACGACCTGAGAGGCGCCCCGGTCACCGGCCGGGGCGCCTTTCCTTTGGCGGGCGCCCGGTGCTCCTATACGTCCGCTTCGCCGCGAGGAGCGCGCCGAAGGCCTGAAGCGACGCGGATTGAGTCCCGGGCTCGCGAAGTCCAGAATAAGCCGATGAGACGGCCGCTCGCGATCCTCGTCCCGCTCCTGCTCGCCGCCGCCGGATGCGGCGACTCGCCGGCGCCCGATCCCCCTGCGGCGAACGCCGGCGCCTCGGCTCGAGAGGCGGCGCCGGAGCCTTTGCCGGACGTCGTGCGCGTTCGCCTCGAGACCGAGGCCGGCCCGATCCTGCTCGCGCTCGACGCGAAGCGCGCGCCGGTCACGGCCGCCAATTTCGTCCGCTACGTCGACGCCAAGAAGTTCGACGGCACCTTCTTCTACCGGGCGGCGCGGACCAAAGGCGCGACCGGCCGCGGCTTCGTCCAGGGTGGAATCCGCCACAGCGCCCGCCGCGCCTTCCCGCCGATCGAGCACGAACCGACGAGCGAGACCGGACTGAAACATGTCGACGGCACCGTCTCGATGGCGCGCGCCGCCCCGGCCGGGGCGATGGGCGATTTCTTCATCATCGTCGGCGGCGCGATGCCGGCGATGGACTCGAAGCCCGGCTCGCCCGGCTTCGCCGCCTTCGGCCGGGTCGAGGAGGGGATGGACACGGTCCGCTCCATCCTCGCCGCGCCGGTGGTGGCCGATGCCGGCCGGGGCTCGATGCGTGGGCAGATGATCGAGACACCGGTGAAGATCGTCTCCGCCCGCCGTCAGCCCTAGCGGCCGGTCCTGCTTGAACCTTTGGCCGCGCGATCGGTTGGTCCGGGAAACCCCGATCAGGAGATTTGCGCCATGGCCGACAAGAGCCTCGCCGACCTTGCCGAGAAGATGAAGGACATCGACTTCACAGTGCTTTCCACCCGGACCGCGAGCGGAGCGATCGCCGCCCGGCCGATGAGCAACAATCGCCAGGTCGATTATGACGGCGACAGCTACTTCTTCACCTGCGACGAGGCCGGAAGCGTCGCCGACATCGAGGGCGACCCCCAGGTCGGCCTCGCCTATCAGGCCAAATCGGGGATGCTCGGGATGCGCCCCTTCTTCCTCACCATCGAAGGCCGGGCCGAGCTGATCCGCGACAAGGGCCGCTTCGCCGAGCATTGGACGAAGGACCTCGATCGCTGGTTCAAGGAGGGCATCGACACGCCCGGCCTGACCCTGATCAAGGTGGCCGCCGAGCGGCTCCATTATTGGGACGGCTATGACGAGGGCGAGCTCAAGCTGGCGCAGCGGGCCGACGCCTGACCCGGGAAGCGCCATGACATCGCTCCTCCGCGCGGGCGCCCTGGCCCTGGCGGCCGGCCTCACGGGGATCGCCGGCGCCTCCTTTCCGTCCGCCGCCGAGGCCGCGCCCGCTGCCCAACGCATCGGCGGCACCTGGGACCTGAGCTGGAAGAACCGGCGCGGGGAGACAAGGCGGGGCTCGATGACGGTCGAGCAGAGAGGAACCGAGCTCGTCGCGACGGTCTACGACCGCGGCGGCGCCACCGCGACCGGCAGCATATCCGGGTCGCGCTTCACGCTCGAAGGAAGGCGGCTGGCCCTCCCCTTCACCGTCACCGGCCGGGTCCAGGGCCGCAAGATGACCGGCATCCTGCTGGCCCTCGGAGTCGAGCGCCGCTTCACCGGAGTGCGCCGCGGCCGGCGCTGAAGCCTAGGCCGGTGCGGCGCAGCCCGTGCGACGTTCGCCGCCGACGAGGAGCTCGGCGGCGAGCGGATAGCGCCGGTCCGACATTCCGTCCGAGCAACCGGCCTCGGGCCGGATCCTGAGCTCGAAGCGCCGCCCGCCGAGCGACCCGGACCAGGTGCCGCCGCCGGGGCCCGGAGTGAAGCGGGTCCATATCCGCGTGCCCTTCTGGTCCTCCGGATGCGAATAGGTGACGCAGCGGCCCTGGATGTCCGCGCCCCAGAAGGGCTCGGTACCGATGGCGCGGAGCGCGGGGGCGGCGACCGGCTTGCCGTCCTGGACGAGGCAGGGGCTGGCTGAGGTCGAGGCGGCCGGGACCGACGCGGCCGCGCTATTCCCGCCGGCCTCGGCGGCGGGCGCGTCACTCTTGTTGACCGGCGCGTCGCTTTGGCTGACCGGCGCGGCGCTCTGGTTGGCGGGCGCATCGCTCTGGTTAGCCGGCGCGGCGGCCGGGGGGTCGTCGCGCCGCTCCCCGCAGGCGGCGAGCAACGCAGACGTGGCGGCGATCAGTCCCAGGATTCGCATGGCGGTCGTTCTCCCGCCCTGCTGGGTTCCACCGTCCCGGCGCGGCGTCAAGGCCGGGATCGACTTGCGCCCGGCCCTCGGGCAGAATCGCCGCGAGGAGGAGCCTCATGGCCGAGGACGGAGGCGAGACCCGGGGCGGCCTGCCGATCCTGCTTTTCGCGGATCAGGCGGCCCTGGCGGCATGGCTCGAGCGGCAGCCGCACGATCACAAAGGCATCTGGCTCAAGCTCGCCAAGAAAGGCAGCCCGATCGGCTCGGTCAGCCAGAAGGAGGCGGTCGAGGCGGGCCTTTGCTTCGGCTGGATCGACGGGCTGATCAATCCTTACGACCAGAGCTTCTACCTGATCCGCTTCACGCCGCGGCGGCCGCGCTCGAAATGGTCGCAGATCAACGTCGAGCGCGCCGAGGCCCTGATCGAGGCGGGCCGGATGCGGCCGGGCGGCCTCGCCGAGGTCGAGGCGGCGAAGTCGGACGGCCGCTGGGCGGACGCCTACCCGCCGCACAGCCGTGCCGAGCCGCCCCCCGATTTGCAGGCCGCGCTCGACTCGAGCCCAAGTGCGGCCGCCTTCTTCGCGACCCTGAAGGGCGCCAACCGCTACGGACTCATCTACCGGGTGCTCGACGCGAAGAAGCCGGAGACCCGGGCGAAAAGGATCGCCGTCTTTATCGCCATGCTGGAGCGGCGCGAGACCCTGTTCTGAGAGCCGCGCCGGACGATGGCAAAGCGGCCCCGATCGGCGTAGGATGGCCTCCTCTCACGGGAGTGGCGGCCATGGACGACGACAGCCCGCATTACGACGCAGAACAGGTCACCGGCGGCCGGCAGGAGAATGTCGTGCGATGGGTGCTCCTCGTTTCGCTCCTGCTCGGCATCATCGCCATGTCGGCGGTCTGGATCATCCCCGCGCTGATGCGGTGAGCCGGGATCGCTTTTGAGATTGCCACGATGCCCGGCGCGGGAGATGGGTGGGCACCTCCAGGGGGAGACGCAAGGATGAGAGCCCTGTTCGCCGCCGCGGCCTTTCTGGCCTCGGCGCCCACTGCCGCAGCCGCCGCCCAGCCGGCCGCCGCCGCCGCCCAGCTGCCTGTGACGGTGGAATATTATTACCGGATCAAATGGGGGAGCTCGCTGGAGTTCAAGCGGCTCTACGACAAGAACCATGCGCCTTTGCTCCGCGAGATGCAGAAGAGCGGCTTCATCCGGTCGATCCGGGTCGACGAGCCCTTCACCCACCTTGCCGGCGGACCGCGCTGGGACCTGAGGGTGACGATCGTCTTCCGCGACGCGACGGCCGCCATCTCGGACCCGTTATGGGACCGGTCATGGGGCGCCGCCCAGGCAAGGCTCTACCCGGACAAGAAGGCGTTCGACGCCGAGGAGGACCGCCGCTTCGCCCTGCTCGAGGAGCATTGGGACGTGATCGTGAACGAGGTGAAGGGTCCCTAGTCAGGTTCTGGGGACCGTCACCTTGAGGTAGGTGGCGGGGATGTCGGTGCGCTCCGGGCCGGCCCGGTTCTGGGCCTCGAACAGCTCTTCGAGCTCGGCCTCGAGCTGCGCCTCGCGGCCGTCCTTCGCGGCGGCGTCGAAGGCGTTCATGGTCGGGCCGTAATAATGGCGGAACATGGCGAGGAATTCGGCCGGCGGGCCGGAATGGCGGAACCGCCAGGTGGCGCGCTCGCAGCGGACGCTCTCAGGAGCGACTCCGGCGGCGGCGAAGCGCTCGCGGACCTGGTCTTCGACTCCCCAGGTGACCGGGCTGACGAAGCCTTCCGGCGGGGGCGGGGTGTAAGCGGCGCTGATCCTGAGGATCTGCGCGACCAGGGTCGGGTCGCCCGGGATCCAATTGCCCATGACGATCCGGCCGCCGGGGCGGGTCACCCGAACCATCTCGCGCGCCACGTCGAAGGGGCGCGGGGCGAACATCGCGCCGAACAGGCTGAGGACGAGATCGAAGCCGCCGTCGGCGAGGCCGGCGAGGTTGGAGGCGTCGCCTTCCTCGAAGCGCAGGTTGGCGAGGCCGGCGGCGGCGGCCCGGGCCCGGCCGGCCTCGACCAGGTTCGAGGCGATGTCGACCCCGAGCACGTCGGCGCCGGAGCGGGCGGCGGGAAGCGCGGTGGTGCCGTCGCCGCAGCCGAGATCGAGCATCTTCACGCCCGGGCTCAGGCCGAGCGAGGCGACCAGCTCTTCGCCGCTCTCGCGCATCGTCCCGGCGATCCGGGTGAAGTCGCCTTTTTCCCACAGAGCCTTGTTCGGGTTCATGGCCGCTTGTTCCTACTCTCGATGATCGGACGCCGCGGCCGGAGCGCGCGGGACGACGGTTCTGGCCGGCGGGTGTGACCGCTCGATGTTGCGGCGGCGGGAAAAGGGTTGCGATTGTGGCAGGGCGTCAGCCGGCGGCGGCGAACTGCACCAGATCCCAAAGATTGCCGTAGAGATCCCGGAAGACGGCGACCTTGCCGTAGGGCGCCTGCTTCGGCTCGCGGACGAAGACGACGCCTCGGGCGAGCATCTCCTGATGGTCGCGCTCGAAATCGTCGGTCTGGAGGAACAGGAAGACCCGCCCGCCCGCCTGGTTGCCGATGAACCTTTCCTGCTCCGGCGAGCCGGCTCGCGCCAGCAGGATCGAGGTCGAGCCCGCCGCGGCGCCGGGCGGTGCGACCAGCACCCAGCGCTTGTCCTGCTCGGGCTGATGCTCGTCCGCGACGAGGGTGAAGCCGAGCTTGCCGGTGAACCAGGCGATGGCCTCGTCATAATCGCGGACGACGAGGGCGACATGGGCGAGGGACCGGATCATGGCGCCGCGACGAAGCCGGCGAGATTGTCGAGCGAGGAGGCGAGGCCGTCGGCATGGTCCTCGGCGGAGATGCCCGGAGGGACATTCTCGGCGGCGATGGTGACGAGGGTGCCGCCGGCCGAAGGCTCCAGCGACCAGGTCATGACCATGGTTCCGGCAAAGGCCGGATCGGCGGAATCGAACTCGACCGTCTGGACGATGCGCCGGCCCGGGATCAGGGTCAGGAAGCGGCCGGACGTGACGTCGGTCCGCTCCGTGGTCTTCCCCGACGCCGCCCCCGCCTCCTCGAACGCAAGCTCGATCCGATAGCGGCCGCCTTCCCGAGGCTCGAAGATCAGCGCCCGGCCGCTCATGCCCTTGGGCGGAAGCCAGGCCATCAGCGCCTCGGGATCGACGAAGGCCCGGTAGACGCAGTCCGGCGAGGCCTGGACGAGTCGCGTTGCGGTGTCGGTTCGCATTATCTATCCGTCCCTCGACAAGAGGTGAGCATGATGGCGCAAAGCAAGCCTGTCCTCCTCTCGGGCGGCAACCCTCAAATCCCCAAGGGAGAAGGCGACGCCCCGGTTCGGGCCTATATCGCGGCCATGCCCGGCTGGAAGGGCGAAGTCGGGCGCCGCCTCGACGCTTTGATCGAGCGCCAGGTCCCGGGCGTGAGGAGAGCGGTGAAATGGAACTCGCCTTTCTACGGCGCTCCGGACCGCGAGGGCTGGTTCCTCAGCTACCATTGCTTCACGCATTATGTGAAGCTGACCTTCTTCCGCGGCTCGTCGCTTCGCCCGCCCCCGCCCGTCGCCTCCAGGCATGAGGAAGTGCGCTACTTCCACATCCACGAGGCGGATGAGCTCGACGAGGCGCAGCTCGCCGACTGGATCAGGCAGGCCGGCGAGCTTCCCGGCGAGAAGATGTAGGAGACGAAGATGAGCGACGAGACCCCTTCCGACGCGATCGACTCGAAGATCGCGGCTCTGGGCGACTGGCGGGGCGAGGCGCTGGCGCGGGTTCGGGCGCTGATCCGCGAGGCCGACCCGGAGGTGGTCGAGGCGGTGAAATGGCGCAAGCCGTCCAACCCGGCCGGGGTTCCCGTCTGGGAGCATAAGGGCCTCCTCTGCACGGGCGAGACGTATCGGGACAAGGTGAAGCTGACCTTCGCCAGGGGCGCCGCGCTCGACGATCCGGCCGGATTGTTCAACTCCAGCCTCGACGGCAACACCCGGCGCGCCATCGACATGAAAGAGGGCGATAAGCTGGACGAGGAAGGGCTGAGGGCGCTCGTCCGGGCGGCCGTCGCCGAGAATGTGTCGCGAGCCGGATGAGCGACCCGAAGCGGCTGATCGACTCGCTCGGGCTCGAGCGCCATCCCGAAGGCGGCTGGTACCGAGAGACCTGGCGGGCGGAGGCGCCGCCCGGAGCGCGCGCCCCGGCCACCGCGATCCTGTTCCTTCTGGAGGAGGGCCAAAGGTCGCACTGGCACAGGGTCGACGCGACCGAATTGTGGCTGTTCCACGCCGGCACCCCGCTCCGCCTCCGAATCGCGGCGGGAGAGTCCGGACCGGTGCGCGAGGCGCGGCTGGGCGGCGACGTCCTCGCCGGGGAGCAGCCTCAGCTGCGCGTCGCTCCGGGCGAATGGCAGTCGGCACAAGCGGAACGCGGCTGGGCCCTGGTCTCCTGCATCGTCGTGCCGGGCTTCGAGTTCGCCGGCTTCGAGCTGGCGCCGCCGGGATGGGCGCCGGCCGGATAGGGGCGGACAGGAAAGACTCGGCGAAAGGTTCATAAGTTTCTCAAGTTTCAGCTTCCCTGGAAGCCAAAAAACGTCCGCCGCCCCGAAGCCGCTCGCGCCTCGCCCGCGCGTGGCGCTTCTTGGCCAGCCATAAGGCGTCCGTGCAAAGACGATCATATTCCGCCGCTTCGGGCCGGCGGCGAAGGCGGATGGCGCTCTGCTGGCTCATTCCGACCGCTTTGGCCGCCCGGCCGCCATGTCCGCACGCGGCGAGCGCAAGCAAATAGCCATATTGCCGCTCGGGCGTCCAACCGTCGCGGCGAGCGCGCAGAGGCACGGGCGTGAATCCGGGCGGTGGCGGCGGCAGGTCCCCCATGGCCGAGATAAGAACATAAAAAGAACATTTAGGCAAGCCGCCTCGGCGGCGGGCGCCGATCCTACAGGGTCTGAGCCAGGCTGAGGCCGTTGCCGTCGGGATCGTTGAAGAAGGCGACCCTGCCGCTTCCGTCCGGAGCGGTCCAGATGCCGTTTCCGTCCTGGCCCATCCCCTCGTAAATGTTCATCCTCACCCCGTTCGCGGTCAGCGCGGCGACCGCGGCCTCGATGTCCGGCACCTCCCAGCCGAGCACCGGATGGGCCGGCGCCGAATAGCCCGGGACCTCGGTCAGCCTGAGCGTCACTCCGGCGAGGTCGAACAAAGCCGCGAAGCCGTCGTCGCCCTTGCGGGGAAGGCCGAGCGTGTCGGCGTAGAAGGGCTCGGCGGCCCTGCGGTCGTTCGTGGCGATCATGGCGATCGGGCGGGCGTGGGCGAGCGGCATGGCGGGTCTCCTGGCGGGCCTCGAGGCAGCGGTCATGGGACATGGGGAGGGGCGAAAGCTATCGCCCCGATGGGTGATTCAGCTTCGTGCCTGGCAAGCGGCTTGTCAGCATTAGCGCAGAATCGTATAAGGCCGACATGGCACAGATGAACATCTCGATCCCGGAGAAGCTCAAGGGCTGGGCGGAATCCCGGGTCGCCGAGGGCCGCTACAGCAGCACCAGCGACTATGTCCGCGACCTCGTCCGCCGCGACCAGGAGAATGAGGAGAAGCTGCGCCGGCTGCTGGCGGCGATCGACGAAGGGCTCAATTCTCCCGAGGTCGATACCACGATCGAAGACATTATCGCCGAAGGTCGGGCCAGGCGGCGGGCGCGGTGAAGGTTCGGCTGCGCGCGAGGGCGCGGCGCGATCTTCGGGAGATTTTGGACTACAGCGTCGTCCAGCACGGTGAGGAAGCTGCCGACGCCTACCTCCGGGACGTCGATGCGGCACTGTCGCGGCTCAGCGATTACCCCGAGCTAGGCACGATGCGCGCTGACCTCGGTCCGGAATTGCGCTCCCTGCCGGTTCGAGAGCACCGCATCTTTTATGTCGTCTATCCCGATCGCGTGTCGGTGTTTCGTGTCTTGCATAAAGCAATGGACGTGCAACGGCACCTGTAGAATTCGACCGCCACAGGGCTCCGTGGGAACCGCTCCGCCGGGTCGAAGATAGCCTCGATGCCAGGTTGCCGCGCCCCGCCCGGCCCGCTCTTGTATTCCGCGACCGCGGGAGGCAGGATCGTTTCGCAGCCGGTCCGGGCGGCGCGGAGGAGGGATTATGGCCGGTTCCTATCTCGGCGACGTCCGCGCCATGGGCTTCAAGGCGATTCCCGCGGGATGGGCGCCGTGCAAGGGGCAGCTGCTTGCGATCGCCCAGAACCAGGCTTTGTACGCCTTGCTCGGAACCGCTTATGGCGGCGACGGAGCGACGAATTTCGCGCTTCCGGCCCTGCCCGGAGTGCCGGCCCAGAACGGCGCCTTCCTCAATTACTGCATCTGCGTCCAGGGGACGAGCCTGGCGGACGCCGCCGGCGAGCCGCGGGAGGGGGAACCGGGATGAGCACGGCCTTTCTGGGAGAAGTCAGGGCGATGCCCTTCGGTTTCGTTCCGAACGGGTGGATGGCGTGCCAGGGACAGGAGCTGCCGGTCGCCCAATATACCGGCCTCTATTCGCTTCTCCTCACCACCTTTGGCGGCAACGGCAGCTCGACGTTCGGCCTGCCGACGCTGGCGCCGCTCGCGGCCGAGACCGGCACGCTGCAATATTGCATCGCCATCCAGGGCGTTTACCCCGCGCGTCCCGAACCCGATGCGGTGGCGGCGTGCGCGCCGGAAGCGGTCCCGACGACCGCCCCCTTCACCGGCGAGACCCGCAACTTCGCCTTCGGATTCGCCCCGAGCGGCTGGTTGCCGTGCCAGGGCCAGCTGGTGCCGGCCGCCGAGCTTGCCGACCTCTTCAAGGCGATCGGCACGACCTTTGGCGGCGACGGCAGCACGAGCTTCGCCTTGCCGAACGTCGCCCCGCTCGAGTCCGCCGACGGGGCTCCGCTCGGCCTCTGCATCAGCCTGTTCGGGGACGATCCGGCGGACGGGTGAGGATCCAGGCCCGATGGACGGCCTGATGACGAAGCGGCTCTGGGCGACCTGATCGAGGGCGCCTGCCGCGACATTCGGGAGAGGCTGGAACGGTCGGACCTGCCGTAAGGCCGGTCAGGCGCAGCCCTCGACGTAGAAGAGCACCGGCCTGGTGCCGATGTGGATCAGGGCGACCTTGCCGTCGGCGCCGATCTCGAAGCGCAAGGCCGGATCGCCGCTGTCGGCATTGGGCGCGGTCAGATATTTGGCCGGCGCTTCGGAATATTTGTGCGGCTCGGCTCGGAAGCCCGCAAAGGCGGCGCGAACCGCGGCTTCGGCGGCGCCGACTCCGATGCCTTCGACCAGCTTGACGTCGGAGCCCTGGCCGACGGTGATGCGCGCCACCTCGCCCTCCTCGACGATCGCATAGACTCCGGGATGGTCGGGCGAGCTAGCGGTGCGGCATGTCTCGGAAATCTGGGCGCCGCGCTCGGCCCAGCCGCTGCCGGCCGGCACCTTCTCACCGATCCGAAGCGCGCCGAGACCCTCGAGCGTCAGGACGTTGGCGGCGGGCGCGGCGGGATCGGCCGGCGGCGGCGCGGACGACGGCGTTGCCGCGGCCGGCGGGGCGGTTTCGTTGGCGGCCGTGGCGGCCGGACCCGTCTTGCTCGCCGGTTCCGGCGAGCAGGCGGCGAGGCCAAGGAGGAGCGATGTTGCGGCGAGAATGAGCTTCATGCCTGTCCCAACGGCGCTCGCGGCAGGATGGTTTCCCAAGCGGCACGCCCGATCCCGCATTTGACACTGTGTTAGGCTGGCAATACAGTCGGGGAAACAGCGAAGGAGGATCGAATGCGCGGCTTGCCCGGCGCGATGATTCTGACCGTGGCCGCAATCGGGGCGGCCGCAGCCCAGGCGCCGACGGCCGCGCCCGCCGCCCGGGTCGAGCGCCACAAGGTCGTCCATCCCGGAAAAGGCGTGACGGTGCGCGTGCCCAAAGCCGCGGCCTATGTGGGGAGCGAACGGTTCACGCTCTACGGGGTCGCCGACGCCGAGATCCACGTCTTCGCCGAGGCCGATGCGAAGCGGCGCCTGAAGCGCCTCTACTGGATCCAGTTCGAGAGCTTCCTGCCGAGCCTGCCCGAGCGCCATTACGATTATTCGGACAATAAGCGGACCGAGCTGTGGGGGAGGACGATCTGGGTCGGCGGCGGGCCGAGGCGGACGGACGCTCCGGGGCGGGCGGGATCGGACCGCGAGCACGTCATGAATATCCTCGCCCGCGCCGGCTGGTCCGTCCCGCCCGAGACGATGAGCGCGCGCCTAGTGCAGATGCTCGACGATCCGGCCGGCACGGGACGCGGGCGCGACGAGCTGATGCTGATCTATTCGGAGGATCTGGCGCCGACCGGAAAGCGCTATGCGGACCTCGTGACGGACGGAGCGACGACCCCCGCCTGGGCCTCGCTCGAGGCGCCGCTGGTGGCAAGGGCGGCGGCGGCGTTCAAGGTCGAGCGGCGCTGATCCGGGGAAGGGCCGCGGGAGGCGAGAGAGGCGGCCGACATCGGGATCCTAGCGCCAGCCGGCCAGTATCGCGCCCACCATTGCATGGCCGACGAGCTGATGGGCGCTGTCGACCAGGAAGATCCAGAGCGGCGCGGTGCCGTAGAACCAATTGTACCAGAGCACCGGGAGCCCCGACGCCAGCGCCACGACGAGCCCCCATTTGACGCCCTCGGCAATGCCGGTGACATCGGCCCAGCTGAACAGCAAGGCGAGCCCGGTCGCGGTGGCGAGCGGAAGGACCATTCCGAAGGCCATGCGCGCCTTGCTGAGCCGCGCCTGGTCATTGTGCTTGGCGGAGTCCCAGGCCTTGAGGTCGACCAGCTTCATGTGGATGACGAAGCCGATCGCGAAGAAGGCCGCGGCCGCGACCAGAACGGCGACCCAGTTGATTCCGAAGAAATGCACGCCTGCCTCCGGCAGAAGGGACCGGAACGGCCCGTGGCGGTTATGGTTTCGGGCGCGGCAGAGCGGTCAGTCGATGATCTGCATGTCGCCTTCGGCCTCCAGCCTGGCGAGGAAGTCCTTCATCTCCTTCAGGCGCTCGGGGGAATGGGGCTCCCATTCGGCGACCTCGCCGACAATTCGGAGCGGCTGGCGGGAGCGGTAGGATCGGGTCGGGTTGCCGGGGAATTTCTTGTCGGTGAGGTTGGGGTCGTCATGATAGTCGCCGGTCGGCTCGACGACGTAGATCCGCTCGCGCCCGTCCCCCTTGGCCAGCTCGCAGCCCCAGATCGCCGCGTCGAGGGTGGCGGAGAAGTAGATCCAGGACAGCCTGCCCTCGCCGTAATTGGAACCGAAGCCGGGCGCGAGCAGATCGCCCGGCGTCAGGTCGGCGCGGGTGCCGTGGTAGAAAGTGGGTGGGGGCGTGTCGGCGCTTGTCATCGGCAGGGGGGTTCCCCGGGCCAGCCTTTCAGAATCTCGACTTGTGGAGCGTCTTCGAGAGCTGCTCGATCTCCTTCAGCTTGCGGCTGATCTCGCGCAGAAGGTCGTCCGGATCGAACTTCTTCGGCGGCGGGCCGCCTGGCGGGAGGCACTCGGCCGCGATTCCGCCGCCAAGCTTCGGGCCGTATTGCCGGATGATCTCGACGATGAGGAAGGGCGTGCGCCGGAGATCGATCGTTTCGCCATAGCGCTCGATGATTTCCAGAACGAGCTTGTCCTCTTTGGTCTTCGCCATTCGAACGTCTCCTCGGCTAGTCTGCATAGGGCTGTTCGTGTTCCCACGTGGCCAGAATGGTCTTCCGTCCGCGCCATACCGGTCGGCCGGAATGTATCATCGCATGATTGCAGCGCCCTGTCGGCAAGAGATTGTTCCAGAGCAGAAGACGCCCGCGACAAGGCCGAACCGTCAGCCGAAGCGCCCGGAAATGAGTCGCTCCCCCCTGTTCGGGCTGCTCCAGGAACAGGATTATGCTGCGCCGCCGCTCGCCGCTTTTATGGCTGTCATAGGCTCCGCAATCGAAATGATAGTCGAAGCCCTCTCCCCGCCGGTATCGGATCATCTGCCAGGGTTCCAGACGCTCTCGCGCGATGCCGAATTGGGTCGCGAGCCGGGTTTCGATCTGCCCCAGCAGCGAAATCATCCGAGCGCCACTTTCGGGAAAATAGAGCGACATGCAGCGGCGCTCGCTCGAGCCGGTCGTCCTTCCGTCGGCCAGCTTGACGGTGCCCGGCAACCATTTCCCCGTCTCGCCCATCGCCAGGAGGGTCTTGCAGTCGGACTCCGACAGGAAGCCGTCCCTGACGATGACCGGAGGGTCCGGAACGGGCTCGGCCATCAAATTGCCGCCGGTAGCCGAAGGGGCATGCCGATCTCGGTCTCATAATCCTTCGGCGAGCGACGATCGCCGAGCGGATAGCGGCGATAGCTTTGGCCGCCGAGGATCCGACCGACCCGGGCCAGCGAATCGCGGTCGCGAACCCGCCAATCCTCATGATCCTGCCAATGGGTCCCTCGCCGGTCGCGATCGTAAAGATGCCAGGCCAGCACTCGGTGGGGATGAAACAGGTCGTAGCCGTGGCAATAAGCCCTGAGGCCGGTGGTGATCTCGTCCCCGAAGAAATAGATGTGGGGATCGAGCGGGATGTCGCGATTGAAGGCGCCGTCGCTGAAAAGGAATCCGAGCGCCAGGAACTGGGCCGGAATCGGCGCCTCGAGCCACTGCCACAAGGCCAGCCGATGGCCTGCGAAGTGCAGGAGTAGGCCGTCGATGTAGGATTCCTTGTATATCTTCAGGGGCGCCCAGGAGCGCTTTCTCGGAAAGGCATCCGGATCGAAATCGGGAGGATAAGCGGTGATCAGGGGACGCTTCGCTCCGACCGCCCTCCGCCCCTCCAGCATCGCGATGACCTTGCCGTCCCAGTGGCGTGCGAACCTCAGGTGCGAATCGACGATCAGCGAATAGGCCTCGCCGCGCCAATGGCGTTGCACCCGCCGCCGGGCCCAGTTCGCACCCTTGCTCTGCCGGTAGTCGATCGCATCGATCTCGACGGAGGCGCGCCCGAGATGCCGCGCGGGCAGCACCTCGCCGGGCGCGTGCTGCCAGCACACCCGCACCCGGAGCCTGTCGGGATGCCGGGCCTGGTCGAAGAGGCTGTCGAGCGTGTGGACGAGTTGGGGATCCCGATAAGCCGGAATCTGCACAAAGATCCTGTTCGTCACGGCAAAGATCCTCCGCCCCTATAGTCGCCATCCTCCGGGGGTGTTCAATTAAGTGAAAATGATCCGTCCAAGCGCCTTCGACCGGCGGCGGCGATCGCGGAGTGGCCGCACGAGAGGGGAACACATCTGGCCGGTCCTCCCGATTTGGCCTAGGATCGCCCGATCCCTATCGACGCAAAGCAACCGGACATTGGCCAGACACCGCATCTACGCGACGAGCTTCGCCAGCGTGTATCCCCTCTATGTCGCCAAGGCGGAGAAGAAGGGGCGGACGAAGGCCGAGGTCGACGAGATCATCGAGTGGCTGACCGGCTATGGGCCGGACGAGCTGAAGGCCGAGCTGGCCGCGGGCACCGACTTCGAGACCTTCTTCGCCAGGGCGCCTCGGATGAACCCGGCGAGGGAGGCGATCACGGGCGTGGTCTGCGGGGTGCGGGTCGAGGCTGTCGAGGAGCCGCTGATGCGGGAGATACGCTATCTCGACAAGCTGGTCGACGAGCTGGCGCGGGGGAAAAGGATGGAGAAGATTTTGCGGGAGGGGTAGAGGTGAGCTGAGGGTGCCACGCATCGGCGCCGGGCACGGGATCGGGTTGGGTATTGTGTTTCCCGAATTCTTGCTCTTTCATTTATCCTACGAGTCATGGTCCGGGGGAGGGATTATGCGAAGTCTGCTCATTGGAGCCGCAGGTAGCGCGCTCGTCTTGGCATTCGATCTTGGGGTCATGCACTGGGGGAGCGAAAGTGTCCTGGTGCGACTAGGATCGGCCGCGCTTGCGTTCGGCGTCTTCTTCGTCGCATCGGTCGCAATTCCATGGAGGGACATAAGTCCCAAATTGAAGCGCATTCTATCTGGGATAAAATCCAAAGGCCGAGTGGAAGTGGATGCCGGTAAGATAACGAGTTCCAATGCGACCGAAATTTTGTCCGAGATTGAGGCTGCAAAGGACGTAAAAATTAAAGTGGCCGAAATTGAATCATGATACGCCAAATTGATTGGCGATCAGAAATCGCAGCGATAAGACCATATCTCGATTCACAGAGCGGTGTGATACACATTCGCTTTAAAGGCAGCGATTGCGCCCCAAATCAATTTTCAACACTTTTGAAGCAACTATTTTCCGGGTTTGATAAGCGCTTTTCGATACGTGTGGATCATGACTTCGCGACGACCCACGTTGCGCATGATATTCTAACCGAGTTTGAAACGCAGCTTGGAAATAGCGGCATCAAAGTGGAGGCTCCCGACCTGCCGATGTCGCTCAAGATGCTGAGCGACATCGAAGCAGGCGGCAACAGTGAAATTCACGTTGGAAGCATCAGCGTCAATACCGATCCCCACCATGCGATTTTCAGTCGGCGCGCCGAGGCCATTTGCTCCGCCCTTGAACGGTTCATCGCGGAAGGCGGTCGCTTCATGGTTGAACATCGCGATGCGCCGGTACACTGGCAACGTATGTTTCTAGAGAGAATATGGGGACCGATTCTGTCAAAGTTCGCGGACAGAGGGCTCGTTTATATTCAGATGCTTGGTCCGGAAAGTCATCAAATGCCCGATGAGGACGCGCCGAAACCGCAGGTGGTAAGAACGCTGCCGACAGGATTTGAGACGGACGAAGCACGCGAGAGCGACGCCTATGATGACCTCATTGATATTTTTGAGGCCGAAGGCCATACTCGCGAAGCTGCAAGCGCGGCTGCGACCGCCCACCTGCAAAACAACCTGAGCTCCGTGAGCAAGCTGCATAACAATTTGGCCGGCGTGCTACTCTCGATGAAGCAGAAGCAGGCAGTCTAGAAATTGTCAGAGCTTCTAGAACTCTTGGAAACTGCGCCTCCCGGGACGGAGAATGTGCTGCAGGCCTTTGCAATAGCAGAGGCCTTGACCGACCATGTCGCGGCGAGAATTTATGAAATCGTGCCGCTTGAAGGCATGGGCTTTGCGGAATTCCGAGGGGCTATCGGATACTCAAACATTATTGAACCACGAAATAGCGAATGGAACGTTGTAAGCGCGGTTCGTACTGAACTTAGTGCTCGCTCGTCCCTAGCGTCTGAGACGGTGAAAGCTGTGCATGCGGCGTTACTCTCAGCAGCTAGCGAAGGAGATCCAAAAAAGGCGGGTTGGGAAACGCCTCACTATCTCTTTACCGACGCCGGTCTCGCATTCCACAGTGCTGCCTTGGGGAAAACCGAAGAGGCGCTTCGATATTATTCTAAGAGTGCGATTGGCGGCTATGATGGCAATCAATGGCTGGCTGCCAACTTTGCTGTCCGGCAGGAAGCAGCGGGGCTCATACCAAGTGATGCGATTGAGACACTTTTTCTCAGGGCTATGGTATGGTTCAGGACCGGGCGACGGCAAGCGGCCCTGCCATTGTTGAGACGAGTTGCAAACAGCGAGCGATCTCAACACGAAGTGGCAATTTCCCTTCACATCGTAGCGAATGACGATGCGCGACGCAGGCTCTACAAGGAAGCCGAAGCTGCCTACAAGCGCAGCATCGAGATCGGGAGAAAGACCAACCACGCCTACCATGTCGCGCAAGCCGAGCACAGTTTGGCCAACATGTATGCCAAGCAGGAGCGGTTCAACGAAGCTGAGGCTGCCTACAAGCGCAGCATCGCGATGCGTGGTGAATTGAACGATCTGTTCGGCCTAGCCCAAACCGAGCACAGTTTGGCCAACATGTATGCCAAGCAGGAGCGGTTCAACGAAGCTGAGGCTGCTTACAAGCGCAGCATCGAGATCGGGCGAAAGATCGGTCACGCCCATCATGTCGCGCAAACCGAACACAGTTTGGCGAGCATGTACGCCAAGCAAGAACGCTATGAGGAAGCTGAAACACTCTTCGAGCATAGCTTAGGAATTCTCCGTGTTCTGGACGATAAGAACGGTATAGCCCAGACTTTACGAAGCAGGGGACTCGCTATAGGGTTAAGAGATCCGGCACGCGCCATGCGATACTTCACCGAATCTCTGCGCCTCAATGAAGCCATACGAAATCCGTTGGGTATCAGGATCGTCAGGCAGACGATTGCACGCTTTCGCCGGCAATCGGACGAAATAGAAGAGTAGCGGGCGGCGCAAGCGCCGGCTCGGGTCAGTCGGTATTGGAGAGATAGAGGCGGTTGCCCTTCTCACGGTACAGGGCGCTCATCTCGGCGATGCCGGCCTCCGCTTCAGCCTCCGGGAGCGGCGTTGCCGCGAGGAACGCATGGCCGCTCGCGTTCTGCTTCGCCGCGAAATCCCGCACTCCCTGGGTGATCTTCATCGAGCAGAATTCGGCCCGCACATCGAGCAGAAGTGGGCGGTCTTGGCGCCCTCCGCCGGGAGCGGTGATATTGCTCGGCGGTGCCCAGGTCCAAAGGCAGATGGAGCCGGTCGCGCCAGCGGAATTCGAATGGCGCGGCATTCGGCTATTCCGTCACTCGTTGAGCGAGCTCCGCTCCTTGTGCGGCAAGGCCGGGTTGAGCGTTTCCCAGCCGATCTTCTCACCCACCCAGATTTCCACCGTCGGCGGAAAGGCGTCGGGGTCGTCAAGCGTCGCCGTGGTGATGTCCTGGTGGTCGGGGCGGGAGTCGCGGCGGTAGGTGGTCAGGCTGCCGCAGGTGGGGCAGGAGCCCCAATAGATGCCGGGGGAGGAGGAATATTCGCGGACTTCGCCCTGGAGGAGGGCGAAATCGGCTTTGTCGAAGACGGCCCAGCCGACGCTGGCGCCGCCGGTCGCCCGGCGGCAGGAGACGCAGTGGCACAGGGTCCGGGCGACGGCTTCGCCGGTCACGCGGTAGCGCAGGGCGCCGCAGAGGCATCCGCCTTCGGGCATGGCGCCTTCCTCTCCCAGATCACTTCCCCCGCGGCCCGAGCTGGCTCCGGACCTGCGCGAGCCTCGGGCCCAGCCGTTCGGAATAATCGTCCTTGAGGGCCTGGACGGTTCTCGGGGCGTTCAGGCCCTCGATGCCCGCTTCCACAAGCTCGCGGACGAGGCGCTCTTCAAGGCCTCTGCAGGCGCGGAAGGCGCGTTCGGCGATTTCGGCGGCGGCGAGGCTCGACAAGGCCAGCCTGGCGGCCTCGCCGTCGGCGCAGTCCGACCAGAGCCCGATCGCGGCGCCGGGGCGCTCGGGAAGATCGATCCTGCCCGCCGGCGAAGCCGGAAGCCTCCAGACGATCTGCCCCTCATAAGTATCGGCCACCGGCTTGCCGGACCCATCCTCGGCCGGGCGAAACCCCACCCAGGTCGCCATCAGCCGGCAGGTCGTCGAGTCGAGGGCGGCGGAGCCGCTCGACACCAGAATGTCGCAACCGCTCACCCGGCCGGCGGCGGTGATGGAGAGACGGAAGGAGACGCTTCCCTGCTCTCCGTTCCTGATCGCCGTCGACGGATAATCCTCGTCGGAGAGGACGGAGACGAGCGGGACCGACGGCGCGGCGCGGCGACCTTCCTTCGCCCAAGCGGTCGAGAGCGGCCCGGGCACGGAGAGGGCGGCGAGGGCGAGCGCAATCCCGACGGGCCGGAAGGCCGGGCTCATTCGGCCGCGGGGAGATAGATCTCCCCGCCCTTCTCCCGGAATTTCTCGCTCATCTCCGCCATGCCCTTGTCCGCCTCCTCAGCAGTAAGGCATGTGTCCGCGCTCGCAACCTGCTTCGCCGCGAACTCCATACCTCCCTAGTCCGCTTCCCGGCCATGTTCGGCTATTGCTTCGGCTTCCGCAATCGTCGCCGCGTCGGCGTCGCGGGCCCATGCCTGGGCAAGTGCATAAGCGGGCTCGAAGCCGCGCAAGGCCGCTTCGATCCGGCGGGGCGGCAGGGCGCATTCGGCGAGATGGGCGGTGAGCAGGGCGCGGACGGCCTTGGCGTCCGGCACAATGTTGCGGTCGAGGGATTCGCCGGTCGTGCAGTCGGAGCGCTCGATCAGGGTCGACTGGATTCGGCCGCCATTGCCGCGCCAGAAGACGGCGGAATATTGAAGGCGCAGGCCTTGGGTGGCGCGGCTGAGCTGGACGAGGCGGCCGCCGTCCTGTTCGGCGGAGTCCTCGACCAGCCAGCCTTTCAGCGTCCGGCTGCGATCGCGCTGAGCCGGCTCTCCGGCCCAGGCCGTGCCGGCGGCGAGGGCCGCCAGGAGCAGAGAAGCGAGGCCGAGTATTACAAGCCTCATCTTTGCTCCCTTCACCGCAGGCGATGCCGGCTTCCGCATCCGCTCCCATTGCGGAAGTGTTCATACTGCGCTGGCTCAGGCAAGCGGCAGGCGAATCAGGGGGAGGGAGATGGGGACGAAGGATCGGGGGCATTGCGCTTCCCGAACGCGTCAGCGCTCCACATCCAGGATTACGCCCTCGGCGTGCATCCGGTCCAGCGACGCCTTTTCAAATACCGCCCTTTCAGGTCGATAATAGCCGGGATAGCGAGTCTTGCGCTCCCGCATATCGCGCTCGACACCGCGGCGATCGCCGTAATAGAGGTCCGCGAATTCGACCTCCACCCCCTCGGGGCGCACCTCGACCACGCGCATGGCGCTGTACATTACCGGCGCCTCAGGCTTCGCCAGCATGCGGGCGAGATCGACCTCGTAGACGTCTCCGGAGCGCGGCGCCTGGAGGAAGGCTTGGTTGTCGCTGGCATCCTGGGCCGCGGCGATGCTGCCGAGACCAAAGATGCTGGCAATGATGCCCGCGCCGATCGTCCAGCCGCGCCGGTCCATGAACGGGATGGCCGCCTTGACCGCCTGCGGCCGAACGGCTTCGTCGGCAAGATATTCGGTGCCGAGGCAGTTGCCGCACATCCTGTAGAGGGTGCGGCCGGTCGTCCAGCGGAACAGCCAGTAAACGTGCCGCACCGTGTACGAGATCATCGTGCTCCAGTGCGTTTCCGTCTCGCAGCGGCTGCAGTGCAGGACTTCGCTTTCGCCGATCTGCGACAGGGCGCCGTGCGCACCCCATGAAATGAAGAACATTTCCTCCCCCTTCAGGCCCCCCGGCCCGCTCATCGATGACGTCGCGATCGGACGCATCCCTCCCATTTCGCAAGAACCTATGCCACGCGCACGTCGAATGCCACAGCGTTCTTTCCATCTTCCTCAGTGGCTTAGCGACGCGGCGCGAGCGAAGGGCGCCGTCCCAATGGCCGGCCACGGAATTACGGTGACAGTGTACTCAATTCGGGATTCAGCGCGAAATTCGTGCACTGTCACCGTATTTCCGCGCCCTGCTCAGTGGCGGACATCCGTACCGGACGCGCAGGCGCGTCGGACCAGCGTCACAGCCCGAAGCGGTCTTTTCTGGCCTGTCTCAAGGCGTCGAGAACGTTGGGGTCTCCAGTGAGCAGCTCAGCAATTTCAAGGGCATCCCGGAACCCTTCCGGCCCGTGGTGGGTGAGCTTTCCTCCCTTGAATTCCGTCTGTCTGGCACGCCTAACGTGGCTCAGGTGATGAAAGTTTGCCGCCAACTTATATTTTTCGGATTTCCATTCGATTTTCGGGCCAATGCCGAGATCGGAATCACTCGTTAGGCCGCTGTCGAACAGTGCGTCGTCCACGTAACATGCTGGCCCCGGCAGACCTCCCTGGGTCCCGGACTGCTCCGCAATATAGCATTTCGTGAAGGCGAAATTTGCCTGCAGATGGGGAACGATATCGAACGGACTCCCGAATTTCGATGCAGTGGTTACGGCGTCCTTTGGAGTGATCTTTCCCTCTTCGAGTTTCTTCAACAGCTGCTTCACGAAAGCGCCGCGGAGGGCACTGCGCTGGGACGCTCTGCCTCTCAGACGGAATCCAGCTGCGATGACCATTCGCGCCCCGGGATGACCGTCCCTCCGCTCCTGCTCCTGGATGCTGTCGAAGAGAGCCTTCGCCCGCTGGAGGAAATCGTACGTTGGCCACCTCGTTCGATAAGAAAGATCGAAATAGGCGCAGGCGCCGTCGTTCATCACTAAGGTCGGAAAGGTGCTTGCGCTGTGGTTGGCAACGATCTGATGAAATATTCTGATGCGTGAAACAGCGTCCCGCGCGAGCGGGTTGAGCGGATTGTAATCGGCCTCTCGGATCGCGGCTCCGTAACCGAGCAAGTCCACCCAGCAGCAAACAGCAACTTGGAACGGGAACTCGATTTTCATTCCGACCTTCGGCGGCACCGTGCGCATCGCTGCTATCATTCCGCCGCCGGCAGGTAGATCTCGCCGCCCTTCTCCCGGAATTTCTCGCTCATCTCGGCCATGCCTTGCTCGGCCGCGAGGAAGGTTTCCGCGCTTGCATTCTGCTTCGCAGCAAAATCCCTCACTTCCTGGGTAATCTTCATCGAGCAGAATTTGGGGCCGCACATCGAGCAGAAGTGGGCGGTCTTGGCGCCCTCCGCCGGCAGGGTCTGGTCGTGATATTGCTCGGCGGTATCGGGGTCGAGGCTGAGGTTGAACTGGTCGCGCCAGCGGAATTCGAACCTCGCCCTCGAGAGGGCGTCGTCGCGCATCTTCGCGGCCGGGTGGCCCTTGGCCAGATCCGCCGCGTGGGCGGCGAGCTTGTAGGTGACCACGCCTACTTTCACGTCGTCGCGGTCGGGGAGGCCGAGGTGCTCCTTCGGCGTCACGTAGCAGAGCATCGCGGTGCCGAACCAGCCGATCATCGCGGCGCCGATCGCGCTGGTGATGTGGTCGTAGCCCGGCGCGATGTCGGTGGTCAGCGGCCCGAGCGTGTAGAAGGGGGCCTCGCCGCAGGCCTCCAGCTGCTTGTCCATGTTGGCCTTGATCTTGTGCATCGGCACGTGGCCGGGGCCCTCGATCATGACCTGGACGTCATGACGCCAGGCGATCTGGGTCAGCTCGCCGAGGGTGGCCAGCTCGGCGAACTGCGCCTCGTCATTGGCGTCGGCGATGCTTCCGGGGCGCAATCCGTCGCCGAGGCTGAAGGCGATGTCGTAGGCCTTCATGATCTCGCAGATCTCGTCGAAGCGGGTGTAGAGGAAGCTCTCCTTGTGGTGGGAGAGGCACCATTTGGCCATGATCGAGCCGCCGCGCGAGACGATCCCGGTCACCCGTTTCGCGGTCATCGGGATGTAGGGCAGGCGCACTCCGGCGTGGATGGTGAAATAGTCGACGCCCTGCTCGGCCTGCTCGATCAAGGTGTCGCGGTAGATCTCCCAGCTCAAATCCTCGGCGACCCCGCCGACCTTCTCGAGCGCCTGGTCGATGGGGACGGTGCCGATCGGGACGGGGCTGTTGCGGATGATCCATTCCCGCGTGTCGTGGATGTTTCGGCCGGTCGAGAGGTCCATGACCGTGTCGGCTCCCCACCTTATCGACCAGACCATCTTGTCGACCTCGGCGGCGACGTCGGAGGCGACGGCGCTGTTGCCGATGTTGGCGTTGATCTTGACCAGGAAGTTGCGGCCGATCGCCATCGGCTCGCTCTCCGGGTGGTTGATGTTCGAGGGGATGATGGCCCGGCCCCTCGCCACCTCGTCGCGGACGAATTCGGGGGTGACGTAATCCGGGATCGAGGCGCCGAAATCCTGTCCGTCGCGCGCCTGGGCGGCCATACGTTCGCGGCCGAGATTCTCGCGGACGGCGACATATTCCATTTCCGGAGTGACGATGCCGCGGCGGGCGTAGTGCATCTGCGACACGTTGGCGCCGGCCTTGGCGCGCAGCACATTCCTGCGGACGGCGGGAAAGGCCTGGACCCCGCCCGAGCGGTCGGGGCCGAGCTGGCCGTTATCCTCCGGCCTGACCTCGCGCTGGAGCACCTCCTCGACGTCGCCGCGGCCCCGGATCCAGTCGCGGCGGAGCTCGGGCAGGCCGCTCATGATGTCGATGGCGGCGGCAGGGTCGGTATAGGGGCCGGAGCAGTCGTAGACCCTGAGCGGCGGCTCGCCCGAGCTCGGCTCGAGATCGATCTCCCGCATCGCCACGCCGAGCGGGCCGACCCTTATCTTGCGGCTGCCGCGGATCGGGCCGGTGGTGACTTTCAATTCGGTGCGGGCGGGGGCGTCGGCCATTCTCTTGTCTCCTCAGACGGGACGGAGAATGGGCGGACCCGAACTCCCTCCCTACGCCGGTGTCAGCCGGATCAGGTTCGACGGGTCGCAGCGGTGTCAGCTGCCTCTCAACCGCGTTCGCGCGGTCCCCCGGGGATCGGGAGGGCATAGGCCCTTCGCCGGTCCGGCGAAAGCGGGAATCCAGCTTTCGCTGGAGTGGGGCGACCGCTCGGCTTATCGTCGCCGCGCCTATGCACCTCATCGAGATCCTGCTCCCCTTGTCCGACAATGAGGGGAAGCCCTTCGCGGCCGAGCTGCACGGATTGGTGCGCGACGAGCTGGCCGAGCATTTCGGCGGGGTCACCGCTTTCACCCGAAGCCCGGCGGAAGGGCTGTGGAAGCAAGGCGACGGCGCCGCCGAGCGCGACGACATCATCATCTTCGAGGTGATGGCCGACTGGCTCGACCGAAGCTGGTGGCGCGGCTACCGGAGCGAGCTGGAGCGGCGCTTCAGCCAGGACGAGATCGTCGTCCGGGCGGGCGAGGTCGAATTGCTCTAGAAACGTGACGGCGGGCATGAGGACATGAGATGAGCTCCAGGCCGACGACGGACCGCGCGGAGCGGCGCAAAGTGCTCCTGCTCGGCTCCTACGCCCCGTCCCTGATCAATTTCCGGGGCCCCTTGATCGCCGCGATGGCCGGGCGCGGGCACGAGGTCTTCGCGGCCGCGCCGGACATCGACGCCGACGTCGCGGCGAAGCTGGTCGCGCTCGGCGCGACCCCGGTGCCGGTGGTGCTGGGCAGGACCAGCCTCAATCCGCTCGCGACGTGGCGGAGCGGCCGGCAGCTTCGAGCGCTCGTGCGGCGGATCGCGCCCGACGTGATGATCGCCTACACGATCAAGCCGGTCGTGCTCGGCGCGGAGGCGGCCCGGGCGGCGCATGTGCCCTGCTTCGCGGCGCTGATCACCGGCATGGGCTATGCCTTCCTCGGCGGCCTCCACCCGAAGCGGCTCGCCATCCGGCTCGTCGCCATGCTGATGTACCGGCGGGCCCTGGCCGCTTCGACGCTCGTCATCTTCCAGAACGAGGACGACCGAAGCGACTTCCGCCGGTTGCGGCTGCTTCCCGCGGACAAGCCGAGCCTCGTCGTCAACGGCTCGGGGGTCGACCTCGATCGTTTCGAGCCGCAGCCGGTGCCGGTGGAAACCTCCTTCCTGATGATCGCGCGCTACCTTCGCGACAAGGGGATCCGGGAGTATGGCGCCGCCGCGGCCCGGCTCAAGGCCGAGTTCCCGAAGGTTCGGGTGAGGCTCGCCGGCTGGCTCGACGAATCCCCCGATTCGATAAGCCGGGCGGAGCTCGATTCGATCGTCGCGGGCGGAGTCGAGGATCTCGGCCGGCTCGCCGACGTCCGACCGGCCCTCGCCGGCTCGAGCGTCTACGTCCTTCCCTCCTATCGCGAGGGCACCCCGCGCACCGTGCTCGAGGCGATGGCGATCGGCCGGGCCGCGATCACCACCGACGCTCCGGGCTGCCGAAACACCGTCGCCGACGGGGAGAACGGCTTCCTGGTCCCGGTGGGCGATTCCGAGGCGCTTTACCGGGCGATGCGCCGCTTCGTCGAGGAACCCGCTCTGGCGAGGACGATGGGCGAGGCCTCGCTGAAGCGGGTCCGGGAAAGGTTCGACGTGAACGCGGTCAACGCCGCGATCCTGGAGGCGACGGGGTTGTAGGCGAGGCGGCGCCCGCTCTCAGCGGATGACGGGATTGTCGCCGATGCCGTAGGATTTGATGCTGCCCGCCGCGCCGGTCTGCTCGGCGTCCATGGCGCGCTCGATAGCCTCGGCGGAAAGCTGGCCGAGCACGCCGTCGAGGAAAGCCCCGATCGAATCGGCCTCGTCGCCCCACAGCAGCGGTCGTGTGCTGCCCAGCATGTCGACATGCTTTGAATCCATTCCAGGCGTGGCCCGGATCGATTTCTCGTACAGCTTGGTCGTGCATCCCCAGAACACCATAAGCCGGTATTCGCGCGGTGGCGCCTTGGCCAGAGGCCCGGTCTTTCCGGTCAGGAGCGTTTCCGACTTGACGTTGGAATACATGAGGTTGGCGCCGAAATCGTCCTTGGGCCAGGGGTTGGTCTTGTTGAGCACGACGTTGCCGGCGTTGGAGGAAATCATCTTGATCCGGCCGCGTTTCTCCCGCCAGACATATTGCTCCCAGGCATTGCGACCGTGCGGCTTCCCCTCCGCCTTGAGAAGCTTTTCGAGGTCGCCGTAATTGGATTCTCTCTTCTCCAGCTTCCCCTTCGCGTCGAACAGCTCGAAGGTGAAGTTGCGGTCGAAATCGGGTCCGGATCCGTACCGGGCGTGGCCGGCGTAGAAGGATATGTCGGACTTGGTCATCCCTTCGGTGAAAACGGAGGCGGCCTGCTTGCCTTCGGCGCCGGTCGGGCTGGTGACGAAGCGGACGATCGCATCGACCTTGCGCGCCTTGCCGGAGGGATTGACGGGCGGCGAGTAGCTGATCGCGTTCTTCTTGACGAAGAAGGTGCCGAAGGCGGCCTTCGGAACGGTCTGCCCGGCCACCTTGTAGATGGCGATCGCCCCCGGCTTGTCGTCGGCAAAGCCCCGCTTCGTCAGCGCCGCCGTGATCTTGGGCCGGCCCAAATTGTGCCAGCCGGCCTCGTCGAAGCCCAGCCCGAGCACCATGTCGAGCATGCCGTCCTTGAACATCTCGGACCAGCGGTAATAATGCTCGCCCTTCTTGCCCGGGGTCGGCTTCGCGGCCTTCAGCTGCGCGAGGGCGGTCGCGGCGGCGAGAGTCTTCCACCCGTCGCCGCCGAAAGCCTCACCGAGCCCGGCTATCATCCCGTCGCCCATGGTCGTGTCGATCGCCGCCGAATAAAGCCCCAGGCGCCGCAATTCCTTCTGGCCGGCCTTGATCTCGTCGGCGGTCCACGCCGGCAGCTTGCCGTTGCGCTGAACGATCATCGGCCCGGCCCCGCCGGACGCGCCGACGGCCCCCTGCTGGCGGGTATGGGCGATCTCATGGGCGATGAGCCGCCGGCCCGCATTGGTCGCCGGCGCATATTGGCCCGCCCCGAACACGAGATGCGGCCCGGCGGCATAGGCGAGCGCTCCGATCGAGCCGGCCGCAGTGGCCGCGGCCGAGTCGCTGTGGACCCGTATCGCGCCGAGGTCGCAGCCGAGGCGGCGCTCGAACTGGCCGCGGATCGCCGGATCGAGGGGATCGCCGGCCATGCGGACCATGTCGCCGACCAGCTCAGGCGCCGCGGCGGGCTCGTCCTGGCCGACCGCCGACCGGTGCGCCGAGCCGGCGGCGCCGGCCACCGATCGCAGGTAGAGCGGCGAGGGGTCCTCGCCGGCGGTGAGCAGGTCGGCGACCCGGTCCGCCTCCGCCTCGAGCGGGTCGTCGTGCCGGCCGATGGCGAGCTTCGCCTGGACGGGGCGGCCGGGCGATCCGCACGGCCTCAGATAGCGCGGAAAGGCCGCGACATTCCCGGCCGGTCCCGCGACCGCGCCGGGGCAGAGATGGCGGCCCGGCGCACGCAGGGCCTCGCGAGGATCGTGATTTCCACTTTCGAACCTGTCCGATTCGGCGACCTGGAGTCGAAACATCGTCGTCCTCCGCATGTAAAGCCAAGCAGAATGCCGATGAACTCAAACAATAGCACAAGTTGACCGGGGAGTCCTGCACTCTCCTGCCCTTCCGCTTCAGGAGACGAGCGGCAGCTCCGGCATGACCTCGCGCGCCGGACAAGCCTCGCCCAGGCCCGAGAGGCCGAGGCCGAGCAGTCGGATGCTCTTGGCCGGCGGCAGCAGGCTGCGCATCAGCGAAGCGCCGATCTCGAGGAACTCCGCCTCGCCGCTCACCGGCCGGTCGAGCGAGCGGGCGCGGGTGACGATCTGGAAATCGGCATATTTGACCTTGAGGTTGACGGTGCGGCCGGACAGCCCATTCCCAACCACCCTCTTGGTCCAGACATGACGGCCGATCCGCTCGAGCTCGCTCAGCAGCGCCTCCTCGTCGCTCAGATCCTCGAGGAAGGTGTCCTCGGCGCTGACCGACTTGTAGGGCCGGTCGGCCTTGACCTGGCGGTGGCAGATGCCGCGGGCGAGGTCGTGATAGTAGCGCGCGCTGGAGCCGAAATGGGCGGCGAGGAAGTCGAGGCTCCTCGACTTTAGGTCGGCGCCGGTCTCGATCCCGAGCCGGGCCATCTTCTCGGCGGTCTTGGGCCCGACCCCGTGGAAGCGCTTGACCGGAAGGCCCTCGACGAAGGCGGCGCCGCGGCCGGGGGTGACGACGCACAGGCCGTCGGGCTTGTTCTGGTCGGACGCGAGCTTGGCGAGGAACTTGTTGTAGCTCACCCCGGCCGAGGCGGTGAGGCCGGTCTCGGCCCGGATCCGGGCCCGTATTTCCCGGGCGATCTCGGTGGCGATCCCGATACCTTTGAGATCCTCGGTGACGTCGAGATAGGCTTCGTCGAGCGAGAGCGGCTCGACGTGCGGCGTATAGTCGAGGAAGATCGCCCTTATCTGCTGGGAGACGGCGCGATAGGCGTCGAAGCGCGGCTTGACGAAGATCAGCTCCGGGCAGCGGCGCAAGGCGGTCACCGCCGGCATTGCCGAGCGGATTCCGAATTTGCGCGCCTCGTAGCTCGCCGCCGCGACGACCCCGCGAACGCCGCCGCCGACGGCCAGCGGCTTGCCCCTCAGCTCCGGATTGTCGCGCTGCTCGACCGACGCGTAGAAGGCATCCATGTCGACATGGATGATCTTGCGGATCCTCCCCTCGTCCGGCGCGTCGTTCACGCCATGTTCCTAGCGCAGGGAGCGCGGCCGGAAAAGTGGAAAGCGCATAGCCGTCATGCCAGCGAAGGCTGGCATCCCAGTGGGTGAAAGGCGACTGCGCTCTTCACCCCCCGGGGCCTCAGCCTTCGCTGGGGCGACGGAATCGTCAGAACCTCAGGCTCATCCCGACGGCGGCGACCCGCGTGCCCGAGCCGAGGAACTCGCGGGCCGGATCCATGCGGCGGCGCATCTGCTCCTTTTCGGTCGATCCGAGGACGGAGAAGAGGCCGACCCCGACGGCCATATTGTCCGCGACCGGAAGGCTTCGGAACAGGCGCGGCGCGGACGGGTCCTCCGCCGGAACGATATCCGTCGCGTCGAGCGCGACATTTTGTGGAACGAGGCTGTTCGGCCGGCTCTGCGCCGGCACGGCCCCGAAGCTTCTCGCCTCGCCGCCCTCCGCCGATCGGTCCAGCGCCGCGGCAGGCGACGCGAGGACCAGCATCATCCCCGTTACGGCGAGCCCGGCAGATCCTCTCATAGCGGGCTCCGTTCTTTGCGCTTGCCCCATATAGCGCGCGACTATGGCCCGTGGTTCCGGATGTGTCACTAGTGTTGATCCTCCCCATCGAAGATGGGGAGAGGGACCGCCCGAAGGGTGGTGGAGGGGTAATTGCGCAGGCCTCGGCAGCTACCCCTCCACCATGCTTCGCATGGTCCCCCTCCCCATGCTGCGCATGGGGAGGATCTAGAAGCTGTAGGCCAGCCCCAGGGTGGCGAAATATTGGTCGCGGTCGCCGGCGACCCGGACGATCGGGCTTCGGGCGATGTCGCCGAGGAGGCGCGAATAGCCGATTCCGCCGAACAGGGAGAGCTTGGGATGGCGAAGGTCGCCGCTCAGCGCCTGCCCGAGGAGCAGGGTCGCCCGCCAATTCTTCCAGCCGCCGTCGGCATCGTAGACGGCAAGGCCGCTGGCCGCGGCGCCGGCCGGGCCGATCGAATAATAAGTGCGCGCATAGCCGTCGCCGACATGCTCGGCCTGGAGGCTGAAGCTGACGAGGGTTTTCTCGCTGAGCGGCGAGGAATATTCGATGGCGGGCGTGATCACCGAGCTTTCGTGGGCGTCGGCGACGTCCTTTTGCCAGGCGACCCGGACTCCGAGGCTGTCATACTGGTGGAGCACGCCGTTCTTGCGAAGCCCGGCCCAGGCGCCGAGCTCGATCGCGGTGTCGAGCTCCCCCAAGGCCCGGACTCGGGGATCTTTGATCCGGTTGGTGCGGTCGAGGCGGACGTTGGCGAGAGGACCGAAATCCACATCGACCGGAGCGTCGCGCTTGTCGGGGATGAGATCGACGTAGAGCGCGGTGCCCCGGGTGGCGAAGCCGAAGCCGGAGACCTTGCCGAAGGCGAGGCCGATCGGGGTCAGGATATAATCGTCCGAGCCCTCGTAGGACGGGACGTAGGCGCCGCCGAGGCCGATCGTGAGGCTGTTGCGATCATAGGGCCGGCCTTCCTCCGTGTCCTGCGCCAGCGCCGGAGCGGCAGCGACGAGGGGCAGCGCCAATGCGGCGGCCCGCACGCAAAGCTTCACGGTCATTCAGTCCCTCCTGTTGCCCCGACGTCGCGTCTCTAGCCTAAGGATTCCGGCAACGTTACGAAAAAAACGTGTCGTTTTGGGCCTTTCGCGACTTGCGGGCCACGCGGGCATGGCCTCCCGCGCTGTCGGGCGATAAGCAGCTGACGATGCGCAGGGGCAAAAATTGCGGGCTGCTGATCGCGGGCGGCGGAGTCGCCGGCTGCTTCGCCGCGCTCGCCATGGCGCGGCTGAGGCCGGAAGCGGCGATGGTCCTGGTCGGCGAGGAGGTCAGGTTCGGCGGCGGCAACGGCATGCTCGTGCTCGATGCCGGCCTCGCCGACGACGAGCGGGATCTGCTCGGCCCGGTCGTCGTCAGGCGCTGGGACGCCTGCTACGTCGCCCTGCCCTCGCGCAGCCGCAAGCTCAAGCTCGCCAGCCAGCTCGTCACCACCGAGGCGATCCACCATGAGGTCGCCGGCGCCCTGCCGGACCGATCCGCGCGCACCGCCAAGGTGGTGGCGATCCGCGACGACAGCCTGCTTCTGACGGGCGGCGAATCGATCGCCGGCACCGGCGCGCTCGACGCCCGCGGCTGGGCGCAGCAGACCACCCTGGAGATCGCCTGGCGGCACCGCACCGCGCGCACCTGCCGCTTCGCCGACCCGCACCGGGTCGACCTGCCGGTGCTCGCCGACATGACCCTCGAGACCGGCGGCTGCGGGCATTTCACCTGTATCCCGATCGACGAGAGAATTCTCAGGATCGAGCGGATCGACTATTCGCGCAACCCCGAGGGCGGGGCGGACGGGCCTGACCGGATCGAGGATTATGTCGGCCGGCGCGGCTGGCACGACGGCGAGCCGCGCAAGGCCGAATCCTCCTCGCGGCCGGTGGCGCTGGGCGGCGACTTCGCGTCCTATTGGCGGATCGGCGGCGCCCGGGTCGCGAAGCTCGGCGCGCGCGGCGGCTTCTCCCACCCGTTCACCGGCTCGGCGCTTCCGGACGCCCTTCGCACCGGCCTCGCCCTCACCCGGCAGAGCGACCTCTCCGGCGCCGCTCTGCACGATCTGTTCGAGGCCGAGGCGGCCGCCTTGTGGAAGCGCCGCGAATTCCACCGCAGCGTCAACCGGCTGCTGCTCGACAAGGGCGCCCCTGCGCTCGCCGCCCTCTACGACCTCGACTCGCCGCTGCTCGAACGCTTCTTCGCCGAGCAGCTGGGATTGTTCGACCGGCGCAAGATCCTGGCGGCGCTGGGGGGCTGAGGATCCGTCATGCCAGCGAAGGCTGGCATCCCAGCGGGTGAAGAGCGCGGAGCTCTTCACTCGCTGGGGCCCCAGCCTTCGCTGGGGCGACGACGGTGATCTATCGCGGCGCCCCGCCGATCCGGCGAAGCTCGCGGACGACGCTCCACAGCATCAGCACTCCGAGCGCGCCGACGCCGGCGATGGCCAGCAGAGCGTAGGCGATCGCCTCGAGCCAGCGCGCCTGCCTGTCTTCCGCCGCGGGTGGCGCCGCCGCCGCCGCGGTGCCCCGACCATCGCCCGGCGCAGCGGCCGTCGCATTCCCGTCCTGAGGATTCGGCTGAGCCTGCTCCTTTTCCCGATCCCCCGCCCGCTCCGCCTCGATCCGCGGCCGGTCGCCGGCGGCGATGCCTGGCCCGGGATCGTTGGTCATCGCGGCGATGGCGCCGAGGATGGAGAGGGTCACCAGCCCGGCCATCGCCAGCATCGCCGTCCGGGCAATCCAGTCGAAGAAGGTCGTCGGCATGGGGCGCTTCCATTAGGTTGTGGCAGGCGATGTTCCGCCACCATAGCACGCGGCTTGGAATCCCTCCTCCCCTGTGCTTTAGGCGCGGCCATGAACGTTCATGAATATCAGGCCAAGGAATTGCTCGCCAAGCAGGGCATTCCCGTTCCCGCCGGCTACGCGGCGCTTTCGGTGGAAGGCGCCGTCGCGGCGGCAGAGAAGCTTCCCGGACCGCTCTGGATCGTCAAGGCGCAGATCCATGCCGGCGGCCGAGGCAAGGGCAAGTTCAGGGAGCTCGGCTCCGAAGCCAAGGGCGGAGTGCGGCTTGCCCGGTCGGTCGACGAGGTCCGGTCCAACGCCGAGGAGATGCTGGGCAAGACCCTGGTCACCATCCAGACCGGCGCCGAGGGCAAGCAGGTCAACCGGCTCTACGTCACCGACGGAGTCGACATCGCCAAAGAATATTATCTCGCCCTGCTGGTCGACCGCGGCAGCGGCCGGATCGCGATGGTCGCCTCGACCGAGGGCGGGATGGACATCGAGACGGTGGCGCACGAGACTCCCGAGAAGATCACGACGATCACGATCGATCCTGCCCAGGGCTTCATGCCGCATCACGGCCGGGCGCTCGCTTATGCACTCGAGCTCGAGGGCGAGCTCAACAAGCAGGGGCAAAAGCTGGCGAGGCAGCTTTACGACGCCTTCCTCGCGCTCGACTGCGCGATGCTCGAGATCAATCCCCTGGTCGCGACCGAGGACGGCCAGATGCTCGTCCTCGACGCCAAGATGAGCTTCGATTCCAACGCCGAGTTCCGCCACCCCGAATATGAGGCGCTGCGCGACGAGACCGAGGAGGATCCGATGGAGGTGGAAGCGTCGAAATTCGACCTCGCCTACATCAAGCTCGACGGCAACATCGGCTGCATGGTCAACGGCGCCGGCCTCGCCATGGCGACGATGGATATCATCAAGCTGAACGGCGCCGAGCCGGCCAATTTCTGCGACGTCGGCGGCGGCGCGTCCAAGGAGAAGGTGACGGCGGCGTTCAAGATCATCCTCTCCGATCCGGCGGTGAAGGGCATCCTCGTCAACATCTTCGGCGGGATCATGCGCTGCGACATCATCGCCGACGGGATCATCGCCGCGGCGAAGGAAGTAGATCTGAAGGTGCCTTTAGTGGTGCGTCTGGAAGGCACCAACGTCGAGGAGGGCAAGCGCATCCTCGCCGATTCCGGCCTCGCTATCGTCCCCGCCAACGATCTCGGCGACGCGGCGAGGAAGATCGTCGCGGCGGTGAAGGAAGCGGCGTAATCGTCATCCCCGCGAAAAGCGGGGATCCCGCTTTTTGCGGCGGGAATAAATGAAGGAAGAAGCGGGATTCCCGCTTTCGCGGGAATGACGGGTAAGGAGCTGAAATGAAGCTGCTGGTACCGGTGAAACGGGTGATCGACTACAACGTCAAGCCGCGGGTCAAGGCGGACGGGACGGGGGTCGACCTCGCCAACGTCAAGATGAGCATGAACCCGTTCGACGAGATCGCGGTCGAGGAGGCGATCCGGCTCAGGGAGAAAGGCGTCGCGACCGAGATCGTCGCCGTCTCGATCGGGCCGGCCAAGGCCCAGGAGACTCTGCGCACCGCGCTGGCCATGGGCGCCGACCGGGCGATCCTGGTCACCACCGACGACGAGGTCGAGCCGCTCGCCGTCGCCAAGATCCTGGCGAAGATCGCCGAGGAGGAGCAGCCCGGGATGGTGATCCTCGGCAAGCAGGCGATCGACGACGATTCGAACCAGACCGGGCAGATGCTCGCCGCACTGCTCGGCTGGGCCCAGGGCACCTTCGCGTCCAAGGTCGAGGTCGACGGCGAGAAGGTCGACGTCACCCGCGAGGTCGACGGCGGGCTCGAGACCCTAAGGCTGAAGCTTCCGGCGATCGTCACCACCGACCTCCGCCTCAACGAGCCGCGCTACGCCTCGCTGCCCAACATCATGAAGGCCAAGTCGAAGCCGCTCGCGAACAAGACGCCGGCCGATTACGGCGTCGACACCACGCCGCGGCTGAAGGTGGTCAAGGTGGAGGAGCCGTCGAAGCGCCAGGCCGGGGTCAAGGTCGCCTCGGTCGACGAGCTGATCGGCAAGCTGAAGACGCTGGGAGTGGTGGCATGAAGACGCTGGTTCTGGTCGAGCATGAAGGCGGCAAGGTGAAGGACGCCACGCTGGCCGCGGTCACCGCCGCGTCGAAGCTGGGCGAGGTGCACCTGCTCGTCGCCGGCGAAGGCGTCGGCGCGGTCGCCGAGGCGGCGGCGAAAATCGCCGGAGTCGGCAAGGTCCATGTCGCCGACGACGCCGCCTACGGTCACGGCCTCGCCGAGAATGTCGCGCCGCTGGCGGCCGGGCTGATGGAGAGCCACGACGCCTTCGTCGCTCCGGCCACCACCACCGGCAAGAACGTCGCGCCGCGCGTCGCCGCCCTGCTCGACGTAATGCAGATCTCGGAAATCCTGTCGGTCGAGAGCGAGGATACCTTCACCCGCCCGATCTATGCCGGCAACGCCATCGCCACGGTCAAATCGTCGGACTCCAAGAAGGTGATCACGGTGCGCGGGACCGCCTTCGAGAAGGCGGCGGCCGAAGGCGGTTCGGGGACGATCGAGCCGGTTTCCTCCGCCGGCGACAAGGGCCTCTCCGCCTATGTCGGCTCCGAGCTTTCGAAGAGCGAGCGGCCCGAGCTGACCAGCGCCAAGATCATCGTCTCGGGCGGCCGCGCCTTCGGATCGTCGGAGCAATTCCATTCGCTCCTCGATCCGCTCGCCGACAAGCTCAAGGCGGGGGTCGGCGCGTCCCGGGCCGCGGTCGACGCGGGCTATGCTCCGAACGACTATCAGGTCGGCCAGACCGGCAAGATCGTCGCCCCCGAAGTCTATATCGCGATCGGCATTTCGGGCGCGATCCAGCATCTCGCGGGCATGAAGGATTCGAAGGTCATCGTCGCCATCAACAAGGACGAGGACGCGCCGATCTTCCAGGTCGCCGACCTCGGCCTGGTCGGCGACCTGTTCAAGATCGTGCCGGAGCTGACCGAGAAACTTTAGGCGGTTCGGACGCGAGGCACGTCCTTGGCCGGGAAGCCGGGCGTCAGCGGCCCTTCGGCTGCGTGAACAACCCGACCAGATCGGCTTTCGCCAGCACATGGCCTTTCATCGCCGCGAGCAGCTGCTCCCGGCTCGCGCCCGCCTTGAGCGGGAGCTCGGAGTCGAGCGCGAAGATCTGGAAATGATAATGGTGCGCATTCTTTCCTGACGGGTGCGGGCCGAAATAGGACGGGTTGCCGCGGCCGTTGCGGCCCATCCGGGCACCGAAACTGACCGAGCCGCGCTCCAGCCGGCCGGCCTTGGGGTCCAAGTTCCAGGCCAGCCAGTGGACGAAGGGCTTTTGGGACACCGCGTCCGGATCCTCCATCATGATGGCCAGCGACTTCGTCCCGGCCGGCAGGCCCGACCAGGCGAGGGAGGGCGAAAGGCTGTCGCCATAGTCGCTGAACCGAAGTGGAATCTCGCCATCCTGGACGAAATCGCGCGAGGTGAGGCCGAAGGTCGCCGAGGCCTGCGTCTCCGCGCGGTCGACGGCGAGGACTGCCGGCTTGGCGCTGCCCGCCTGCGAGCAGGCGACGGCTAAGAGGCAGGCGAACAGGAGCCGCGTCTTCATCCGGCCTGTCTATCCCAATCGTCCCGAAGCGCCAAGAAAGGCCTCGCGCGGTCCGGATCAGCGCACGGCGGCGAAGGCGGCTTCGCGGACCCGAATCTTGCCGAGATTGTAGAGCAGCAGCGAGGCGCGCTGGCGGTGCGGCGCCTTCAGCGCCGGGTCGCGGCCGAGGGCCTTGACGAGGTAGAGGCTGAGGCGGCTCTTCTCCTCCTCGCTCTGCTCGGCTTTCTCGAGCAGGGCGATCATCGCCGGCTCGAGCCTGGCGTAGAGGCCCCGGATCTTCGCCGGATCGGCCCCGTTAGCACGCAGGAAGGCGGCGTCCTGGTCGCCTTCCAGCCTGAGCAAAGTATATTCGAACGCAGGCTGCACCTGCCCCTGGGAAGTGATGGCGCCGGAGTCCGCGCAGGCCTGGATCAGGGGCCCGAGACGCTCGGCAATTTGAGCGATGGGGAGGGTATCGGTCGAATAGCCCTTGCCTATGGCCGCAGCCTCCGCGGCCGGCAGCTTGGCGTAGATGCATTCGATCCCGCCCGCCGGGGCCTGGGCCGCAGCGCCGCCCGCCAGGGATCCTATCGCCGCGACAAACAACAGCCGTTCCAGTCCCCGCATCCCTGCCTCCCGATCGCGGCCGGAGCCTAGCCAGCCCTCCTCTCGCCGGCAATGTCCTAGGCGGGCAGCGACGCGAGCGGCGACCAGTCGAAACGGCGCGCCTCGCAGCCCGGCGAAATGGCGACGGCGACGACCGGGTGCCGGCGGGTCGCGATCCCGACGCGGTGGAGTGCGCGCCACAGCTGGTGGTCGGCCGTCGCGAGCAGATTGGGAGCATCGGGGGAGGTCCGCCCTCGATAGACATAGACGACCGGCCCGACCGCCTGGGCCAGACGGCTGTACGCGGGTGCGAAGGTCGAGCCTTCGGTCGCTTCGCGGAGCACCAGCGTGCAGCCGGGCGCCTCGGCGTGGAGGAAGGGCCCGAGCTTCGATCGGCCGAGCCTCGGCGTCAGGTCCGCCTTCGCTGCCACCCCGGCCGCCGTGCGGTAGAACAGGGCTTCGTCGGGCGGCGGTGCGGCATTCGCCGCCAGAAGCTTGCCGGCCAGGGTGGCGGCGAGCAAAAAGATGAAGCCGAGGCTAGTCGAAAATCTCACGCCGCGCTCCATAGACGCAGAGAACGGCGACCAGGATCATCGTCGTCCAGGCCGCGACGTGCCAGCCGAGGCCGCCGTGGATCGAGTCGAAATGCGCCGGGAAATGCGAGAGCGCGGCGATCCTCAGCACGTTCACCGCCACCGTCGCCGCCACCGCCGCGCCGAGCCAGGCGAGGGAGCGCCTCGAGATCGGCACCTCGAACCACTGATTGACCGTCGCCCAGAAGACCAGAGCCAGCGAAATGCCCTGCAGCGACGAGCAACCCGGCGCGACCGCCATGGTGCCGCTGCCGTCGGCGAAGGCGATGAGGTTGCCCTCCTGGGCCACCCCCGCGATCCGCGAGACCAGGAAGGCGTCGAGGTCGAGCAGGGGATGAGCGAATGCCGCAAGCACCAGGCGCCCCCACAAAGTGGCCCCGGTCACGGCGAGGAAGATGATGGCGGCGCGGCGGAGCGGCGAGCCCGGCGCGGCCGTGGCGAAGGCATAGAGCCCGAACAGGGTCAGGACGGCCGAGCTGATCGTGGCGGAAGGCAGGAAGATGGCGAGCAGCCCCACGCCCGCAACGGCCCAGTCGCGCCGGGTCACGGGTCCGCCCTCGGGAGCGACGCGCAGCAGCTGGACGCCGGCGGCGAGCGCCACCCACAGGATCGCGCTGACTCCGAACAGGTTGAGCGCAGCCCCGGCCCAGCCGGCGACCGCGATCGAGCTCAAGGCGAGGCCGGCGAAAGCGTTCAGCGCGGCGATCGGGAACAGCCAGAGGAACAGGCGCGCCCGGTCGAGCGGAATCGCCCGTGAGTCGGGCGTGGAGGGGCTGAGGCTGGCCAATTCTTCCCCTCCGCCGGTCCTGGCGGCGCCTTATTTGCGGCGGCGGCGGCGGATCAGCATGTAGCCGCCGGCGAAGACGGCGAGGGCCGGAATGCCGGCGCCGAGCAGCGGGGCGGGGACCGGCGTGATGCCGGCGAATGCGGGCGTTGCCGCGGCGAAGGCGATCAGGGTCGCGGTCGCGGCGTAAGCGGCAAATTTCATGATGCTTCCTCCCGTTGCCCGCCGAAGCGGCTGCTCTTATCCTCAAGCTATGAAATCCGCATCGGTCCCTGTCAACGCTGCCCGGCACGGCGCCACGCGGCGATGATCGGCCTGCTCAAATCGGGCGACGGCGCGGCGTGGCTGCTGTTCGGCGGCTTCTGGCTGCTTCTGCTCGCTCTGGCGGCGGCCGAGACCCTGCGCCCGCTCCATGCCGAACCGGTCGAGGCCCGGGGCCGGCTGGTCACCAATTTCGGCATGGGGCTGATCGCCGCCGCGCTCTACACCTTGCTGCCGCTGACCTCGGTGGCGGCGGCGCAATGGGCCGATGTGGAGGATTTCGGCCTCTTGAATGTCGCGCCGGTGGCGGCGGCAGTGGCGGCCGGAGCCACCCTCCTCGCCTGGAGCCTGGCCAATTACTGGCTCCACCGCGCCTTCCACCACGGGCCCTGGCTCTGGCGCCTCCATCGGATCCACCATGTCGACACCGCCGTCGACCTCTCCACCGGCTTCCGCAACCATCCCGGCGAAGTGCTGGCGACCGCCGTCGCCCGCGCCGGCCTCGCCGCCGCGCTCGGCCTGTCGGTGCCGGCCTTGATCGCCTACGAGGCCGCCGCCTTTGTCGCGTCGATGTGGAGCCACGCCAATTTGCGGCTGCCCGCGCGGGCCGACCGCATATTGCGCTGGCTGCTCGTCACCCCCGCCATGCACCACGTCCATCACAGCTCGACTCGGTGCGAAACCGACAGCAATTACGGCGAATTGCTCAGCGTCTGGGATCGCCTGTTCGGAACCTACCGGCCGAGCGATGCGGATTCGCTCGCGACACTCCGCTTCGGGCTCGGCGCATCGGACGACGAGGGCGCGGCCAGCCTGCACCGCCAGCTCCTGTCGCCGCTGGCCCGGGCCGAGCGGCGCTAGCGGCCTGGTCGGTCGAAGCCGCCAAGGAAGGCGGCGACGTTGGCGCCGAGCGCGTCCACCGCATAGCCGCCTTCCATGACGATCAGGGTCGGCAGGCCGAGGGCCGCAATGCGGCGCGCGACCGGAGCGTAATCCGCCGTCTCCAGCGCGAAGGAGCAGATCGGATCGCCGCTGAACGTATCGGCGCCGAAGGAGCAGACGAGGAGATCCGCGCCGAAGCCGGAAATCGCTTCCAGCGAGCGGTCGAGCGCCGCTTCATAGTCGCGCCGGCCGGTGCCGTGCGGCAGCGGCAGGTTGAGGGTCGCGCCCTCCCCTTCGCCGGTGCCGCGCTCGTCGGCATGGCCCCAGAAGAAAGGATAGTCGGTCCGCGGATCGGCGTGGATCGAGGCGAAATAGGCGTCGCCGCGATCGAGGAAGATGTCCTGGGTGCCGTTGCCGTGATGATAGTCGACGTCGAGGATGGCGACCCGGCCCGCGCCCGCCGCCCGAGCCGCCTCGGCCGCGATCGCCGCGTTGTTCAGATAGCAATAGCCGCCCATGTAATCGGCGCCGGCATGGTGGCCGGGCGGGCGGCAGAGCGCGAAGGCGGTGCGGTCCCCGGCGAGCACCGCGTCGAGCCCGGAAAGCGCGGTCTGGGCTGACCAATAGGCGCTCTGCCACGTCCCCTCGGCAATCGGAGTCGAGGCGTCCAGGCTGTATTGCCCGAGCCTGGCGTCGATCCGGTCGAGGTCGAGCGGTCGGCGGCCGACCACCGGCCAGACGTAGCCGGAGGCGTCGCCCGGCCGTCCCGCCGCCCGCCAGTCGGCGAAGGCGGCCTTGAGGAAGTCGAGATAGGGCCGCCGATGGACCCGAAGCAACGGCGCCTCGCCATGGTCCGCCACTTCTTGCGTTCCGCCGAGCGCGGCCAGCATCGAATCGACCCGGCCGCCATGCTCCGCATAAGGCGCGAAGCCGCCATTGTGCAGCTCCTGCACCGGCGCGTGCGCGCGCTGCCGCTCGTCCCAGAAGACCCGAATCACGGAACCACCAGGTCGCTCGGCAGCGTCGGCCCCGAGAGCAGGGATTCCATCGCCTGCCAGCGCCGTTCCGGCGCCTCCCCGAAGCTCTCCACATAGGTCCGGACGTAATCGAGGCCGAGGCCGTAATTGATCACGTAGGAGCGGTACTGGTCGATGAAGGCGACCGACTTCTCGGCCCGAGCCGCCGAGTAGAGCTGGTATTTGCGGGTGAGCTCGACCGCCCGGGCCCGGCTTATCCGGCCGTCGAGATAATCGGCGGCGATGGTGAAGCGGGCTCCGGCCAAATCCTGGGTCGCGCGCTGCAAGGCGAGATATTGCGGCGCCGCGGCCGTGGGCAGGCCGGCGAGCGGGTAGAGGATCCGGGTCTCGAACTCGAGCTGCTCGCCCTTCGGGAAAGCGAGGTCGATTCCGTAATTGGCCGATCCCTCGGCGATGAAGCTTTGCGGCGAGTAGAGCGGGTAGAGGGTGAACTCGACCCAGCCCCGGCCCTTCGCCAATTTCTGCTCGAGCAGCGCATTGTGGACGTGATGCCCCGGATAGCCTTCGTGGCAGCCCAGATCGACGGCGCGGCCGATCCGGATCGGGAGGTCGGTGTTGATCTGGATGAGGCTGCTGGAACCGCCCTTGTACCAATTGTAGCCGCCCCAGCTCTTGCCGGTGACGAATTCGAGCGTGAAGCGCTCGTCGGCGGGGAGCGGGATATGGGCTAGGGTTCGGCGGCGGCATTCGGCGATCGCGGCGCGCATCACCGGCTCCAGCCGCTCGCGGGGGATCGTGAAGCGGTCCTGGAAAGCGTCGACCCGGTCGGCGAGCGGCCCGCGGCCCGGCACCAGCCGTTCGATCCGGGCGAGGATCGGGTCGTAGGCCGAGAGCGGCCTCAGCTCGGGCCGCACTCCGAACAGGCTCTCGGCTTCTTCGGCGAAGGGAAGCTTCGAGCCCTGCATCATCGCCAGGCGGGTCGAGGCCGCCCTGAGCTGGGCGAGCAGGAAATCGCGCCGCCGCCGCTCCATCGGATCTAGGCGCGAGTCGGCGAGGCTCCTCAGCCGAACATTGAGGACCCCGGCGCGCTGGGCGAGCTCGGCCGGGGTGGCCGCCTTCATCTTCGCCTCGGCCTGCCATTGCGGCGGGCCGTAATAAGCGTCGACATAGCCCTCCTCCTTCTCGCCGATGGCGAGCTGGAGCTTCACATAGTCGCGAGCGATCGCATCGAGGCTCTCGCCGGCGGGCCCGGCCGAGACGCAGGCGGCGAGGAGGAGAAGCGGGAAGAGCAGGCGGAGGAGGTTCATCCTTGTCTTTCCTCGAGGCCGTCGGCGTCCCCGTCGGCGGCGATCTCGCGGTCGAGCCGCGCTTCCTCCTCCTGATGCCGCGGATGGGCCGGCGCAAGCCTGAGCAACGCATAGCCGGCGACGGCCGAGAGGAGCGAGCCGGCGAGGATCCCGAGCTTTGCCTCCTCGACCAGGGCCGGATCGCCCGGAAAGGCGAGGGCGCCGATGAACAGGCTCATCGTGAAGCCGATCCCGCACAGCAGCGCCACGCCCCAGACCTGAAGCCAGGTCGCGCCGCGCAGCGGCGCGGCGAGGCCGAGGGCGACCATGACCCGCACCGCCGCGAAGATTCCGGCCTGCTTGCCGAGGAAAAGGCCGAGCGCGACGGCGAGCGGCAGAGGCGCCAACAGCCCGGCCGAGCCGTCCAGGGCGAGCCCGGCATTGGCGAATCCGAACAGGGGCAGGATCAGGAAGCCGACCCACGGCGCGAGGCCGTGCTCGAGCCGATGGAGCGGGGATTCGGCGGAGTCGGGCGCCCCCGGAGTCCCGACCAGAGGCACGGCCGAGGCGGTCAGCACTCCGGCGACGGTCGGATGCACGCCCGACTGCATCACCGCCAACCAGAGGCAGGCGCCGCCAATCAGGTAGACGGTGAGCGAACGGACCCCGCTCTTGCCGAGACCGTAGAGGATGAGGAGGATCAAAGCGGCGGCGCCGAGCGCCAGCGAATCGAGCGAGGCGGTATAAGCGAAAGCGATGATCGCGACCGCGCCGAGATCGTCGGCGATGGCGACGGTGGTGAGGAACAGCTTCAGCGAGGTCGGCGCGCGCCGGCCGAGAAGCGCGAGGACCCCGATCGCGAAGGCGATGTCGGTCGCCGCCGGGATCGCCCAGCCGGCTCTGAGCTCAGGGCTTGCGCCGGCGACGGCGAGATAGATGATCGCCGGCACCGCCATGCCCGCGGCCGCCGCGACGAGCGGAAGCCGCCGCTGCTCCCAGCCGGCCAGCCGCCCGTCGAGGAACTCGCGCTTTATCTCCAGCCCGACGAACAGGAAGAACAGGGCCATCAGCCCGTCGTTGATCCAGTGCCGGGCGCTCAGCGGGCCGAGCTGGACGTGGAGCAGGTGCTGATAGGCGGGCCCGAAGGGCGAATTGGCGAGGACGAGCGCCGCCGCCGCCGCCGCCATCAAAAGCATGCCGCCGCCCGCCTCGCTCCTCAGGAAGGCCCGAAGCGCGGAGCGCTTCGGCGAGCTGCTGTGACTGGCCATTCGGCGGCCTTAAACGTCAGGCTGCGTCAGGGGAACCGGAGTCGCCCTTCAGTCCACCGGCCGGAAATAATCGGCGGTCATCGTCCCGGCCGCATCGATCAGGATCCGGACATTGTCGCAGCCGCCCGGCTTGCCGTCATTGTCCGGCCCGATCTTGGCGACGCTCACCTTGCAGGCTTCGTCGTCGAGGTCGGTGCGCCACAATGCGCCGCGCCGGGCCAATTGCTCGACCACCTCCCGGTCGGGCAGGGTCACCGTGGCGTATCGGGTCGGACCGGCCGAAATTATGAATTGGGAAGCTCCGATCGCATCGAGGAAGGCGGTGCGCGACGAGGTCTTGCTGCCGTGATGGCCGGCGACGAGGATGTCGGCGCGAAGCGCGTCGGCGCAGCAGGCGATCAGCTCGCCTTCGGGCGAAGACGGCTTGGGCGGGTCGGTCGGCGGCTTTCGTCCGCCGGCCTCGGCATCGCCGGGCAGAAGGATTCGGCGCCGGCCGAGGTCGAGCCGGACGACCACGCTGGCCTCGTTATACTGGCTGGTCAGAGTGCCGTCGGCGTGGAGGACCGTGAGGCCGGCGCCCTCGCCGATCCTGAAGGTCTCGCCGATCGCGATCGGTTCGGCCCGGTCGATCGAGACCACGGCTTCCGGCAATTGCCGGCCGTAGCAGGTCTTGGCGGCGAAGCTGACCCGGTGCGGCCCGGGCCGGCCGGTGGCATGATGGTAGGTCGCTCCCGATTCCGCGGCGACGTCCTCGAGCAGGGCGCGGTAGCTGCAGATCGGATTGACCGAGCCCGAATCCCAGATGTGAAGGACTTCATAGGCCTCGACCACGTCGGGCATGAGCTCGCTATGGTCCTTGTGCGGATGGCTGAGGACGAGATGGTCGATCCGGCGAAGCTCCGGCCGCACCGCCCGCAAATAGGAGGTGACCCGGTTGCGCTCTTCTCGCGCCGTGTCGTCGTTGCTTCCGGCGTCGTAGAGCAAGGTGAAATCGGCGCCCTCGACGAGGATGGCGAGGCCGGTGCCGACGTCGATCGAATGGATCCTGTAGGTCCCGGCGGCGGGCGCCCCGGAGGGCGCTTCTTCCTCGTCCACCCGCCGGACGAAGGTATAATAGACCCAGCCCTCGCGGCCGTCGGGCAGGCGCGCATGATAATAGCCGTTGCGCCGTTCGCCCTCGTCGAGGAGGTCGAGCCGGTCGCCCGGAGCGACGTAGGTCATCGGGTCCGACCGCCGCGTGGGGGCTTCGCGCAGGGTGACGTTGCGCTGGACGATGAGATCTTCGGCGAGCAGCGGCGCGGGCGCCGCGAACAGGGCCGCGGCGGCGAGAAGCGCCCGAAGCCTCACGATTCCCAGCCGTCGAAGGCGGGGTCGAAGGTCCGGTTGAGCGCGTCGGCGAGACGGATTCCGGCGCGCCTGAGGCGGGCCTCGACGATCGGCTTGGCGCGGTCGAGATAGGCATTGTCGACGAGTTGCGAGCGCTGCGGATCGCCGCTGGCGAAATCCTGCCGGGATTCCGAATAGCGGCAGATGCCGGCCCTGCGGATGCAATAGCCGGTACGGCCGGCGGTGGTGACCTTGAAGGATTCGCCGGCCCATTGCCAGGGCTCGGAGCGCACCCAGTTGCGCCGCTGGCCGTCGCTGATCGAGCCGTTGAGGATCGCCGCGGCGGCGCGCGCCCGGGCCACCCGGTCCGTGCCCGGGGCGAAGATCCGGCGCTCGACGACGCAGGTGTCCCAGACCGAATGGAGGCTGGCCGCGAAGTTTCCCGAGCAGGGGCCGGGCGCGCCGATGCTGTTGCCGCCGCGGTCGTCGGCGAAGGAGATGTGAAGCGGCTGGTGGAGGTCGCCATACCAATGGCCGATGTAGAGGATCGCGATCGCCTTGGCGGAATCGCCCGCGGTGGCGGAGCGGAGGATGGCGAGGTCGCTGGCGATCGCCCCGAGCACGCACGGCCGGCCGCCCGGGCAGCCCGGGCCGATCCGCCGCTGGCTGCGCAAATAATTGGCATAATGCTCGCTCGCCCGCGAGACCGGATTGTCCGGGAAGGTGCAGGTCTCGGTGAAGCTGGCGAAGCGGCCGTCGAGCGCGACCAGCCGGTCCACCTCCGCCTTGGCCGCCGGAGTGAGGTTCAGATAGCCGATCTCGCAGACCGTATAATGGCCGCCCTGGCCCCAGGCCCGCGCCGGAGCCGGCGCCAGGAAAAACCCGAATGCGATTGCCGCCGCGACGATCCAGCGCATGAGCCCGCCCCCCAGACTGTTGCCCGCGCTCCCGGACGGAAGCGCCGGGAGGAAGTATATCCGTAATCTGGATATCCGTGAATTAAATTTGCCGTGAGGATGGGGAGGCCCTCATTCAGCCGGCCGGTGAGTGTGGTCGGTCCGCGGCCCGGCCGGTCCGTCGACTATTCGGATATCTGATCCCTAAACGAATTTCGCGCTTTTCGAAAAAAGCTTGCAAATTTTCCGCTGAAACAGATGATCGCCGGGGTCCGCTCGGGGGGCAGAGGCATGGGCATTGCGGGGCCGCTGCTCGGCGGCATGGACTTGATCATGCGGGAGGCGGCGCTGTTCGCCGCCACGGGGTTCCTGATCCTGGGCCTCAGCGATCTGGCGGTGGACCTGCTCTGGATCGGCCACCGCGCCCGCCGCCTGGCGAGGCCCGCCGCCAGGGTCGCCGGGCTGCCGGCGCCGGCCCGCCCGGGGCGGCTCGCCATCTTCGTTCCCGCCTGGGACGAAGCGGCGGTGATCGGCGACATGCTTCGGGGCGCCGCCGCCGCCTGGCCGGACGGCGACTGGCGCCTCTACGTGGGCACGTACGGCAACGATCCCGCCACCCTCGCCGCCGCCTCGTCGGTCGCCCTGGCGGAGCCGCGGATCAGGGTGGCGACCGGCGCCGCGCCGGGCCCGACGACCAAGGCCGACTGCCTCAACCGGCTATGGCGGGCGCTGCTCGCCGACGAAGAGGCGGAAGGTCGCCGAGCCAAGGCGATAATCCTCCACGACGCCGAGGACGTCGTCCATCCGGCCGAGCTCCGGCTGTTCGACGCGTTGATCGAGCGCTTCGAGCTCGTCCAGCTGCCGGTTCTGCCGCTCATCGACCCGAACTCGAAATGGATCGGGGCGCATTATGCGGACGAGTTTTCCCAATCGCACGGCAAGGACATGGTCGTGCGTGGCGCGCTCGGCGCCGGCCTCCCCTCGGCCGGCGTCGGGTGCGCCTTTTCGCGCGAGGCGCTGGGCCGCCTCGCCGCGAAGCGGGGCGGTCTGCCGTTCGACGCCGACAGCCTGACCGAGGATTATGAGCTCGGCCTCAGGCTGGCCGAAGCGGGCGGGCGCGGGGCCTTCGTCCGGCTGCTCGCGGACGATGGCGAGCTCGTCGCCACCCGCGAATATTTCCCCGGCACGCTGGCGGCCGCGGTCCGGCAGAAGAGCCGCTGGACGGCCGGGATCGCTTTGTCCGGCTGGGACCGGCTCGGCTGGAGCGGCGGGCTCGCCGAACGCTGGATGCGGCTTCGCGACCGCCAGTCGCTGCTCGCCGCGATGCTGCTCGCCGCCGGCTATGCGTCGCTGGCCTTGTGGCTGGCGCTGAAGGCGTGGCAGGCCGGCGGCGGCGCAGGCCCGGCGCCGCTCAGCGCCGCGCTTTCGGCCCTGATCGCGGTGAATTGCGGCCTGCTCGCCTGGCGTCTCGCCGTCCGCGCCGCCTTCACCGCCGCCGCTTATGGCTGGCGGGAAGGGCTTCGGGCGGTGCCGCGGGCGGCGGTGGGCAATTTCGTGGCGATGCTCGCCGCGGCGTCGGCTTTGTCCCGCTACCGGGCGCTGAGGCGCGGCGGCCGTCCGCGCTGGGACAAGACGGTCCATATCTTCCCGGTCCGCCGCGCCGCGCCATGATCCGCTCGCCGCCGTTGCGCTTCCTGGCGATCGTGCTGGGAGGATGGGCGGCGCTGAGAACGGCCCTCATCGCTCCGAGCTGGCCGACCCCGCCGGCCGACACCCCCGCCGCCGCCGCGCCCCGGCGCCAGGGCCTCGCCGCCGCCGCCCTCGGCCCGAGCGAGGCGAGCCCGAATCCCGCGGACGCCGTTCCGAGTGGCCGGCCGCTTCTCTCCCCGGCATCCACGCTCGTGGTGCCGCTCGCCTCGATCGCGACCCGGTCTCGTGCAAAGCCTGCGACGTCCCTGCCGTCCGTGCCGGCATCGAGCGTCGAAACGGAGGCCGTCTCCCAGCTCCCGAAGCCGCGCTTCGTCGCTCCGCCGGCTTTGGCTCCCGAACCTGCCTCGGCGGGACGCTGGTCGCTCTCCGCCTGGGCGTTCGTCCGCCAGGGCGATGCAGCGCCGCTTGCCGCGGGCGGCCTGCTCGGCGGGAGTCAGGCCGGAGCCCGACTCATTTTCCGCCTGAACCGGGATCGGCAGCGGCCGCTCGCTGTGTCCGCCCGGCTCTCCGCGCCGCTTCGGCGGCCGGCGGGCTCGGAGGCCGCCCTCGGCCTCGACTGGCGGCCGGCGCGGCGGCTCCCCGTCCACCTCCTCGCCGAGCGGCGGCAGGCGCTCGGCCGCGAGGGCCGCTCCGCTTTCGCCCTCACCCTCTACGGCGGAGCGAGTGAAGCCCCGATCGGCCGCTTCCGGCTCGACGCCTACGCCCAGGCGGGCGTGGTCGGCGCCCGCTCGCTCGACCCCTATGGCGACGGCTCTGCCCGCCTCTCGTTGCCGCTGGGCGACAAGCTCCGCCTCGGCGCCGGCGCCTGGGCGGCGGCCCAGCCGGGCCTCAACCGCCTCGACCTCGGTCCGCAGGCCGCGCTCCGCCTGCCCCTCCCCGGCCGCAACCTCACCCTCGCCGCCGATTGGCGCCTGCGCGTCGCCGGCAGCGCCCGGCCGAGCTCCGGGCCGACGCTGACCCTGAGCACAGATTTTTAGGATTATAACAAATTGTTCTTGCTTTCAGAACAAATAAGACTATGAGCGAAAACGACAGCTCTCGGCAGGTGCGCTACAACCGCGATGCGACTCGGACGCTAAAGCGGATCGATTGCCGAACCGCCCGGCGCGTTCGCGGCAAGGTCGCTCTGCTGACGGCAGATCCCGATGCGCTGGCCAATAATATTAACCCTCTGAAAGGGGAGCCGGGCGTGATGCGGTTGAGGATCGGAGATTGACGCGTAATCTATACCGAGGAGCCCGGTATTCTGCGCGTGCTGAAAATAGCTCCGCGCGGATCGGCCCACAATTGAGGTTAAATGTCATGAATTACGAACCGCAGTCCTTCGATGCTCCCGACGGGACCGAGATGGTGATTCTCAAGGCTTCTGAATATGCGAGGTTGAAGCGGCTCGCCGGCGAAGATGAGGAAGAGCAGGATGTCGCGGACGCACGGAAAGCCTTGGAGGAAATCCGGGACGGTGCCGGGACGATGCCGGCCGAGGTGCTCGATTTGATTCTCGACGAAGGCGCGCCGCCGCTCGCGGCCTGGCGCCGCTACCGCGGTCTTAGCCAGGCGGAGCTCGCGCGCCGGGCGGGGCTCAGCCAGGTATGGATCAGCCGGATCGAGCGTGGCGGCGGCTACGGGTCGCGCGACACCCGCCGCAAGCTCGCCGCCGCGCTGGATGCCCCCTTGTGGGCAATCGAGGACGACCGGGACCCCTGACCGGCAATTTCTGAGCCTCCGCCTTCCGCCCCGCGCCCGCAACGGCTAGTCAAGGCGGCGTGGACATCTACCTTCCCATCGCCGGCCTGTCGGTCAACGCGCTGGCGATCGTCCTGCTCGGCGGCGTGGTCGGCCTTCTGACCGGGATGGTCGGAGTGGGCGGGGGGTTCCTGACGACTCCGATCCTCATCTTCTACGGCATCCCGCCGCCCGTCGCGGTCGCCTCGGCGACGACCCAGATCACCGGCACCAGCGTCTCGGGCGTCCTCGCCCACCGCCGCCGCAAGGGCGTCGACTATCGGATGGGCGCGGTGATCATCGCCGGCGGCCTGCTTGGAGCGCTCGCCGGCGGCGGCCTGTTCCGGCTGCTCCAGGATGCGGGGCAGATCGATACCGTCATCTCTTTGCTCTACGTCATCCTCTTGGGGACGATCGGGATCATGATGGGCAAGGAGTCGGCGACCGCGCTCGACATCCTCAAGCCCAAAGAGAATGCGAAGAAGCCCAAGAGGCACAATCCGCTGATCGCGGCGCTGCCGATGCGCTGGCGCTTCTACCAGTCGGGCCTCTACATCTCGCCGCTGGCGCCTTTGCTGCTCGGCTTCGGCGCCGGAATGCTCACCGTCCTGCTCGGGGTCGGCGGCGGCTTCATCGTGGTCCCGGCGATGATCTATCTGCTCGGCATGTCGGCGCAGGTGGTGGTCGGAACGTCGCTTCTCCAGATCCTGTTCGTCACCGCGGCGACCACCCTCATCCACGCCACCACGACCAAGTCGGTCGACATCGTGCTGGCCGGCCTGCTCCTCGTCGGCTCGGTGATCGGCGCCCAGTTCGGAGCCCGCCTCGCCCAGAAGGCGAAGCCCGAGCTGCTGCGCATGTTCCTCGCCATCATCATCCTCGCCGTCGCCGTCCGGATGGCGATCGGCCTCGGCTGGCGGCCCGAGGAGATCTACACGTTGCAGGTGCTGTGAGCGCGGCCCGAGCCCTCCTGCTCCTGCTCGCCGCGCCGCTCGCCCTCGGCGCCGCCAAGCCGCGGCTGGTGCCCGACGTCTCGCAGAGCCAGATCGAGATCCAGTACAGCTTCACCGGCGCCGAGCTGTTGCTGTTCGGCGCCATCCTCTATCCGGGCGGGCGCACTCCCACCGAGCATGCCGACATCGCGGTGGTGGTGAAAGGGCCGGTCCAGCCGCTGGTCGTCCGCGAGAAGCAGAAGGTCGCCGGAATCTGGATGAACGTCGAATCGGCCCGGTTCCGCTCGGCCCCGGCTTTCTACGCCGTCGCCTCGTCGCGGCCGCTCTCCAAGCTGATCGACGAGCGGACGGCCGCGATCTACGAGCTCGGCCTCGAGAACCTTTCGCTCTCCCCCGGCGGCGGCAAGTCGCCCGAGGTGCAAAGGCGTTTCGAGGCCGGCCTCATCGACCTGATGCGCCGCCAGCAGCTCTATATCGAGGACCCGACCGGGGTCCGGATCACCGATCACGTCCTCTATCGCGGCCGGATCGCGATTCCGGCCCGGGTCCCGGTCGGCGATTATACGGCCGAGACCTTCCTCATCAAGGACGGCCGGGTGATCGCCGGCGCCGTGCGCGACATCCGGATCGGCAAGACCGGCTTCGAACGCGACGTCGCCGCCGCCGCCGACCGCTGGTCCTTCACCTACGGAGTCGCCGCGGTGGCGCTGTCGCTGCTTCTGGGCTGGGGCGGGAGCCTGGTGTTCAGGAAGGGGTAGATTGTCCTCCCCGTCGGAGATGGGGAGGGGGACCAGGCGAAGCCTGGTGGAGGGGT
>DASTFN010000067.1:0-27244 GCA_035719905.1 Allosphingosinicella sp.
GGTCACCGCGGTCGCCACGCTCACCGCGCTCGCGCGGCTCGCGGGGCGGACGGGTGTCTTCCAGCTCGGCGCCGGTCTCCTGGTCGACGACGCGCATCGACAGGCGGACCTTGCCGCGCGGGTCGATCTCGAGGACCTTGACCTTGACCTCCTGGCCTTCGGCGAGGGCGTCGGCGACCCGCTCGACCCGCTCGTTGCGGATCTCGGAGACGTGGACGAGGCCGTCCTTGCCGCCCATGAAGTTCACGAAGGCGCCGAAATCGACGAGGTTGACGACCTTGCCGGTGTAGATCTTGCCGACCTCGGGCTCTTCGACGATGCCCTGGATCCAGCGGCGGGCCGCCTCGATCTGGGAAACGTCGCTACTGCTGATCTTGATGATCCCCTCGTCGTCGATGTCGACCTTGGCGCCGGTGGTGGCGACGATCTCGCGGATGATCTTGCCGCCGGTGCCGATGACGTCGCGGATCTTCGCTTTGTCGATCTGCATCGTCTCGATGCGCGGGGCGTGGGCGGAGAGCTCGCCGCGGACCTCGCCCATCGCCTTCGCCATCTCCTTGAGGATATGGGCGCGGCCCTCGTTCGCCTGGGCGAGCGCGGCCTTCATGATCTCCTCGGTGATGCCGGCGATCTTGATGTCCATCTGCAGCGAGGTGATGCCCTCGCTGGTGCCGGCGACCTTGAAGTCCATGTCGCCGAGATGGTCCTCGTCGCCGAGAATGTCGGAGAGGACCGCGAAGTCCTTGCCCTCGAGAATGAGGCCCATGGCGATTCCGGAGACCGGCCGCTTGATCGGGACGCCCGCGTCCATCAGGGCGAGGCAGCCGCCGCACACCGTCGCCATCGACGACGAGCCGTTGGACTCGGTGATGTCGGAGAGGACCCGGATCGTGTAGGGGAATTCCTCGTGGCTCGGCAGAACCGCGTGCAGCGCCCGCCAGGCGAGCTTGCCGTGGCCGACGTCGCGCCGGCTCGGAGCTCCGAAGCGGCCCACTTCGCCGACCGAATAAGGCGGGAAGTTGTAGTGGAGCATGAAGCGCGAGTAGCTCAGGCCCTCGAGGCCGTCGATCATCTGCTCGGCGTCCTTGGTGCCCAAGGTGGTCGTGCAGATCGCCTGGGTCTCGCCGCGGGTGAACAGGGCCGAGCCGTGGGTGCGCGGCAGGAAGCCGACCATCGCCTCGATCGGGCGGACGGTGCGGGTGTCGCGGCCGTCGATGCGGATGCCGTCCTTGAGGATGGCGCCGCGGACAATCTCGGCCTCGAGCTTCTTGACCAGCTTCAGGGCGCCCAGATAGGCGGACGGGTCGCTGGCCTCGAGGTCGGCGAGGCCTTCGCGGGCCTTGGCGCGGGCGTCGTTGATCGCGGTCTGGCGCTGCTGCTTGTCGGTCAGCTTGTAGGCGCTCGCGAGGTCGGCGCCGATGATGCCGCGAAGCTTTTCCTTGATCGCCTTGGTGTCGGTGGGCTCGTCGAGCTCCCACGGGTCCTTGGCGGCCTTCTCGGCGAGGCTGATGATGCCCTGGATGACCGGCTGGATCGAGCGGTGGGCGAACATCACCGCGCCGAGCATGACGTCCTCGGAAAGCTCCTTGGCCTCCGATTCGACCATCATCACCGCATTGTGGGTGCCGGCGACGACGAGATCGAGCTCGCCTTCCTTGACCTGGTCCTGGGTCGGGTTGAGGATATACTCGCCCTCGGCATAGCCGACGCGGGCCGCGGCGATCGGGCCCATGAACGGGATTCCGGAGAGGGTGAGGGCGGCGGAAGCGGCGATCATCGCGAGCACGTCCGGCTCGTTCTCGCCGTCATAGCTCATCACATGAGCGATCACGAGAACCTCGTTGTAGAAGCCCTCGGGGAACAGCGGCCGAATCGGGCGATCGATCAGGCGGCTGGTGAGAGTCTCCTTCTCGGTGGCGCCGCGCTCGCGCTTGAAGAAGCCGCCCGGGATGCGCCCGGCGGCCGAGAATTTTTCCTGATAATGGACGGTCAGCGGGAAGAAATCCTGCCCCGGCTTGACGTTCTTCGCCGCGGTCACCGCGCAAAGGACGACGGTCTCGCCGAGGGTCGCGAGCACCGCGCCGTCGGCCTGGCGGGCAACCCGGCCCGTTTCGAGGGTGAGCGTCTTGCCGCCCCACTCGATTTCCACTTTCTTCATGTCGAACATATTGTTTCCTTCAACGCCCACGGCCAGATGCCGCGGGGGCCAATTGGGACCCCACGAAAGTAGTACTTTCGTGGGAACCCGGGGTCCGGGCTCCTTGCCCGGCAGTCGGGTCCATATGACCCTGCATCGGGCGCCGCCTTATTGCGGGAGCCCGATGCGCGAAGCGGCCCCGTTGGGGGCCGCTCCGGCTTTTACTTGCGAAGACCGAGCTTCGCGATGAGTGCGGTGTAGCGCTCGTGATCTTCCTTGCGGATATAATCCAGCAGGGAGCGGCGCTTGTTGACCATCATCAGGAGACCGCGGCGCGAGTGATTGTCCTTCGCGTGGCTCTTGAAGTGGCTGGTCAAATTGTTGATTCGCTCGGTAAGGATCGCGACCTGGACCTCTGGGGATCCGGTGTCGCCCTTGGCCCGGGCATTGTCCTCGATGATTTCCTGCTTGCGTTCGGCGGTCACCGACATCGTCAAACTCCTTCGTTCTTAAATGTTGAAGCCGCGCACCACCCGAAGATCACCTTCGGAAAGCTCCACAAGCGCAACCGGAACAGACTTGTCGGTCGCTAGATGAAGCCCTGGCTTTGCGGCGATCCCGGCCAATTTCCGCCCCTGTCGGAGCAGTCCTGCCTGGTCGGGAGTGACGGGTAGAGCCGGGATGTCGTCCAGCCCCGCCGTCAGCGGCAAGAGTGCCTGTTCAAGCTGCCGCGCCTTAGCGAGTTCCCCCATTTTGTCCAGCGAAATCGCGGATTCGAGGGTGAACGGCCCGGCCTTCAGCCTCCGCAACATGGTGACGTGGCCGACGCTTTCCAAGGCATAAGCGATGTCGCGGGCGAGGCTGCGGATGTAAGTGCCCTTGGAGACCCGGGCGAGGAGGGTGGCGTGCAGCAGCCCGTCCTCGCGCCAACTGGCCCGGTACTGGAGCTCGTGGACCGTCACCGTGCGTTTCGCCAGGGTGACTGCGGCGCCCGCCCGAGCCAGATCGTAGGACCGCTTTCCCTCCACCTTCAGCGCCGAATAGGCCGGCGGCGTCTGCTCGATCTCCCCTTCGAAATCGACCAGCACGTCCTCCACATCGGCATCGTCCACCCACTTCGCGGATCGCGCCACCACCACCCCTTCCGCGTCCAGGGTGTCGGTTTCCTCCCCGAAGCGGATGGTGAACTCATAGACCTTGTCCGCGTCGAGCATCCGCCCGGCGAGCTTGGTCGCCTCGCCCAGTGCGACCGGAAGCACTCCGCTCGCCAGCGGGTCGAGAGTGCCGCCATGGCCGACCTTCAGCTTCGGATAGCCGCCCTCGCGAAGCGCCCGCTTCACCTTGGAGACGATGTCGGTCGAGCCGGGGCCGACCGGCTTGTCGATGATCAGCCAGCCGTGCACGCCTTCAGCCGCCGACGAGGCTGAGGCGGAGCTGCTTCGCCTCCGCCTCGCCGATCCGCTCCATGAAGTGGCGGCGGCACAGCGCCACGTAGCGGTCGTTGCCGCCGATCTCGGTCTGGGCGCCGCTCGCCACCGCCGCGCCGGTCTCGTCGACCCGAAGGTTCATCGTCGCCTTGCGCCCGCATTCGCAGATCGCCTTCAGCTCGACCAGTTTGTCGGCGAGCGCGAGCAAGGTGGCGCTGCCCTCGAACAGATTGGCCTGGAAATCGGTCCTCAGCCCGTAGGCCAGGACGGGGATGCCGAGCTCGTCGCAGATCGAGGCGAGCTGCATCACCTGGCCGCGGCTCAGGAACTGCGCCTCGTCGACCAGGATGCAATGGACCGGCCGTTTCCCGAGCTCCGACTCCACCTCCCGGCGAAGGTCCGTCCCTGGCTCATAGGCATTGGCCTGAGCGGTGATTCCGATCCTGGAATCGATGATCCCGAAGCCCGAGCGGTCGTGGACGGCGGCGGTCCACAGCATCGGCTCCATCCCCCGCTCGCGATAATTGAATGCGGTCTGCAGGAGCACCGTCGACTTACCGGCGTTCATCGACGCGTAGTAGAAATAGAGCTTGGCCATCAGGAAAGGAATTCGACCGGAATGGGCGTATCCGGCCCGGCCATTCGCTTCAGTCGCTTTTCAAAACTCGCGAATGACGAAGCACCTTCAGCTCCTGCGATGTGCATCATATCCGCGAAGTCCGCCCCTTCTGCAGTCCGTTCGAGGGCCCACCGTGCATTGGCCGGAAAAGCAACGGCATTAGGCAAATCGAGCAGCGACGACAGTGCCTGAACGCGCTGCTCTCGGGTCCAGCGGAAGGAAGAGCGCAGCACCCATTCCGTTTCCAGTAAAACTGTCGACGTAACCAGGAAGTCCTCTCGTATGGCTTCGGCCGCCACGGCAGCCTGCGCGGGATCGTCGCGGGTGAGAAGCCGGACCAGCACATTCGTATCCAGAGCCCGGGTCAGACGTCGCGCCCGCGTTCGGCGAACATCCGGCCAATGGCTTCGTCCATTTCCTCAAGCGTCACTGGCGGACCCTTGTGCGTGTAGATTTTGCGAAGCTCGGCGAGAATTTCATCGGTGGAACGTCCACTTTTTTCCAACACGGGGGTCAGAGTCACGCCCGTTCCCGTTTGACGCACCTGCAAGGTTTGCCCCGGCTTCAATCCGAGCGAGCGCCTTACATCCGCCGGAATGACGACTTGGCCTTTTGCGGATAATTTGGTAGTCGCGGTCATACAGGTAAGATACGTCTTACATGGGTAAGGGTCAAGCGGTGCGAGGCCGCAAGCCGAGCTTAGCCGCCGAGGAACAGACGGACCAGCCAGCCCACCGGCGGGCCCACCACCCGCTCCACGATATTGGCCTGCGGCGCCAGCATCGGCAGGATGAGCAGAAGGAAGACAAGCAGGAGAAAACCGAAGCGCCCCAGCTTCACCCAATGGCGGGCGAGCCGGCGCGGCAGCAGCCCCTCGACGACATGGCCGCCGTCGAACGGCGGGATGGGAAGCAGGTTGAAGACGGCGAGGAAGAGGTTGATCACGATGAAATTGCGCAGGTTGAGCAGCAGGAACAAAAGGCCCGGCTCGACGGTCGGCTCCTCCGGACGGACCAGCGCGAACACGATTCCGGCGAGGAGCGCGAGCAGCAGGTTCATGCCCGGACCGGCCAGCGCGACGAGCATCATGTGCCAGCGCGGGTTGCGCATCCTTTGCGCCACCACCGGCACCGGCTTGGCCCAGCCGAACACCGGCGCTCCGCTCACCGCCAGGATGAGCGGCAGGATCACGGTCCCCACCGGATCGACGTGACGGATCGGGTTCAGGCTCAGCCGCCCCTGCTCCCGCGCGGTCGGATCGCCGAAGGCGTTCGCCACCCAGCCGTGCGAAATCTCGTGGAGGACGATCGCCACGACCAGCGGGATCAGCCAGGTCGCGACCTGGAAGACGATATTGTCAGGCGACATCGGCGGCTTTCCATTCGTCGGCGAGGATTGAGAAAAGGACGGTGTCGCGGACATGACCGGTCCAGGTGATCCGGTCCTGCCGGAGCAGGCCTTCGCGCACCCCGCCGATCTTGGCCATCGCCGCCTGCGAGCGGCCGTTGCGCGAGTCGACCCGGAACTCCACCCGCCTGAAGCCGCAGCCGAAGGCGCGCGCCAGCATCAGATCCTTCACCCGCCGGTTGAAGCCGGTCCCGCGAAGCTTCGGCAAATAATAGGTGTTGCCGATCTCGAGCGTCTGGCGCGGGATGTCGATGCCGAGATAGCAGCTCATCCCGGCCAGCTCGCCGCCGAGGACAATCGAGAAGCCGCGCCAGTTCGCGCGCGACCGGATCAGGTCGAAGGCGGAGTCGAAATGGTCCGGATCGTAGGACGTCGCATAGATGGACCAGATGTCGGGATCCTGAGCGCAGGCGGCCTTCAGCGCCTCGCGATGGCCTTCGGCCATCGGCTCCAGGCTCAGATCGCCCTCGCGCATCGGCGCGCCCAGGGCGTCGAGATCGAGGTCCGCCTGATCCGTCATCCCGGACTTGATCCGGGATCCATGAACACCGCCGCGCGAAGGTCCGCACCCTCGGTGTCCATGGATTCCGGCTTCCGCCGGAATGACGAGGGAGACGAAATCCTCACGGCAAATTGCTCACCAGATTTTCCGGATCGAACATCAGCCCGTCGCCAATTTCGTCGAGGGTCGGCGGGCGGCGGTTGTGGAGAATCTTCCAGCGCACCTTCTCGCGGTCGGTGCCGATATTGCCCGTGCTGATCTTCGCCCGGCCGGTCGGATAGTTGATGCTGACCAGGGTCAAAGCGCCGGTGTTGCGCTTCACGTTCGAATAATCGAACCCGATCAGCCTCAGCGCCTGGCCCCGCCAGCGCCATTTGAAGATCGCCGTGCCCGCGTCCCAGCCGCCGGCGCTCATCATCCGCTCGAGATAGAGGCGCAAAACGCCCCGCTCGATCGCGATCTGGCCCGGGTCGTAGAAGGGATCCACCTCACACGGATTTTCCCGGCGGGGGATGAGCTCGTGATTTTCGACGGCGAGGCCGTAGCCCCCGCCCGGCTTTGCGAGCAGGATGGCGAGGATCCGAGGGTTGGTATCGAACCTTTCCTCGCAGAACGTGTCGTGGAGGACGTTCGCCGGATCGTCGGCCCGAAGGACGAGGGCGAGGTCCGGCCTCGAATCGCCGTCGAGGTCCCCGCCGGCCCGGGCCTCGATCCGCCAGCCTTTCGGAACGAAGCCCTGCGCCGCGGCGGCGGCTGGCGGGAGCGGCGGGTAGGAGACCGGAGGAATGACGAGGTCCTGGGCCGCGGCGCCCGAAGCCGCGAGCGCAAGCAGCGCCGTCAAAGCCCCCCGGATCATTGCTACTCCTCTTCCCCGCCGAGATCCCGAGCCACTTTCGGCGCACGCAGCAGCTTGTCGATATGGCTGCCTTCGTCGAAGCTCTCGTCGAGCAGGAATTTCAGCTTCGCCGCATATTTGGTGTTCACCCGCCGGGCGACCTCGCTCTGCAGATAGGCGGTATGGGTGCGCAGCGCCTTGAGCACGCCCTGGGCATTGGCGCCGAGCAACGGGATGACGAACGCGGTGGCGTGGCGCAGGTCGGGCGACATCCGGACCTCGGTGACCGAGACGAGATGGCTGGCCAGGGTCTCGTCATGGACGTCGCCGCGCATCAGGATATCGGACAGCGCGTGCCGCACCTGCTCGCCGACCCGGAGCAGTCGGACGGAGCGGCCTTCAGGGGATTCGGTGTGTTTCATTTTATCTCCGTCATGCCAGCGAAGGCTGGCATCCCGGCGGGTGAAGAGCGCTGCCGCCTTTCACCCCCCGGGGCCCCAGCCTGCGCTGGGGCGACGCTTACAGCGTCCGAGCGCGCTCCTCGACCTCGAAGACTTCGAGATGGTCGCCCGGCTTGATGTCGTTGGTGTCGGCGAGGAGGACTCCGCATTCCAGGCCCGCCCGGACCTCGGCGACATCGTCCTTGAACCGGCGAAGCGACGAGATGGTGGTCTTGGAGACGATGACGTCCTCGCGGGTGAGGCGCGCGTGGACGCCCTTGCGGATGACCCCTTCGAGCACCAGCAGGCCGGCCGCCTTGTCCTTCTTGCCGGCCGGGAAGACTTCCTTGACCTCGGCGCGGCCCATCACCGTCTCGATGATCTCGGGGCCGAGCTCGCCGGCCATCGCCTGCTTCACCCAGTCGGTGAGGTGGTAGATGACGTCGTAATAGCGGAACTCGACCTTGTTGCGCTCGGCCACTTCGCGCGCCTTGGCGTTGGGGCGGACGTTGAAGCCGATGATAGGCGCGCCGCTGGCCGAGGCGAGGATGACGTCGCTCTCGGTGATCGCGCCGACCCCGGCGTGGAGGATCCGCGCCTTGATGTCCTCGGTGGAGATCCGGTTGATCGCGCTGGCGATCGCCTCGACCGAGCCCTGGACGTCGCCCTTGACGACAAGCGGGAACTCGATCGCCAGATTGGCCTTGGAGGCGAACATGTTCTCGAGGTTGACCGGTGCCGAAGTGGTCCGCTTGCGGTCGAGCACGCTCTGCCGGTAGGCGGCGACCTCGCGGGCGCGGGCCTCGTTCTCGACGACGGTGAGCGTGTCGCCCGCCGACGGCACTCCGGAGAGGCCGAGCACCTCGACCGGGACGGACGGGCCGGCTTCCTTCACCTGCTTGCCTTTGTCGTCGATCATCGCCCGGACCTTGCCCGGGACGGCGCCGACCACGAAGACGTCGCCGACCCTCAGGGTGCCGCGCTGGACGAGCACGGTGGCGAGCGGGCCGCGGCCCTTGTCGAGCTTGGCCTCGACCACCGCCCCTTCGGCGGAGCGGTCCGGATTGGCCTTCAGCTCGAGCAATTCGGCCTGCAGCGAAATGGCTTCGAGAAGCCCGTCGAGATTGGTCTTCTTGAGCGCCGAGACTTCGACGTCCTGGACCTCGCCGCCCATGTCCTCGACGAGGATCTCGTGCTGGAGAAGCTCCTCGCGGACCTTCTGGGCATTGGCGCCCGGCTTGTCGATCTTGTTGATCGCGACGATCATCGGCACGCCGGCGGCCTTGGTGTGGTTGATCGCCTCCACCGTCTGCGGCTTCAGGCCGTCGTCGGCCGCCACCACCAGGACGACGATGTCGGTGACGTTGGCGCCGCGGGCGCGCATCTCGGTGAAGGCCTCGTGGCCCGGAGTGTCGAGGAAGGTGATCTTCGACTTGTCGGGCTGGGCCACCTGATAGGCGCCGATATGCTGGGTGATCCCGCCCGCCTCGCCGGAGACGACGTTGGCGCCGCGGATCGCGTCGAGCAGCGACGTCTTGCCATGGTCGACATGGCCCATGATCGTCACCACCGGCGGCCGCGGCTGAAGGGTCTCCTCGGGATCGACGTCGGTCTCGGTCTGGATGTCGGCGTCGCTTTCGCTGACCCGGACCATGCGGTGGCCGAATTCCTCGATGAGCAGCTCGGCCGTGTCCTGGTCGATCGTCTCGGTGATCGTCACCGGAGTGCCCATCTTGAACAGGGCTTTGACGAGATCGGCGCCGCGCTCGGCCATCCGGTTGGCGAGCTCCTGGACGGTGATCGCCTCGGGGACGACGACGTCGCGCACCTGCTTGGCGGACGGACCCGATTGCTGGTGGGCCCTCTTCTCCTTCTCCCGCGAACGGCGCAGGGCGGCGAGGCTCCGGGCCCGGCTGTCGTCCTCGCCCGAGAGGGCGCGGGTGACGGTGAGCTTGCCGGCGTGGCGGCGGTCGTCGCGGCCGCGGACCGGGCGGGCCGGCTCGGGGCGCTTGGGCGCCGGGGCATGGTGCCCCTTGGGACGGGCGTGGGCCGGGCGACGGTCCTCGTCCTCGTCCTCGGCGGCCGGCGCCGGAGCGGTTTCGGCGGTAGCCGCCGGCTCGGCGGCGCGGCGCGCCTCTTCCTCGGCGGCGAGGCGGGCGGCCTCGACCCGCTCTTCCTCGGCGCGGCGATTCTCCTCGGCGCGGCGCTTCTCTTCCTCGGTCGCCTCGGCGGCCTGCTTGTCCTCGCGCCGGCGCGCTTCCTCGAGCGCGGTGAGGCGCGATTCCTCGGCCTCGCGGAGCAATTTGTCCTGGAGCTCGCGCCGCGTCGTGGCGTCGTTGACGGGCCGCGGCGGCGGGGCGGGGCGGGCGGCGGCCGGCGGCGGCGTGGCGGGAGCGGCCGGCTTGGGCGCTTCGGGAGCGGGCGCGGGAGCGGCCTCCTGGGCGGAATGGGGCCCGAGGATCCGGCGCTTCTTGACCTCGACCACGACCGTGTTCGAGCGGCCGTGGCTGAAGCTCTGCTTGACCTTGCCGGTCTCGACGGTGCGCTTCAGGCCCAGCGGGGCGCGCGCTCCGAGCTTCGGCTTATCTGACGTCTCGCTCATTATTTTCCTTCGCTCACATTCCCAGCCGACGCGTCCGGCGTGCCCGCCGCGGCGGCGCTTAGCCCAGCTTCGGATCCGATAAAAGCGCGCCAGCGCCCGAGCGCATGCTCGACACGCGCGGCGGCGGCACGATCAATTATTGCGATATGTACCACATTCTGGCGCCCGAGCGCCAACGACAATATGGCCCTTTCGGCTGGAATCACCAGACCTTGGGGACGGCCTTCACCGACCCGCCAAGCCTGGTCCAGCTTGCGGTTGCCGTCCTCCCCCGCATCGGCGGCGTGGAGGAGGAGGTGGACCTCGCCCTTGCGGGCGGCATTCTCGATGCGCTCGGAGCCGGTCAGCAGGGTCCCCGACCGGGCCTCGAGGCCGAGCCGGTCGAGCGCCGCCTGGCGCAACGCCGCCTCGATCCGCTCGCCCAGATCCTCGGGAATGGAGAGCGGAGCGCCCTTGAAGGCCCGGGCGAGGGCGCCGCGCAATTTCCCTTTGGCCCGGGCGGCTTCGAGCGCCTCGCGACCGACCCCGATCCAGGCGCCGCGTCCGGGCGCCTTGGCGCGCACGTCGGGAAGCACGTCGCCCTCGGGGGAGAGGGCGAGGCGGATCAGATTGTCGCGGGCATCGTGCCCTCCGGAAAGGATGCACTTGCGCTCGGGGACGTGCCTCCCCTCCCTTGGCAGGGAGTGGAGAGAGCTACGCGTCCTTCCCTTGCTCTTCGCTAGGGTCTCATTGGGAGGATTCCGCAACCGCGTCCTCCCCTTCATCCTCGAACCAATGCGCCCGGGCGGCCATGATGATCTCATTGCCCTGCTCGTCGCTGAGGCCATATTCGGCGAGGATCCCGCCTTTGTCCTCGGGCCGGTTGCTCTCGCGCTGACGGCGCTGCTCGGGCCGCTTCTTCTGGACGAGCTCGTCGGTGGCGAGGTCGGCGAGATCGTCGAGCGTCTTGATGTTCGCCTTGCCGAGAGTCACCAGCATGGCCTCGGTGAGGTAGGGCATTTCGGCCAGCTCGTCCGACACGCCCATGGCTCGGCGCTCCTCGCGCGACGCTTCCTCGCGCCGCTCGAGCGCCTCGGCGGCGCGGCTCTGGAGCTCGGTGGCGAGCTCGTCGTCGAAGCCCTCGATCGAGGCGAGCTCGTCCAATTCGACATAAGCGACCTCCTCGAGCGCTCCGAAGCCCTCGGCGACGAGCAGCTGGGCGAGCGTCTCGTCGACGTCGAGCTCCTTCTGGAACAGCTCGGACCGCTCGATGAACTCGCGCTGGCGCTTCTCGCTCGCGTCCGCCTCGGTCATGATGTCGATCGCCGAGCCGGTCAGCTGCGAGGCGAGCCGGACGTTCTGACCGCGGCGGCCGATGGCGAGGCTGAGCTGGTCGTCGGGGACCACCACTTCGATCCGGCTCTCCTCCTCGTCGATGACGACCCGGCTGACCGTCGCCGGCTGAAGGCCGTTGACGACGAAGGTGGCGAGGTCCTCGGACCAGGGGATGATGTCGATCTTCTCGCCCTGGAGCTCCTGGACGACCGCCTGGACCCGCGAGCCCTTCATTCCGACGCAGGCGCCGACCGGGTCGATCGAGCTGTCGTAGCTGATCACGCCGATCTTGGCCCGGCTGCCCGGATCGCGCGCCGCCGCCTTGATCTCGATGATGCCGTCGTAAATCTCGGGGACTTCCTGGGCGAACAGCTTCTTCATGAAATCGGGATGGGCGCGGCTGAGGAAAATCTGCGGCCCCCTATTCTCGCGGCGAACGCTGAGGATCAGCGAGCGCACCCGGTCGCCGACCCGGACGACCTCGCGCGGGATCTGCTGGTCGCGGCGGATGACGCCCTCGGCCCGGCCGAGGTCGACGACGACGTGGCCGAACTCGACCCGTTTCACGACCCCGGTGATGATCTCGCCGGCCCGCTCCTTGAACTCCTCATATTGGCGCTCGCGCTCGGCGTCGCGGACCTTCTGGAAGATGACCTGCTTGGCGGCCTGGGCGGCGATCCGGCCGAACTCGATCGGCGGCAGCGGATCGACGATATAATCGCCGACCACCGCGCCCGGCTGGAGCTTCTGGGCGTCGTCGAGGCTGACCTGCTTGAAATAATCGTCGACCGCCTCGCACACCTCGACCACCCGCCACAGGCGAAGGTCGCCGGAGACCGGATCGAGCTTGGCGCGGATGTCGTTCTCGGCGCCGTAGCGGGCACGGGCGGCGCGCTGGATCGCGTCCTCCATCGCCTCGATGACGATCGCCTTGTCGATCAGTTTCTCGCGCGCGACCGCATCGGCGATGGCGAGCAGTTCGGCCTTGTTGGCGGAAACGGCGCCGGGAGCGCCCGGGGCGGTGGTAGCCATATCAGTCTTCCTCTGTTTCTTCGATCGGTTCGATTTCGTCGGCGCCGTCCACGCTGAGCGGCGCGGTCGCCTTGATGAGCCTGTCGGTCATGACCAGCTTGGCCGACTGGATCGCCGCGAACGGCAGCCCGGTCGGGCCGAGCCCCTGCACATCGACCAGCACCTTGTCTCCTTCAGTTCCCGAAAGCGCGCCGGCGAACACCTTGCGTCCCTCGAGCTTCTCGGCGAGCACGATCCGGGCCTCGTGCCCCTTCCAGTCGTCATAATCCTTCAGGCGGGTGAGCGGCCGGTCGATCCCGGGAGAGCTCACTTCGAGCCGATAGGCGTGCTCGATCGGATCGGCCTCGTCGAGCAGCTCCGACACCCGCCGCGACAGCCGGGCGCAATCCTCGAGCGTAAGCTGCCTCGTATCCGGCCGCTCCGCCATCACCTGCAGCGTCGGATCCGAAGTCCCGCCGATCATCTTGACCCGCACCAGCGCCAGCCCCTCGGCCTCAGCCGCCGGCTCGATCAGCCTGGTCACTTCGTCGAGATCCGCCACACGCGCTCCATGAAAGCCAATATCCTCCGGCGCCGGCCCCGTCCCCGGGACCAGCCTCAACGTCTAACGATGTCGAGGAAGGTGATGGCCATATAGGCGCGGCGGCGGGAAGTAGCAAGCCGCCACGAAGCGCCTACGGGCGCTTTTCAGCGCCGGGCGACGACGTCGAAGGCGACCGAGAGCCGCTCGCCGGCGCCGAAGGGGCGGGTGCCGTGGAAGACGTAGCTGGGGAAGAGGACCAGCTTGCCCGGCCGGGGCTCCTCCAGCCTGAGCGGCTCGAGGTCGACCTTGAGCTCCGGCGGTGGACGTCCGATCTCGAGCCAACCCTCCTTGGCATCCTCCTCGCCGAGCCTTTCCGGAAGGCTGATGTAGCAGGCCGAGCTGATCACTCCGCCGGGATGGACGTGGGCGACATGGAAGCCGCCGTCGGCGAGCCTGACGGACCAGCTGCCGCCGAGCGACAGGGTCGAGTTGCGGTGGCGAAGCAGAGGATGGCGGGGATCCGCCGGTGGAAGATTGGCGACGTGGCGGCGGACGGCGTCTCCGATCGCCTTGGCGAGCGCCGCGATCTCCGGCTCGGGCCGGGTCAGGAGGCTTCCGCGGGTTTGCGTTCCGCCCCTGAGCGACTGGCCGACGGGATGAAAGCGCGCGCTGTGCAGCTCGCGAAGGACGGCGGCGAGGCGGGTCAGCTCCGCCGCGCTCAGGCCGAGGTCGTGGCGGCTGTAGAGGCCGGGCTGCCCGCACAGCCAGGAATGCCTTGCATCCCCGGTGAGCCGCCACGCCACCGCCAGCACCGCCCAGATCATGAGGTTGGCCGGGTTCGCCTGGACCCCGGCCTCGAGGAACCTTTGAGCCTCCTCCGGCCGGCCCGTCTGAAGGCAATGCTGGCCTCGGGCAAGCTGGGTGTCGGGACGGTCGTCGAGCCGGTCGAGCAGCGCTCCGGCGCGGTCGGCAAGGCCCTCATGGGTCGCGACGAAGGCTTCCAGGAGCATGAAGTCGCGGTCGTCGCCGAACAGGCCGCGCGCCGCCTCGATCGCTTCCAGCGCCCGCTGCGGATGTCCCGCCCGGGCGAGGCTCATCGCATAGGAAAGCTGGAGCGCCCTGTCCCGGGGACGCTGGCGCAGCGCCGCCACATAAGCGTCGGCGAAGGCCTCGCCTTCGCCGGCCTCGGTGCGCATCTCCGCCAGGCGCTCCTGGGCGGTCGTCGCCTGCGGGTGGCGAAGCACGAAGTCGTGGAGAAGGGGAATGGCGTCCTCGCCAAGCTCGACCGCGACGCTCAGGATCATCTGCAGCTGCAGCTCCGGATCGTCCGCTCGAACCGCTACGGCCCGGCGGCAATAAGCGACGGCCTCGGGCTCCTTGCGCCGAAGCGCGACCCGGGCTCGGCCGTCCACCGCCGCCCGGCTGTCGGGGTTCGAGGCCAAAGCGGCGTCATAGGCTTGCGCGGCTTCGTCGAGGCGCCAAAGCTCTTCCAGCCTGGCGCCGCGAAGCTCGTGCGGCTCATCCGTGGACATGTCGGTTCGGCTCATCCCTCGTCCCTAATCGCCCGCCTCGGCCTTGGTCCCGCCCTCGCGAGAATCCTCCCCGTCCGGCTCCTCCACCAGCTCGGTCTTGAGCGGCGAGAGCACCCACAAGGTCAGGAGCGTAATCAGCGACAGCACCAGCGCCACGTCGTAGCTGCCCAGCCCGACCGCCGTCCCCATCGCGCCCGTCGCCCACAGGCTGGCGGCGGTGGCGGTGCCCTTGACGCTGTCCTTGAGCCTGAGGATCGCGCCGCCGCCGATGAAGCCCATGCCGGTGATGATCCCCTCGACGATCCGGGCCATCGCCTCGGGATGCTCGGCGGTAAGCCCCTCCGCCGCCTGGACGAACCCGCAGGCCGCCACCGCGACCAAAGGGAAGGTCCGCAGCCCGGCGCTGCGCTCCTCCTTCTCGCGGTTCCAGCCGACCGGCAGGGCGAGCAGATAGGCGACGACGAGCGCGACGAGATGGGGGACGATCTCGAACGGGTTCGAACCGAAAATATCCGTCATGCGATCCTCTCGTCCACGGGGCGATAGCGCTATCGCCGCGGCCGCGCAAAGCAAAGGCCGCCTCCTTTTCGGGGAGGAGCCTCCTCATATTAGGACAGAGCCGGAAAGCCGCCCGGAGCAACTTAGTCCCCGCCCGACGGATCGGGACGAATGGTCGCGCACCGAGCGGCTTTGTCGGATCCGTTGTCAAATCCGGGACGCCGTGTCGCGGTGCGCTCTGACGAACCGATCCAGGCGCTCCACCGCGTCCAGGTCGGCCGGCATTTGCACCAGAGTCGGCATCTCGATGAAGAACGGCCTGCCGTTCGATGTGGGAAACGGCTGACGTCGCCATCCCACGGCGGCGCTATATCTTTGGAGCGGCGGCGGTTCGCCCAACAATGCCTCGAGCCGGCGCTCGAAACTCGTGAGGCTGTCGTATAGCTTCACTGAGTGGTAGAACATTCCGACGTCGCGCTCGAACCGCGTCTCTCCTTGATAGCTGCCGTCCCCGAGGAGCAGACGCAGATAGTGTAAATCCACGATGGGCACCCCGTCCCGCACCAGCCCGAAGCCAAAGCCTTGATTCAGAACAACGAGCGGATGAAGGGTTAGGGAGGGGACTTCGGTCGCATTGCCGCAGCCCATGAGCTGCGCGACCCTCGCGAGATTGGCGGCAACCCAATCCCGCTTGGACGCCGCCTGCTTCACGGCCCTTGCGAGCGCACGGAGATAATTGTGCTTCTCCAAGGGTTCGCTAGGGGACACGAAGCACTTCACTTCGCCGACGATGAGAGACCGGCCTATCCTGATGAGGAGATCGATTTCCTCCGAATTCCCCTTCCGCTTGATCGAATTGGGATAAACGCGATGGTCCTTCAAAATCCCGTTTTCCTGAAGGGCCTCCGTCAGATCCTTGCGAACGTAAGCTTCGAAGGGCTTGCCCCGCCCCTTGACGCCTGAATTGTCAGAGATACCGCCGCGCTCCATCCATGCTTCCACTCTCTTGAGCGGGGAACCGGTCAGCAGTGGCGCCAGGATTATGTAGCGGCGGTCGCCGCTCGCGCCCGGCAGAAGCGGCATCGACCAGAAGCTTTTCGCGAAAAGGGCCTTGGAGTCCGAGGGGTCGCAAGTGAACAGTTCCAGGATCGCACCGGCGCGCTCGGTTTCAATCTCGAGGCATTCCGAAAGAACGCGTGCCAATTCGTCGGCGCCCACCGCCAGGGCAAACCTGCCGACGGCACGATCGTTCGGCATCCATGGCTTGCCGAGGTCGACCGCGGCCAGGCGGGCCAGATCGCACAAGACCCACCACGCCGAGTTCAGCTCCCGGCAGGTGAAGTTGAACGGACCGGTGCGCGGAAGCGGCTCGTCGAGGAAAAGGCCCGTATAGAGCCTTTCAAGCATCTCCCTTTCGCTTACGTGCGACCTCTGCTCGGGGCGGTCGCCGCGGGCTGGTCCGATCACGAAGCGGCGGCGCCCTCCTTTCGGCCATTCGATCTTCACGACCGTTTTCCCGATCGCGGGAACGACGGCCGCCAATGCATCCCCCGCGACCATGGCGGCCCCGGCGTCGATCTGGTGCTCCCACGCCAGAAGTGCCGATTGGCGCATGTCCCAGACGAACCACCGCTTCATCAAATCACGATTTGTTGGCTCTTCGATTATCGAGTCGCCCTCGACCCGCAGGCGGTTTTCCTCCCAAAGGGCGCCATGCCACAATTGTTTGAGAGAGTGCTCGACGGACGCAATCGCAATGGCGCGGGCGGCGAATTGCTGGCCGTCCTTCGGCTCCGGTCCTTCCGCATCGTCGGGGATTGCCTGGATGTGGTGAAGCCAGTGAGGCAGGGAATCCACCAGATAGGCAAGTGAATCGTCGGCCGTCATTTCCTGGCCTGACGCGCCCGGCACCAATCGCTGATTCAGCTGTTCCAGATGGACCGGCTCATTTCGCCTGGCCGGCCTGGCCTGTTTGAGTGCCCTCTCACGCAAGGTGAGGAATTGCTGGTTCGCTATCGCCGCAAGCAGCCGGATCGCACGAGGCTTGGATAGGCCGGACACCAGCTTGTCCGCGGCGACCGCGCGCAACGAGGTGATCTCGCGGCCGAAATAGATCGCGGCCGCTTTGAGAGATTGGTCGCGGGGGCTGGGGTCGACCAACGCGGAAGCTGCATCCCGCCACAATTGGGGATCGAATACGGCGCTCGTCGGATGTGGCAATTCGTTCGATCGCACCTTTCGGAAGAGCGGCGAATCAGTGGGTTCTGGCCATGGCATCGAAAGAGCGGAACTAGCACCGGCCACGATGGGCGGGCAACGCCCTCAGCCATAGGCTGGATGATAGCCAGCCTCATGCCAGAAGGCGGCTTCACGTTCCGCTTTGAGGTCCTCGATCGGAACCGGGATTTCTTTGAAATCCAGATTGTACATCGGCATCTGCCAATGGTTGATCAATTTTCTGGCGTGATCGTCCGTCGCTCCGTCCAGGAATAGTGACCGCTGCTCCAGAGCTTCGAACAACAAGCGCGTCAGCCGCCTCGAATCATCAAAATGCTGTTCGTCCGTGAATTCGAAAGCGCCCCAGATTTCGCTCACCGCGTGCAGGCCGCGGCGATCGAACAAACCCAGGAAATGCATGGCGTCGACGAGATCAAGCACGGGCGGCCGGGACGACGCGATCAAGCCATCGTAATGCGCGGGGTCGTTCCAGCGCGGTTGGCCATCTTCATGGACCTCGATATCCGTGTAGATGGCGCTCTCGCGACTGTACCGGTTCCAGTTAGGGACGATCAGCTCGCCAGCATAGCCATCGAGACAATGCCCTTTGCGAGCCTCGTCGACATAAGTCCGTAATTGACTGAAATTCACCGGCCGCCAGAGCTGGGCATCAACATAGATCAGGCGACCAAGGTGATCGTAGAAGGTCTTCACCATCGCGCCGATACGCCGGTCGGCCCGCCGTTGCGGGCACCGTACGATGTCCATGAGGATCAGGGCCTTGCTCGCCTCTTCCTCCGCAAACCCCTCCAGAACACGGGCTTCCCGGCTCACGGAGCCAAGCCTCTCAGCCGCGGCCCAGAAGCTCAAGGCGCTGTTTCGAACGACCGGAAGCCCTTCGGCGATCAGATCGAGCCTTTTCTGGTGGGCGAGATTGCAGAGCACGCCCGCCTGTCGGTTACCGAATGCTTTGTCTGCCACTTTCAGCCTGCTTCCTGGCATTGCCCACGCACACGGCGGCGGGACTCAAACGCGGAGGGATGGCTTTTGTCGCCTGCGGCGCTTCATCACAAGTTGCGTTCATGTTATGTTCGATAGCCCTCAACCGAGTCGATGCGGCAGCGGGCGAGCGGAAGGGAGATTGGACGAATGTTTCAAGCCGTAAGCCGAGCGAGTCCGGGCACCTGTCCGCGCCGAAAGCGCGCCGTCAATCTCTCCCCTCCGGGCCGAAAACTGGCGTGTCGTGTGCAGATCGTCCACTGCGGCCCGTCGGCCCCCGCAAATGGTTCAGCGCGGAAGTTTTCTGATCTATGGAAGCTGAAACTTGTGAAACTTATTAAACTTCCGATGAGCCTTCCGACCCGCCCAAGGAGACCCTCATGCGAAGCCTGATCCCCCTCCTCCTCCTTGCCGCCTGCAGCGCCTCCGGAGGCGAGGCTGCGGAGAGCAACGCCGAGGCCGCGGCCCAGGCCGGCGGCTCGGGCCGGCCTTTCGAGGTCCGCCCGATCGCCACCTTCGACGAGCCCTGGGCGATGGCCTTCCTGCCCGGCCCCGGCCCGCGCGCCCTGATCACCGAGAAGAAAGGCAAGCTGAAATTGCTGTGGAGCGACACCGGCCGGGTCGGCAACGTCGCCGGCGCGCCGGCGGTCGATTATGGCGGCCAGGGCGGCTTCGGCGACGTCGTCCTGCACCCGCAATTCGCCCGGAACCGGCTGGTCTATCTGAGCTGGGTCGAAGCCGGCGAAGGCGGCAATCGCGGCGCGGTCGTCGGCCGGGCGCGCTTCCTCGAGGACGGCAACCGGCCGCGGCTCGAAGGCCTGCAGATCATCTATCGCCAGACCCCGAAGCTGAGCGGCCGCGGCCATTACGGCCACCGGATCGCCTTCGGGCCCGACGGCAAGCTCTACATCTCCAACGGCGAGCGCCAGGAATTCACCCCCGCCCAGGACATGAGCGCAACGCTCGGCAAGATCGTCCGGCTCAACGACGACGGCACCGTGCCCTCCGACAATCCGTTCGCGAGCCGGGGCGGGGCCACCGCCCAGATCTGGTCATTGGGCCACCGCAACCCGCTCGGCCTCGCCTTCGACGGCTCGGGCCGGCTGTGGAACATCGAGATGGGCCCGAAGGGCGGCGACGAGCTGAACCTGGTCGAGCGCGGCAGGAATTACGGCTACCCGATCGTCTCCAACGGCGATCATTATGACGGCAAGGACATACCCGATCACTCCACCCGCCCCGAATTCGCGGCGCCCAAAATGTGGTGGACCCCGGTCATCTCGCCCGGCGACATGATCTTCTATTCGGGCTCGGCTTTCCCCGGCTGGCGCGGCGACATCCTCGTCGCCGGCCTGTCGAGCAAGGCCCTGATCCGGGTCGACGTCGACGGCACCAATGCCCGCGAGGCGGAGCGCTGGGACATGGGCAAGCGCATCCGCGAGGTCGAGCAGGGCCCGGGCGGCTCGGTCTATCTGCTCGAGGACGAAGCGGGCGGCCGGCTGCTCAAGCTGACTCCGGCGCGCTAGCGGCGGCGGCGCATCTGCGCTGCGAGCTCGGCCCGGAAGGCGGCGCCGGCGAGCATGTAGCCGGTGCACGAGGCCGAGACCCGGTAGACGACCTTCCGGACGCTGTAGCGCGGCGCGTAGAGCACGACCCAGGTCCGCGTCCCGCGCGCAAACTCGACGTCGCACGCGGCGCTGCTCGGCGGGCGTGGACGCTCGACCTCGAAGATTGCGGGCGCCCGGCCCGCCAGGGTGCGGCGGACCCGAAGCCGCTCGCCGCCCAGCCGGCTATCATAAGGTGCGACCAGCTCCACCTCGACGAGTGCAAGCGCGCCCCGCGCCACCTCCCGCGCATGCGCCCGCCGCTCCGCCGGATCGGTCGGCGGCCTGATGCACGAGCAGGCGAGAGCGGCACCTTCCCCGGCCAGGAGGAGCAAAAGAGGGACGAGGAAACGGCGCATCGGATTCCCCTTACCGGTTACCCCCGCCATGTTGGACTGGTTTCGGCATCCAGGGTGGCAGCCGCACCGGCGGTGGTAGGCGTCGCATCGAGCGAATCTCCTCGACGGCCGCAGGCCCTGGATTTTTGAGGGAAGGCGCGACGTAGAAAAGGGGGCTCACTACGTCGCGCCTTTGCGCCTTTGCGCCTTCTCTTTGAAATTGGCGCCGAGGCGCCGGGGAGCAGGCAAAAGCGTCTGTCCCACATCCGACGTCTGGACGGACTCGGAGCTGAACCCTGACTTCAGGGGAACGGCCGAAGCTACACCCGCCGGTAGCGGAAGTACCAGACTTCGTGGCCCTTGCGCCTCGCCTTGGCCTCGTAGCGCGTCTCCGGCCAGCCGCCGGGGCGGGTGAGGAAGTCCTGGGCGCTCTCGGCCAGCCACTCGAAATCGCGGCGGCCGTTCATCACCATCATCGACCAGCGGCAATAGGTCGGGTCGTCGGTGCCGAGCCGGAACTCGCCCCCGGGCCTGAGCTTGGCGGCGATGAGGTCGAGCGGGCCGGGGTTGACCATCCGCCTCTTGGCGTGCCGAGCCTTCGGCCAGGGATCGGGATGGAGCAGATAGACCATCGTCAAAGCCCCGTCCGGAACCCGCTCCAGGACGTCGAGCGCGTCGCCCATGTGGAGCCGGACGTTGGCCAGCCGCCGGTCGCGGATATGCTGGAGCGCCCCGACGACTCCGTTGAGGAACGGTTCGGCGCCGATCAAGCCGTGGTCGGGCAGGAGATCGGCCCGATAGGCGAGATGCTCGCCGGAGCCGAAGCCGATCTCGAAATGGAGCGGGCGGGAATCGCCGAACAGCGCTTCCGACGTGACCGGCCCTTCCTCGGGCACGCTCACCGCCGGCAGCAGCCGCTCCAGCAAGGCCTCCTGCCCCTGGCGAAGCTTGTGGCCGGAGCGGCGTCCGTAGAGACGGCGGATGGTAGTGGGATCGTTCACCTGGAGGCGCCTAATGCCGGCCGTCCGAACATCCAAGAGGCGCCTCGATGAAACTCCCCCACATTGTCGCCCTGCTCTTCCTCGCCGCGCCCGGCGCCGCGCTCGCGACGAGCGGCCTGACTTGCCGGCCGGCCAGCGGCGCCGGGCCGACGCTCGATCTGGTCATCGGCCACGGCGCCGGCCCGGCCATCGCCGGCGCTCGGCTCGACGGAAGACCCGCCCCCGTCGCACAGAGCTGGGTCGACAGCCGCTATCTGTGGCTCGACCTCACCGACCCGAACGCGACTCGCTACGAGGCGAAGCTGCGCGCCGTCTTCCGGCCTCGGCTGCGGGGCCGCCCGGCGCTCGGAACGCTGGCGCGCGGCGGGCGGGTCTACAAAATGCGCTGCGTCGAGGCCTAGCGCGCGCCCTTGCCGATAAGGCGGATGGCGGTGCCGTCGACCCACCAGGTGCGTCCGTCGCTGGTGCCGACCGTGACCGGCAGATGGGCCGCGAGGGAAGTAAAAACGTGGATCTCCGTCGGCACTGGGTCGAGGAGATGGACGATTCCGAGAGCCGCCAGCTTTTCCCCCTTGCGGGCGCCCGCCAGGCTGATCTCCACGCACGTCTTGGTGAAGCGCCTTATCGGCCCGGCGCGGCCCGATGCGTCGACCGGGATCAGGAAATGGCCGCCGAACGGGAAGGCGTCCATCGCTCGCTGAGGAGTCAGGACGTAGACGAGGGTCGGCTCGCCGGGCGCCGCCGGCGGGAGCACGACGCTGTTCATCGGAGCTTCGGAGCAACCTCTTGTATCGGACGCGGCCAGCGCCTCGACGGCCGCTGCGCGCGCCGCGATGAGCTGCCGGCGCGGCGCGCTGAGCTCGCCCGCGCCGGCGCCGGCGACCTCGCCCGAAACCAGCTTGCCGGCGCGGAAGCGGGCCACATAGACGGCGCGCTTGCCCTCCTTGTCGAAGAAGACCAGCTCGGGGGCCTCCGCCGGGCCGTCGACGATCCATCCTCCGACCCGGTTTTGAAAGTCGGGCAGCTTGGCCACCAAATCGTCGGTGCCGTGCCAGGCCGCCTGGTCGTAAGCGTAAAGCAGCGCGCCGCGTCGCGCGACCTCCCGCAATTGCGCCTGCTCGGCGGACGAAACGGCCGGCGCCGGGGCAGGCGTTTTCGGCCGCGCCGGCGCGGTGATCGGTGCGAGCAGTGCCAGGACCATCCCGGCGACCGCGAACGCGCGCATCCTATGCATCTTCAGATCCAGCAGCCGCACCTTCGCGGACCTCGTCACTGGAGCGCGTCCGGGCCGATCGTAAGCTGCCCCTTGCCCTTGCCCCAGGTGCCGAAGGAGGTCGCGAAGCGGCCCTCCTCGACGATGGCGAGCGCCTGCGCCGGCGGCGGCAGCCGGTCCAGAAGCCGGGACGTCATCGTCTGCGCGAGGAAGATCAACCGCACCTCGTAGCGGTCGCCGCCGGCCTTCTTCTCTTCCGCCGAGTCGAGGAGGACATCGCCGCCATTGCGTCCGGCGCTAACCGCTCGGCCGGCGTCGCCGAGGGCGATGAGATAGCCGTCGGCCTGCTCGTCGGCCCGGTAGACGGCGGCGCCGGCAAGCTCGATCGAGTCGCGGCACCAATGCGTCGCCGGCGGCGGAGCGGCCTTCCCGGGCGCTTCCCGGGTCGCGCCGACCTGGCCGAGCAGGGCTCCGACCAGCATTGCGGCGCCGCTCGATTCGTCCTTCTCGGCCGGCTTCGCGTCGCCGGTCAGGGCGAGGCCGGTCGCGCAGGGGAGGATTGGAGCGGCCCCGGGCGCCGGCGCCATCTTCTTCGGCCAGGCGATTTCCGCCAGGGCCGACTTCATTCGCGCCTCGAGCTCGCTCGGAGTCAGAGTGCGCGAGGAGGCCCGGATCTTGACCAGCCATTCGCCGACCGGGACCAGGGCGATGCCGGTGCTCTTATAGCCCTTGCCGGTGACGGCATAGCTGGCGAGCATCCCGCTGGCATTGGTGCGCCCCGGCGGCACGAACGCCCCCGCGGCGTTCAGGGCCGGGTCGCCGAGCGTGGCACGCTGCTCGAGCATCCAGCGCGCGCGGTCGAACCAGACTGGAAGTCCGCCGGCTACGTTGCGATAGATGTAGACGGTGTAGGCCTCGCTGAAGTCCGGTGTCGCATATTCCGACGTCGTGTCGAGCTGGTCCGCCTCATATTCCGCCGCCATGGTGCGGGGCAGGCCGGCGAGGACGGGCGGCAGCTGGACCTTCGAATGCCGGTGCTTGAACGCCGCCTTGGCCGGAAGCTCGATCGTCCGCGGCCCCTGGGCCTGCGCCACGCCGAGGCAGAGCATCATCGCCGCCAGCGCGGCCGCCTTCGCCAGAAACCTCATCTCACCCCCCGGATTTCGCGCAAAGATAACAGGCGCTTATCGAAAAGCAAGGCGAGCCGCGCGCCGCCTCTGACTTCTGTCAGGTCGGCAAGCTTCGTGCCTCGGCCGAAGGCCGAATATGATTCGCACAAAGATCACAAAGGCACAAAGGGCCTCGTGAGCGCCGACGTTGCAGCCTTTTCAGGTTGGCCTTGGATAAGCCGCTTCGCGGACTCTTTGTGCCTTTGTGATCTTTGTGCGAGCCAATCTTCTTTTAGGCCGTGGTGAAAGGCGACAGCTCAAGCCAGCCCGGCGCCACCCGTCGCCCCGCCACTCGAGCCGCGGTCGCCTGGATGAGCCGAGTCAGAGAGTTCAGCAGGTCTACAGCGCGGCCTTCAGCTTGTCGGCGAGGTCGGTCCGCTCCCAGGTGAACAGATCGCCCTCGGGCTGGCGGCCGAAATGGCCGTAGGCCGCGGTCGCCAGATAGATCGGCTTGTTGAGGCTGAGATGGGTGCGGATGCCCTTGGGCGTCAGCCGGACCAGCGACGGAAGCACCTGCTCGAGCCGCTCCGCGGTCACTCCGTCGGTCTCGGTGCCGTGGAGGTCGACGTAGAGCGACAGCGGCTCGGCTATACCGATCGCGTAGGACAGCTGGATGGTGCAGCGCCTGGCGAGGCCGGCGGCGACGATATTCTTGGCGAGGTAGCGCGCGATATAGGCGGCCGAGCGGTCGACCTTGGTCGGGTCCTTGCCGCTGAACGCGCCGCCGCCGTGCGGGGCGGCGCCGCCATAGGTGTCGACGATGATCTTGCGCCCGGTCAGGCCGGCGTCGCCGTCCGGGCCGCCAATCTCGAACCGGCCGGTCGGATTGACGTAGATCTTGGTCTCGTCGGTGATGAAGCCGTCCGGAAGCACGTCATGGAACACGCCGACGACATAGTCGCGAAGCGCCTTGTAGCGGGCCGGATCGGAGCCCTCCCGGCCGTCGTCGCAATAGCCCGGCGCGTGCTGGGTCGAGACGACCAAAGCGGTCGCCCGGACCGGCTCGCCATCCTCATATTGAAGGGTCACCTGGCTCTTCGCGTCGGGCAGGAGGAAGGGGGCGGCGCCGCTGTGACGGTCGGCGGCGAGCCGCTCGAGGATGCGGTGCGAATAATAAAGCGTCGCCGGCAGCAGGTCCGGGGTCTCGTCCGTCGCGTAGCCGAACATGATGCCCTGGTCGCCGGCGCCCTCGTCCTTGTTGCCGCTCTCGTCGACGCCCTGCGCGATATGCGCCGACTGGCCGTGGAGATGGTTCTCGAAGCTCGCCGTCTGCCAGTGGAAGCCGTCCTGCTCGTAGCCGATCTTCTCGATCACGTGGCGGACGGCCTGCTCGATCTCGTCGCGCACGCCCGGCGCCCAGCCGTGGGTGTCGGCATATTGCTCTTCGTCATAGACGCCCTTGCAGCGGATCTCGCCGCCGATGACGATGCGCTGGGTCGTGACCAGGGTCTCGCAGGCGACCCGCGCCTCCGGATCCTTGGCGAGGAAGAGGTCGACGACGGCGTCGGAAATCTGGTCGGACACCTTGTCGGGATGGCCTTCGGACACGGATTCGGACGTAAAGAGGTAATTGCTGCGCATCGGGAGAAACCGGCCTTCCTGGATTGCGGGGAGAGCAGGATATAAAGATATCCTTATATGCGCGCTCCCTAGCCCGCTTTTCGCCGCCCTGCAATGCGCTGTGCGACCATTGCCAGTCCGATCAGAAGCAGCGCGAACAACAAGGGGAGGAGATTGCCGAGGCGGGCGAACGGAGTCGGCGGCTTGGGCGCCGGCAGCCGCGTGTCGATGACTCCCGCGACGCCCAGCTTCAGGCTGTGAAGCAACCGTCCGTCGGCGTCGATCACCGCCGAGATCCCGGTCGGGGTCGCGCGCAGGACCGGGAGCCCCTCCTCGAGCGCGCGCAGCCGCGCCTGGGCGAGATGCTGGGGCGGTCCCCAGGCCCCGAACCAGGCGTCGTTGGAGGGGTTGAACAGGAAGGCCGGCCGGTTTCCTCGGTCGACGACCTCGCCCGAGAAGATGATCTCGTAGCAGAGCTGGAAGCCGACCTTGCCGACGACGGGAAGATCGAGCGTCTGCGCTCCCGGGCCCGGATCGAAGTCGACATCGCCCGGCGCAAGGCGCGACAGGCCGAGCGAGGAAAGGATCGGCCGCATCGGCAGATATTCGCCATAGGGGACGAGATGCGCCTTGTCGTAGCGGGCGAGGATCCGGCCGGACCTGTCGATCGCGAAGACGCTGTTGGTGGCGCTGGTGATGTCGCGGCCGTCGGGCGAGCGCCAGGTGACCCCGCCGGTGAGGAGCAGATCCCTGGCGCCGAGCATGGCGGCGACGTCGCGGCGAAGCTCGAGCATCTCGAGGACGTGGCCGGGGTCGCGAAGGCCGTTCTCGAGCGGTCTCGTCACCGCGGCCTCGGGCCAGAGCAGCAGCCGCGGTTCCGCCCCGTCCCAGGTCGAGAGGCGGCGCAGGCGCGCCATATTCTCGTCCTGGAAACCTTCGCGCCATTTGTCCTGCTGGCCGATATTGGGCTGGACGATCCGGAGCGGCGGGCCGGCCGGCCCGGGCGCCGCTCCGCCGGCGAGCCAGCCCGCCACGGTCAGCGCCCCGATCCCGCCGGCGATCGCTCCGGCCGGACGCCAATGCCGCAAGCCGAGGAGAAGAAGCATTCCCGCGAGCAGGGCCGAGGCGCCGGACAGGCCGTAGGTCCCGACCAGGCGAGCCGAATAGGCTATCGAGGTGGGTAGGATCGCCACCCCAATCGGGTTCCAGGCAAAGCCGGTAAACAAGGTGGCCCGAAGCCATTCGGTGACGATCCAGGCGGCGGCGAAGACGAGGACGAGGCGAAGGTCGTTCTTCCGCCCCCAGCGCCAGGCGAGGCCGGCCGCGGCGGCCGGATAGACGGCGAGGTAGAGCGAGAGCAGGACCACCGCCAGATAGCCGAGCGAGGGCGGCATCTCGGCCTGGTAGGTGAAAGCGGTGGCGATCCAGTTCAGGCCAAGGATGAAATGGCCGACCCCGAACCACCAGCCCCGGGCGAGGGCGCTGCGCAAGCCCGGCGCGCTCCGGACAAGCCACAGCAGAAGGGCGAACGCGGCCAGGGTGAGCGGCCACAGTCCGATCGGCTGGAAGCCGCAGGCCGCGGCGAGGCCGGCGAGGAAAGAGAGAGCGAGAGACTTCACTGGCCCGTCATTGCGAGGAGCGAAGCGACGAAGCAATCCAGAAAGACGCAGCCTCGACCGGATTGCTTCGCCTCACCGGCAATGACATGGGAAAGCGATGACCCTGCCCCCCTTCCACCTCGCCTTCCCCGTCCACGACCTTGCCGCCGCCCGCGCCTTCTACGGCGGGCTGCTCGGCTGCGCGGAGGGGCGCAGCTCCGACCAGTGGATCGACTTCGATTTCTTCGGCCATCAGATCGTCGCCCATCTCGACCCGGACATGAGTTCGCGGCGGCACCGCAATCCGGTCGACGGCCACGACGTGCCGGTCCCGCATTTCGGAGCGGTGCTGGACATGGCGGCGTGGGAGTCGATGGCGGAGCGGCTGAAGTCGGCGGGCGCCGAATTCGTCATCGAGCCCACAATCCGCTTCCGGGACCGGCCCGGCGAGCAGGCGACGATGTTCTTTCTCGACCCTTCCGGCAACGCGCTCGAGATCAAGGCCATGGCCGACCCGAAGAATTTGTTCGCGAAGTAGAGCACTAAATTCCTCCCCGCGATTTCGCGGGGAGGGGGACCGCGCGAAGCGCGGTGGAGGGGCTCTGCTGAATCCGAAGAACCCCTCCACCAGGCTTCGCCTGGTCCCCCTCCCCGGCAAATGCCGGGGAGGAACCTTG